>CAZBQD010000028.1:0-26262 GCA_964493995.1 uncultured Francisella sp.
TCTCGGACTTGCAACCTTCAAGCAAATACTGAGATTTAAGATAATTGTAACTCATTCAACCAGTCGAGACCCGACACTAACTTAAGCATTAAAATTTTTTCGCCTTATCTACCACAAGCTAGACAAAGGCACTGCCCATATTTTCTCGCCCATCGGTTTAATTTCCGACCCATCGTAAAGAATAATGCCTGCCACCAGCGAGTCACCGACAATGGATTGAAAATATTTGATGCCTTTTAAGTCGCTCATCCCCAAGGTTGCAGAGGCTTTGACCTCGATGGCAACAAGTTGGCTTCGGGTATTTTCAACGATAATGTCCACTTCATTTTTTGCCGCATCACGATAGTGAGTAAAACGATAATGAGCGGGTGAATAGCTCGCCATTTTCAGTAACTCGCTCAACACAAAGGATTCGGTTAATGCGCCCATACCCGACCGATCACGCAATAGGGTTGCCTTATTCTGCCCTAATAAAGTTGCTAAAATAGCCGAGTCGATAAAGTGTATTTTGGCTGACTTAACAACCCTGCTGATTTCATTGGTTGACCAACTGGGTATTTCACGAATTAAGTACATTTGTTCCAAAAGGTGCATATATTTGGCGGCTGTTTTTCGATCGATACCAATTTCGCCCGCAACCTTGGCAGCATTACTCAGATTTCCTGCCATTTGCGCTACGATGCTGAGTAGTTTGGGCAGTTGTGCTGTTTTGGATATGGCGGCAACATCTAAAATATCGCGCGTGAGTAAGGCATTGACGTATTGTAAGCACCAGTCTTGTTGACGCTTCTCACTGGTTCTTGCAACCACTTCGGGATAACCCCCCGTGAGTATTTTGCTAATCAGCGTTTCACCAATATCCTTAGGGTTAGGTGGTGGAATATCACCTGCAAAGACCGCATCCAACCAATTCGTTGTGTTAGCTGATAATTCTGCCTGAGAGAGTGGCAATAGCGTCAGGTTTTCCATGCGACCCGCCAAAGAGTCGGCAAAACTGGGCATGGTTAACACATTTGCAGAACCTGTCAGTACAAACCGCCCAGGTCGGCGATCTTCATCCACACTCTTCTTAATGGCTAATAATAGATTGGGTGCGCGTTGAATTTCATCAATAATCAACCGATCGTATCGGCGGATGAATCCAATCGGATCGTTGAGTGCGTAGTCTCTGTCGCTCTCATCGTCTAACGTCACATAACTAAATGGCTGTTCAGATGGCAACACCAATGATTTCACCAGCGTTGTTTTTCCCGACTGTCTCGGTCCTGTGATGAGCGTAACAGGGGTATCGGCTAAAACTTCATCTAATTTGTGCGTGATGTGTCGTTTGAACATGAGTTAACTCGCTGTGTTGCTGCACCCAAGATTGTATCAAAAAGGGATTGTCTTCTCTATAAAAAAGGATTTATTGGAATAAATAATGGGATTTTTTTAAGTCGTGACTCAACGGATGAAACAGCCAACTCAATTCACAGCTCATCCACAATGTATTTAGCAAAGTACAAAGGCAGCACTATGTGCTCCCCTTCTAAGGGAGATGACCCCTGAGTTCCTGTTAGTTTAATGGTTTTATGCGGCTGGCACTTTTGAACATAAGATTGCAACGACTTTGCACGCGTTCTACTACCGCTTTTGACCTCAACCGGAATAACATGCCCTTCATCATTGGCTAAAATAAATTCAATTTCTGCACGTGCATCGCCCCACGAAAAAGTCGGCTCCATGCCAAGCGCTGCCAACTCTTGCTGTACAAAATTTCAGCGATATAACCCTTATATTCGTATGCTTGCTTTTTAATCTCACGATAACTCGTACCCAACATGTGATTGAGCAAGCCGACATCGAACAGATAGAGCTTGACGTAATTTTCCTTCTGATAGGCGGCAAGTGGTAAACGTGGCAATCCTTCAATGGGATAGTTTTTGAGTGCTAATCGGCAGCGATGCAACCACATAATGGCACCTTCAAAATCGGCATAACGTGACTTGCGTGCATCAACGCCCTTAAATTTAAACCGCTTCACTGACTCATCTAATACAGACGACAGCTGCATCGGGATATGTCTGAATACGGCTTCAATCAACTGAGCATTAACCTTGCCCGCATATTTGCCAAAATCTCGCTGATAACCTTCAACCAAGTTGCCGTGAATACTGGAAACCTCGGCGATGCGATCCAATAAACTTCTCTCTGGTTGGCTGAACCAAGCAGAAACTGCTTCTGGCATACCGCCTGTAAAGTAATAATCGGTCAATTTATCCATCAATTGGATGTGAGCGGCACTGCTTTGCGTCTTCTGTTCGAAGGCACGAATTAAGGCAGATTCACCCGATGCCCACAAGAACTCTTCAAAGGTAAGCGGATGTAAATTGTACTGCTCTACTTTACCGACAGGAAAAGCGGTAAGTAAGCCAATGTTAGATCCACTGGCTGCCACAAACCAAGTAGGTGCTTGCTCTGCGAAATATTTTAGCGACGTCACCGCCCTAGCACACTCGCCTATTTCGTCTAGGATTAACAAATCAGTAATCGGGTTGAATGCTTGCCCCGTTAATAACTCAAGGTTGCTGATAATATTTTGTGGATTGAGTGCATCGGCAAAGGCTTCTGCCATTACGGGAGAAGCTAAAAAATCGACCCTGAGCACCCGCTGAAAAGCTTGCCCTAGTAAGTTTTGCAACAAATAGGTTTTACCCGTCTGACGCGCACCATCGATTAACAAGGGTTTGCGTGTTGCACGATCTTTCCAAGCCAGTAGTTGATTTAGTAAAATACGTTTCATGATTTACACTTTTATGCGCCAATTATTGAAAATAATAACACAATTATGCGCATTAAATGCACGAAATAACATATAAGATTTTGCTAGGTAAAATTTACACCCCTTATTACACGAGCGAAACAACCACCAAAGGCAATGCTCTCGATAACATGGCTTCTTGCATCACCGCCAGTTGATGATGTCGCAATTGTTCAGCCCAAGGGGCTAAAGGGCTTTTTGCGTTTATGAGTTGCTTAAGTTGTTCGCCATATTGTGGCAATTGTTTTGCGAATAGTCCTTCTTTATTAGCCGCTAACAACTTAGGTAAGTTGGTTTGTGCAATGCTCGGCAATAGCAGGGCATTCAATCCTTTCACGCCTAATTGGCACAAACCTGCAGCATCAAAATCGAAAAAGCCAATAATTTGTGCTTGGCATTGCGCTAAATAACGCTGACTGGCTTGTGCCGAAAAGCCTTGCCCACCCCGATAAACCACTAATACATCGGTTGAAAGACAATTAATCAAATCCGCATAGTCTTGAAGGGTCAAAAAAACAGCGAGGTTTTCGACCAGCAGCACTTGCGATGGTTTCGCCTGTAATAACTCACCGACACGAAACTCAATACCATGCCCAGCGGGAAAGCGTTTACCATTCACGTCAAATGGGTTTCTGAGTGACTTGACTAGCACACGATCTTGGGTGACAGGTGAAGTGGCCAGTTTTTCATCTGCCAGCACGCGAGATAGCGTCATTCTATCAGTAAAGTCTTCGACAGAAAGCGACTGTGCGTAACCATTCATCAACAGAAAGACGCCGATTTTTGACATATCGTCATAACTAAAGGACACCTTTCGTCCAACAACACGCCCTATCCCCTCCTCCTCTACAAAACGCACCAACCAGCCAGAAGCGGTTCTTTCGACAGGCAACCCCTTTTGATGAATTGCCTGTAATGCCAAGAGTTGAGATTGATTGAGTTTCATGATGCTACACAGCCTTAGCAACAAATTGGGCGCGAATATCCGATAACACCACCATATCAGACCACTCAGACAAGGGGCGCTCAATCCATTCAAGGTTCAAATTACCCTGCTCCGTGAGTGAGTGACTTTGCACATCAACTAACCATTGCGACATTTCTAACAACCAAGCATCGGCTGTGACTTGTTCTTTCAATAAGGTTTCGGCTTGCCAATAGCCAATGACGGAGCTTGGCTGATTCGATTGCAAAATGAGCTGTGAAAACCGCTGTTGATGCACCAACAATCCATGATCAATCGTGTTATCGTCATCTGGCATCTCATCATCTACTTCCAGTTTGACCGACTCTTGTTCTGCAACAACAGGACTCTGCATGCTGGGTAGTTTAATTTTCTGAGCTAAATCATCATACCTTGCCTGAGCAAAAGCGGTGCTGTTTTCGTAATCGAAACCTGCCGAGAAACTCGTTATGACAACCCCACCCACACTGTTTAACAGCGCCGACTGCGTCCAATCGATACGCTCCAACACATCTTTAGTATCAATGCGATGATCATTTAGGGCGTGCAGTATGCGTTGCAACTGCCGCGTTCTCAGCTCACTTTCTTTGAATGATGTCGATAACCGCTGTAACTTATGCAACACCAAACTCAAATCACTGCGTAGCAAATCAATTTTATTAAAGAAAGTGCCAATGGTCAGCGATTCGATATCGGGGTGTTGTGAAATGCGACCGAGTGCTTCAAAATCCAGACGCTCCAGTTTCTTTAAAATATCACTTGTTCTTTCACGATAATAAAGACCTTCACGGATTTTAGCTTGTAAGGTTTTGCAATATCCAAATTCTGATGAAGCCTTATGGTCAATATCACGAATAAAGGATTTTAAATTCATGCCCATTTGATAAAGCGTTTTGACTAATGACTTACGGACAGTTTGGCGTTCTTCCTCTTGTTGTTCTGCTTCTAAAGCAACATACTGATTGGCCAAATGTGTCACATCGGCTAACCAAACCTGTATATCAGGCATGGTATTTACTTCATAGTGGGTACTATGAATGGTCTTGCGCAGCAGCTCGTAATATTCCCCCGAAAAATAACGGTCATCCTCTACCGCTTCAATTAATCGGGCATTTTTTAATAAGCCCAGAGACGGTGAACGCTCAGCAACATAAACAGGTTCATCTAAACTAAAATCAAGCTCTGCCAATAGCTCGGCATGATAAGCGATGGCTTCGCCTAACTTGCGGATATCTTCGGCCTTCATACTTCTAATCCTAACCCACTCTGCTCTGGCTGATCTTCAATCAGAATCTCTGGGTTATCGAGCGAAACAATGTGATGATAGACACTGACATAGTAATCAAACTTACCCGTTACCTCAAAGCGCATGCGCCCACTATCGGTATGTAACAGCCCGTCATCAACCAAAATATCCATGACCGAGGTTAGCCGATCTTTTACATTCGTTTTACTGCGTGCTTTGTTAAAATACTTCTGATTCGACAGGTTATTTAATGCCTGTGCCAGCGCGTCATTATTGTCAATTGACCATAGTAATTGGGCAAAGGTATAACTGTGTCCCTGTGTTGGAAAACTATCCTCATTATTGGCTTTAGTCACTAAATCCAAAAACTGAAACAAGGGATGCATGATATCCACCATCTCTTGCAATCGTTTACGCAAAGCAGTTTCATCTTCTTTGTCGCGTAAATCTTGATAACTGGCATAGAAGTAGGTTTTGGCTTCATTATGGCTAAGCTTCATGCCGGCATAGCTCAACCCTAGATTGATTTGTGCAACATTCGCTTCATGCTGCAACCAAGCAACTGACGACTCATGGGTTACTTGACAGATGACATCACCCGCCATTAAACGACGAATCAATTTTTTTTCATTCATGATTCACTCCTGCGTTTGCTTGCGCTTCTATTGCCTGCAAAAATACTTGCGCAGGATTGCTGGTTGCTTGACTGTCTACTTTTTGCACACGACCTGAGTCTTTAATCACGTAAATATGGCGAAATAAACTGCTGATTTTGGCATTACTGTGCGGTTCTGCACATAAAAAATCAACCTGCTCGCGCTTGAGCATACGCATTAAGGCTTCGATATTGTCTTGATGCAACTTGCCTAATTCATCAATTGCCCACAATAAGGTCACATTGTGATCCTGTTGCATGGTGTTTTTAATCGCCATGTATAGCGTTAGCAAAATCAGGAAACTTAGACCCTCACTATCAATGTTGTTTAGTTCCTTATCATTACGCGCGAAACGTGGCTTAAGCTGACCTTTATTTTTTACTTCAATGGTAATGTCAATAAACTGTTCAATGTTTAAATGCTTACCATAACGGTCAATATCAATAATCGCCTGGGACACAGCATCTAATAACTTTTCGGGTATGGCTTCGTGCGCGGGTAAACGTTGCACTTCTTCTGCCATCTTCGCAGCCTTGCTCAAACTTTTCTTAAAGCCAATCTGGTCAAGGTTGGAGGTAATGTGCGCTTCTACTCGCTCGACTTGTGCAAAGGCCGTGCCCATTTCATTCATACGTTGGGAAATCTGTCTGCCTTTTTCTTTAATGCGCCGAACCTGATCATCTAATGAGCGATCCAAGTCGATTAACTTTTGCGACAGCAAACTAAACTGCTGTTTAATGTCCTCGATCAGACCTAGCAAATACTCACCCAACAAGTAAGTTAAACTCGGCAAATGATGACGCCACTGCTTCACTGAATCCAAGTCATCAAGTCTTTGGCTCTGTAGCGCCTCAGATACTTTTGCACCTAGCTCGCGCATTTGTCTAAATGAATTAAATATTTTGGCGCACGCCTGCTGCCCCAACTTTTCATGCTCAGCTTGCTCGCCTAACTGACGATGAATCTGCTGCTGCAACTGATGTGCAGACAAAGGCATCACCGCTGGTTTTTCTTTCGCCGCACTGATCTCTCGTAAAGCTTGGGCTAATAAACCACTGATGAGTTGTACTTCTTGGCGTGCAGTTGTCAAAGCACGATCGTTATCAGCAATCAATGCTGTTAACTGCTTGCTCTCTTGTTGATAGTGTTGTTGCGCGCGACGCAATTGATTATCTAAGTTGACAATCTGCTCATCTAACAGGCTCAGTTCCGATTTAAGCGCGTCATGAGCAGAATAATATTCTTCTAACCAAAGTTTGTACTCATCTACTAGGCGAGATGAATGTTGAGCCGATGCTACTTCTAACTGTAATTGGTCTAGCTGATATTGCTGCGCTTCCAAAGCTTGGGTATCAGCACCCGCTTCATCCAACGCCTGTCGATTTTCTAAGGTTAGGTTTGCCATGCGTGCATCAAATTTGGCTTGAACTTCTGCTGCTAACTGCTCAAAATGAATTTGACCACGTTGCTGTTCGGTTGCTAACACCTGCAAAGCCAGCTGATAATCCGCTTCTTTTTGCTTCATGACTTGCTCAAACTCGTGCATAAGAGACTGACGCGTTTGTTCAGTCTCCTTGAGCGCCTCCCTGGCTGCAGCTAATGATGATTGCAAAGATAAGCGCAGTTTCTGTTGCTCAGTGCCACGTTGTTGTTCTCTTGAGCTAAGTTGTTGTTTCAAGGTTTCTTGTTGGTAACTCAACTGTTTCAGCTTACCGACAATGACAACACGTGCTTCATCACTTTGCTTAATCTGTTTATCCAGTTGAGCGAGCGAAAGGCTCAAACTTTCTTGAGAAGACTGACAGGCTGACAAGGCTGATAAAATCGTTTGTAAAGATTGCTCAAGGCGCTGTCTATCTAAAACTTCGATCGGCGATAGCTGACTGAGGTCAAGCTCACATCCCAACAATTTAAGATCACCCGCCGCCACTTGGATAGAATCATCCACTGGCATCTTCAGCAAGTCTTCACGTAAGCTACGTGTGGCTAAATCGGCCTGTTGGGGTGATTTGGCAAGTAGTCGGAAATAGAGCATATTCTCAACATGTTTTAAGGAATGCTGACAGTCATCACGCTGCCGTTCTAAGTGTTGTTGCTCGCGTTTCGCTTGATGATATTGATTCAACTGCTCATCACGTGACTTAATCAAGGCTTGATGTTGTTGTTCGTGCGTTTTATCTTTTTTGCTGGCAGACAACCATTCTGTTTGCAAGCGATCCGCTTCTTGACGCATCTGTTCAATTTGATTGCTCAACGCTGAAATCTCATCGCTCATTGGATGTTGCATACGCGCGTCTAAGGCACTCACTTCACCATGCTGCTGACGTTGTACCAGTTCTAGGTCGGCCAGTTGTGCATCATATAGATTACGCACTTGCTGCTTTGCTGCGTCTAATTCATCGCGGGCGGCATCTTTACGCTGATTAATTTCTGATTTCTGTAGTTCAAATTGCTTTTGAAGTTCAGATTTCTGTTGCTCATGTTCGAGCTGCAACTGTGAACGCCTTTGTTCAAACAGATGGCTGATGTGGGAGAAGTTTTGCTCTAGCTCACGGTAATGCAGCTGCTCGTTCAACAATTGTTTTTGCAGCGAGGACAGTCTGGTTGCTTTGAGTTGGTGCGCATCCATATCTTGTTGTTGATATGCTTGCCACTTTTGTTCAAGCTGAGCAATACGGTGACTTTTTTCCTGTTTATCGGCTTTAGCTTGCGATAGCTTAGGTTCAAGCTCTGCTCGCTGTTGCTGATATTTATTTTCCACTTTAGCCAATGTGCTCGCATAGGCTGCTTGCTGCTCACTGTACTTTTCAACAGCTTGCTGTTGCTGCAACAATAAGAACTCGGCCGCTGTTTTGGCTTGAGATAATTGTGCTTCGATGCTGGTTAATATCGCATCTTCATGATCCATTTCTTGCAAAAAGCTTTGTTTATCCGACAAGCTCATCGCTTGACGCAATAAAATACGCTGTTCCTCCCACTGCATGGGATCATACATGCCTTCATGGCTGGTTTGTTGCAGTCGATCTTCCAAACCGATCAAATCGCGCGCAATTAGTGCTTTTACCGATTGCATACTGGGCTTGCTGGCAATAATCGATGTCATGATACGGTCAATATCGCCAATCGTTTTATTCGGCTCACAAAGTGAAAATAGCATCTTGGCTTGATTGATTTCTGACGCGTTAGGCGAGTTCATCGGCTTACGCACACCCGACTGAATCACTTCCTTGTACTGCGAGGGTGTAAACTCATTGCCCACCCGCAAGCCAAATTTGGCTTGTACGTGATGTTTAAAGTTTTCAACCTTAACAAACTGACCAAGATCATCGATGAACATGGCTTCATCATAAGCTGTGTCCAAAAAGCGATAGCGTAATTCACCATCGCCCTTGGCATAGACCACCACTAACAGCGTTTTCCCCGACTTTTCATATTCGAAAGCTAGGTAACTACTGTTTGTTTTCAGATAATAATCGTGGAATCGATTACCTTTGCCCGCGATGGCAGCAATTTCATGCGGCTTCACCCCAAAAAACAACAGCGATAAGCGTAATAAACTGGTTTTCCCTGCCCCATTCGTACCCTGTACGATGCACCCACCTGCTACCTCGAAGCGGTTAATTCTTTTAGGCACATAAGAATTAATGGCAATAATCGATTTTAGTTGGTTCATTCATTTTTTCCTTCAACAACAGCACGATGATTTTATCTGACATCAGCAGTGTTATAAATGTTATTAGGTATGCTTTTCTTAACAAACCCAGGTTTTTGTCGGAGCTCTCTCTCACCAAAACGACAATTAGAGAAACCCAACTTTTCTCCGATCCTGTTTTTCAACAGTCAGTGTCAATCCCATGTGATCAGGCGTAATATGAGTTGCTTCTTGCATAATGGCATTGGAATAGGCTTTTTGCAGCAACTTAGGAATCTGTCGCATACTCATGGACGCATTCGTAACCTGACGAACGAGTAATTGCCGACTCTCTTCTGTAATGACCAACCGCTCATGCTCAGGGATTGATCGTGAGCTCAACAGCGACTGATACATACGCTCAACAATGCCCATCAAATCAGATTCTGTCGGAGCGGCAATTTCAAACACAGTAGTTCGACTCAACACTGGCTCTGGCACAGTGGATAAATCATTAGCAGTAAGCACCCAATTAATCCAGCTGGCGTCAAAGTCAAACCCCTCCAAGGATTGATCCTGAAATGCCTGTGCCGAGTGTTTTTCTAGCAAACCAAGCAACTGATTGATGGGGGCCGCCTCCCCTCTCAGTCCCGAACCCGCTTTTTCAACCTCATCGACCAAAATCAGGGGGTTCAAATCTCCCCCAGTAACAACATTACGAAAAACAATGCCAGGTCGAGTATTGTTGTACATGGCTTGTGTGCCAGCGATACTGCCATTGCCTGTTTGGTTCTCGAAACTGATTTTGTCAAAAGTCAAATGAAGGCACTTTGCAAGCGAGCTAGCAAAATAGGTTTTACCCACCCCTGGTGGCCCAAGCAGCACAACCGCTGGAAAATAAACATGCTGGTCTCCCCGTGATGCCATCACCAAATTATAACGAATGTAATCAATGACCTCGCTAAAGTTTGGCATGTCGTTACTCAGTTGATCCAATGCCTGCATCGCCAAAGGCAATTGTGGCGTTAGCTTAACCATGGTTCCCAAACCCTCTGACTTTTTTAGCACATCAAGCAAATCATCCGTCCGACTGTCTCTACTGGCAAAGCAGTCAACGTTTTTAAGCTTTTGCTCAAAGGCAGCTACATCACAAACGGAATAAGCTTTTTCGTGACGATAAAAGGCGTCCGTATCAGAATACAATGGCTTAGGTGGAGTTTTTTCTGTTACCTCTTCATCAGCAGACACCACACGCGCTCCCCTCATTTTGGCTCTTCTGCCTTCAAGATATTCCAATTTGCTTTTCATCCATGCCGGTATAGGCTGAACATCCTTGTCGGCATCAGGTTTACTACCAGCACTTTTATTCTTTCTATGTCTCTCTATGATTGCCCTGCGTCTTTCCTCAATTTAACGATGGCGCTTCTGCTCTTCGCGTCTTTGATTGCTGGCTTCAAAAATCTCACGAAAGGACTCATGCTCTTGCGCCAATTCCAGCAGGAAATCCATTTCCGTGAAAGGAATGATGCGTACTCATTCACCCGTCATTTCGCTAGCGATACCGATTAGATTATCCTGATCATCTTTCTCTATCACGTTCATCGGCTCAATATCCGTGGCGTCTAACAAATATTTTCTGGCTTGCCAACAAAGTGAACTAAGTGATATTGCAGCGCTAAAGAGTTTCGAATCCCATTGAAAAAAATTCTGATAATAATCGCTTAAGCGAGTCTCAAAACGAACAAAATCATGATCGACTTCCATCTCCAAAATGTAACTGCTATGTTCATCAGGGTACTGGTCGTCAGCTCGATAAAAGTTCAACCATTTTCCAAGCTTCCATTCATGCGTCTGATCAAATTGAACACTGCCATCATTACGCTTGCGATGATAAACCAAAAATTGATGATCTTTTTCAGGCGAAAAAAGTTGTAGTACCACCATGTCGTAATCTTTAAGTTCCATTTTACACTCCATTAAATATATATTTACATATTGCCGTATTGCATACTATATTAAAACCAGCAACCAAGAGTTTCTCTTGACAAGGAAGGGCTATGCCTTCCCTTCTTGATACTCTGCTAAACGGCTAACAAAAGCCAATCCATCTGACAACAGGCCTTCAATACCCTCTTGCAGCTGACTAGCCGCCGCGTTTAACTGTTGAACAATTTTCATGTTTTCCGCATGGCGACGTTCTACATCGACCAACTCGGCTTCGCTCGGTAGCAAAATTGGAATGAGCTTAGCATCCTCCATGCGCAACAGCGGCAAGTTAGTACCTGTATTCTTTTGCTGAATATACTGTTGTACGATGGGCAGTCTCAGATAATGATATAAATAGATTGGACTGATGCCGCTATTTGGGCGACAACGCATCACCAGTACTTGCATGCCGGGAATACAGTTGTCATCGATTTCATCTGGCATAAGCATCACCTTACCAATCGAACTTTTAGCCGTCAATAAAACATCTCTTGGCCTTAATCCATAACGTTTTTTCAATCGGGCCGCATCCGCCTCGCTAAAATGCTGAGACTTGTTCAATTTCATTAACTGACCGTACTGATCAAAGTCACCCGATGCCACATCGAATAATTCAATCGTGCCACTTTCACTCATTTCCTTTTTCGAGCTAAATGAACGAGTGGGTAAAAAATCCACTAACTGTGAAAGACGATGCCCTCTTCCACTTTGCATCACATGACGCTCCCAAGCTTCTAGCCCTTCAGGTTTAATATGATCCGTTGCTAACAGCATCAAGTCAGTTTCGTCTTGGTTGAATAAAGCATCGACACCCATGGCTTTGAATCGATCGCCTTCATTAGACAGAATATCAACTAGGATACCTCGGGATGAATCACTATTCTCTAAGAACCGTTCATCACTGTAATTCGCCAAGAGTACACCAGAGCTATCTTTTGCTTGCTGATCGATATAAACCAATTGAAGCTCGACATTACTGGTAGTTAATGCGCCTTTAGGTAATGTAACTAACACACTGAGCGGCGTGATGCGTTTGCCCTGTTCGTAACGTATAAAGGCAGCTAAACGCTCGCCGGCCAGATTGTTTTTCTTACCGATAAAGAAGCTTTTAGGGTGATAAGAAACAATAACGGGATATTTAGTAAGCAAGGTTTGATAAATACTGGGCGAATCTAAGGGTCCATTATTACCAAAATAAGGACACAACACTAAAGCATCTTTACTAGGTAATTGTGTCAACTCATCATCCCCTACCGACAGTGCCTTTGGATGAAAGTTAGGCCATAACTTATTGAGCCAATTGTAAAGCCATGTCAGGGTTAAATCTCGGTAAGCATAACTCACTTCTACCTTGCGTTGACACAGCTTAATAGCGGCGAAAATACCGGCATCGGCATAAACAACGCAGCTATCTACATAAGGCAACACTCCATCATCCTTTTCCGAAACATTGAGATCTTGGCGAAACATCAAAAAATCATTCATCAAACCACTTAACCCTAATGAAGTCACTGGGTAATGACGGGATTTGAAGTAATGAAAAAGATTGGCCACCAATGCTGGCTCCGAATCTTGCGTTTTGGACGTGAAAATCAAGCGCTCTAACTCTGTAATGTCTGAATGCTCTATACTGGGCAATGAAACCGGATAGTCAGTCTGTTCATTAAAAACATCAGCCACTGACTGCAAATAGTTCAGAGCATCAGCACCCAAAGCAACCTGATGTTGAGATTTAGTCAACATGGCAATATTCCAAAGCAAAAACAGCTCAGTCGGCTTGATTTTACCTGCTTCTTCAAACACCTTTGCAAAAGTGAGTTTGTTTTCTAGATTCGACATACGATAGCACTCCTGTTTACCTAGGAGCTATATTACGACTTAGTCAGCATTAAGTCAATAGTATGCAATACTATATTTTAGTTTGTTTCGGTTTCAGCAATCATTCAGATAGTTGATAGAGGCTCACTACTTCCCCTCCCCTGCCTATACACAAGGTTACCAACAGAATTTGTGGAGAAGTCGTCATTAACTTAGCCGACTTGTCATGCTACTTAACCATTATCCAGTTCTCAACACGCAGGCCATCAACTCGCTCAAACTCTCGCTCATTATTCGTGACCACAATCAATCCTTCTGAGCGCGCATGAGCAGCAATATGAATATCATTAACACCAATCGGAGTTCCTTTCTTATCTAATGCGGCTCGAATATCACCATAATGTGAAGCTGCAGCATCAGAATATGGCAGTACCTCTAAGCGGCTACAAAAATCTTCAACTGCTTTAATGTTTTTAGCAATGTGTTGGCTTTTTTCAGCACTATGCAATAACTCCGCCAAGGTAATTGATGAAATCGCCATGCGATTTGCTGATTCGTTGAATTTACTAAGTACTTCTACCGGCCTGCGCTTAATAACGTAAATGCACATATTAGTATCGAGCAAAAATTTAAGCATCAAATGACTCTCTTACTGCTTCTAACTGTGTTGCTCGCTCTAGCATAAAATCTTCTGACACCTCGTTTTCTACAGATAGAAAGAAGCTATCCCATACATGATCAATGGGAGATATAACACGATCATGCCCCAGGCTACGTACCAGCACTTTTTTTGTCGTACTGGGATAGCGAACAGATAAAGGCAATCTAACCGCCTGTGTTTTATTATTTTCGAAAACAGTCGAAGTAACCATTTAAATAACCTCTTTTTGTTTCATCATGCAACTATATATGTTAAGTATATAGTTGCACAAACTAACGCACCACTGGTAACTCATCCCATCGTGTTGTGTAGCGTGGTGACACCTTATCCCGTTTCATTGCCCAAGGTTTACTGACCCCTTCGCATCCAAAAAACACTTGTCCTTTATGTTGTTTGTTGAGCTTATCGACCAAGCTCATTAAGCCTTTACGTTTGAACTCATCTTTAGGCTGTTCATCGAACAAGCCCAACTGAAAGGTTCCTGGTGCGTAAAAGTCCGATAGCATCACCCCTGCTTTAGCATAGCGAAACTGCGGTTTATAAATGCGCTGAATCAGCTCATTGGCTTGGTGTAGAAAGACAGCGGTGTCGTCACTGGGATAGCTGAGTTGGCTGCTGGCTTGATTACTGTAATAAGGTTCCTTATCAGCAAAGGGACTGGTGCGACAAAACACCGTAATGGATTGAGCACTCATACCTTCGCCTCTGAGTTTTTCGCAGGCTCTAGCGGTGTAAGTGGCAACCGCTTGGGCTAAGTGGTCTAATTGTGTAATGCGATCACCAAATGAGCGAGAGCAGACAATTTGTTGTTTGGTGGCAGGTGTTTCATCTAGCCCAAAACAAGCTTGCCCTTTCAACTCTCGTTGGGTGCGTTCTAACACCACTGAAAACTGTTTACGCAAGCTTCCCGTATCATGCTGGATAAAATCCCACACAGTTTGAATACCCATATCAGTTAATTGACGCGATAAACGACGACCCACGCCCCATACTTCGCCCACTTCAGTAATACGCATGAGCTTTTCAATACGAGCTTTATCGGTTAATACCACCACACCACCGGTTTTCGGATACTGCTTAGCAGCATGATTGGCTAACTTTGCCAAAGTCTTGGTCGCACCAATACCAACACCGACACTAATACCCGTATGCTGAAACACCCTTTGCTGAATAAACTTGCCTACCGATACGAGTTGAGTCTCACTAAACCCACTCATATCAGCAAAAGCCTCATCTATGGAATAAATCTCAATCGCTGGCACAACCGATTCAATGGTTTCCATGACCCGACGGCTGATGTCGGCATACAACTCATAGTTACTGGAAAAGACCACCACGCCATTACGATCAATACGCTCTTTAGCCTGAAAGTAAGGCTCACCCATCTTAAAACCTAATGCTTTGGCTTCTTTACTGCGTGCGACTATGCAACCATCATTATTACTCAGCACAACAACGGGAGTATGGGCTAAGTCAGGACGAAATAGCTTCTCACAAGATGCGTAGAAGTTATTGCAATCGATGAGTGCAAACACTAGCTTGTCCGCTTAAACGAATGCAAGGTATGCACCACCACACCCTGAATCGACAGCTCACTTTCATTGGGAACCAGAATGACCGGATAAGCTGGATTCATCGGCACTAATCTCACCCCTGTCTCATCTACCTCTAACCGCTTCACCGTCAGTTCACCATAATAGCCAGCAATGACAATATCACCCGATTTAGGCTCAATCGAACGATCGACAATGAGCATATCGCCATCTTGTATGCCAGCGCCAATCATTGAATCTCCCGAAACCCGCACAAAGTAAGTGGCTGCAGGATGACGAATACACAGCTCATTCAAATCCAAACTCTGCTCAGTGTAATCTGCTGCTGGTGACGGAAAACCTGCAGGCACCAACGCCTCAACATAAGCGCAAGGCATATAACTCGTGGGTGAAGCAACGGAAAAGCGAAGCATGACAAACTCCAGATGGTGTGGAGCAGCAATTATAGAACGATTGTTCTTTTTAGACAATTAACGATGGCTATGCAAAGTCTGTTTTTTATTAACTTTTAGCGAATAGTGCTATTTTCTGAAGGATATACCTAGTAGAATGGCGGCTCTCAAAACATGACTGATATAAACTTCAAGATAAAGAGGTTCATCTTTACGTGATCCATAAATAGCTGTATCGATTGCTAACTGCCAGCACATTATTCTTAACTCTTCCGATAATATAATCGTATCTGAAACTCCTTCTGAGTTAGTCATAATCATACTATCAAGAATAAATTGGTAACGTCCATCGTAATCATACAGCTTATCTATTTGATCCCTAACCCAACGTGATTTACCTTTTAATCCATAACCCGATTCAACCGTGGCAATGGACAAAAGTGAATGCATTTCTTTAGGAATTCTGATGGTGACACGACTTACGGATGCTTGTTCAAGTGTATTTTTAGATAAGGAAGAAATCAATTTGATTTTTTTCATACCAATTTCTCTAAAATCTTATTGGTGAAGTCAGGCTCTTCTGGATCTATTGATAAGAGCATGGCTAGTTTAATAGATTGATCTTTCGTTAGCTTCAGAAATGTCCCTTTTTGAGATTTTAATTTTCCAACGGTTGGAATTTTCTCATCCAACTGTTCAGCTGAAATATTGTTCTGACTTTCAAAAGAATCTATATCACGGAACTGAGAGATTTGACCATTGACTACTGCGCTGTAATATCGCTCATCTTTTGTGAGTTTTAACAGCATGTAAGCGGCACTTTTTCTTACGCCGAACAGCTTCATCACATGGTCAACTTTAGTGAATTCTGTATCCATTTCAAGCAGATCTTTTAGGCCAATAACTTTCTCCTTTAAGGACAGATCGTGTCTTGCTAAGTTTTCTGCTATGGATAATACTCGATGCCCTTTTTCATCCACTTGTCGATAGATAGCCCTTATTACAGTTCTACCAAGTAGGATATGTGACCAGTATCTTCTTTCTCCAGCGACAACCATAAATTCATCACGAATCGCTGGATGATTTGTAACAACAATTGGTTGAAGTAGCCCTGATTGTTCGATATTAGATGATAAGGCCAATAATTCGATCAGCTGGTTCTTTGTATTCTCATCAAGTGTATCTAAATAGGAATCAACGTCTGGCTTAGATGCATTAATTGCATTAATATGGTTTTCATTGAAAGTTAGTTTTCTAGGGTTAAATTGATTAGGATGCAGCTTGTCAAGGTTAAAGACCTTAACCTCTCCTTCACGAGACATTTCATTATTAACACGCAATTGGTGGCTTAGAACGGATACGGTATTATCGTTGTCTACTAGGTCTTGTACTTTTATTCTTTTAGCCACTTTTAGGACTCCATAATTCTTTGAAGTAAAAGTTCACAAACATTACTTGCTTGATCTGTTGCTTTTGACTTGTCTGTAAACAATGATGGTGCTCCGAACAACATGCTTTTTTGGTAATCTCCCCATTCACTAAACCATTCATTAAGTAGATATGGTGAAATGATGGGATCTTTAGAAAGTTTCTGTTGAATAGCTTTGTGTACTGTAAAATTAGATTTCACCCTGTTGCCAACAATGCCAGCAATTTCTAATTTTTTGCTAGATGTCATATTAATTGCATTTTGCAAGCCTAGCATACCGTGAAGACCTTCAACTGAGGGGGCCGCAAATTCCGTAGGAATAATTAAATGTGTTGCAGCGTACATAGCAGCTTGTACTAATGGTCCCATAGATGGTCTTGTATCGATAATACAAATATCATAATCATCAGCAATTTCAGCGACTGATAAAAGCTTGTGTAGATGTTGAACGACCTGATCTTTAATGTCACTTTTTCTTACGTACTCAATGTTTTGCAGTTTATTTCCGTGTCCAGGTATAATTTCCAACCGTTGGAAATCTGTTGGATACATAACTACAGAACCTGAAAGCCATATTTCTGATGCATCAGAGTAGCCATCCCAGTCTTCTTCCCCTTCATACTCTGGATGTAGTGGGGGAGTGTACAGAAATGAACCATCATCAGTCATTCTCATGTCTAAAAATCTTCTAGACAAATTGCATTGAGGGTCGAGATCAATAACCAGGACACGTAATCCTTTTTTAATGGCCGCATACTCAGCGAGTGTTTTACTAATGAAAGTTTTTCCTACTCCGCCTTTGTTATTTCCAACCACTACGGTCTTCATCTCTTGCTCCAAGCTATATCGTGCTGTATGATAGTTCGTAAGTTACCAACTTGGCTTCGTTTTGTCAAGTGCTTCTGCTAAAATGTTAATAGATAAGCCTTTTTTCTTTTTTATATATTTTTTATAATTTAAAGCAGTTATAACTCAATGATTTTAATAACTTATTTTTTGTCTAGGTGTGCTTAATTATGTCGTAAGGTGTTGTAATTTATGTCATAAGGTGGAAAAGATTATGTCGTAAGGTGTTGCATAATAGAATGGTGGAAAAGATTAGAAGTTAAAGGTGGAAGGGATTAGAAATGGCTCAACTTGTCAAGCACAGTGGCATGATACAAATGCGCAATTGTTTAACTAGCGTAGAGAGAAAAACTTTTAACTTATTGATTCAGCACGCTAGAAAGATTATGGAGAAGCATGGTGGTTTGCCTCCATCTGGTAGATTTGAGTTGCCAATGCGTGAATTAGAGACGTGGTTGGGCGCTTCTTCAAACAATAGAGCTTTTTTATGTGACCTGTTGAGCGAGTTTGTGACTCATGTTGTGCAGTACAATATTTTTGATAAGGATAAAGATGGCAGAGAGCTTTGGAAAGTAACTAGCGTATTAGTTTCTGAAATGGCTTTTACTGCAGATCATACAATTTGTCGTTATGCTTTTCCGCCAGGTATTGCCGAAGCTGTGCTAAATCCTACTATGTACGCCAAAATTAATATGGACGCACAGATGCAAATGTCTTCTCAGCATTCAACAGCTCTTTATGAGTATTATGAAGACGTATTAGGAGGCAAACGCGATAGGTATAATTTAAGAATTACAGTTGATGATTACAGAAGATTGCTCGGAATTGGTGACGATCAATATAATCAGTACAAAGATTTAAACAGGTACGTTATTGGCAAAGCGCACAAAGAAATCAATGAGTTGTCTCCAATTCTTGTTGAGGTCGAAGAATATCGAATAGGAAGAAAGGTTCATGCCTTAGATATAGAACTCACAAGACGTATTCGTAATCATGATGATCGAATGAAGCTTATTAAGGAAATGTTAAAGTAAGTTTCCAACCGTTGGAAATTTACCTTTGACTTCTAATCTTTTCCACCTTTGACTATTAGCCTTGCCAATTGTTTCGATTAATTATCTCAATGCTGCATAGCAGTCTAGTTCATGTGCTTTATGAATTTTAATCTGACCAGATTTGTTGATAGCCGGTTCTGCCAGGCTTTAGATTGATGCTTTCTTTGCTTGATAGCACTAATCGTGACTGAGTTTGTAAAAGTTCTTTTTAATGGCTTTTACTCATTTTTTTGTTAATAACTTTGCATCTTAAACCGTCGGCACAACAGCTGGTTTAACGATGGTGTCTGATTTATCTAACGCCGCCGATAATAGCTATGATCTTATAGGCGCTGCTTATGTTGAACTAATCCTTATGAGAAAGCGCCATTAAATTCTGTAATTACAGTGCGAGTCTGTGGACTAGTTAGCCGAGTAGGGTGTTCCGACTTCAAGGGAAGCTAGGCTCTAAGCTATGAATAGGATATAGTGCTGGTCTGATTACGGCTTTTTAAAGTTGTAAGTCTCACTCTGGCAAATCAAGCACTATGCCATTAACAGCGAATAGTTCAGCCTGAAGTTAAATACGAATTCTGTTGGTTTCATGATCATCATTGTGAACGTCACAACGAAATGGATTGAATCTATCGCAGTATCATCTATGTTCAAAAACTTAGTGCAGTGGGGGAGGGGGCTTTTTTCACATGAGTGCAACATTCAAGTGTTAAACTAAAATCGTGAATTAACCAGTGCATGCGGTTGCTGGTTTCTACTTCACAGCCTAACATCTATTTTCATGGATGTCCTCATGCTCTAATCATTCGGCCACGCTTAATGCGTGGTTTTTTTTATCAAATTTATGTTGATTGATGAAATTACACAATCGGGTAGACGAGATAGTTGTGTTTTAGTCGTATAGAGTGAATTCTCGCCAATTGCTTGTCTAGCTGATCGGGCTGGATGATTTGTTGTTTGGCATTGCCGAGTTTACTATCAAGGCTTCCCCAGCTTTGATAGAGAATAAAATCACCTAATAAGTCTAATCCTGCCAGTACACGATAAAAGCGACGTGATTTGACATTAATATAGAGTGCCACCTCTCTCATTGGAGAAGGGGCAGTTTTATCATTTAAACTAGCCTCATTCATGCATTTGGCTCTCAATCAGCAAGATAGGCTTTCATTTGCTCATGGTTTGGGTATTTAACACCAGTTTCGGCGCGATAGTCACTCATGGCTTTATTGAGCGCCTTTAACGCTAGTGTTAGCAAAGCTTCATCTCTTTCTGACTTTGATTTGCTTAACTCGGTAAATCTTAGGCTGGTGGTTAAAATGTCGGCTAAGATAACATCATCGCCATTAAGCTCCACACTTATCCGCTTTCTGGGTTGTAATCCTTCATTCATGTCTTAATTTCCTTTATAGGCGAATTTGAGTCCATTTTATCAAAAAAACACTTATTGGCATATTTATACCGTAAAAAGTTAACTTAATAAGAAATGGACTAACATTATGCGTTAACTTTGATATTAATAGTTGATAATTATTTTGCATTAAATGCGCTATTCTGGCTGAAATGGGGTAAGGATCGGCGAAAACTGTGCTAATATTTGGTTGATAATGTTACATTATCAACCATAAAAAACACATAGTAGCGGATTTAGCATGGATAAGCTCTCATTAGTACAGTTAAAAGACGATTTTTTGGCTTGGATGGCGTCGCCAGATGAGGGTGTTTCATACTCTAAACACTCAATAAGAGCTTATGAAAGGGTTATACGCTATTTTGTTGAAGTTATGGCAACTTATGAGGTAATAGATGTACATTCCGTTAACGCATCATGGATAGCCGTCTTCTTTAAAGAATTGTCACAAAAAGGGGCATCAACGGCTAGCATTAACCAATATCGCACCATTTTACAGACCTGGATGGCGTTTGCTGACCATGAGGGCCTAATTGATAATAATCCGGTTAAAACCTATATCGATCAGCAAAAGCGTGGTTTAAGAAGGAGGGCACGTAAAGAAAGCCGACTCCCGCCGGTATTATTGCAACATGAGCAGGATGCCTTATTTGATGTATTGTTCGCACGAACCCACATGAATCGAGATAGAGACTTGGCATTAATGGGGTTGATGTTGGATACGGGGTTAAGAACGCAAGAAGTCTGCGAGTTAAGGATAGGGCAGGGGAGGGAGTTGCTTCATTCTAAGCGCCTCAGAGTCATTGGTAAAGGTAACAAAGAGCGCCTTATTATGCCATTGTTAACCCATCAATCAGCACTTAATGACTGGCTGACTCAATGCTTAGAAACAGGCAGGCAAGATAAAGATTGGTTATTCCCCTCCTTACGTGACCACCAGCTTACGCAAACTACACTCTACCAGTTAATTAATCGTTATCTTGCTAAAGCCGGTATCGATAAATCTCAAAACGGTGGTCATTTGCTACGTCATACAGCTGCCAGTCGAATGCTGGCAGAAGGGATGACCTTGCGTCGGGTACAGGAAAACTTAGGTCACAGCAGTATCAAGACGACGGAGAAATATTTGCATTTGATTTAATCGATAGCAATTTAGCAATCTAGTTCTACTGTTGCGGCGTTTCCATAGATGTAATCAATTTACATGCTATCAGTGGCTAGACTATCTAATCCCTTGTGAATCAGAATACAGATGTGCTTTTTTCATTTGCTATGCTAGCTTTATCACGCTTTTCAGAACCAAAATAAGAAGCTAGCAACCACCTAAGCTAGTAGTCGAGATGCTTCTCTTGGGTCAGTATCGTATAAGTAAACTACATAATTAGCAAGGGGTGGTATTAAGCCACGAAAACCTCATCAAGCGTTGCCACTGTTGAAGCCTTAATAATGTAATTAACCAACTGATCTTCAGCAGCCTGATCAATGGCGATTTGATAGCGCGTTAAATCGGCATTAGGGAAGCGTAACGCCAACACCTGACGTAATGTCCAAGATTTGCCTTGTTGGATGCCCTGTTGGATGCCCTGTTGGATGCCTTGTTGCATCCCTTGTTGCATGCCTTCTTGTCGTCCTTCAGCCATAGCTAGGCGTTCAAAGCTGGTCACATAGCGCATTTTATCTTCCTCTTCTAGCTGGTGTACTTCATTTCGTAATTGTACCGCAAATGTCTCTGGTAAGTGCATCAGCCAGTCAATTACGGCTAAAAAGTTAATGAGTTCTTGCTTATCCCATCCTTTTTGATAGAGCAGGCGAATGAGTTTTAGTTTGGTTTCATAGCGTTGTCGCGCTTGATGCTTGGTTTTTTTAGTCAGAATGTGCGCAGCAGTGAGAATGGAAAAAGCGTTATCACTGCTTTGCAAGGTTTCTAATTGCGGTTCGTAATCGGTAAGCTTAACCACAGGGAAGGTAAACTCCATACCACAGCCCCATTTTTGTTGGCTAAAGTGAGTCGGTTTCCAATCCTCGTTTTCGTCAGCCAATACCGCTAAAGAAACAGGGAATTGCCCAAATTTATCGTAAATACGGTAGTTGTAGGTGTACATACGCTGATTAAACTGAGCATCCTGTTGACCTTGCACTTCGATATGAATGTAAACAATGTCCTCTTGACCATCAAGGGTAATAACTTTCACCAACTTATCGGCATAGCGATTGCCTAACTCGGCATCACGAACCAAGGAGGGCAATTCATTATCTAGTGACTCATAGCCTTTTGACCAATCAATATCGGCGTGAATCTGCGGGAAATAAAACGCCATAAATTCAGGTAGGTAGCCATCGATAGCGGTTTTCCAAGGATTATCATAATCATCAAGTGGCGTGGTGTCGGTCATAATGCTGAGCCTGAATGCGTTAAAGTTGCTCAATTATAACCTAGCGTCTGATTTATGATTTAAGAGCCGATTAAAGTTATAATGATCAATATCGGTTATTCATGTTCACTAAATAATCCCAAAATTGTCTGCGCATCGCTCCATACACTTAGTGCGTCTTCATCACCAAACACACTGTCAGCAAGGGCTTGTTTCTTTGCTTGCATGGTGAGAATTTTCTCTTCTACCGTATTTTCGGCAATGAGTTTGTAGACAAATACCGGTTTGTCTTGCCCCATACGGTAGGCGCGATCTGTTGCCTGCGATTCGGCGGCAGGGTTCCACCAAGGGTCGTAGTGAATAACGGTATCGGCAGCGGTGAGATTTAATCCTACACCACCTGCTTTTAAGCTGATTAAAAAGACTTGAGCATCACCTTGTGTAAAGGCATCAATGGCTTGTTGGCGATTACGTGTTTGTCCTGTTAATTTACTGGTACGAATATGCTCTGTTTTAAGTGCTTCTTCAATTAACCCTAACATGGTAGCAAATTGCGAGAAGATCAAAATTTTCCGTCCTTCACTGACCAATTCGGTGACCATTTCAACCAAGGCTTCGAGTTTGGCTGAGTGTTTGACCTTTTCAGCAGCAGGGATTTTCAGTAACCGGGGATCACAACAGGCTTGGCGTAATTTAAGTAGGGCGTCGAGAATTTCAATATGGCTGCGTTTTAAGCCTTTCTCTGCCATCAGTTCTCGCACGCGTTTTTCCATCGATAGGCGCACACTGGAATAAAGTTGCCATTGTGCTTTATCAAGTGTGACGCGCTGTATGATTTCCGTTTTAGGCGGTAGCTCTTGCACCACATCGGCTTTGGTACGTCTGAGCATAAATGGCGACACCCGTTGTGATAGGCGGCCTTGGCAGTCATGATCGCCATGCTGCTCAATGGGGTTGCGATAACGTTTTTTGAACGTTTGCTCATCGGCTAAAAACCCAGGCATGACAAAATCAAATAGCGACCAGAGTTCGCCTAAATGATTTTCCATAGGCGTTCCTGTTAAACACAGGCGATGATCGCAGCTGAGTTGTCGAATGACTTGAGCTGTTTTGGCTTTGCTGTTTTTAATGTATTGGGCTTCATCAACAATCACGCTATGCAAAGCAATTGCTTGCCAAAACTCGGCATCCCGCTGCATCAGTGCGAAACTGGTTACCACGACCTGAGCTTCATTAATCTGATCTTGTTTACTTTTGCGGTCACTGCCATCGAAACGTATGGCGTTCAAAGATGGAGCAAATTTGGCTAATTCAGCCATCCAATTACCGACAACACTGGTTGGTGCGACAACGAGTGCCGGCTGAGTCAGTTTGCCATCCTGGTGTTGTTTGAGCAGATAACTAATGACTTGTAGCGTTTTACCTAACCCCATGTCATCGGCCAAAATGCCACCTAGCTGGTGTTCGCTTAAAAAGTGCAACCAACTGTAACCCTGTTGTTGATAATCCCGCAGACTGGCTTGTAAGTGTTCAGGTGGATCAACAGGCTCAATACCGCTGATGTTGGCCAGTTGACTCACCATTTGACGCAAGGCTTTGGCTTTTTTTCCTTTCACCTTGATCTGTTGATTACTTAATCCCATGACATCAAACTGATTGAGTTGCAGACGTCCATCGGTGTTCAGCGGTCGGTCATAAAGTTCGGTAATGGTCTGAAAAATAGGTGCTAAGTGTGCGACATCGACACGCACATAACCACCGTCGGGCTTTTCAAGATAAATGTCGCCCTGTTCAGGTAAGGGTTTATCGTCAGCTAAATATTGGTGCAGCAATGGCAATAAAGGCACTTCACCTGTTGGGGTGATTAAGCTGGCTTCTAACACATAATCATGATCGTCATCGAACAGATTAACAGAAACGCCATCGCTCACTTCAATCTGATTGAGTTCGGGTAAATCAATGTGTATTTCCCATCCTTGAGTTTTAAGCGTTTCAAACAAGGGTAAGTAAGGAATCCAGTCTCGTGCATGAATGGTCACTGCATAGCGATGCGTCTTAGGAGCAATTAGAATCGCATCCTCATAATGACCGTAAGTCAAGAAATCGAGACCCTTATCAAACAAGGTTTTAACAAGATTAAACTCTTTCTCACTATCACGTCGAATGAGCAACTTTTGCCCATTTTCCTGTTCAATAACGCTGGTCTCTATGGGCTCGTCAGTCGGCTTAAAGAGGTAATCACCATATTGAAATTGCATTTTAGCAACGACATTAGCAGCAAGCTTGGTGACCGAACGTGCTTCCGTTGTCACTAACTTGAGTAGGGGGATGGTGGGATGAACGACGATTTCTGGTTGAACTTCTTGCGGTAATGCAGGTAGACCATCGTAAACATCGGCAATTGGCTGCCAAAGTTCAAATAAATGATCGGCGGGTATGCCAACAGGATGATGCATTAGCGCAACGATGAGTTTAGTGGGTAATGGCGAGATAATGGCGCTAAGGTATACGCTTGCTATTGCTCTATCGGCAGTAAGTAAAAAGGGTGGGGAAGTTTCAATTAATCGTAACGGCCCTTCGATTGGCAGATTATGTGTTAATTGCCATAAATGTTGGTCTTGTTTTTGCCAAGAAATCACCAATTCGATGGGATCTTGTGCCACGATAGGTGTTAAGCGATCATCGAGATAGGTAAAGAGCTTATTGTGTGTCACCAGTTTTCGTATGATCAGCTCACCCAGCTCACCCGAAATCTGGTAATGACCATAACCGAGTTTATCTGAATACATCAGCCTCAAAATAGAGAGATCAAATTCACTCACATAGGCAGGAGTGCGGCCATAGCCCGTGACATAATTACCCCAAGCCGTAACGGGGCTACTGTTGCTACTCAATTGACCATCTTTCAATCGTCGAATTTTGGTCGGTATCAATTCGGTGTAAAGACCGCCAAGTTTAATAACAAAAATCATGCCCTCACTACTGGGGGATATGTATTTGGGCAGGCTCTCTAAATAGTTATTGGTCGTAGCATAAATCTGGTGCATGTAGCGATTAATCGTCTCGACATTGAGTCCAGTGACCGATGAGGAGGAAGGCGGAGTCGATGGTTGATTGCGCTGTTGTTTTGCTTCATACAGCAACAATGCCACCACATGTTTACAGTTGCCGCCTAAAAAACAAGTACAGTGATTGTTAAACAAGAAAGTCCCAGACTTGCCAACACTCACATCAATCCACACCTCATAAGGATCCATTTCACTACCATCCACCAAGCCAATCAGTTGATTACCTTGCCAATGGGTTGTTAACACTTTGCGTGCTGCGTAAGGGCGTGCTTTTTGTACTGTTTTCTGTGGAAAGCTATTCAGTATGTCTTGTTCAGTAAAATGAATCACCCCCTATGTCAGAATAGTTGTCGCTTTCTTTATCTCTGACAATTGGAGCGGAC
>CAZBQD010000029.1:0-25813 GCA_964493995.1 uncultured Francisella sp.
GTCACGGTGTAGCTGCCGTCGGCTTCTTGTTTGACACCCAGGTTTTCTTCTGCAAACTCTTCCGTCATGTGGAGTTTGGCAGAATCAATCACTTCAACGTTGCTTGGCGGGTGGATGCTATCGGCAATGGCGTAGTACAGCTGTACCACCCATGTGAGCACGACAATCGCACCAACCACCCAAATCCATTTCTTCTCTAACGGATCAATATGAATACTAGACATGATTCTGTTCCTCTTTATTTCACTGGACCGTTACTGATGAACAGATACCACATCGCCAACCAGCCCAGGGTAAACATCACCCCATAAGCCGCTAACAATGCCCAGGTGCCGACCGGTGCACTTTCGAGAATCGCTTTCTCTTCTTCAGCCGTCATGTTGAACACTCCAAAGTTTTATTAATATTTAATTGAATCGTGACTTAAGCGAAGCAGTCATCGGTAAATGACTTCATCCAGTTGTTGGTATAGAAGCCCGACAAGGCGTAACGCAAATCATCGTCTTTCAGGTTCAGAGGCAGGTAACGTGGGTTGTTCACACGCACGATTTTGCCATCTTTCACACGGAAGACGTCTGATACGAACTGACCATAATCTTTATTACCCGCTAGCGCGTAACAGGTGTTTTGGAAAATGGGTTCTTGTGGTTCTTTGCCTGCTAATAAAGCCTTAACTTGCAACGCCACGACTTTCGCTTGACCATTGGCCGAATAGCCTGATTTGGGCATGGCGTCGGCAATACAACTGTCGCCAATGACGTGAACATTTTTGCGCATGCTTGACTCAAAGGTGACGCGATTGACTGGACACCAACCGGTGTTATCCACTAAGCCCCAATCGAAGGCAATTTTGCCCGCTTTCATTGGAGGAATGATGTTGATGACATCAGCCTTGTACTCACCGCCTTCGGTGTAAACGGTTTTCGTGGCGGCATCAACACGCAATACACGTCCGCCTTGACTACCCATGACCCAAGATAGTTGACCGGGTTTGTCATGTTTAATCGGCTTAAAGTCAGCCAGTTGTGCTTTTGCTTCATCTTCAGTAAAGCCCGCAGCCAATAATGATTCAAGAGTGTAACCTTTGAAATCAGCTGGAATATTGAACTGATAGAGGCGATTCCACGCTTGCAGCATGGTCACATCGGTGGTGAAGCCCGATTTGGGGTCTAACACAATGACTTTGGCCGTTGGGTCGCGTTCTTTGAGATACTGGGTGATTAAGCCCGCGCGCTCGTATGGGCCAGGTGGGCAACGGTAAGGGTTAGGAGGTGGGCAAACTAATACCGTACCACCTTTAGGTAGCGCCTTCACCTGTTGTGTTAGCAGTTCTAACTGAGGGCCAGGAATCCAAGCATGGGGCATGACCGTATCAGAAACCTGTTGGTTTAGGCCTTCAATCGAAGCAAAGTCAAAACTGATGCCCGGAGAAACGATTAAACGATCGTAGCTGACAGCTTGTCCACCAGCAGTTTTCACCACTTGTTTGTCGAAGTCCACATCGGTTGCGGTATCAAAAATAAACTTAACGCCGTATTTTTGTTGCAACTGATCGTAAGAAACGGTGATGTCTTTCATGCTGGCATGGTCAACAATCACTTCACTTGAGCCATAAGGACGCAAGTATTCTTTATTTTTTTCGATTACCGTAACCGCAACATCGGGCGCATACAAGCGCATATACTTAGCGAAAGTAGCTCCGCCAACGCCAGCGCCAATCACCACAACATGCTTGCTACCGTTGCCAGCAGCGCGCACTAAATTCGAAAAGCCTGCTGTGGTTAGCGCAGCAGCGCCCACTAGCTTCAAGAATTGACGACGCGAAGATGAATTTGCATGATTCATAGAGTCACTCTCCTTATGGTTTCTGAGCAGCGAAATAATCTGCCATGCGTTTAAGCTCATCATCTGTAAAGCCTTTCGCTAAGGGACCCATGAGCGTTCCGGGACGAGCGCCCGAAGCAAATTCTTTCATGGTATTAACGAAAGTGTTAGGGTTCATGCCAGCCAGTGGCATAAAAGCGTTGTTTTTGATCTTGCCAAAGGTGCCGTGACAGCCTGAGCAGGTTTGTGCCAACATCTCACCCGACACTTCAGCCGCTTGCACACTGGTCGAAACCAGTGAACTCGCTACTAAAAAGCCCCCAGCAAGTAGAGAAAGTTTCAACATTGTTTACTCCTAGTGCCTCATCATTTTTTTGTGATGGCAAATGATAAGATTTTTTTAATAGAACATTCACGTTGAATCAAGGGTTTAACCTTTACCAACCTTTTGAAACCAAGTACCATAATGCACAGGTAACGGGGTGCGACAAATTGTCGCAGTTCCTAAGCGCCAATGATAGCAAATAACGCCTTAATAAATCTAAGATTATGTGATTAAATTTTTCTTACAGACGTTATAAGTTTTATTTTTGCAGTGTTTTTTGAGATTGGCGTTAAAATATGATCGCTAATAGTTGAGTTGTTTAGTAGGTTATTAATACCTGAGTCATTAAGTCAGGTATTATGAAATGAAACGGTTTTGATTAGAGTGCGATATTAAAAATACTCATTGGGCGTCATTAAATAAAGTTATGGTTGGTTAAGGATTATGCAGACGAGTTCATTCGTTTCTGAAAACGCGTGGTTGAGCAAAATCAGCGCCATGCTGGAGTTGGCAAAAATTAAGGTGGTGGCGCTGATTGCCTTCACCGCATGGGCGGGTATGTTGCTGGCTTCACCACCCTTTCAGGCCGATATCCCACTGATGCTCTGGTCGTTGTTAGGTATTTCTTTAGCCGCAGCCTCGGGTGCGGCCATTAACCATCTGCTCGATGAACGCTTTGATGAAAAAATGCAGCGTACCAAGGCGCGTCCTCTGCCCACATCCCGAGTGAGTGAAAAAGAAGTGATTGCGGTCGCCATCAGTTGGATGCTGATTGCCATGGCGATACTCTTGTATTTTGTGAACTGGCTGACAGCATTACTGACTTTTTTTGCTCTAGTCGGTTATGCCATTGTTTATACGGTGTATTTGAAACATAACACGCCCCAAAATATTGTTTGGGGTGGCGCGGCTGGGGCAGCGCCACCTTTGCTGGGTTGGGTCGCCATGACGGGTCAAGTGACTTGGGAAGGATTTATTCTGTTTCTCATTATTTTCATTTGGACGCCGCCGCATTTCTGGCCGTTGGCGATTCATCGCTTGGAAGATTACAAACGGGCAGGCATTCCCATGTTGCCGGTGGTTCGAGGCGTGCCGCACACTAAGTTTCAAGTGTTGCTTTACACTTTAGTCTTAACCAGCGTGACACTGCTGCCAACTACCATTGGTATGTCG
The DNA here is from genome assembly GCA_964493995.1 of uncultured Francisella sp. GTDB lineage: Bacteria > Pseudomonadota > Gammaproteobacteria > Thiomicrospirales > Thiomicrospiraceae. Next base: position 3,323 of record CAZBQD010000029.1, read on the forward strand.
GGCATGACTTATTTATCGATTGCCTTGTTGCTGAATATTGGCTTTGTTTACTACGCGCTCAAACTGTACCGCGAGCCAGATCACCAATCTGCCATGGGTACTTTTGGCTTTTCCATTTTGTATTTAACGCTGTTGTTTGCCGGCTTAATTCTCGATCATTACGTTAAAGCTTGGGTGTGATGAGTCAGGGTTTGCATCGCTGGTTGACCTGGCTGTTTGCTTTGCCGTTGATTTGGCTAGCAATAACCGGAGCTTTGTTGGGTTTTTCATCCGAAATGGATCGCATCATGCACGTAGAGCTGATGACCACGCCGCTGTCGCAACAACCTACTTTGCCCGAATCGGTGCAACACGACTTGATTGAGCAGGCTTATCCCCAGTTCCAGTGGGTAGCTTTTACGCCGGCACAAAATCCGGTTGATACCAGTATGGCCTTAATGAAAGATGAGCAGGGTGTTCTGTGGCAGGTTTTTCTCAATCCCAAGTTAGGTGAAATTAATGGGTTGCGAGCTTTTGCTGAGGATTGGTCGCAGCAACTGACTCAATGGCACCGTTTTGCGTTTTTGGGCGAGGGTTTAGGTAAGGTGGTGGTATTCATCTCAAGTCTGGCGCTGATAGGGGTGTTACTGACGGGTTGGGTGGAATCAAGGCAACAAACGTGCATGCACTATTCTTTACATCGCTTGTTGGGGCAATGGTTAACCCCTTTATTGTTGGTGTTGGTGGTGTCGGGACTATTGTTGTTAGCACAGGCTGCTGGGAGCTTATCGACGGGTATCGACTGGGTCTCGGTTCATCAAGGCGATTGGCTGGGATTGCCGGGTCGGTTATTGTGGGTGATGGTGAGTGTCGCTTTAGCCTGGTTGATTATCGGTGGCTTGTGGTTGGTTTCGACGCATCGTAGGGATTATTAATCGTGTTCATGTTTTATCGGCGATTGGCATGAAGGATTCAGTTTGTTGGTTTGAAGGGGTTAGGAATTGATTAACGAAAAACGGGTGGGTCATTTTGTGTTAGCGGCTTGGATTACCATTGTCGCCGTTTACATTCTGATTGTGGTGGGTAGTAGTGTGCGAGCCACCGGTGCCGGCATGGGCTGTCCCGACTGGCCGACTTGCTTCGGGCAGATGATTCCGCCCACCAGTGAAGCTCAATTACCGCCTAATTATCAGGAAATTTACCGAGATCGTGGTTATGCCGAAGTTCGTTTTAATCCAGTGAAAACTTGGACCGAGTTTTTCAACCGACTGACGGGCGTTACCATTGGTTTCTTGGCGATGTGGACACTCTGGGCAGGCTGGCGCATTCGTCAAACGCATAAAGCAAGTTTTTATTTTGCCCTAACCGCTTTTTTGTTGATTGGTTTTAATGGTTGGTTGGGCAAAGTGGTGGTGTCGAGCAATTTGCATCCGGTTATTATTACCACCCATATGGTCGCTTCTTTACTGGTGGTGGCTAGTTTGATTTTGGCCTTAGTGAAAGCGCAAACACCATTGCAACTATTGAATCAACGTAGCTTGGTACGTCGCTTGCAAACTGGGTTATTGCTGGGTTTGACGCTCACCCTCATTCAGATTGGCTTGGGTGTGCAGGTTCGTGAGCAGATTGATATCATTGCCTTGGGTACGGATTTCCAAGATCGCGCCCTTTGGGTGGCACAAGTGGGTCAACCCGTGTTGATTCATGTTTTATTTGCGCTTTCGATTGTTGCTTATAACTGGTGGTTGGCGAAGCAGTTGCAGCAAAGTCAGTTGTCACCTGCGGTGGTGCGCATGGGGCGTGCGCTGATGCTGTTGGTATTAGTGGAGTTAAGTGTCGGCGTGTTGTTGGCAGTGGCTAATTTTCCCGCCTTCTTGCAGCCGGTTCATTTGGTGTTGGCGGGTTTGGTGTTTGGGGTGCAGTTCTACGTGATGAGTGTGCTGCTCAGCGTGCAGCATCAACTGTCCAATCAATAAAATATCATCTTAGGGTTATAAAAAAGCGCTTGATTGCAAGCGCTTTTTTTTGTGGCTATTAAGCTGATTATCTCGGCTTATTTTAGGCTGTTAAGATAAGCTGTTTTAACCAGCTCATACTGTTCTGGGGTTAATTCCTTAATCAACATGCGGTGGCATAGGCTGCGCATTTTGATTAATTCTTCTTCTTTTGCCAGTAGCTCAGCAGTCATTTTTTCACGCTCGATGCGGTCTTTATTATCCAAAATGGCCATACGCAATGCTTGACGTAATTTAACATAGTCGTCTTCCATTACTTTGCGTTTGGCGGGTGCGCTGGCCATCCAGTCATCTAGTACCTTTTTCTGTTCGGCGTTCAGTTGTAATTTGCCACTTTCAGTCAGCTTTTTTACCTGTGGCATGAGCTCAATAATGGGTGATGGTAAATCAGATACGGCAGCTTGTGCCATCAAGGGACTAAAAGCCAAGCTGGTAGCTAAGAAAAGCGCTTTAACATTCATGAAGCATGACTCCTAAAAGGGTTAAGTGAAAACATATTAGAATTTAATTATATGCTAATATGTTAATGCTGTCCAGGTAAATAAACATTATCGAGTAGTCGGGGTAGGGCTTGGGTGACATTGGGATGAATATGGCTGGTGTTAAAATGCAACAACCCCGCATCGAGCGGGGTTGTCGTCAAATGAAAGCGAAAAAAACTTAGGCTGCGTTTTTCTGAGCAATCATGTTTTTGATCACTGGTGACAGCATCAAATCCATAACATCAATCATTTTTTGACCTGGGATAACCAGTGTGTCTGCTTTTTGCAAGAAAGCACCTTCAACTTGCTTGGCGATGCCGGCTAAGTCGATGCCGTCCATGCGCACGTGGCAAACAATCAAGCTCTCTTCTGGTTTAGGAACCGCCATACCACTGAATGGGTTAGCTGTATCGACTAACGGAACGCGGTGGAAGTTGATATGAGTGCGATCAAATTGAGGGGTGATGTACTCGGCATAGTCAGGCATACGATCCAAAATGGTGTCCACCACTTGTTGCACTGTGTAAGGACGCTCAGAAGTATCACGGTAGATTTTTTGGATCCATTCGATGTTAACGCTCGGAACCACACCCACCAGCAAGTCAACATGCGCGGCAACATTGGCTGTTTCAGTAACAACACCGCCGTGTAGTCCTTCGTAGAACATGATGTCAGTACCTGCTGGAATGTCTTTCCAAGGGGTAAAGCAACCTGTGCCTACGCCATGATGCGCTGCTTCTTCATCGTTGTGAACATAGTAACGACGTTTGCCAGTACCGGTTTCACCATAGGTTTTGAATAATTCCGCTAACAAGTCAAAGTGGTTAGCATGTTCAGAAAAATGCGTTAACACTTTACCCGCTTTGCGCGATTCAGCCACTTTTTCACGCATTTCAGCGCGTTCGTATTTGTGGAAGCTATCGCCTTCAACGACGGCAACGTTCAAGTTTTCACGCGCGAATACTTTTTCAAAGGCGCGTTTAACGAAAGTCGTACCTGCACCAGATGAACCAGTGACCGAAACAACAGGATGTTTAATAGACATGGAAGACTCCTTCTAAAAAATTAAAAACCAAAAATCATTAAATATCTAAATTTGACACGGATAAGGCATTCGCTTCAATAAAGGCGCGACGCGGTTCGACTTCATCCCCCATTAGGGTGCTGAAAATATCATCGGTAGCAATGGCATCTTCAATATTAACTTTGAGCAAACGACGCGTGGCCGGATTCATCGTAGTTTCCCAGAGCTGGTCAGGATTCATCTCACCCAAACCTTTATAGCGCTGGATGCCCATACCTCGCTTAGCTTCACCGAGTAACCAGTCAAACGCTTGTTTGACGTTAGTCACGGCGATAGATTTTTCATCGCGACGTACTTGCGCGCCATCCGTTAATAAATTACCGATGCGTTCAGCAGCTTGCATAAGACGTAGGTAATCGCCCGATAACCAGAAATCGTCGCCCATGTCTTGCACGCTATCGAATCCATGCTCGTGCGTGGTAAGGCGAATGACGCGGTTATCACTGTCGGGGTCTTGATTGTCGGCGGTAGCCAGACTGAATCGCGCGCCACCGGCAATAAAATCTTGTTCAATGCGTGTCATGGCTGAAGCACACCAAGCCGACAAGTCAGCATCATTTTTCAGCATGCTTTCGTTCAAGGCAGGTAAATCAATTAAGGCACGTAACAAGGCTTCGGGGTAGCGACGGCTATATTTATTGATCACACGCTCAGCTTGGAAATGGGCTATGGCGAGTTGCTCTAAGGCATGACCCGACATAGTGCCTGCGTTTTCACCCAGAACCAGGCTGGCGCCTTCCATCGCCAGTTGCAATAAGTAATGTTCGAGTTCCGTATCATCTTTCAAATAGGCTTCTTGCTTACCTTTTTTCACTTTGTAAAGTGGCGGTTGAGCAATGTAAACATGGCCGCGCTCGATAATTTCGGGCATTTGACGATAAAAGAAGGTGAGCAACAAGGTGCGGATGTGTGAACCATCCACGTCGGCATCGGTCATGATGATAATGTGGTGGTAACGTAATTTATCAATGTTGTATTCATCTTTACCGATACCACAGCCTAAAGCGGTAATCAGCGTACCCACTTCGGCGGAACTGATCATGCGGTCAAAACGTGCGCGCTCGACGTTCAAAATTTTACCTTTAAGCGGCAAAATCGCTTGCGTACGTCTGTCTCGTCCTTGTTTGGCAGAGCCTCCAGCCGAATCACCCTCGACCAAGTAGAGTTCAGAAAGGGCAGGGTCTTTTTCCTGACAATCAGCTAACTTGCCTGGCAAGCCAGCAATATCCAGTGCGCCTTTGCGGCGGGTCATTTCGCGTGCTTTACGAGCCGCATCACGGGCGCGAGCCGCTTCAAAAATTTTGTTTAGGATGGCTTTGCGATCGTTGGGATTTTCTAGCAAGTAGGTGGATAGGGCATCACCCATCAAGCTTTCAACAACCGATTTGACCTCGCTCGATACCAGCTTTTCTTTTGTTTGTGAAGAGAATTTAGGGTCGGGTACTTTAACCGATACAATGGCTGTTAGGCCTTCACGTGTATCATCGCCCGATAAGGCGATTTTGAATTTCTTCTCGAGACCTTCTTGTTCCGCTGCTTGGTTGATATGACGCGTAAGCGCGGAACGGAAACCCGCCAAGTGAGCGCCGCCATCTTTTTGCGGAATATTATTGGTAAAGCAGTAAACCGATTCGGTGTAGGCATCGGTGTATTGGAAAGCGACTTCAACCCCCACGCCTTCTTTTTCACCGCTGAAATAGAACAGGCTAGGATGGATGGGGCTTTTTTTGCTGTTCAGGTGTTCAACGAAGGCCTTGATGCCGCCTTCATATTTGAACACGTCGTGACGATTGTCACGGTGGTCGATCAATTCAATATGAACGCCAGAGTTTAAGAAAGAGAGTTCGCGCAGGCGTTTTAGTAGGATGTCGTAATTGAATTCAATGAAGGCAAAAATTTCATCCGACGGCATAAAGCGCAACTCGGTGCCGGTTTTGTTGCTCTCGCCAATCGATTTAAGCGGATAAACCGGTACACCTAGAGCATATTCTTGTTGCCAAACTTTGCCTTCACGATGAATCGTTAACCACAGTTTAGAGGAGAGTGCATTAACAACCGAAACACCAACCCCATGCAAACCACCCGATACCTTGTAGGAGTTGTCATCGAATTTTCCGCCCGCATGCAGGATGGTCATAATCACTTCAGCCGCAGAAACCCCTTCTTCTTCGTGAATGTCCACGGGGATACCGCGACCATCATCATAAACGGAGCAAGAGCCGTCGGTATGCAAGGTGACTTTAACATGAGAGGCGTAACCGGCTAAGGCTTCATCGATAGCGTTATCGACCACCTCGAAAACCATGTGATGCAAGCCAGAGCCATCATCCGTATCGCCAATGTACATGCCTGGGCGTTTGCGCACAGCATCTAGGCCACGCAATACTTGAATGGATGAGGAATCGTAGGTCTTGTTATCCGACATAATCACAGCTTTCCGAGGTAAAAACTAAACCCCCTGATTATAACACGGTTAGCAGGGGGATGAATCATACGCACCTGTTTTTTATCGAGAAGGAATGCGCTTGCCGATGCGTGTTGGACACAGGTGATGGTTGGTTTGATCGATATTTTGCTGTTTCTTTGTTGCTGGCTTGAGTGAAGTCAAGCAAACCGATTTGCTTCCTGATATAATTACAGGAATATTTTTATAAGAACCAGGGTTAATAAGCGACATGTCTAACCGTCCTTCTAGTTTATCGAAAGAAGACCTACTGCGTTGTGGGCGTGGTGAAATGTTTGGTATCGGCAATCCACAATTGCCGTTGCCACCAATGCTGATGTTCGATCGCATTACACACATTTCAGAAGAGGGCGGGCTCTACGACAAAGGTGAAATTCGTGCCGAACTAGATGTGACACCTGATTTATGGTTCTTTGATTGTCACTTCCGAGGCGACCCGGTTATGCCAGGTTGCTTGGGTTTGGATGCTATGTGGCAGCTAATCGGCTTCTATTTGGGTTGGGCAGGCGGTGAAGGTCGTGGTCGTGCGTTAGGGTCGGGAGAAGTGAAATTCTACGGTCAGGTGTTGCCAACAGCCAAAACAGTGCGCTATCAAATTGATATGAAACGGGTCATCAAGCGTAAGCTATTTATGGGCTTGGCCGATGCCAAACTCTTCGTTGATGATCGTGAAATTTATTCGGCAACCGACCTGAAAGTAGGTTTGTTCCAATCGACAGAAAACTTTTAAGGAGCGATTCATGCGTCGTGTGGTTATTACTGGCTTAGGTATTGTTAGTAGTTTAGGTAATGATGCCGATACGGTTGAAAGTCATTTGCGTGAAGGTAAAAGCGGCATTAAGTTTCAACCTGCTTATGCAGAACGTGGTTTTCGTACTGGTGTAGAAGGTGCTATTAACGTCGATTTGGATCAAATTGATCGCAAACACCGTCGCTTCATGGGTGATGCTGCGGCTTATGCCTATTTGTCGATGCAGCAAGCGATTGCCGATAGTGGTTTGACGCCAGAACAAGTTTCTCATCCGCGCACCGGCTTAATTGCGGGTTCGGGTGGCGCTTCTAACCAGAATTTGATTGAAGCTAATGCCATTATGGCGGAAAAAGGTGTCAAACGTATTGGCCCTTACATGGTGCCCCGTACTATGGGTTCAACCGTTTCGGCTTGTTTGGCGACACCTTTTGAAATCAAAGGGGTGAATTACTCGATTTCTTCAGCTTGTGCTACTTCAGCGCATTGTATTGGTAATGCTTACGAGCTGATTCAACTGGGTAAGCAAGATGTGGTCTTCGCTGGTGGCGGTGAAGAGTTGCATTGGTCGCAAACCATGTTGTTCGATGCCATGGGAGCTTTATCGAGCAAATACAATGACACACCCGATACCGCTTCTCGTGCTTATTCGGCCGACCGTGATGGCTTCGTTATCTCAGGCGGCGGCGGTATGGTCGTGGTAGAAGCATTAGATCATGCGCTGGCGCGTGGTGCTAAAATTTACGGTGAAATCGTGGGTTATGGTGCCACATCGGATGGTTACGACATGGTAGCGCCCTCAGGCGAAGGGGCGATTCGTTGTATGCAAATGGCACTGTCTACTGTCGATGGTAAGATTGACTATATTAATACGCATGGCACTTCGACACCGGTGGGTGATAGTAAAGAAGCCGGCGGCATTAAAGCGGTTTTTGGTGATGCCATTCCGCGTATTAGCTCAACCAAGTCGATGTCGGGTCACTCGTTGGGTGCAGCGGGCGTACACGAAATGATTTATTGTTTGTTGATGATGCAGGGCGACTTCATCGCGCCATCGATTAACATCACCGAATTAGATGAAGCTGTTGTTGACATGCCGATTGTGCAAACGCGTCAAGATAATGCGGGTTTGCAACGTATCATGTCGAATAGTTTCGGTTTTGGTGGGACTAATGCGACCTTGGTAGTGCAACGTTATTAACCTGTTGCGCAGTCATCTTGCGTTGTTGCTTCGGTGCTCGAACTTCGTCATCTAGTGATCTACACTTCTGGTTCTGTGCGCCTTGCGCCTAGCAATCTTGCCTGCTCACGACGGTTACAGTTCTGTAGCGCAGTCAGTGTGGATGAATCAAAAAACCAGCATGAACATGCTGGTTTTTTATTGTCCGCGGTAAGGGGTGTTAGAGTAATTGATTGCTTTTGAGTAACGCCACAATCTCATTATTGCAACTTCTTAACTGTTGGTCGTAACGGATGGCACGTTCTTGCACTTGATCGGCAACGGTTTGTAGCCAAGTTTTGTTGGCGTGCGTGCCCATGCTGTAACCGGTAATGCCTTCATGATAAGCCAGATAGAGTTCTCTGACCTGATTGCCCTGTAAACCAATGCGTTTATTGGCATTGTTGTTATACCAGCCAATAAAATCGAGGGCATCGTGCATGTTGCTACGATGGGCTTGTGTGTTGCCGGTACTTCTGACGTAATCGCCCCAAGTGCCATCTAGGGCTTGAGCATAGCCAAATGCACTGGTATTTTTATTAGAAAAGATGGTGGTGCTGCTTTTAGGGCTAGCATTAGCGACAAAACGAGACTCTTGGTAAATAAAAGCGAATTTTACTGCAACGGGTGTGCCCCAGCGTCGCTGGCTTTGTAAGGCATCGCGATACCAAACGGGGTTGTCACGAAAAATTTCACATAGATTCTCATGCGCACCACGACGTAGTGGATTGCTGGGTGTGATTTGCACGTGTTTACCGTAGCCAACTGAGCTGGCTTTTTGTGGTGCCGAACATCCATTTAGCACCAGCATGGCAAGCAGGGGTGCCATCAGCTGAATTGTCCAACGCAATGTTTTAAGTCTAGTCATGATTCATCTTTCCCAATAAAAACGGCTCATATGACTTATCGGCGTTGGCTCAAGATGCTTGAGGTTTTTTAAAGCATCGATTCAGCTTGTGCGAGCTAAGGCTGTGATAACATCATAATTTTGCTGTGATTGTCGCTTGATGGTTTGTCGTACACATCAATCAGAGTCATTTTTTTGGCCACCTTGTCCTAATAAGGCTTGCACAAAATTTTCCGCATCAAAGGGACGTAAGTCTTCCGCTTTTTCACCAATACCAATATAGCGGATGGGTAGTCCTAGTTGCGTAGCTAAAGCAAAGATGATGCCACCTTTGGCAGTGCCATCGAGTTTGGTCAGAATGATGCCCGTCAGCCCCACAGCAGCATTAAATTCTTTAGCCTGATTAATGGCGTTTTGTCCCGTGGTGGCATCAATGACTAACCAGACTTCGTGCGGAGCCGAGTCGTCTAATTTATTCATCACACGATGGATTTTTTTCAGCTCGTTCATTAAGTGACCTTGCGTGTGCAATCGTCCTGCGGTGTCACCAATCATCACATCGACTTGACGCGCTTGCGCAGCCGATAAAGCATCGTAGAGCACGCTGGCGGGGTCGGCATCTTGTCCTTGCGCAATGACGGGTACTTTGTGGCGATCACCCCATGTTTTGATTTGCTCTACGGCTGCAGCACGGAAGGTATCACCCGCCGCTAGCAATAACTGCTTGTTTTGCTGTAAAAAGTGATGGGATAATTTAGCGATGGTGGTGGTTTTACCCACGCCGTTAACACCAACCATGAGGATTACGCGCGGTTTTCCTTCTGGAATGGTTTCTGGGCGTTGCTGAGCCTTGAGCAACAACTCAGTCATGATACTTCCCAGTGCCGAATGAAGGTCTTCACCTTCTTTCAGTTTGCGCTGTTGCAGTTGCTGCAGTAGGTAGTCAGTGGTGTCTAAACCAACATCGGCCGATAACAGAAGGGTTTCCAATTCATCTCGGGTGTCGGCATCGAGTTTGATTTTGCCAGTAAGTAGACTTTTAAGCCCCGAACCCAGTTTTTCGCGGGTGCGAGCTAACTGATTCCATAAGCGTGAGAAGAAGCCTTGTTTCGGTGCGGCTGCGGGCGTTTCGGTGGGCATTTCTGTGGGTGTTTCGGCCACATCGGCAGGCAGGCTTGGCGCCTCAATGGGGTGTTCGCTGGGAGTTTCTGTGATGCAGTCACTGATGCTGGCGGTTGCGTGGGTGCTGATTTCAATCGGTTCTGGCGCAGTTGTACTATGCTCGGTTGGCGTTAAGGTAGCGCTCGCTTCTGATGTGATAGCTGCATTGGCATCCGTTGGCTGTGGACTGGTTTCGATGGGCGTTGATTCTGGAGCGCTCGTTGGCGCTGTTTCTGTTTTTTTACGTTTGAAAATTGACCACATATCATATACTCTTAGCTAAGTCGTGTAATCATAAGTGCTGATCTGCACCAACTCAAGGAGCTAAACGTGATAAGCATGAAAAAAATGGTTTCTTTATTGTTAGTGGCAGGACTCAGTCCCGTTTATGCCAACAATGTGACCGAATTTCAGCTCGACAATGGGCTTAAAGTCATGGTGAAACAAGATTCTCGTGCGCCAGTGGTGACGTCACAAGTTTGGTACAAGGTCGGGGCGAGTTATGAACCCGATGGGGTGACAGGTGTGTCGCACATGCTCGAACACATGATGTTCAAAGGCACGCAGAACTTAAAGCCGGGTGAACTATCGAAAATCATTGCCCGTTTGGGTGGCAGTGAAAATGCCTTTACCAGTCAAGACTACACGGCTTACTTCCAAACCATTCATAAGCAACACTTAAATCGCATGTTCGAGTTAGAGTCTGAGCGAATGCAAAGCCTCAAACTCGATGATGGTGAGTTTCAAAAAGAGCGTAAAGTGGTATTAGAAGAGCGACGCATGCGGGTGGAGGATCAACCTACAGCGCGTCATCACGAACGTTTTGAAGCCCTGGCCTACGACACCAATCCTTACCGACGCCCCGTCATTGGTTGGCAGCAGGACATTGAAAACTATCAGTTAACGGATTTGCAAACTTGGTACGATCGACACTATGCTCCTAACAACGCCGCCTTGGTGGTGGTGGGCGATATCGATGCTGAAACGGTCAAAACCTTGCTTAAGGATACCTTGGCGAAAGTGCCGGCTCGTAGTTTAGAGGCTGAGAAACCGCTGACTCAACTGGCGCCAGTCGGTGAAAAGCGGCTGGTGATGCAGGATGAGCGCGCAAAGGTGCCGAGTTTGTTGATGGGCTTTGCGGTGCCTTCTTGGAATACGACTGAGGATAAGTCGCAGGCCTATGCTTTGGAAATGTTGGCACAGGTGTTGGATGCGGGTAACAGTAGTCGCTTGAGCAAGGAATTGGTGCGCGGCAGTCAGCAACTCAGTCAAGCGGGAGCGGGTTACGATTTGTATGCACGTTTGCCCACTCAATTTATTTTATCGGCTGTACCGGCTGAGGGTGTGACTTTGGCACAGGCAGAGTCGGCGTTGCGCCAGTCGATTGCGCGTATTGTTGAAAAAGGGGTGACCGCAGAAGAGCTCAAGCGGGTATTGTCACAGGTAGAAGCTTCTGAAGTGTACCAACAAGACTCGTTATTTTTTCAAGGCATGAAGTTGGGGCAGGCTTTCACCCTGGGCGTGCCCATAGCGGAAATTGACGCCTATTTAGCGCGGTTGGCACAGGTCACGCCAGAACAGGTACAGCAAGCCGCCAAAAATTGGTTAGTAACAGAGCGCATGACGGTGGCTTATCTGCAGCCAAAAGCCAGCACTCAGTCAGCTAAGGGAGGGAAACCATAATGAAACAGGTTATTGGCTTAACCCTAATCGGTTGGTTATTGGCGCTACCAGTGATGGCCGGGGTGCAAATCGAAACATGGCAAACGCCGAAGGGCGCTAAGGTGCTTTACGCTCATGCACCCGAAATTGCCATGGTCGATGTGCGAGTGGTATTCGATGCGGGTTCGGCACGCGATGCCGACAAAAAAGGAGTAGCTTACCTAACCAATCAACTGATAGGTCAGGGTGATGCACAACGCGATGAAGAGCGTTTTGCGGAAGAAAGTGAACGCTTGGGACTGCAGTTTTCCACGCAAGCGCTTAAAGACATGGCAGTGATTAATATTCGCAGCCTGACGCGTGCGGATGTGCTGCAACCCGCCTTGGCTTTATCAGCGGCGGCAATCGGTCAGCCCTTGTTTAGCGAGGCCGTATTAAAACGTGAAAAAGCTCAGTTGCTAACCCGCTTACAGGCGAAGCAACAATCGGCTTCGGCTTTGGCTAGAGATGCCTTTTGGTTGCAGCTCTATGGTCAGCATCCCTATGCTTATGCTAGTGAAGGCTCGCTGGATAGCGTAAAAAGCATTAGCCGTGCTGACTTAACCGAGTTTTACCGTCATTACTATACCGCTGCCAATGCCGTGGTGGCGATTGTCGGTCAGGTTGATCGGGCAACGGCAGAAGCCATGGCCATTCAGTTGGTCGATGGCTTGCCAGCAGGGCAAGCAGCGCCTGCCTTAGTCGCCGTTAAAGCACCGTCAGCGGGCATGAAGCAGATTGATTATCCCGCTAGCCAAACGCAAATATTGATGGGTCAGCTGGGCGTGCATCGCTTAGACGCTGATTATGTTCCGCTCTATGTGGCCAATCATATTTTGGGTGGTTCGGGATTTGCTTCTCGTTTAATGGAGGAAGTGAGAGAAAAACGCGGCTTGGTTTATGGCGTTTCTTCTGCATTGATTCCGATGCGACAACCCGGCCCTTGGATGCTGTCGTTGCAAACGGCTACCAATAACGCCCCCGAAGCCTTGGCGGTGGTGAAAGAGACGCTGGCGGGCTTATTAGCGGATATTCCTGAAACGGAACTGCAGGAGCATAAAGACAATATTATTGGCAGTTTTGCTTTAGAAACCGACAGCAATAAAGACATTGTTGGCTACTTAGCGATGATGGGCTTTTATCAGTTACCTCTGACATGGATGGAGGATTTCCCCAAACAGGTAGCGGCACTGGATCGCCAGCAACTCCTATCTGTGGTACGTCGTCATTTACAGCCAGATCAGTGGACGGGCGTTTTGTTGGGTAAGCCGGCAGACGTTCAGGCTGGCGCTAAAGCACTCCCCGTCGCTCCCAAGGTTAGTCATCATTAACATGGCGGTAAAAACTAAGGCATTAGCAACGAAAGCAACAGGGAAAGTGCGTTTGATTGCCGGGCAGTGGCGCGGTCGCCAGTTGCCTGTCATTGGTGCTGACGATTTACGTCCCACCGGCGATCGGGTGCGTGAAACCCTCTTTAACTGGTTGCAGTTTGAATGGGAAGGGGCGCGTTGGCTAGATTTGTTTTCGGGTTCGGGGGCTTTGGCGTTTGAAGCCTTATCTCGCCAGGCTAGTGAAGTGGTGATGCTGGAGCGTCATCCTGCCGCGGTGCGTCAATTACAGCAGAATAAAACCTTGCTTCAGGCCGAGGGGGCGCAGATTATTCAGGCCGATACCTTTAGCTGGTTGGAGAACGCTCAAGGGCAATATGAACCATTTGATGGCGTTTTTTGTGATCCGCCCTTTAAGGACGAACGCGTTGAAGCTTTGCTTGAATTGCTGGTTTCGGGTGGTTTTATCAAGTCAAATGGATGGCTGTATCTCGAACAACCTAAGGAACGTGTGTTATCCTTGCCTCATTTTGAATGCTATCGTCAACAAAGCAGTGGAGCCGTGAGCTTTGGTTTGTGGCGATGGAAGGGTGAGCGTGAGTGTGAGTGTGAATAAAGCAACAACGGCCGTCTATCCGGGAACTTTTGATCCCATCACCAATGGACACATTGATATTATTGAACGAGGTGCTAAGCTGTTCGATCATATTGTGGTGGCGATTGCGGAAAATCCGGGTAAGCATCCGCTGTTTTCCTTGCAACAAAGACGTGAATTGGCGGTGCTGGCCTTGGCACATTTGCCCAATGTGCGTATTGTCGCTTTTTCTGGCCTCTTGGTCGATTTGGTACACGAAGTGGGGGCTCAGGCCATTCTGCGTGGTTTGCGCGCGGTTTCTGACTTTGAATATGAGTTTCAGTTGGCCAGTATGAATCGTCGTTTGGACGCTCGTGTGGAGACGGTATTCCTAACCCCCGCCGAGCACTATGCCTTTATTTCATCAAGCTTGGTGCGTGAGATTGCACGCTTGTCTGGTCCGGTTGCTGAGTTTGTCCCCGCGGCTGTGGCCAGCGCCTTAGCGGCTCAATTTAGTGAGAAAGGGGACTAACTCATGGCTCGTTTAGGCTACTTAGTGGGAAGGGGTTTGACGCTTTGGAAGCGCAGTCGTTTGGTGGCGGATGTGCTGGCGCGTCGATTATTGTTCCGCTTTCTGGCGTCACCGCATTTGTTATCGCTTAATGAAAGTCTTGCCGCTAAGCCGCTTTCACCCCAAGTCACGGATCAGTTGCTGGTATTAGCCCCTCATTCTGATGATGAAAGCATCGGCTGTGGCGGTTTGTTGGCTCGCTATGCTCAGCAAGCCTCGGTGGTTTGCCTCACCAACGGCGCTAAGGGCGATCCCAATATGGCCAGAGAAACGCTCATTGCCACGCGTGAGCAAGAGCTGCGTGCTGCCATGCAATTAGCGGGAGTGTCGTCCGTGAGTTTTCTTGGAGTGGAAGATCAGCGCTTAAGCTTAGATGAACAAGGGTTTTCGCGGTTAGATGTCAGTTCGTCAGATTGGATTTTTCTGCCTAATTTCCTTGATCAACACCCCGACCACAAAGCAGTAACCCCTCAGTTACAGGCATTATTACGTCAGCGAGGCTATCGACCCAACCTCAAAATTGCCTTTTATGAAATTTGGGGAACCTTGCCGGTGTGGAATGCTTATGTCGAATTAACGCCGGAGCTGTGGCAACAAAAGCAGGCGATGATTGCTTGTTTCAAATCACAAATTAAGCAAATCGACTATGCCAGTCGCATTCAGGGTCTGAACGTTTATCGGGGAATAGCCGTCGGTAAATCGGCAGTAGAAGCTTATTTAGTATTGGATGTAGAAGATTTCTTGGCTATTGCTTAGTGATTCGATTGAATTTGCAGCAGTAAGGTCGCAATCAAACGGGAGTCGTGTTGAGTCATCAGATTAAATTCAACCAACGCAAAGTAAAGCTGATACCAAGGCAATCGCTTGCGTGCCTGAGCGGATAATGTGAGCGTTTCAGGCAAAGTATCGCCATGCAACAGCGGCTGTCGTTGGTCGGCCAACAGAATGGCGGCACCATCAACTTCAGCATCACCGTAATAACAAGCGGGGTGATAAAAAAACACCTCACCGTTACAAGCAAGCTGTGCCGGTGCTTGGTAAAGATTGCCATGTAAAAGGGTGGGTGTTGGTTGATAACCAGCGAAACAGGCTTCGAATGGTTCAGCCAGACTCTGTTCTAAAGCTTCGATATAGCGCTGAGCCAGTCCATTTTCTTTGGCTTTACGAAGCTGTGGCAAGAGTCTTTGGCTGCGATAAAAGCTACCCCAGTCGGTTAGCCATTCATTCAACTGTAGCAGTCCATTCACATCATTAGTGTGCGTCCAGCCATAAGCTTGACGGGGTGAGGTGTGTTGCTGCAACGCAGAGCATGCCGCCATCACCTGTTGTGGCTGTGGTCGGGTCGGTGAAAGGGCTTGCCAGTGGCTGATGAGCCAGGCGGTTTTTGCTGTTTTACCTTGTACCAGCCCCGTGGCGGTTTTTAGGCCAGCATCTTGTAGCGCTTGAATATTGGCTCGTTCGCCGTCAATGAGTGCTTGATGACGTGCCAGACAGCTTCTAGCCCAATAGTGCTGACCATCAGAGCAGATTAAGTGCCAGCTACTGCTGAAGCGCGATGCGGAAAGCTCGATGGCTTGCTCAATGTCAGCTATCGCCGCTTGCTGCGCAATCTGATGCCATTCAGAATAATTCATGTTGCAGTTCGCGCAACGGATCAGGCTCAGACACGGCGGGCAGGTTGTTTTGGTCGAAGAACTCGCTGATACCACCCGATTGTCCTTCGGGAAGCAACTCTCCGGTAGCGCCATCAATCTGTCTTGACACAATGCTGTCGGGCTTAGCATAGCCAACGTCGGGCTTGTCTTTTAAGGCCAGACGCATGAAATCCACCCAAATGGGTAAGGCAGAAGAACCGCCCGACTCTTGTTTGCCCATACTGACCGGCTGGTCGAAACCCATCCATACGCCCGTGACTACATTGGGATTGAAGCCGACAAACCACGTATCTTTGATGTCATTGGTGGTGCCGGTTTTGCCCGCCAAATCGTTGCGTTTGAGTACCATAGCGCCATGACCGGTACCCTTGCGCACCACGTCTTGCATCATGCTGGTGGTGAGGAATTGCGTTTCGGGCGAAATTACCCGGGCGGCGGTTCCCGTGGGACAATCAATTTCACAAAACTTAGGCGGTTCGGCTGTGAAAATGGGCTGATCTTTCGCGTCTAATACCTGTTGTACAAAGTAAGGCTGCACGCGATAACCGCCATTGGCGAAGAGGGCATAGTGACCCGTGTGCTCTAATACGCTGGTGCTGCTCGTACCCAGGGCAATCGATAGGTTGCGAATGGTTGACATTTCTTTGGTGTCCATACCAATGCGCTGGGCAAAGTCCATGAAATAGTCCACGCCTATGTCTTGCATGATGCGAATCGACACCAGATTCAATGAGTGAATGAGTGCCACACGCATGCGCGTTGGGCCACCAAATTTCTTGGTGTAGTTTTCCGGACGCCAGTAGTCTTCGCTATACTCATCGTATTGACTGATAGGAGCATCGTTAATGATGGTGGCAGGGGTGTAACCTTTATCAATCGCGGCGGCATATAAAAAGGGTTTGAAGCTAGAGCCGGGTTGGCGTCTGGCTTGAGTCGCATGGTTAAAGTGATTGCGTGCTTCATCAAAACCACCGGAGATGGCGAGCAAGGCACCTGTTTGGCTGTCGATACTCACCAGCGCAGCTTGAATGCGTGGTGCTTGCGCTAAACGGTAACTTTTGTCAGCTAAAGGCTCGACATAGATGACATCGCCCACTTGCAGATAGCTTTTGCGATTGGGTGCTTTGAAGTTTTTAGCCCATTCGCTGGCTTTGCTGTCTAAAATGACCAAGCTGCCATCTTTAAGTTTGACTTGAGCCGTTTTGCTTTTATCGTTCCATTCCGTGACGATAGCGAGTTTAAGCACATCGGGTTCGACCAATTCCTTGGCGGAAATTGGCCATTGGACTTGCTGACTGGCATCGAAACTGGCAACTGGGCCACGATAGCCATGACGGCGTTCGTAAGCCAGCACACCTGTATTAACTGCCGATTGAGCTTGTTTTTCTAATTCGGAATGCACGGTGGTGACGATTTTTAAGCCTTGCTCTAACACGCCCTCACCATAGCGTTCAATTGCCCATTGTCGAACCATTTCGGCCAGGTGCTCGGCGTGTACTTCGACTTGCGCGGTGTAGAGTTTAGATTCAACCCCTTTAGCTTGGGCTTCGCTGCGTTGCGCTTCGGTAATGTAGCCCAGTTCGGCCATACGGCGCAGCACGTAATCGCGGCGCGTTTTGGCCGCTTCTGGGTTGGCAACCGGGTTCAGTGTTGAAGGGGCTTTAGGCAGACCCGCTAACAGGGCATATTCATCGACGCTGAGTTGGTCAATCGGACGACCAAAATAGGTTTGTGCCGCAGCGGCAAAGCCATAAGAGCGTTGACCTAAGAAGATTTTATTCATGTACAAAGCCAGAATTTCTTCTTTGCTCAGTTCGCTTTCAATATTCAAAGACAAGACGATTTCATTGATTTTACGCATGAAAGATTTTTCAGGCGTTAAAAAGAAATTACGAGCCACTTGCATGGTAATGGTTGAGCCACCTTGGCTTTTATTACCCGTTTTCGCTAATTCAACCGCTGCGCGCAGAATACCTTGATAGTCCACACCGGGGTGTTCAAAAAAGCGGTCATCTTCTGAAGCAAGGATGGCTTGCACCATTTGCGGGGGAAATTGTTCGTAACTGAGCGGAATACGTTTTTTTTCACCATATTCGGCAATCAGTTTTTGGTCGCTGGTGTAAACGCGCAAGGGAACTTGCATTTGAATGTTCTTCAGTTCCGCTACATCGGGCAGGTTGGGGTAAACACTGGTCCAGTAGGTGTAAGCGGCAAAACCAACGAAGGAGGCTACAGCTAGAAAGCCCAATAAGATCAATGCCAACAGCCACTTCAACCAACGCGAGCGGGGCTTTTTGACCGGCTTTTGTGCCAGAGGGCGTTGATGACCGGGTTCGTCATCCAAGTTCAAGTCGGTGTGATGCGCTATCGGAAATTCATCGTCGAAAAGACTGTGTTCTTTGTTAACGGCGGTGTTACGCGGTTTTTTATTGTTGTTGGGTGGTAGCACACGTTCCATGGTGTTCTCGTTTAAAAGTTCAATAGGGTTATATTATGCCAGAAGCCCGATGAATAGATAACAAAAAACCCCGACGTGTCGGGGTTTTGTAGATCAGCCCAAAAGATTAGTTTAGGCTTTCTTGTTTGAGTAACGACCTGTTTTGATGTCACTCCACAACATGAACAGCGTCATGCCCACAATGGTGGCGATGGCGGCAGCTGTGCCAATCGTGCCAACCACAACGGTGATGGTAGTGGGTAGCATATCAAAGTAGATGCCTAAAATGACCGCAAAGGGCACGACAACAGCGACAACGACAAAAGCCAAAAATTTCAGTAAATTCATTCTCTATTCTCCATGGTATCTTCATTCTTATGGCAAAAATGATACCCGAAGCAGGTTGCAATAACAAGCATCGGGAGTTGATTTCAAATAAGTTATTCTAAGTTTTGAATTTGTTCGCGCATCTGTTCAATCAACACTTTCAGTGCCAAGCTGACTTGTGTGATGTCCATGGTACATGCCTTAGCGCCGAGCGTATTCGCTTCGCGGTTTAATTCTTGCATTAAGAAGTCTAAACGACGACCGATGGGTTCATGCTTTTTCAAAATCGTGAAGATTTCTTTTAAGTGAGTAGAAAGGCGATCGATTTCTTCCGTCACATCACTACGTTGTGCTAACAACACCACCTCTTGTGACCAACGCCCTTCGTCTAGCTCACCGGCTAAATCACGCACACGCACACGCAAACTATCAATGTGACGACGAATGATTTCAGGCGCCATACGCTGTAGGTTTTCAACCAGTTTCAGTGCTGCTTCGGCACGTTGACGCATGATTTCCGCCAGCGCCGCACCTTCACGGTCACGCGCGGCATTCAGCGCATCGATTGCTTCATCACAGGCGGCAATGATGGCTTGTTCTAGCTCATCACCATCACCAGAGCTATTCTGTACAATGCCTGGCCACGCCAAGATGCTCATGGGGTCAATAGGGGCTGTGCCGGGAACAGATTGCTGAATTTGACCTAATAGATTAGCAACTTGCCCTAAACGATCTTTGTCCAACAAAGCACTGTCGGCGTTAGGTAAAAGTTGCAATTTTAAGGTGGCTTCAACCTTGCCGCGGCTGAGTTTTTCACGCAAACGTTCGCGCACCATCATTTCAACGTGGCGCACTTCTTCTGGCATACGTACAAACACTTCTAAAAAGCGATGGTTGACCGATTTGATTTCCCAGACAAGGCCACCGTTAGGTAGAGTCTTACTGGCGCGGGCAAAGGCCGTCATACTGCGCATGTGAGTATCCTAAAATTGAACTTATAAAATGGAAAGAACTTTATATCTTGTAGATTGTAACCAAATTTTCATCTTGGGGCTATAATTAATGGCATTAAATCACAGAATATGACCCACACCCTCTGCTTTTGAGGCTTCCATAATATTAACAAGCGGTTTCTTATGACTTCATCCCAGCCTTTATCCCACAACAGTTCGATTGTTCGTCCCAGTTTGCGCCAGCCTAATCAGTTGCGCTCCGTTTCCATTACGCCCAGCTTTACCATGCATGCTGAAGGCTCAGTGCTGATTTGCTTTGGTAACACCAAGGTTATTTGTACCGCCTCGGTGGAGGAAAAAGTACCTCCTTTTCTACGGGGTAAGGGGCAGGGTTGGGTCACAGCCGAATATGGTATGTTGCCGCGTTCCACCTCAACGCGCATGGATCGTGAAGCAGCGCGCGGCAAACAACAAGGGCGCACGCATGAAATTCAACGTTTAATTGGACGCTCTTTGCGTGCAGCGGTGGACTTAACGCAGCTGGGTGAGCGCACACTGACCATCGACTGCGATGTGATTCAGGCTGATGGGGGTACGCGCACCGCTGCCATTACCGGTGGTTTTGTTGCCTTATCCTTAGCGGTGCAATCGCTGATGGCGTCGGGTGCGTTAACGAGCAATCCGATTGTGCATCAGGTTGCCTCTGTGTCAGTTGGTATCGTCAACCAGCAGGCGGTGCTCGACTTAGACTACGCGGAAGATTCAACGGCGCAAACAGATATGAATGTGGTGATGGTCGATGATGGTCGCTTTATCGAAGTGCAGGGTACGGCCGAAGATGAGCCCTATACGCTAACTGAATTACAAGCAATGTTGGCATTGGCTCAGCAAGGGATTCATGAGTTGTTTGCGCTGCAACGTCAGGTATTGGGGCAGCATTCATGAAGTGCGTGTTGGCTTCGGGTAATGCGAAAAAAGCGAAAGAGTTAACCGAACTCTTGTCGCCCAAAGGCTGGCAAGTCAGTCTGCAAAGCGAGTTGGGTGTGCTTCAACCACCAGAAGATGGGCTGACCTTTGTAGAAAATGCCCTCATTAAAGCGAGAGCGGCCAGTGAACAAACGGGTTTGCCCGCCATTGCCGACGATTCTGGTTTAGTGGTGCCGGCATTACAAGGTGCTCCGGGCATTTATTCGGCGCGTTTTGCCGGTGAAACGGCCAGTGATGCCGAAAATAATGCTAAGTTGCTGTGGGAAATGCGCGATTTGCTCGATGAACAGCGCGATGCTTATTTTGTCAGCGTCATTGTTTTTTTGCGTCATGCCCAAGACCCTTTGCCGATTGTGGCGCAAGGCGTGTGGCAGGGGCGCATTTTGCAGCAAGCCGCTGGGGAAGGGGGATTTGGTTATGATCCGCTGTTTTGGGTGCCAACGCATGGCTGTGCCAGTGCTCAGTTGCCCGCCTCAGTGAAACAACAGATTAGTCATCGTGGTTTGGCAATGGCTAGTTTATTGGCGCAACTGTCGTGAAGGGCGCTTCTAAAAACCCCACTTCGTGGGATTTTTAGAGCTCCCGAGTTTATTTAATGTCTGGTGGAAGGGCGCTAAATTAGGTAGTTACATTCTCGTATCACCAAGCCCTTCCCCCAGTCCCCCTTCCCGTTGGGGTTTTTAGAGGTTACCTGATGTCAAAGTTGGTGGTGGCGGATATTCCGTTATCTGTTTATGTGCATTGGCCCTGGTGTGTGCAAAAATGTCCTTATTGCGATTTTAACTCGCACGTAAAACGTGCCGATGACCAACAGGCTTATGCGCACGCCTTGTTACGCGACTGGCAACAACAATTACCTTTGGTGCAGGGGCGGTCTATTCGCAGCATTTTTTTCGGTGGTGGTACGCCTTCCCTTGCGCCACCGGCAGTAATTGCCTCGGTTATTGAGGCGATTGATTTGAGCGCCGGCTTAGCACCCGATTGTGAAATTACGCTTGAGGCCAATCCGGGTACGGTGGATTCGGCACACTTTGCCGGTTATCGGGCGGCGGGGGTGAATCGTCTTTCCTTGGGTGTGCAAAGTTTTGATAGTGAGCTGCTCGGTAAAATCGGTCGCATTCATGATGGCGAGCAAGCGCGGAGTGCGATTGATTTGGCGCGTCGCTTGGGGTTTGACAACCTTAACCTCGATTTAATGGTGGGCTTGCCGGGACAAACGGAGCAAACCGCTTTAGCCGATATGGAAACGGCCTTGAATTATCAACCAGAGCATATTTCACATTACCAATTAACGCTCGAACCCAATACGCCTTTTTTTGCCCGCCCGCCCAAAGACTTGCCCGATGAAGATACGGCCGATAGCTTACAAGCCTTGTCGCAACTGCGTTTGTCGGCCGCCGGCTTTCAGCGTTATGAAGTGTCGGCATGGAGTGCTAGTCCAGAAAAAGCCAGCGTGCACAATCTGAACTATTGGCAGTTTGGTGACTATATCGGTATTGGCGCGGGGGCTCACGGCAAGGTCAGCTTTGCCGACGGTCGCATACAACGACGCGAGCAAGCAAAAAGTCCGCAGCGCTATGTCGAAGAAATCAACGTGGCGAAAGGGGCTTTGATTCGGGATATTGAGTCTTCTGCCTTGCCGTTTGAGTTTCTGATGAATGCGTTGCGCTTGCGTGAAGGTGTGCCAGCATCGACCTGGCAAGCGCGAACAGGACTTTCTTTGGAAGTGTTGGCACCCTTGTGGCAACAACAGCAAGCCCAGGGATTAGTCGTCGATTGGCAGTCGGGGCGTTTGGCTTGTAGCGAAAGAGGATATCGTTATTTGAACAGCCTGTTGTCGGCTTGGTTGTGAGCTTTATGAGCGTTACAGGGGTGTGATGTTGACAGGCGAATGCCGCCAGCGGAAACGTAAAAAAGCCGGAGGTACAAAGACCGACCGGCAATGGGAGGAGATCGTTT
>CAZBQD010000030.1:0-24791 GCA_964493995.1 uncultured Francisella sp.
ATCAGCTTGCCTTGGCGAATTTGTTGGCGCAATCAACCGTGTTGATGTTAGGAGACGCTGCTTTAGCCACGCCACCTAGTGATGCACACAAACATTATGCCGGTAATCAGCCCAGCAATACGATTTTGCTGGATCAGCTCGATGCCAGCACCTTAGGGGCGCTGATTGCTTTATACGAACATCAAACCTTTGTTGAAGCTATGCTCTGGAATATCAATCCTTTCGACCAATGGGGCGTAGAACTCGGTAAACAAATTGCGGTGCAAACCCTGCAAGCCTTACAAAGTGGTGACACAAGAGAGTTAGATAGCGCTAGCCAAGCGATTATTAAATACTGCCAAGGAAGTATGTCATGAACCTGATTGTTTACGGTCACGACTATCCTGCTTTAGTCACCGCAGCGAGTTTAGCCAGTCACGGCAATCGTGTCGATATTTACCCGATTGATGCGCCCGAAGCATGGCAGTGGCAAGAAACAGCCAGCAAACAAAGCGGTTTGCAATCGCTGGTGCAACAACAGATCGAAGCGGGAAACTTGCATTTCTTAGTCAGTTTGCAATGCCCCTGTATCGATAAAGCGCACATTCATATTCTCAGCGTGCAAAGTGCGCAGCTGGAATTGGCCGAACAGCTGGTTGCTCAGCTGATTCCCCGGTTAGCACCACAAAGCCTGTTGGTCATTCAAACCCTACAAGGTGTAGGACGCGCAGCCTACTATCAATCGAGTGTCGAAGCGCAGCAGGTTGAAGCCGCTGTGGTGGTGTGGCCAGAGTTTATGTCCGAAGGCAGTGCCATAGCTCAGTTCTCCCGTCCAGATCGAATTATTATTGGTGCTACCCAATCTTGGGCGATTGAAATTATGCGAGATTTGTTGCGCCCCTATAATCGTGTGCGCGATATGATGCTGATTATGCAGCCAGCGGCCGCCGAATTAACCAAGTACGCCATTAACAGTCTATTAGCATTGCGCGTTTCGGCGATGAATGAATTTGCTAATTTGGCCGAAAAAATTGGTGTCGATATAGAACAGGTGCGTCAAGGTATCGGCACCGACCCTCGTATTGGTTTCAATTATTTGTATCCTGGTGCTGGTTTTGGTGGTCCTAACTTTATGGCCGACTTGCAAGCGATGGTGCAGACCTTTCAGGCTTATGGTCAATCGCCGAGATTATTGCCTGCGGCACTTGCTGTCAATCAAGATCAGCAGGAAATTTTATTCAGCAAGCTGTGGCAGTACTACCATGGTCAGTTAGTGGGCAAACAAGTCACTTTATGGGGTGCTTCATACAAGCCAGATACCGCCACCATTGAGCAGGCTTCTAGTTTGCGGCTGATTGATGCCTTGTTAGCGCAAGGCGTGAGTGTACGCATACACGATCCTAAAGCACTCGCCGCCATTGCCCAACGCTATACGAATCATCCCTTGGTAAGCTGTTACCAAGACCAGTACCTTGCCTGTCAAGAAAGCGATGCGTTGCTGCTAATGACCGAGTGGAAAGTCTATTGGAATCCTGATTTTGATCGACTTAAAGCCGCATTGAAAACCCCTTTAGTGTTTGATGGTCGCAATATTTACGACCCCGAAGTTATGTGTCATCAAGGCTTTATTTATCAAGGGGTAGGGCGCTGCAAATAAGCATGATTATGCGGTTTTGATATGGAGTTTATCTTGTTGCATTTGATGTGCGTCAGCTGTTAATTTATTGATGTGTAAAAAGAATCTAGTAGCTAATATTGCTGGCGTAGCTCTTCCGACTCTTGCGGCTTTGTTAGCTATTCCAAAGCTAATCGATATATTAGGGTTAGAACGTTTTGGTTTGCTTAGCTTAGGATGGATGTTGGTTGGTTTTTGGGGGTTGCTAGATTTTGGCTTGGCTCGAGCCATTACGCATGCGGTGTCGTCAGAATCGAATCATCGCACCACAGCATTTAAACATGCATTATCGAATCGATTAGCACTGCTCATGTGTTCACTTGGTGTGCTGTGGGCTGTTGTGCTTGCTTTGGCAGCGCCTTGGCTTGCTACTAAGGCATTATCTGTGCCGTTGAATTTGCAACAAGAAGTACTCCATGCTTGTTACTGGATGGCGTTACAAGTACCAATCATGTTGTTTGTGAATGCAAGACTGGCGGTGTTAGAAGGTCAACATCGTTTTGTCAAAACAAACTTTCTGAAAGTACCTTTTGGCATGGCCATGTTTTTACTTCCTTTGGGAGTTTCTTTTTTTTCAGTCGATATGGGGCATATCTTTGCAGCTTTGTTCGGCCTGAGAGTGCTCTTTGCGTTGTCTTTATTCTGGGGCGTTTGGTCCAAAACTCATTCAACTTATCCTTTAACTTGGCAAGAAACCAAGTCATCATTAGTGTTTAGCGGTTGGCTGGCTGTTTCGAATGTGGTTGGTCCGATGCTCACCTATTTCGACCGTTTTTATATTAGTGCCTTTTTAGGCTTAACCGCCGTTGCTTATTACACCATCCCTTATGATTTACTGATGCGTTTTTTAGTGTTACCAATCGCAATCATGGGGGTTGTTTTTCCGTTACTAACGCAAAGTTTATCTAAACAGGCTTATGATGGGGTCGAGCAAGCACTTTCTAAATCTTTGAATTGGCTGTTATGGCTTTGGTTGCCTGTATTAAGCATCGCTATGATTTTTGCTAAACCCTTGCTTACACTTTGGTTGGGTGATGATACAGCCATACAGATATGGCAAATTGCACAGGTATTTTTAGTTGGTGTTTTCATCAACGGACTTGCGATGATTTTGTATAATCTGTTGCAAGCTAAAGGTAGAACGGATTTAACGGCTAAATTTCATTTGTTAGAGTTGCCGATTTATGCGGCTGTTTTTGTCGTGGCGATTGCGCAGTGGCAATTGTTGGGTGCCGCCTTAGCTTGGGCGTTACGAGCTTGGCTCGATTTTATGCTATTGTGGTGGGGATCGCGCAGAGTATTTTCGGTTGCTTTTGTTGCGGTTAAAAAAATTATGTTTGTAAAAATAGTGGTAGTGGTGTTTATGTTGTTATGGATAGGGTACCAATGGAATTAAAACCTTGGCCAGAAGGTGGATTAGAAACGGTTCATCAATGCCCCGCATGTGGCGCTTTAGATTCTGAAATGATTTATCCTGCGTTGGAAGATAAGGTGTTTGGATCGGGTTATGAGGGTTTGCCCATGGTGCGCTGTGCCGCTTGCGGTTCCACCTATCTGCAAATCAGACCCAATGAGCAAACCATTGGCTTAGCTTATCAAACGTATTACACGCATGAACAGAGTGATGGCGATGTGACGCAACTATCACAGCTAAGGCAGTTTATGCGTGCAATGATGAATAGTTATCGCAATCGTCAGTTTGGTTTAGTCTTAACGCCCAGTAATGCTTTCGGTTTTTGGCTGGTTTCACTATTGCCTTGGTTATCAAAGGGGCTGATCAATGAAATGCGCTCTTTGCCTAAACCCCAGCCAGGCCAGCGGTTGTTAGATGTCGGTTGCGGTAATGGTAAGTTTTTGGTAATGGCTAAAGCTATGGGTTGGGATGTGGTCGGTGTCGATTTTGATGAATTGGCCGTTAATGCCGCGCGTAAAGCGGGGTTAACAGTTGTACATGGAGATGTTTTTTCTATTGTAGACTATGAAAGTTTTGATTACATCACCAGCTCACATGTGATTGAGCACGTGCACCATCCTAAAGATTTTTTAAATCATATTTATGCCTTATTAAAACCAAGTGGCAAATTATGGATTGAAACACCTAATATTCAAAGTTATGGTCATGAAATCTTCAAAGATAGTTGGCGTGGTCTAGAGGCGCCAAGACATTTGGTTTTGTTTAGTAATGCTGCATTGAGTAATTTGTTGTCTCAGGTCGGTTTTCAAAATCTTCAGGTGCCCGCGGTGAATCTCTTGCAAGTGCCATTTATTGTTGCATCAAGTCAAGCCATTCAAACTCAGGGTAACGCAGCGAAAGCTAGTTTTTTTCAGGGGTTTTCATGGCGTTCATTTTGGCTAATGGTTAAAGAAAGCGATAACGTAAATAAACGAGAATATATTACTTTGCTGGCTCAAAAAGTATGAAATATATCATAGCTGTTATCGTTACCTACCACCCTAATGAACAAGTGCTACAACAGCAACTAGATGCCTTGTTGCCACAAGTAAATGGAGTTGTGATTGTTGATAATGCTTCAACTGAAAAAAAACGCGAGTGGTTACGCGATTTATCTCTATCGAATGATGCCATTCATCTTATAGAGTTGGTTGAAAATCTAGGTATTGCTAAAGCTCAAAATGACGGCATTATCTGGGCCAAGACTCAAGCTGCTCATTTTGTCTTATTAATGGATCAAGATAGTCAGCCAGCTTCCGATATGGTAAGTTTATTATTTTCAGCCTATGAAAACCTAGTTTCTTTGGGTAAGCAAGTATCGGCCATTGGTCCCAAATTTATAGATATAGATTCTGGAAAGGTTTCTCAACACGTTAGATTTGGTAAATTAAGTGTGGCTCGAGTTGATTGTGATGGTGATCAGCAGACAATACCAGTTGATTTTTTAATTGCATCTGGATCTTTAATTTCGATAAACGTATTAGATCAAGTCGGTTTGATGGATGAAAGTTTATTCATCGATCATGTGGATACAGAGTGGATATTGCGTGCTCAATCTAAAGGTTATATGGCTTTTGGTCATTGTCGGGCACTAATGTTACATTCATTGGGTGAGCATAGAATTCGCTTTTGGTTGGGGCGTTGGAGAGATATCCCTATTCATAAACCATTTCGCTATTATTATATTTTTAGAAACTCTATTGTATTACATAAACGTGATTACATGGGTTGGCATTGGAAATGGGTTGACCTTATTCGATTGTTACAAGTCACTGTGTTTATGGGTATTGTTGCTAACGAGCGACGTAAAAAAATGAAAATGATTTGGAAAGGCATTATTGCGGGTATTCGTGGTGAAACAGGGAAGATGCCCAATTGATGAAAGTAGCGATTATTGTTCCTACCTATAATGCTGGAAATTTATGGCAAGACTGGCTTATAACTATGGGGCGTCAGCAGGGGATTACACCCAATCAAGTATTGGTGATCGATTCTTCATCTAATGACCAAACGGTTGTTTTGGCACAACAAGCTGGGTTTCAAACTCATATTATTGGTAAAAAAGAGTTTAATCATGGTGGTACACGTCAACTAGCTGTTTCCTTATTGCCGCTAGATACGGATGTTGTGGTCTTCTTAACGCAAGATGCACTCTTAGCAACGTATGATGCTATTCAAAAGTTAGTTGCAGTATTTGAAGATGAGCAGGTTGGCTGTGCTTATGGTCGTCAGTTGCCACATGAGGATGCGACTGTGTTAGCAGCTCATGCCCGTTTGTTTAATTATGGCGAACAATCTAATATTAAAACCTCGGCAGATATTCCTTTTTATGGTATCAAAACAGCTTTTTTATCCAACTCTTTCGCGGCCTATCGAGTGTCAGCGTTAAAAGAAGTGGGTGGTTTTCCCAATAATCTCATTTTAGCCGAAGATATGATCGTAGCAGCTAAAATGTTACAGTCGCGTTATGCGGTTGCTTATGTTGCTGATGCTTGTGTTTATCACTCTCACAACTATTCTCCTTGGCAAGAGTTTAAGCGCTATTTCGATATTGGTGTATTACATGCTAGGGAGGCTTGGTTGTTAGCACAATTGGGTAGGCCAATGGGTGAAGGAAAACGTTTTGTATTGTCTGAATGGTGCTATGTGGCCAAGAATGCGCCTTGGTTGTGGCCTTTGTCTGTGCTGAATACTGCCATGAAATGGTTGGGTTATAGTCTCGGTAAGCAAGAGCATCGGTTATCTTCATCAATTAAACGACACCTTAGTATGGTTAAGGGCTATTGGCAATGAATTTAATTGTTGTTTTAATTGATTTGGCAACGGTATTGTTGGCAGGCGTTAGTGCTTGGTGGATGGTGTCTCCTTATGCAGCTGATGCGGCGACTTATGGTTTGTTAGTATTGTTGGCTGGTTTTTCTTTGATTCCGGTGTTGTCTTTGTCGGGGTTGTATCAATCCTTCAGAGCGCAAACGGTTGTCAGTTGGTTGTCAACCTTAACCGTTGCTTGGTTTACGTTGGCCAGTGCTGTATTGTTGTGTTTGTGGGCATTTAAGCTTTCCGAAGACTTTTCGCGTCTTTGGTTAGGGACTTGGTTATTGTTGGGCTGGTTTTTTGCCATATGTTGGCGCTTAATTGCTTATGGATTATTGCAACGTTTGCGTGCCATGGGTTATGACCGTAAACATATTGTGATTGTGGGTGCTGGTCGCTTAGGGCAGGATTTGCTGTCTACCATTAACGCTTCTCCTTGGGCAGGTTACGAAGTGGTGACTTTTTTTGATGACAATCCCCAAAAGCAATACAAGCGTATACTAGATGTGCCAGTACTGCCTGCAGAAGAGCTGCAAGGATGGTTACAAAATCAGCAAATTGACGAAGTTTGGTTTGCCTTGCCCTTGCGAGCAGAGCAAAGATTGCATGAGTTATTACATGCATTACGTCACAGCATGGTTAATATTCGATATGTTCCTAACTTAACGAGTTTGCGTTTGCTTAACCATGCGCCACGTGAAGTTTTGGGTTTTAGTATGTTGGATTTTTCCATGAGCCCGATGAGTGAGCCGATGCATCGAGCGGTTAAGTGGCTAGAAGATAAAATCTTATCATTGTTTATACTGCTTATGATCAGTCCCTTACTCTTGGTGTTAGCGATTGGTGTTAAATTGTCTTCAGCAGGCCCAATTTTTTACCGACAGAAACGTCACGGCTGGAATGGAAAGTCTTTCGATGTGCTTAAATTTCGTAGTATGGTGGTTCATGCCGAACAGAATGGGCAGGTGACGCAAGCAAAGCGAGCCGATGCCCGCATTACGACTTTTGGAGCCTTCTTACGGCGGACGAGTTTGGATGAGTTGCCGCAGTTTTTTAATGTTCTTAAAGGGGATATGTCCATTGTTGGACCACGTCCTCATGCGTTAGCACACAATGACTACTATAGCGAACAAATTGATGGCTATATGCTTCGTCATAAAATGAAGCCTGGTATTACAGGATGGGCGCAAGTTAACGGTTGGCGTGGTGAAACTGATACGCTTGATAAGATGCAAAAGCGCGTTGAATATGATTTATGGTATATCGAGCATTGGTCACTCTGGCTAGACATCAAAATCATCATCATGACCCTGTTTAAGGGGTTTGTGCATAAAAATGCACGTTAGCAGTAAGATAAAATTTGAAGCAAAGTCATGAATCGACTAAACTAACCATCATAAGAAATAAAGATTAAGAAATTATGAATAAGAAAATTTTGGTGACCGGTGGTGCTGGTTTTATTGGCAGTGCGGTGATTCGTCATCTCATTCAAGATACACAATACAGCGTCGTCAATGTCGATAAGCTGACTTATGCCGGCAATCTGATGTCGCTCGCATCAGTGAGTGACCATCCTCGTTATACTTTCGAGCAGGTGGATATTTGCGATGCTCCTGCATTAAAACGCGTTTTTAATGCCCATCAGCCCGATATTGTCATGCATCTGGCCGCTGAGTCTCATGTCGATCGTTCTATTGACGGCCCTGGTGAGTTTATTCAAACCAATATCGTCGGCACTTATACCTTGCTAGAACAAGCACGTGCTTACTACGAGCAGTTACCCTTTGAGCGTCGCGAAAGCTTCCGTTTTCACCATATCTCAACCGATGAAGTTTATGGCGATTTACCTCATCCTGATGAGGTGAGCGTTGAGGGGAATACACTTCCTCTATTCACCGAAACGACCGCTTATGCGCCTAGTTCGCCTTACTCTGCCAGTAAGGCCGCCTCCGATCATTTGGTGCGGGCATGGCAACGGACTTATAAGTTACCTACCATAGTTACTAACTGTTCTAATAATTATGGTCCTTATCATTTTCCAGAAAAGTTGATTCCTTTGGTTATTCTTAATGCCTTGGCAGGTAAAGCCTTACCCGTTTATGGCAAAGGCAATCAAATTCGTGATTGGCTCTATGTCGAAGATCATGCGCGTGCTTTGGTGTTGGTTGCCACTCAAGGTCAGGTTGGCGAAACCTATAATATTGGCGGCCACAACGAAAAGCAAAACTTAGAAGTGGTCAAAACCATTTGCGCTATTTTGGAAGAACTCTCACCGAGTGAAGATAATCCCAATATCGATACCTACTCTTGTCAACCCGGTAATGCCGACAGCTACCTAGCGCTCATCAAATATGTGCAAGACCGTCCTGGTCACGACATGCGCTACGCCATCGATGCTAGCAAAATCGAGCGAGAGCTGGGCTGGAAGCCGCAAGAAACCTTTGAATCGGGCATTCGCAAAACCGTTCAATGGTATCTCGACAATCAAGACTGGGTACAACAGGTGCAATCCGGCGACTATCAACAATGGATCAACAAAAATTATAAGGAACGCGCATAATGACTAAACAACGCAAAGGCATCATTCTCGCCGGTGGTTCGGGCACTCGTCTTTACCCAGCGACATTAGCCGTTTCCAAGCAGTTATTGCCCATTTACGACAAACCGATGATTTACTATCCGCTATCAACCCTCATGCTAGCGGGTATTCGCGATATTCTCATTATTAGCACGCCACAAGACACGCCACGTTTCGAGCAGTTATTAGGCGATGGCAGCCAATGGGGCTTAAATTTAAGCTACTGTGTACAACCTAGCCCTGATGGTCTGGCACAAGCCTTTATTTTGGGTGAAAGCTTTGTCGGTAACGACGACTCTTGCCTGATTTTAGGTGACAATATTTACCACGGTAGCGGCATGAGCAAATTACTGCAAAATGCCAACGCTCAAGACGCGGGTGCCACTGTATTTGCTTACCACGTCACCGACCCCGAGCGCTTCGGTGTTGTTGAATTCGACAAAGCGGGTAAAGCCATTAGTATCGAAGAAAAGCCCAAAGTACCGAAAAGCAATTTTGCTGTGACAGGACTTTACTTCTACGACAACCAAGTGGTCGATATTGCCAAAAGTATCAAACCATCTGCACGTGGCGAATTAGAAATCACCACCGTTAATGAAACCTACCTCAATATGGGTCAACTGCGTGTTGAAACCATGGGGCGTGGCTATGCTTGGCTAGACACAGGTACGCACGAAAGCCTACTCGAAGCCAGTAACTTCATTCAAACCATCGAAAAACTACAAAGCCTCAAGGTCGCTTGCCCAGAAGAAATTGCCTACCGCATGGGTTACTTAACTGCCGAACAGGTCGAAAAACTGGCACAACCGATGAGCAAAAATGCCTACGGTCAGTATTTGTTGCGTTTGATTAAAGAGTAACCAGCTCATGCAATTTATCCCAACCTCTATTCCCGATGTCGTTATCATCGAACCCAAAGTCTGGGCAGACGCGCGTGGTTATTTCTTCGAAAGCTACCGCCACGACTTATTTCAACAAC
Organism: uncultured Francisella sp.; assembly: GCA_964493995.1. Lineage (GTDB taxonomy): Bacteria > Pseudomonadota > Gammaproteobacteria > Thiomicrospirales > Thiomicrospiraceae. Next base: position 9,479 of record CAZBQD010000030.1, read on the forward strand.
ACATAGCCACTATTGACTGGGTGCAAGATAACGAATCTTACTCTAGCTATGGTACGCTGCGCGGATTACACTATCAACTTGCGCCGCACGCTCAAAGCAAGTTAGTACGGGTGATTCAAGGTAAGGTGTTAGACGTGGCGGTCGATATTCGCCAATCTAGCCCCACTTTTGGCCAACACGTGGCAGTAGAACTGAGTAGTGATAACAAACGCCAATTGTTTATTCCACGTGGTTTTGCACATGGCTTTGTCGTCTTGTCGGAAACCGCTGTTTTTGCTTACAAGGTCGACAATTATTATAATAAAGAATGCGATCGTGGTATTGCCTTTAATGACCCGGCTTTAGGTATCGACTGGCAAATTGATTTAGCGCAAGTGCAGTTATCGGATAAAGACAGTAAGCAACCGTTACTCAGCGCAGCGGAAGTGTTTGTATGAAAGTCCTTTTGCTCGGCAAAAATGGCCAACTCGGCTACGAGTTGGCGAAACAGCTCCCCACTATTGCCGAAGTGGTTGCACTAGGACGAGATGCGTTAGATTTAACCTACCTCCATGCCGTTGCCCAAGTAGTGCAGACGCATCAGCCCGATGTCATTATTAATGCTGCTGCTTACACAGCGGTCGATAAAGCCGAAACTGATCAGGTCAATTGTTACCTGATTAATGCCGCTGCACCCAGCATTCTGGCCAGTGAAGCCAAAAAAATAGGTGCCTTACTCATTCATTATTCGACCGACTATGTGTTCGATGGCAGCAAAACCACGCCCTACGAACCTACCGACACGCCCAATCCTATTAACTATTACGGTTACAGCAAATTGATGGGTGAAGAGGGTATTAAGTACAGTGGCTGTGATTATCTCATCTTTAGAACCAGTTGGGTGTACCATCCCGATTATGGTAATAACTTCTACCGTACTATGCAGCGCCTTGCCAAAGAGCGCGAAGTGCTGAATATTGTTGCCGATCAGCACGGCATTCCTAACGATGCACGAGACCTAGCGGCTGACACGGTTAAGTTGTTACAACAGCCTTTAGCACAGCTTAAAGCCCAATCGGGTATTTATCACCTAACCGCTGGTCTAGCACATCAAACGACTTGGCACGGATTTGCCAAAACCATTATCGATGCGATGCCAGAAAAGGTCTGCCAACAGGTTAACCCTATTGCCAGTAGCAGTTATCCCACACCAGCCAAGCGCCCGATGTGGAGCGTGATGAAGCCCAGTGTGTTGATCGTCCAGTCTTAATACAGAGAAGCAACTTAAGTAGTGGATGCTATGCTTTCTTTGTTGACGGGTGTTGGTCCTTTCTCAATATCACGAATCGCATTTTGGGCCGCATGTTTAACATCGTGATAAGCACCTGTTAACAATGCCTGTCTGCTTTGTTGTGCTGCTATGTCTGCCGGTACACGATAAAGTGACGTCGTTTTAGCCACATAAATAAACTGATTGTGATGTGCATAACGTTGCCATAAATGCCAATCCTCTAAGTAGTCGATAGACTCATCAAAACCGCCGCGTTGTTCAAAAAGGCTATGCTTGAACAAAATTGCTTGAATTGGAATATAGTTGACTTCTCGTAGGCGAGCATAATCAAAGGGTTGCTGATGCGCTTTGTGCACTAAGTATCGTCCTTCTTGCATAAAGCCTGTGCTGAGTTTAGTGGAGGGTATTTCCCAAGCCAGAGCATAGGCAGCGACTGCGTGCGGATTTTCTTGTATAGCCTGTACCAAACAATGCACGTGGTCTGCGTAGAGAAGATCGTCATCATCTAAAAATAGGCACCATTGACCACTGGCTAGAGACAAGCCATGATTGCCAGCGGCAGAACGACCCACTTTAGCTAAGGGCGCATAGTGAATGGCTACCTTTGTTTGCGCTGTAAATTGGTTCATCAATGCTTGTTGTTCATGACCGCCATCTTCAACCACAATCCATTCGATGTTCGGATAGGTTTGTTGCAGTACAGAGATACCCGCTTGTTGTAGCAGCAATGAACGCCCTGCAACCGTTCGCGTGACAATACTGACTTTAGGAAGCTTAGAGGATAGTGCTAGGTTAGTGATAAACGCACCCATTCGGCATAGTTCGTAGTCCAGAGCGCGGAAAGGCGCAATACCTTGAACCGGATCTTTTTTTTGCTCGCTTAGCAAGCGGAAAGCATGGGGCACCACATCACGCAGAATGCGTCCGATTAATTGGCGTCTTGCTGTTCTAAAAGGAGAGGGCGTGAGCATATGTAGTATCAATAAGGGCAGCATTAACCTATCTCGCCAATTGCCGTAACGTAAACGAAGGTATAAATGAGCGCTTAAACTACCCACGTATTGGCTAGGCTTAATTTCTTCTGCTTCTGCATAAGTGTGGTGATTGACCACAGCGATTGGGCAATAACGTAATTGCCACCCTTGCGCTCTAAAACGGTAAGAGAGCTCCACATCTTCGCCGTATAAGAAAATGCGCTCGTCATAGCCGCCGCAGTGTTCAAAGGCGGCACGGCGTATCAACACGCAGGCATGAGAAGACCAACTGGTTTCCCAAGTAACGGGGTCATAGTGTTTGGGATGTTCATAGGGGCGTTGTAACACTTCCCAGCTGACGGTTTGCTCATGGTCAAAACAAGCCTGAATGACGAGTTGCTCTATGCTATCCTTTTCAAAGGTCAAATCAGGATTGGTTACCAAAATAAAGGGTGAACTACCTAACTGGGCAGCTCTGTTGTGACCTGCTCCAAATCCCTTATTTTCTGCGTGTACAACCTTAAACGCGGAAAATGTATCGCCGTAGGTTTGTTGTAGTTCAGCTAACAATGCACGAGTATGATCAGTAGAGCCATTGTCAGTAATGTATAGGCTAATCAACGATAAAGGATAGTTTTGTTCCAGTAAGCTGGCCAAAAAATCTGCTAACCAGCGTTCGCTGTTAAATGTCACCATAGTTAAATCAATGCGAGGCCTGTTCGCAGGAGGACTTAACTGTGTCCGGATAATGAGTGGATGATTGCTTAGCTGCTCATAGCGATGTGCTAAGAGTCGATCTGCACTAGCAGCATTATTGGTGGATTCGGTTAATGCTCTCAGCGATGTTTTAATTCCTTTCCATTGTTGGCGTAACCGATCTTTCCAGCTCTCGGGCATGGGTAACCGACGAAAGCCGTAAACCAAGACGAGGCGCACGGCATGGACAAAATTGATTTCGCCACGCAACATTCGAGCGATAAAGCGAAAAGGGCGCGTAATGCGCCATGATAGCGAAGCTTTCATTTGCTGAATTGCCTGAATGTGCTCACTCATTTCATGCTGGGCCGTCGCTAGCTGTACTTGGCACTGGGCATTGGTTTGTTCACAAGCCGTTAATTGTTGATTCGCCGCTAATAAAGCCAGCGTGTGTGCCATCGGCTGATGGCTTTCTAAAAGACTGGTCAGGTCGTTGGACGTTAATTGACAGAAAGCTTCGGCAGCGGTGGTAGATAGGGGTAGCGTATAAGTCCGATATTGGTTAAGCCCCGCAATTTGTGTGGCGTAGTTTTGCAATGCTAACTGACTACTAAAACAACGCATGGCCTCTGCTTTTTTATCTTTGTATGCAGATATGTCAATGAGCAAGTTACAACTGAGTGGAACGCCAATTTCATACATCAGTAGGCGAATCGGTTCGTTCAGTTGTTGCACAGCGTTACAGGTCGCCATGGCGCAAGCTAAATGATCTCGGTGCATTTCCCATAATGAAGGCGTTAATACTAAATCAGCTTGCTGTGCGATTAACCAGTCTCGAATGCGTTGACTTAATGCCGTTTCATGCAATAGCTCTCCATCGCTTAACTGCCAAAACTCAGGTTGAGCATAACCTAATAAGCGACTGGCGGCGATAGACTCCTGTTGCCGTTGTTGTGCAGCCTGTTCACCCAAGCCCCATGCCGTACCATCCGTTAAGATGGCGACACTGATCTGAGCACCGGCGCGTACCGCCGCGTGCAAACTGCCACCGCAACCAAAAACCTCATCGTCTGGATGAGGAGCTAATACGGCAATCCGTTTTCCAGGAAGCAGCAGTGAAGCCGAGTAAGGGGTGATAAAGCCTTCCATAACAAAATCCTAGCTAGTGTTTGCGTGGTTTTAACTGTAAACAAGGTCGCTCAATCCAATGCCAAGAAAGCACCGCTAACGTCAGAGTCATGAGCAAGCTGACCATAAAATAAATGGGTAATGACCAATCGGGCCAAATCGCCAATACCAGTTGTTGCACCGGAAAAGCGTAAACATAAAACCCGTAGGAATAATCGGCTTTATTAAACCCATTCAACCAGCGACTTTCACTGGCACCAAAACTCAGCACAATGAGCGGAATGAGTGCGAACGCCAGAAGATGAAAAAGTGACGACCACAGTGACGTTAGCATGAGTAAGATGACCGCTATTCCCATCACTTCGATGGTAAAGAGTTTATTGAGTTTAAGCTGGTATAAACTGGCACCGGCCCAAAAGTAAATACCCGTGGCGATGGCGGTTTTAATATCGACACCATAAACAACCCAAGAGTGACCAATCCATGAATCCCAGTTGACGGTGAGCAGAACGAATAACAACCAAATAGATGGCACCACCCACTTCAGCCAGCGTTTGCTCAATAGCTGTCCCGTAAGCGCAACCCCTATGTACATTAAAAACTCAACCGGTAGTGACCACAAAGAACCATTGACGGCGTGAGGATAAGGGTTTTCGCTAAAGACACCCGGCAAGCTAAACTGAACCAATAGCACTATGTTGGTTAAATAGCTCAATGTTTGTGGGTGCTGAGCGTACTCGGTTAGGGACAGACTGGTAACAAGCGGCCCCAGAAGCAGTAGCGTTAATAACACACAGACGATTAGGGCAGGAAAAATACGCAAGGCCCGTTTCATGAAAAAACGCCACAAATGTGGGTCTCTGTCCCAACTCATGGAAATTAAAAAACCGCTAATAGCGAAAAAAATATAAATGCCTGTTTCATGGTTTAATGGGCTAGCGATGGGTTGACCAAATAAAATAAAGCCGTGACCATAAAACACCAAAAAGGCGGCAAATAGTCTGAGAAAGTGGAAGTTATTATGCATGCTAGACCAGTTATCGATTAACGGAAATCCGTGTCGCCACTCATCAGCCACCAGCGATGTTGAGTTTCGGCTTGCCAAAAGTCCAACTCGGGTGTGGCAATGTGCACATCAGCGACTTTTTCCGGAATCCTATCTGATGCGGGCAAATACGCCTGCACTGCTGGCGTTAACCAAGCAGAGAGCAGCACAGGCCCAAATAAGCTGTAGGTTGCATCTAGGGTTACTTGCAACAATAGCGTTAAGTGTTGCGGCAGTGCAATCATATCGACCAGTTCAATCTGTTGTTGTTCGGGCATAGGGTGCAATACCACCACACCGAGCGGATGAGGGCTAAAACGTTGCTTGATGAGCAACACCTGATAATCATGATCCGGATGTTGATAGTAGCGTTGCTGTAGAAACTGAGCATTGCGAAGTGGCATCACGTAATCTGTGCAGGCAGCCTGCATATCACGAGCGATAGCATCAACACCGTCTAACTCATGCGATGCTAATGGGTGCCAAGTATAACGCCAACGTTGCAACCAAGGTAAACGACGACTTTGCCAGCTCAGTGCATGAATTTTATCTACTGCGGCATATAATTTCAGCTTGCGTCCTAACTGAGCATGACGACCATTCGGAAAGCCAAATGCCAGCGTATAAGGTTGGTTATCTCCCGTCATGGTCGATAAAAAATGGCTGGCACTGCTCCAAAAAGGCCCTTTGCGTGTTAGCAATCCTCGCCAAGAAGGGTCAACCATCACATCGCGTATTTGAATAGCGTTCAATGCACCTTGCCCAAAAGTGAGCACCCTAGGTATGCCACCATAGTAAGCAATGGCTTGCTCATCATGATAGATCAGACTCCCTAGTCCCTGCAAATGCTGGGTTTTCCACTGCCATAAGGCAGGCGAAATGGCTGCGCCAAAAGCGCGCTCAAATAAGGCAATCAAGGCCGCGTCGTCTTGGCTGTTAGCCAAACGGGGTTGTAATGCTTGTGCGCTGATACTCATGTGTTGGTGTGCCATTGATGCGGCAACATAACAATGCCTTGTTCTGTGCCTGTTTGTGTCAGGGTAAATTGTGCGACGGGATCGGCCCAATCATAAGTGTGCAAGCCCCTATCACAAAATAAATACACCCCCAGCTGATAATGCCCTTTGAGTAGCGGTAAGCGATCATAGGTTAGCGTAAATACACCCTGCCCCTTATCGTCACGCGATAAGCACGCCCCATCTTGCCAAGAAGCCGAGCTGCTAATGATGCGTCCGTCGGTGGTGGAAAAGGTAATAGCGGCTGTCGGGCAAGCTAAGAGCGGATCGGAAGCAAAGCCAACGCGAATGGTTAAACACGACTGGCCACTGATTCCTGTTAAGTGTTGCCCAGTTTGATCGTCTAGCTTAACGTCTATCTGCGTTAAACGCGCATGTCCTGTAGGTGACTGATGATGCACCAAGCCCGCTTCATTGCTGACCAATGGATTAGCACAATCTAAAAACTGTTGGTAAGCGTAGACCACATCAGCGGCTTTCCCTTGCGCCATGACTTTGCCTTTTTCCAGCCAAATGGCTTGCGTGCATAACGACTCGATTTGAAACAACGAATGCGAACAAAAGAGAATACTGGTGCCTTGTTCGCGCAATGCCATAATTCGGTCGAAGGAACGCTTGGCAAACACACCATCACCCACGCTCAAGGCTTCATCCACAATGAGTAGATCGGGTTGCACGCTGGTCGCCACAGCAAACCCCAGCCGCACTAACATGCCACTAGAATAGGTTTTGACCGCTTGATCCATAAATGGAGCTAGCTCGGCAAAGGCAACAATCTCATCATATTTTTCATCAATTTCGGCTTTGCTCAGCCCTAATACCGAGGCATTTAAATACACATTTTCTTTGCCGGTAAACTCCGGATTAAAGCCCGTACCTAGTTCTAATAAAGCCGCAATACGCCCCGAACAAGTCACCTTGCCAGTGCTAGGCTGCAGAATGCCGCATACCAATTGCAGCAGGGTCGATTTGCCCGCGCCGTTGCGACCCACAACCCCGAGAATTTCACCCTTAGCTAACTGAAAAGACACCTCTGTTAAGGCATTAAAGGTTCGAATGCCCGTTGGCGACAAACCCAAGTGTTGCCACAAACGCGCACTGGGTGATGGATAAAGGGTAAAGGACTTGCTAACCCCCTCGACACTGAGCACACTATCAGACAACATCGGCAAACCCTTGCTTTAATCGACTAAATACCCAACTTCCTAACAGCAAACAGCCAATACCGACAGCGTATAACAGGAGCAAGCTAGAAAGGCTTGGAGCCTGTGCTTGAAACAAGGCAGCCCGAATCGGCTCAATGGCCATGGTGAGTGGATTGAGCATAAACCATTCCTGCCACTGCGCTGGAACGGCAGCTAAGGGGTAAAAAATGGGTGACAAAAACATTAAAGCGGTCACGGCCATGCCCAGTAAATGAGGCAAATCTCGCCAGTAAACACCCAGCGCAGCAAATAGGTAAGCCCCACCCAAAACTCCCAACAGCACAGGCAGGCAAAGCAAGGGCAGCCACAACCAGCTGACACTCATCCCTGTTAAGGCGGCACTAGCCATTAACAACAACAGCACATTCACGCCTAGGCTCACTGCTGCCGATAAGGTAGTCGCGGTGGGCAGAATCCACAGTGGGAACACCACTTTATTCACCAGATTAGGTTGATTGACAATCAGCAAAGGCGCACGGTTAATCACCTCAGCAAAAAACTGATACACACTTAGCCCCGCAAACAGCACCAGGCCAAATTCAATGGCGGACTGTTGCGCTACACCCGGCCATTTCATGCCAAAAATGCCATGAAATACCAACGTGAATAAACTCAGCATTAACAGTGGAGTGAGTAGTAGCCATGCAAGACCTAACATCGAACCTCGAAAGCGCATTTCGATATCACGACGGGTAAATTGCCAGAGCAGATGCCACGGAATGGAAGGCTTCATGTGCAGTTATTCGAGCCAAAAAGGGTTGTGTTAAACGTTATATTATATCACATTCAACAAGCTCTGCCGGTAGAAGCCACAGCGGTAAAACTTGTTGTTAAGGGTTAAATTTGCTACATTGAAACCATAAACCATGATGAATGACTTAGGATTAACGCACACCATGACAACCGCCAGTGAACAACTTGAACGCTATGGTTACACCCTAGCCGAAGCCTATGGCTTTATTATGGCCTTTGTGTCCAGTCCGAACACCATTTATCAGGCAGCTTTGTCGGCACAACTGACCACAACGCATTTAACAGAAATTTTGCAGGCTTACGCTCCCCACATCACTCAGGCGCAGGTTAGGGGGTATTTTAGTGCTGCTCAACTGAATCCAGATACGCTAGATGAGAATTTGCTGTTACAACAAGCGCAGAGCCATCAAGCAACTCAGTTAACCTACGATATTGCCGCCTTATTGCCAGCCAGTCATCGAGTGGTACTGAGTTTGAATAGTGACACCAAGTGGCCGACAACGACGCTCACCTATGGATTTAATAGCAGTATTCCAGCGGAATATTATGGCGTTAGGTTAAGTGCTAGTGCTGAATATGGTAATCTCACTACTGGTTGGCAAACTCCCAGTAGTAGCTTGCGCAACAGCACCGAACAGATTATGAATGACCTTAATCTACTGACTGGGTTACAGATCACTCGCGTGAATCATAACCAAGCCGATATTCGGGTTAATATGATTCCCACCGACAATAACACCGCTGCTTTTGCCTATTACCCAGGCACAGGGATCGGCGGCGACATTTTTGTTGATACGAACATTCGAATCGACACCCTAGCCGTGGGGCAGTATGGCTACTTTACTGTCGCGCACGAGCTGGGTCATGCGCTGGGCTTAAAACACCCGTTCGAAGATGGCATTACCCTAGCCACGAACGACGATCACCACATTCATAGTATTATGTCTTACACCGACTTTCGTCCTTACGTGCCAGTTTTTTCACACAGCGGAAACAGCGTTAGTGTGAATTACAATAGTATTTACCCATCGGGTTTTATGGTGTACGACCTAGCTGCTTTGCAGGCTATGTATGGTGTTAATAGCCAAGCGAACAGCCAAGACAACACCTATCGTTTTACAACCGATCCTGTTTACACCACGCTGTGGGACGCAGGCGGCATAGACACCCTAGATTTAACGGCAACCACGCACAGTAACACGGTCAGGTTAACTTCGGGCAGTTATTCCGACATAAATCAGCGAGACTTAGCCACGCAAATGAATGAAGGGGTAGCCTATTTAACGCAACTCGGCTCTCATAACCAAGCCAGCTTTGTACAAAATGCGCTAACACGCTATGCCGATGCGCTGTATACCGGTGAAAAAGCCTTGGGCATTGCCTATGGTACGGTGATTGAAAACGCGCTAGGTGGCAGTGCCAACGACACCTTTTATGACAATGCTGTCGATAACTGGCTGAGTGGTGGCGCAGGTAATGACCGCTTTTACTTGGGTGCCGGCGGGTTCGATAAGATAGAAGGTGGCGATGGCTGGGATGAAGTGATTCTGCCTGTGGCCTATGCCCAAGTACAAATGCAACAGCAGGGTAGCCAAAAGGGGTTACTGGTTGCCGAAAATTTTGCCGCAACCTTGATTGGAATTGAAAGTATTCGCTTTTCCGATCAAAGTATGGCGCTATAATAGCGAGTTAAATTTTATAGTGTGATGCTGATCATTGTTTAACGCCTAAACTCGCGTTAGCATGAGAGTGTGTAATGCAATAAGTAAAGGATAATCAGCGATGCTCAATCGACAGTGGCGTTATGGCCTGATGGTATTGTTATTATCTGCCTGGTCTGCATGGGCAGAAGTGGGGCGTGTTACCCTAGTGGTGGGTGACGTGCAGCTGCAGCGTGCGGGTCAATTACAGCCGTTGCTCAGTGGCGATGTGATCCGTGTCGATGATCGCCTGATTACCCATGAGCGTTCGTTAGTGCAGGTGCGTATGCAAGACGACGCACTCATTTCCTTGCGTGCGCAGGGTCGCTTGCATGTGCAATGTTACCAAAGCGACTGTATGAAACTGAACTTAGAACAAGGCGAAATGCGCCAAGTTACTGGCAGTATGGGGCAGGCTAACAAACAAAACTTTCGTCTCAACACGCCTGTGGCAGCCATTGGCGTGCGTGGTACCGACTTTATTACCAAAACCGATGCCGCTAACACCTATGTGCGCGTGCTTGCGGGTGCCATTGTTGCCGCTCCCTTCGACGAAGCCTGCCAAGCCAGTCAGTTGGGTGTCTGTGCCAGCCAACGCGCCGCGTTGCTAACCGCTAACGATCCTTTTATTTTACATTTGCAGCCCAATGTCGCGCCGGTGGTGCAGCCAGGCGAGGGTGGTTTGCAAGCAACAGGGCGCACAGAAACACCCGCTGTCACCGTGGTGCAAAAAAATCAGTCGGTATTGCCCAACGAAGATGTGTTGTATGTGTTGCGCGATCACCCCGAAATATTACAGGCCTATCGGCAACAGCTAGCGGCCATAGATGCCACTAAGCCCCCCTTAACCGGTGCGGCGGTTACGCCTGCGCTGCAGTTTAGTACTTGGGATAAGCATACCAATGGCATGGCGACCGATTATTTAACGGCCAGCGCAGGGCGAAGCCCAACGGTGGGCGATGCCCAGCACCTATTATGGCGTGCCGAAACCCTACCTTATCTGCCCACGCAAGGGGTGGTGAATTACCAGCTCAGTGCCAGTCAAGCGACGCTAACCGATGTTAAGCTCAATACCATTAGTCCAGCGCAGGTAACGGGTGGTAGTTTGCGTATCGACTTCGATCAGCGTCAGTTAAGCACCGCCTTAGCCTTGCAAGCCTCGCCAACACAAAGTTACCTGATTAATAGCACCGGAGCCTTAACGCGCAACGATGGTATCTTTATGCTCAATACCGCACAGGGCGGCACCATTGCCGGTGCCATCAGTACCGACAACCAACAAGTTGCCTATATGCTCAACCAACCCCTTACTTGGCAAGTGTTAAAAGCGATAACCACGTGGCAGGCGCGTTAATTAGACGATTATCATGGGTTGTCGGGCTAGTCGTCTGCTTGCCAGCATGGGCAGATAGCCGTTGTGAAGCACTAGCCGACCGTATCGAAGGGCAATTATTCGAGCGTCCGCACGATGCCGAACTGATTGCGGCATGGCACGCCCTAACGGCCTGTAGCGACAAACCCAGCCATGCCCCTGCTGTGCAGCAGTCTTTATATGGGCTGGGGATATGGCAGGGCTTCGACAGCAACCCTGCTTTTGCCAGCACCACCGCCACCATGGAATTGACTACCCCTATGGGTTTGGTTAATTTACCACTGCAACGCCCCGATGCCAGTATCAATACCACGGTACAAGGCATGGCTTACCAAAAAAACCGCTGGGGGCAACAATATTATCTACTGCAACTTAAACGCTTTAGCGAAGCCGGGGTCGATGACCAATGGCTGCTCAGTGCCGAACAACAGTTCGACTGGCAAGCGCATAAGGTCAGCGTGGCGGTGCGCAGTGTCAGTGCCTTTGCCATGCAGTTGCGTCAGTTTCACTTGTCCGACAGCTATGCTTTTACGCCCGAGTTGGCATTGACGGCCGAATTGCGCTGGCGGCGTTTCATTAATGCTCCCTTGCTCGAAAGCGACCTAGCCTTGCTGGGGGTTCATTACACGCCCAAGGCATGGCCGCTACAGCTTAAACTGGCGGTGGGGGTTGATGCTGCCTTAAATCAACGCGCCGGTGGCGACCAGCAAGTCATCGAGGCCAGTGTGGTGTGGCAGCAGCAATGGCAGGCGCATCAATTTTCGGCCATTGCCTTTTGGCGACAGCAGCAAGACCAGCAAGGCTACAGCGAATGGTTGGCCAATAACCGCCTACGCCAACTGAATCAACAAGGCGTGTTGTGGCAATGGCAAGCCCCGCCACTGTGGGAGCGTTGGTATCCGCAATTACAGCTAGAATGGAGCGAACAGCAAGCCAACTTACCCTTGTTTGCTTGGCAAAATACCAGTATTCGTGCGGGTTTTATGGTCTATTGGTAAACAAAGGCACAACAAAGCCCACTGTTTGTTGCGTAAAAACAACGCCATTGCCTTATCAGCAACGAAAAATGTGACATGGATCACAACAAATTGTGTTAAATGGTGTAAAATAGCATCGTCGAAAGTGTAAAAGGCACCTGCGCTGTCTTTACTGCTGGTGTTAACAGGTTGCCTAACAGTCTGTTAACGCGAGTGGGTAAGTACTCGCTCGGTCCTTTGCAAAGGGATAACTTTTTAACCACTTATGAGGAATCACTCTAATGGCAATTATCAAAACTTCTAACGTATTAGTGCAACAATTCGCATCGGCATTGTACGGCATCCAATTAGGTAGCACGACAATGAACGCGGTATTGGCTGACGCTACGCGTTTGTCTGCTGACGGTTCTAACGGTTTAGACCGTGCGTTCAATGCTTACTATGCTAACTCTTTCGGTGGCATGACGAATGCTGCTGTTGCTAACACGGTTGTTGCTAACCTAGGAATTACGGGCGCTGCAGCGACTGAAGCAGCAGCTTACATTGCTAACCAATTGGCAGCGGCTACACCAACTACTAAAGGTGCGGTTATCAATAACGTACTAAACGTATTCTCTAACGCAACAGCTGACGCAACTTACGGTGCTGCTGCAACTGCTTGGAATACTAAAGTTACTAACGCAGTTGCTTACTCAGCTTCTAACACTGCTGACGTTGCTGCAGGTACTGCTGTTGCCGCTAACTTCACGCTCACTACTGGTATGGACACCCTAACTGGTACTGGTAAAGAAACAGTTGCTGGTTTGCAAAACGCAGGCGGTGTTGCTGGTGGTCAAAACTACCAATCAGGTGACTCAATCACTAACGTTAAAAACGTTAACTTGATGGTTACTGCGAATGATGCTGGTGCTGCCGTTGTTACATTGAAAGATGTTGAAAATGTAACTGCTAACAGCTTTGTTGCTAACACATTAAATGCTGCAGCATTCACTAATGTTGCTAACATTAATGCTACTGGTGGTCAAGGTGCCGGTTCTGTATTAACTATTAACAATGGTTCTATTGGAACTACTTACTCAGTAGCAGACACTTCTGCTTCTGGTATCACTGTTAACGTTCGTGCTGGTGAAGTATTGGGTACTGCAGACACAATTAAGTTTGCTGCTAACACCGCTGGTAGCACAACTACTGGTGCTGCGGGTACTGCTCCTGTAGTAGCAACTGCAACATTCACTTCAAACACAACTGGTATTGAAACCGTTTCTGTTGCCACTACTGGTACTAACGTATTCAACGTTGTATCTAACAACACAGCATTAACAGATGCTACTAAATTAGTTATCACTGGTGCTGGTAACAACACCATCGGTACTGCAGGTATGACTAACGTAGCTACTTACGACATGTCAGGCGCTACTGGTAACAATACATTGAACGTAGCTGGTACATTAACGACTGGTGATTCAGTTATTGGTGGTACTGGTACTGATACGCTGCGTATGAACAATGCATCTACCATTGCTAACATTAAAGTAACTGATGTTGAAACACTACGTTTATCAACTGGTTCTGCTACTGGTACCGCAATCTTTGCTGGTGGTCCAAGCTTCACAACTGTTCGCGTTGACGGTGACGCTGCAGAAGCTGGTACACAAACACTAACTAACGTTGGTGCGGTAAGCAAAGTTCAGTACAAAGCTGATGGCTTATCAGCAAGTGCTGGTACTGCACAACAGTTCAACAACTTAACAATTGCTAACTCATTCACGGGTTCAGCTGATACAGTTGCAGTGACTGTAGACAACAGTGGTGTCACTAACGCAGCGGGTTATACTTTGCGTACATTGACTACTCACGGTGTTGAAACTATGTCTGTTGCGATTAGCGACCTTGCTTCAACTGCTACAGCAACCTTTACAGGTATTACCGATAACACCTTATCAAGCTTAACCGTATCTTCTACTGGTGTTGTTGCTTTAGGCACAGTAAATGCGGTAAATGCTGCAGGTACAGCTGGTATGTTAACATCGTTAGATGCTTCAGCAATTTCTGGTGCAACAGCTTCTTCTGTGACTTTAGCTGCTAACACTTTAGGTTCTGTTGCGGTAATCAATGCAACAGGTACTGGTGGTTTCACAACAGTTATTAATGCAACACAAACTGGTAACACACAAATCATCTACACTGGTGGTGCTGGTGTCGATACTTTCAATGCTGCAGCAAGCGCATTTGGTGGTACTTTGGTAATCGACGGTAAAGGTGGTGCAGATAATATCACTGGTGGTGGTGTTGCTGACGTAATCACTGGTGGCGAAGGTGCGGACACTATCCGTGGTGCCGGTGGTGATGACTCTATCATCCTAACAGAAACTGTTTCTGCAATTGATACGGTTGTTTTTGAAGCGACTGCTGCAACAAACGGAACTGATACGATTACTGGTTTCACTGCAGGAACAGACCGTTTAAATGTTGCCGCATTTGAAACTGTTGGTGCTTTAGTTGCACTTGACCCTGCAGCTGGTGGTTTAACAACAACAGCTGGTACTGTTTATTATCTTGGTGGTCAAGCAGCTGGTGCTGCAGATTCTGCAGCTGGTGCTGCAACTGCAATTACAGCAGGCGCAACATGGACAGCAGCAAATGCTACAGCTTGGGTTGTTATCTCTGATAATAACTCTTCAGCTATCTACTCGTGGACAGATGTTGCCGGTACAGCTGGTGCAACTGCAGCTGAATTGACATTGGTTGCAACAATTGATGCAGCAATCACTACTGCACAATTAGCGACAACTATTATCATCTAAGTCTGTTTTAGTAGGATACCTCTCGCAGCCCTCGGGTTGCCTGAGGTTAAGCCTTACGCCTTCCTTGCGTTAGCAATAACAAAGGGAAGAGAAAAAGACCCTCATCGGAAACGGTGGGGGTTTTTCTTTCCTATTGTGTTTTGTGTCAGAATGCAGTGGAAAAGGATGTGGTAGAATAAAGTTCAACAGACTGGATGGAGAAAACCGATATGGGTAAATTAGACGCTGTTAAGGAAACTCTTAATAGCTTAAGGGCGGCAATAAATGTTATTACTGCTTTTTTAATTGCCCTTGGTGGTGCTATGGGTGCCTTGTATAATATAGTGGACCCCAGAGTCAAGACAAAAAATATTACGAGTTTAAGATGGTCTCC
>CAZBQD010000031.1:0-23499 GCA_964493995.1 uncultured Francisella sp.
GTCCTGGTTCGATTGCCGATGCCAACGATCGCGCCCAATTCGCAGAATTAGAAACACTGGGCGAGTTAACGCAGATTGCCTGGAAACACGATGTACAAGTGATGATTGAAGGCCCAGGTCATGTGCCGATGCAGATGATTAAAGAAAACATGGACAAGCAACTAGAAGATTGTTTTGAAGCGCCTTTCTATACGCTTGGCCCTTTAACAACCGATGTGGCACCCGGTTATGACCATATCACCTCGGCAATTGGTGCGGCACAAATTGGTTGGTATGGAACGGCAATGCTCTGTTATGTGACACCGAAAGAACATTTGGGCTTGCCTGATAAGCACGACGTGAAAACAGGCATCATCACCTATAAAATTGCTGCCCATGCCGCCGATTTGGCCAAAGGCTTCCCAGGAGCGCAACTGCGTGACGATGCCTTGAGTAAATCGCGTTTTGAATTTCGTTGGGAAGATCAGTTTAATTTGGGTTTCGATCCTGAAACGGCGAAAGCCTATCATGATGCCACCTTGCCACGTGAGTCGGCGAAAATCGCTCATTTCTGTTCGATGTGTGGTCCTAAGTTCTGTTCGATGAAAATTTCGCAAGAAGTCCGTGACTTTGCCCAAGCGCAGTCGGCGGTTCCCTTACCAGCGGGTAATGTGATTCAGTTGTTGGATGTGGAAGCGGAAATGAAGGCGAAGGCGGCGGAGTTTAAGGCGGCTGGCAGCGAGATTTACGCTTAATGCGTATTGGGATTGCTGGCGCGGGGCTGGTCGGACGTCTATTGGCGTGGCGACTGGCTCGCGCGGGTCATTCGGTGTCGCTCTTCGATGCCGATAGCAAAACAGGTGAGCAAGCGGCGGGCACAACGGCGGCGGCGATGATTTCGCCTTTTGCCGAGTTGGCGGTGAGTGAGCCAGAAGTGTTTCGCTTAGGCATGATTTCGTTGGCGACTTATCCGCAGTGGATGGCGGAACTCGAACACGATAGCGCTTGCTCGGTGATGTATCGTCATAACGGCAGTTTGGCGGTGGCTCACACGCCCGATGTCAGTAGTTTGCGTCATTTCCAAGACTTACTGTTGCATCGTTTGCCTGCCGAACACGCACAGGCAGTACAAGTCTTATCGGGTGCGGACATTGATGCTTATGAGCCTGCTTTAGCGGGGCGTTTTCGTCAGGGTGTCTTGTTGGCAGAGGAAGCACAAGTGGATAATGCCGAGCTTTTTATCGCCTTGCAAGCGGCGTTAACGCGCTTGGGTGTGGTTTGGCATGAACAAACACCGGTGTTGTCTTTACAAGAAAAAAGCCTGCAAACCGCAGCGGGTTGGCAGGCTTTTGATCTGGTGGTCGATGCGCGTGGCGTCGGTGCTAAAGAGGCTGTTGCTGTACGCGGTGTGCGTGGTGAGGTGTTGACCGTTGATGCGCCAGAAGTGACGTTGCAACGCCCCGTGCGCTTAATGCATCCACGCTATATGCTTTATGTTGTGCCGCGTGCTAACCATCGCTTTATTATCGGTGCGACAGAATTAGAGTCAGAAGATAAAAGTTCGGTCACGGTTCGTTCAGCGTTAGAATTGCTCAGTGCTTTGTATAGTTTGCATTCGGGATTTGCTGAGGCGAATATCGTGAAATGGTCGGTTAATTTGCGTCCTGCCTTGCCCGATAACTTACCTTTTGTTGGCTGGAAAGCCGGCGTGTTGACCATTAATGGCTTGTATCGGCATGGCTATTTGCTGGCGCCTGCGTGTGTGGAGGAGTCGATGGCATTAGTGGTAAAATATATGGCATTACATTATCGAGTTTAATTCATGTTATACGATAACCACGACCAGCTCAGCACAAAGCTTAATGTCAAAGAAAGTGATATTGAAGACTACTTTATTCAAAAGTTGCAATCGCTCAAATACAGCTATCGCCCCGATATTCGTGATCGTGCCAGCTTAGAGGCAAACTTTCGCCAAAAATTTGAAGCACTCAATCGGGTGCAGTTGGCAGATAGTGAGTTTGCGCGGTTGTTAGATCAGGTTGTCAGCGCCGATGTCTTTGCTAGTGCGCAACATTTGCGCGAGCAAAACAGCTTTGAGCGAGACGATGGTACGCCGTTATTCTATCGTTTGGTAAATAAAGATTGGTGCAAAAATGAGTTCGAGGTGGTCAATCAACTCAGAATGAATACTGATAACAGCTTTCATCGTTACGATGTGCTGCTACTGATTAATGGTATTCCTGTGGTGCAGGTCGAGCTTAAAACGCTGCAGATCAGCCCACGCCGTGCCATGCAGCAAATCGTCGATTATAAAAACGATGCAGGCAATGGTTATCAGCACACGCTGCTGTGTTTTATGCAGCTGTTTATTGTCAGCAACCAGTCGAATACCTACTATTTTGCCAATAATAACAGGGCGCATTTTAGCTTCGATGTCGACGAACGCTTTTTACCCGTTTATCAGTTTGCGGACGAGAAAAATCAGAAAATCAACGAACTTTATGCCTTTGCCGATGCGTTTTTAAGTAAATGCACCTTAGGCGATATGCTGAGTCGTTACATGGTGTTGGTTGCCAGCGAAAAGAAATTGCTGATGATGCGCCCTTATCAAATTTATGCAGTGAAGGCTATTGCCGATTGTATCGAGCAAAACCGTGGCAATGGCTTTATTTGGCATACTACGGGCAGTGGTAAAACACTCACCTCGTTTAAGGCTTCGACTTTACTTAAAGAAAACCCCAACATTCACAAATGCTTGTTTGTGGTTGATCGTAAAGATCTCGACCGTCAGACACGCGAAGAATTTAACAAGTTCCAAGAAGGCTGTGTTGAAGAGAACACCGACACCGAAAGCATGGTTGAACGGCTGTTATCAGACGACTATAGTGATAAAGTGATTGTCACCACCATTCAAAAACTAGGCTTGGCATTAGACGATACCAGTAAGCGCAATTACCGCGAACGCCTTGCCAGTTTAAGTGATCAGCGCATTGTGTTTATTTTTGATGAATGTCATCGTTCGCAGTTTGGTGACAATCATAAAGCCATTAAAGCGTTTTTTCCTAACGCGCAGTTATTTGGTTTTACGGGAACGCCTATTTTTGATAAAAACGCCACTTATCAGCAAATTGAAGGTAAGACAGCTTCTGCAGTGACTACCTTAGACGTGTTTCAAAAGCAACTGCACGCTTACACCATTACCCACGCCATCGACGACCAAAATGTGTTGCGCTTCCGTGTCGATTATTTCAAACCCGACGAAGCAAGCAAGGTGAAAGCAGGCGAAGCACTCGCCAAAAAAGCGGTGATCAATGCCATTCTCGACAAACACGACATTGCCACCGCAGGGCGTAAGTTTAATGCCGTGCTGGCAACAGCATCCATTAACGACGCGATTGAATATCATGCGCTATTCAAAACCATGCAAGCGCAAAAACAGCAGCAAGATAGTCGCTTTGTGCCGCTGAATATTGCTTGTGTCTTCTCGCCGCCAGCCGAGGGCAACAAAGACGTCGCACAAATTCAAGAAGACTTACCGACTGAGCAAGCCGACAATCGCATCGACCCAGAGGGTAAAAAAGCCGCCTTAAAAACGATTTTAGCCGACTATAACGCCCAATATGGCACTAACCATGACATTGGACATTTCGATAACTACTACCAAGATGTTCAAAAACGCATTAAAGACCAACAATACGACCTAGCGCATGGGCAGAAAATTGATATTGTCATTGTGGTGGATATGCTGCTGACAGTGTTTGATTCTAAGTATTTGAACACCCTCTATGTCGATAAAAACCTCAAATATCACGGTTTGATTCAAGCTTTTTCGCGTACCAACCGTATTCTGAACGATAGCAAACCTTGGGGCAATATTCTCGACTTTCGCCAACAACAAGAAGCGGTTAACGAAGCCATTACTTTGTTTTCTGGCTCGGAACAGGCGAGCGATAAAGAAATTTGGTTAGTCGATGATGCGCCCAAGGTGATTAGCAACTATCAAGCAGCGGTGCAAAAGCTCGAAACCTTTATGGACGCACAGGGCTTAACGCTCGCGCCAGAACAGGTTAGTAACCTGAAAGGTGATGAAGCGCGCGCGACTTTTGTTACCCTGTTCAAGGACATTCAAAAGCTAAAAACCCAGCTCGACCAATACACCGACCTTACCGAAACCAACGCGCAAGAGATCGAGCGCATTATCCCCAATAATCAATTACGTGCCTTCCGTAGCATGTATTTAGAAACCGCGCAGCGACTTAAAGAAAAACAAGATAACCACGAAGGCACAGAAGCAGTCGAGCAACTCGATTTTGAGTTTGTCTTGTTTGCCTCTGCCATTGTCGATTACGACTATATCGTCAAACTGATGCAAGACTTATCGCAAAACAAAGGCGATAAGCAAAGCATGAGCCGCGAAGAGCTGATTAGCCTCATTCTTTCTGATGCTAAGTTTATGGATGAGCGAGACGATTTGGTTGCCTATATCGACACGCTGAAAGTGGGTGAAGCCTTATCAGAAAAGGTGATTCGCGCAGGATATGAAACCTTCAAAGCTGAACAGTCAGCCAAACAACTCGCCGACATTGCCCAGCAACAAGAATTGCCCGTTGCGGCGGTGCAAGCCTTTGTCGCTAAGGTCATGCAACGCATGGTATTCGATGGTGAAGCGTTAAGCGACCTGCTCGCACCGCTCGATTTAGGCTGGAAAGCCAGAGCGAAAAAAGAAACCGAACTCATGGCAGCCTTAATGCCGCTCTTTCATAAACTCGCCAAAGGGCGCGATATTTCTGGGTTGAAGGTGTATGAATAACCAAGGAGCAGCATATGAATAATGAAGTGATTCATGCCATGACAGATAATTTTGAAGGTCATGCACAAAAAACGGATAGCGGCATTGAGTTTTGGATGGCGCGTGATGTGCAGCAGTTGCTAGGATATAACGAATGGCGCAATTTTCAAAAAGTTGTTATTAAGGCAAAGACAGCTTGTGAAGTATCAGGGCATGATGTTGGTAACCATTTTGTTGACGTCAACAAAATGGTCGAACTCGGTTCTGGAAGTCAGCGCGAAATCGACGACATCATGCTAACACGCTATGCTTGTTATTTGATTGCTCAGAATGGCGATTCAAGAAAGCAAGAAATTGCCTTTGCTCAAACCTATTTTGCTATGCAGACACGTAAGGCAGAGCTGATTGAACAAAGACTGCTCGAAACGGAGCGCGTGCAAGCACGTCAAAAACTAGCCGATACGGAAAAAGAACTTTCTAGTGTCATTTACGAGCAAACGGGCGGCAATCAAAATTTTGCCCTTATTCGTAGCAAAGGCGATCATGCGCTGTTTGGTAAAAGTACACAAGCCATGAAAACGCAATGGCAAGTGCCTGATAATAGACCCTTAGCTGATTTTGCCCCCACGATTATTCTTAAAGCGAAAGACTTCGCCACCGAAATTACCATCCACAATGCACGTACTCAGCAGATGCAAAGTGAGCGACACATTTCACAAGAGCATGTCACCAACAATGAAGCCGTGCGCCAAACCCTGTTAAGTCGCGGTATTCGTCCAGAAAGCCTACCGCCTGCAGAAGATGTCAAAAAAGTAGAGCGTCGTTTGGCTTCTGCCGATAAAAAAGCACTAAACAACCCCGATGGATTGGATGAATGATGCCCCAAGCCGACAATACACACGCCTTACCAGCTAACTTGCCAGAACTTCGCTTTCCTGAGTTTAAGGATGCGGGGGCGTGGGAGATATTTAGTATCGCGGATTTATGTGAATGTGGTTTAGCAAATGGTGTATTTAATGATCCGAAGAAAGTGGGAAAAGGCTATAAACTCATCAACGTTCTTGATATGTATATTGAAACATCCATACAAGAAGGGTCGTTACCCCTATTAGAGTTGTCTGAAACCGAGTTCACTAAAAACAAAGTTAATTATGGTGACATATTTTTTACACGATCTTCATTAGTTAAATCAGGAATTGCATATTCTAATATTTATTTAGGTTGTTCTAACGATGTAACTTATGATGGTCATCTGATTAGATTCAGAGTTGACCAGAAAAAAATAAATCCCATTTTTGCCAACTACATTTTAAGGACTAACAGTGTTAGAGAACAATTAGTTGCTCGTGGAAAGTCTGCAACGATGACAACTATAGGGCAAGCTGATGTAGCGAGCGTTAACTTATGTATTCCATTGATACTCCCCGAACAACAAAAAATCGCGGCTTGCCTATCATCTCTCGATGACCTGATTACTACCGAAAATCAACAACTCGAAGCCCTCAAAACCCATAAAAAAGGGTTAATACAAAGCCTATTCCCCGCTGAAGGTGAAACAGTACCCAAGCACCGCTTCCCTGAGTTTAAGGATGCGGGGGCGTGGGTGATCGGTGTTTTTAATGATGCTGTAAGTATTATTGATGGAGACAGAGGCGTTAATTATCCAAAAGCAGAAGAGTTTTCTAATAATGGTTTTTGCGTATTTCTAAATGCAAAAAATGTTACTAAAAATGGTTTTGCATTCGATGAAGTTCAATTTATCTCTCAAAATAAAGATACTGCTTTAAGCAAAGGAAAACTAAAAAGATCGGATGTTATTCTGACCACTAGGGGATCTATTGGACACTTTGCTATCTTTTCCGAAGATATTTCATACGACCACATGCGTATTAATTCAGGTATGGTAATTTTAAGACCAGACTCAAATTTAGTAAGCTCTGAGTATCTTTACTCATTTTGCAAATCTGAAATAATGTCATCGACAATAGAGAATGTTTCATTTGGCAATGCTCAACAACAGTTAACAGTTGCAATCATTAAAAAGCTCCCTTTGTACTATCCAACATCAGAGGAACAACAAAAAATCGCGGCTTGCCTCTCCTCTCTCGACGATCTCATCAGCGCACAAAGCCAAAAAATAGAATCCTTAAAACAGCATAAAAAAGGCTTAATGCAGCAGTTGTTTCCTAATTCCCCTCCGTTGGAGGGGTGGCAGGCGCAGCCTGACGGGGTGGTGTTGTGAGCAAGATACAACAGGAGTAATTCATGGACACACAACTACAAACCCTGCAACAGCATCTTGAGTCGGTTGTACAACGTGCCGATGCACAAGGCATTGAATTTTGGTTTGCGCGTGATTTGCAACCTTTGTTAGGCTATGCCCGTTGGGAGAATTTTCAGACAGCGATTAATCGTGCCATAGAATCATGCGAAGCCTCTGGTCATAAGGCTTCAGACCATTTTCGTGGCGTCACGAAAATGGTCGAGCTTGGCAGTGGTTCTAAGCGTGAAGTGGATGATTTTATGCTCACCCGCTATGCCTGTTATCTTATTGCTCAAAATGGCGATTCACGCAAACCCGAGATTGCTTTTGCTCAAAGCTACTTTGCGGTGCAAACACGCAAACAAGAATTGATCGAAGATCGGATGCGTTTACAGGCAAGAATAGAAGCACGTGATAGGTTGCGCGAATCAGAAAAAGCCCTATCACAAAACAGTTTTGAGCGCGGAGTCGATAATGATGGTTTTGGTCGTATTCGTTCTAAAGGCGATCAAGCTTTGTTCGGTGGTCATGCCACCCAAGATATGAAGGACAAATACAGCATTGTCAAAAGTCGTCCATTAGCCGACTTTTTACCGACTTTGACCATCGCTGCTAAAAATCTAGCCACTGAGATGACGAATCACAATGTGGTACAAGACAACGCCTATGGAGAAGCGGCGATTACCCGCGAGCATGTGCAAAACAATGTTAGTGTGCGTGACATGTTGGCACAGCGTGGTATACGCCCTGAACAGTTAGCACCAGAAGAGGACTTGAAAAAGCTCGAACGTCGCGTTAAATCTGAAGAAAACAAACTTGCTAAAGTAACTAAAACCTTACCGCTCCCGAGTGTTGCTGGCGAAGGGGAAAGTGTATGAGTGAAAAACAGAGGGTTTATACATACAAAAAGATGAATAGATTGGCTATCCGATTGCGAGATGATCTCAAAAGTGGTGGCAATGACTTTGTTTTGATTTATGCCTATAACGGTACTGGAAAAACACGTCTTTCGATGGAGTTCAAAGATCAATATAAAAAGGGTCAACGAACGTCTGGTAATGAGCAACCGAGAGACACGCTTTATTTCAATGCATTTACTGAAGATTTATTTCATTGGGATAATGATCTAGACGGTGATAATGATCTTTATTTGCAGTTAAATACGAAGTCCCGTTTTTTTGCTGGATTGATTGAGTTAGAAATGGAAACACGTATTCGCCCATTCTTGTGGCGTTATGTAGATTTTAATTTTAAGATCAAAACAAAAAAAGTCAAAATAGAGAACAGCGAGCGTGAACAGACCATAACCTATGTGTCATTTGAAAAAAATGAGCTAATCAACGGGCATTCAACAGTTGTTGAGAACATAAAAGTTTCGAGAGGTGAGGAAAATATATTTATTTGGTGCTTCTATCTTGCATTGGTTCAGCTTGTAATAGATAAGGCTGAATCTTATTCGTGGGTTGAGTATTTATATATTGATGATCCAATTTCATCGTTAGATGATAACAATGCGATTGCAGTGGCTAGTGATTTGGCTAGGTTGCTGAAACAAGGAAATGTTAAGACAGTCATCTCTTCGCATCATAGCTTGTTTTTTAATGTGATGAGTAATGAGCTTAAAAAAACGAAACATAAAAAATATTTTCTTCATTTAAGTAAAGATAACTTCTACTCATTACGCTCTACAGATGAGACACCTTTTTTTCATCACGTCGCGATGTTAGATGCTTTAAAAAAGGCTGTTGAGACAGAAAAATTATACGCTTATCACTTTAACATCATGCGAAATGTTCTAGAAAAAACAGCGACTTTTTTTGGCTTTAAGGACTTTTCAGAATGTCTTTCTGGCATTGAAGATGAGCAATTATATTCACGGGCGTTAAATCTTCTAAGTCATGGAAATTATAGCATTTATGAGCCAAAAGAAATGGTAGAAGACAATAAAAGGTTATTCAAAGAAATTTTGGATAATTTCTTGTCTAAGTATAGATTTGATCTTCCTGATTTGCATTAGAGATAGATAGTGATGGTTGCACAAAGTCAAAAATTAGAATCCTTAAAACAGCAGTTGTTTCTCCATTCCCCTCCGTTGGAGGGGTGGGAGGCGCAGCCTGACGGGGTGGTTTCTAGCCCTGCACCAACATTCAAAAAGGTGATGATTGAATGAGAGTTTATTTAGATAATTGCATGTTTAATCGTCCATACGATGATCAAGGGCAAATCCTCATTTTGTTAGAGTCAGAAGCCAAGCTGAAAATACAAGAGGGTATTCGCGCTGGCGTTTATGAATTAGTATGGTCTTACATATTAGACTATGAAAACAGCAAAAATCCGTGCATCGAAAGAAGAGAGCACATTGCACAGTGGAGACACTATGCGCAACGGGATATGGTCGCCAGTGAGCTTGTTATCACTCAAGCCAAACGCTTACAAGCACTCGGTTTGAAAACATTTGATGCCTTGCATATTGCCTGTGCCATTGCTGCACAAGCGCAATATTTTTTAACGACAGATAAAGGCGTATTGAAGAAGGCAGATCAGATCACAGAAATTCAAATTCAAGACCCTATCGGGTTTATTCGGGAGGTGATTGCATGATTAGCGATACAGAAATTCGTGTCAAAGGTGTACAGGTGTTAGCGCAATACCTAGGTGATGTAGAAATGGAAAGATTCATTGCCCTGATTCAACGTGAACATTTTGATTATACGCAGTGGCGCACAACATTACACACAGAAGACAGCATAGAAGCCATTAGCCAACAGGCGATGAATTTTAGAGAAAAGCTCGCATCATGACCGAACAAGACCAAAAACGCCTAGGCACGACCCTATGGGCGATTGCCGATGACTTACGCGGGGCAATGGATCCCGATGATTTTCGAGACTACATGCTCTCGTTTCTGTTCTTGCGCTATTTGTCGGACAACTACGAGTTAGCGGTTAAAAAAGAATTGGGTTCGGATTATCCCGATGTGACCGAAGAGGGTAGTTCGCCTTTAGCGCAATGGTACAGCGATAACAGCGATGATGTGAGCGAGTTTGAAAAGCTCATGCGTCGTAAGGTGCATTATGTCATTAAGCCGCCTTACCTCTGGACAAGCCTTGCCGAAATGGCGCGCACCCAGCACACGGACTTGCTCAAAACCCTGCAAGAAGGTTTTAAGTACATCGAAACCGAATCCTTTCAAAGCACTTTCCAAGGCTTGTTTTCGGAGATTAACCTCAGCTCCGATAAGTTGGGCAAACGCTACGAAGACCGCAATGCCAAACTCTGTACGATTATTACCAAAATTGCCGAGGGCATTGCTAAGTTTTCGACCAGCAGCGATGTCTTGGGTGATGCTTACGAATACCTGATTGGTCAATTTGCCGCAGGATCGGGCAAAAAAGCGGGTGAGTTTTATACTCCGCAACAAATTTCGACTATTTTGTCCGATATTGTTGTGCTCGATAGCCAAGACCCCAGCGCAGGTAAGCGCGAACGATTGGATAAAGTGTTCGATTTTGCGTGTGGTTCTGGCTCGTTATTGCTCAATGTGCGTAAACACTTGGGGGCGCAGGGCATTGGTAAAATTTTCGGACAAGAAAAGAATATTACTACCTATAACCTTGCGCGTATGAACATGCTGTTGCATGGTGTGAAAGATTCGGAGTTTGAGATTTTCCACGGCGATACTTTGCTGAACGAGTGGGATATATTAAGCGAGCTGAATCCCACCAAAAAAGTCGAGTTTAATGCCATTGTCGCCAATCCACCCTTTAGCTACCGTTGGGAACCTAAGGAAGAAGTGGCGAAAGATTTTCGCTTTAGCAGTTATGGCTTAGCACCCAAGTCGGCGGCTGACTTTGCCTTTTTACTGCACGGGTTTCACTTTTTAGCCAAAGATGGTGTGATGGCGATTGTGCTACCGCATGGTGTATTGTTCCGTGGCGGCGCAGAAGAAAAGATTCGTAAAAAGCTATTGCAAGACGGGCATATTGATACGGTCATTGGCTTGCCAGCGAATCTGTTTTATTCGACGGGTATCCCTGTGTGCATTTTGGTATTGAAAAAATGCAAAAAACCCGATGATGTGTTGTTTATCAACGCCAGCGAGCACTTCGAAAAAGGGAAACGTCAGAATAAGCTGTTGCCAGAGCATATCCAAAAGATTGTTTCGACCTACCAATACCGTAGTGAAGAAGCGCGTTATTCGCGCCGTGTGTCGATGGATGAAATCGCACAAAATGATTTTAACCTGAATATCTCTCGCTATATCAGTACCGCACAAGCAGAAGTAAAAATTGATTTACAAGTAGTGAATGCTGAGTTGTTGGCGGTTGAGCAAAAACGCGTAGCAGCGGCTAAACAGCATAATACGTTTTTGCGCGAGTTGGGTTTGCCTGAGTTGCCTGTGTCATGAAAGAACAAAAGGAAAACAACATGAGTTGTCAACAATGCGCCACCATTGTGGTGTCGTTTAATGGCGAAAGCTTTGCCATTCATCAAGGCATGATGTTGGCTGATTTTTTGCAAGGTCGCGGTTATGCGCCCGATCAACGCATGGCCTGTGCCATCAATACCCAGTTTGTGCCTAAGGGGCAGTATGTCAGCCGAGAGCTTCAAAATGGTGATCGAATTGATGTGGTAGCCCCCGTACAGGGAGGCTAATAAAAATTCAATTAAGGAGCGCTAACAGCGTTAAAAACCCTCTCAAAAAAATCAGCTATTTCAGTAGTCTTACTTTTTTTGTTTCGGGCTTTCGCCTTGTTATCATCTCCTTACTTGAGATTTTTATGCTTAATATAAATAGGAATCAGTATGTCGTTTACATTGGCTGGCGTTGAGCTAAACAGTCGCTTTTTTATCGGTTCATCTCTGTATCCGTCGCCACAGCATTTACAGGGTTCGGTCAAAGCCAGTGGGGCAGAAGTGATTACCGTGGGGTTGCGTCGTTTGAATCCACAAGCGGGTGGTGGTAATGCCTACTGGTCGATGATTCAAGCGACGGGATGTCAGTTATTACCCAACACCGCAGGCTGTTACACGGCGCAAGAAGCGATTACCACGGCACAGATGGCGCGGGAAATTTTCGGCACCGATTGGATTAAGTTGGAAACCATCGGTGATGATTACAACTTGCAACCAAACCCCTTTGAGTTGCTTAAAGCGGCAGAAGTGTTGGTTGAAGAAGGATTTAAGGTGTTTGCTTACACCACCGATGATTTGGTGCTGGCCTTGAAACTTTACGACTTAGGCGTGACGGCGATTATGCCGTGGGCAGCACCCATTGGTACGGCATTGGGTCCGATTAATCTCTATGCACTCGAAGCGATTCGAGCGCGCTTACCCGATGCTTTCTTAGTGGTCGATGCGGGCTTAGGCGTACCTAGCCATGCCGCGAAAGTGATGGAATTAGGTTACGATGCTTGTTTGCTCAATTCTGCCGTCGCACAAGCGGCTGACCCCGTGAAAATGGCAAAAGCCTTTTCCTCTGCCATCGAAGCAGGGCGTTGGTGTTACGAAGCAGGACCGATTCCGTCGCGCCCGACCGCGCAAGCATCGACGCCGACGCTGGGTACACCGTTTTGGCATCAGGGGTGATGACAAGAGGAATACTTATTGTTATTCTAACTAATCAAAACAATTGAACACCATGAAGAAATCAAGATCTTGCCATCCTTTGAGTCAGGTGAATGGGTTTCTGATTTGTCCACAAAGCGTAAAGCGCTGTGGTTATAGATGCGCAGGGTAGAAAGGAGTCGAATCAGTATGCCAACAATCTCTATGTTTTACGGACTGATGATTAGCCTTTTTTATGAAGACGGAGATCGTCATCATTTACCTCATATTCATGTGCGTTATCAAGGAATGAGGGCGTCAATTGCCATAGATTCAGGTGATGTGCTTGCTGGGCAAATTCCACCGAAACAACTCAAATTGGTACAAGCATGGATTGAATTGCATAAGGATGAACTTCTTGCCAACTGGCAGTTGGTCAATGAAGGAGAAGAGCCCTATAAAATTGCCCCATTACAATAACAGTGATGACAGTTATGAATACAGAACTGATTGATGTTGTGGATGTTGTGCCATTAGAAAACTATCAACTTGAATTAACCTTTGCGAATCATGAGCGAAGGGTCTTTGATATGACAGCTTATCTCCATAAGAAGCCATTTAACAAACTGACAGAGCAAAACCGATTTATGACAGCTCATGTTGATTACGGTACAGTCGTCTGGGATGGCAATATAGATATGTCGCCTGAAACACTCTATGACCGATCTAAACTCAAACAATAACTATCAAGGATAGAGGGTTGTCATGGAAAAGTTAGCAGAAATTCAACCGATGCAAACAACTCAACTTATTCCCAATCAGCCGTTAGCGTTGCAACTGGCCAAGCGAGATTTATCGTTATTGGTTTATGACGCCGTCAATCTGGAAGGGGTGGCGATGACCTTACCAGAAGTGCAGACAATTCTGGATGGTATTACCGTTGGCGGGCATAAAATCAGCGATCAAACGATGGCTGTTAACCAAGCTAAGGCTTGGGAGTTATTGTTTGAGATGGTCAAAACTGGGCGTTTTAGGTTTGATAAGGCAACGGCACTCGAAATTCATCAAGTGGCAGCTCAGGATGAAGCTTTAGATTGGGGCAAGTTCCGCACAGGCTTTGTCACTATTTCGGGCTCGGACTATGAGCCGCCAGCACCTGAAACGCTTGATGAGCATTGGATAGCTTTAGAAGCATCGTTGCACAAAATTACCGACGTTTACGACCGTGCTATCACGGCATTTTTACAGATGGCTAGGGTGCAATTTTTTTGGGATGTGAATAAGCGCACAGGGCGCTTTATGATGAATGGCATTTTGCTGGCGCACGGCTATCCGATCATCAATGTGCCCGCTAAGCGGCAACAAGCGTTTAACCAGTTGATGCTTGATTTTTACTCAGACAACGATATGGCCGCTATGAATGCTTTCTTGCGTAGCTGTTTGGATCAACGACTGTTGAGAAATTTTGTGACTGTGGCTGGATGAACTCTTCAAAAACAAATTCCTCCCTCCTCACCATTGCTGGGCACGACCCCTCTAGCGGGGCGGGGGTGTCTGCCGATATGGCGGCAGCCAATGCCTTGGGTGTGCCTTGTTGTAGTGCTATTACTGCACTGACGATTCAAAACTCGCAAGGCGTTTCGGCGGTTCATCCTGTGTTGCCGAGCATCTTACAAGCGCAAGTCGAAGCGATTCTGGCGGATATGCCGATTGCCGCCATTAAAATTGGCATGATCGGCAGTCGAGCGATGGTGTCGCGTTTGGTGAATATCTTGGCGGATGTGACCGTGCCGATTGTGTTAGATACCGTGTTTAAGGCGAGTCTGGGTGAGGATTTGCTGGAAAGCGGTGCAAGGCTGATGTTCACCACGCGTCTATTGCCGATGGCAAGGCTCATCACGCCCAATATTCCCGAAGCAGAACAACTTACCGGATTGAGTATTCACAATCGAGAGCAACAACTGGCTGCTGCACAAGCTTTGTTGACGATGGGAGCGCAAGCGGTGCTGCTGAAAGGCGGACATTTTGACGATGCGCTCGCCGCCGATGTGCTGCTTGAACGGGGTAAGTCGCCGTTATGGTTGATGGCGCCGCAGTTGTCGTCGGTGCACAGTCATGGTTCTGGCTGTGTCTTAGCGAGCAGTATTGCCGCTGGCTTGGTGCAAGGCGTGTCTTTAGTGTCGGCGGTGGTGCAAGCCAAAGCGCGCGTGCATGACGGTATTGCTCATAGTCAGGTATTGGGACAAGGGGTGGGCGCGGTGGCGATCTTGGGTTGGCAGCCCTGTGCAACGCATTTTCCTTGGTTGCAGACTGGTGATACCCCCGTTGCCCTAGCTAGCCCATTTCCTGCGATGCATCAGTCGATGGGACTTTATCCGATTGTGGATTGTGCGCATAAGCTAATCCCTTTACTCGAAGCGGGTTGTCGTACCTTGCAATTACGAGTGAAGTCAGACGATGTGGGGTTGATTAAACAGCAGATTGAGCGAGCGGTCTCCATTTGCCAAGATTATGATGACAGTCAACTGTTTATTAACGATCATTGGCGTTTGGCGATACAAGCTGGTGCTTTTGGTGTGCATTTGGGGCAGGAGGATTGGCAGGGTTTGTCGTTAGCTGAGCAGCAACAGTTACGTGCGAGTGGTTGTCGATTGGGGTTAAGTTCGCATAACTTGGCAGAAATGGCGCTGGCGCATGCCGCTCGTCCGAGTTATATTGCCATTGGTCCTTTATTTGGCACCACCAGTAAGCAGATTGACCACCCAGCGGTTGGCTTAAAAAATTTGGCGGATTGGTTGCGGTGGTTATCACCGGCCTATCCCGTGGTGACCATTGGTGGTATTGAATTGGCGCATGTGGCAGCGGTGAAAGCTTGTGGAGTGGATGGCATTGCCGTCATTGGTGCCGTCAAAGCGGCTACGCCAGAACAAGTGATAGCAAAAGCAGAGGCTTTGTTAGCCGCTTGGCATTTAAGCTAATCGGGCTGAGTCAATCGTTCTAATTCGTGCAAATAGACCAGCGCTTCGTCTCGACTTTGTCCGCACATAGTTACACTGGGTTGTAAGCTGCCGCAAACAGCGGGACGTTCGGGTTGGCCAAAGAGTTCACACAAATAGTCAGCGGTTAAATGGGCGCAAGCAATGCCAGCGGGTTTGCCTTGTGGCATTTTCGGTAGCGGTGTTGAAATCGACGGCGCGATGCAACAAGCGGCACAACGACTACGACACTGCATGAAGTTGCTCCAAAGCCGTCACTGCATTGGCTAAAATGTGTTGTTGATGCTGAACAAGCCAAGCTTGCCCTGCCAGCGCTCCAGCCTCTCTCAATTCCTGATGGGCTAGATAATAGTGAATTTGCGCCATCAGGTCGTCGAAATGTTCGACTTGCACTAAAGCCCCCAGTGGCGCTAAATGACTTACTTCTTCTGCAAAGTCGCGCATGTCTGGCCCAGATAACACCAGCTTCGCTAATCGAATCGCCTCAAGTGGATTTTGTCCGCCTTTTGGCGCAAAGCTGCCACCCATCACCACCAGTTCGGCATGAGCCATCCAAGCGGTCAATTCGCCAAAGGTATCGGCGAGTAAAATGCCTTGCGTGTGTTCTGCGTTTTGGCTGCGTTGGCTGAAAGCAATACCCGCTTGGGTGAATTGTTTCACGAGATCTGGCGCCCGCTTGGGATGACGCGGCACGATAACGAGTGTTGGCAGTTCAGCGCAGGCGTGCCAGCGTTTAGCCAACTCGATCTCTTCAGGATCATGGCTAGAAGCCAAGAGCACATAAGGCTGCTTCAACAGTGGCGGTGGGTTATCTGGCGCTTTGTCGCACCATTTCAAATTACCCATGACCTGAATGTGATCGCCATTAACGCCCAACTGACGAAAGTCTCGCTCATCTTGTTCATTGCGGCAGAGAATGTGACTGACTCGCTCATTCAATAACGCGACCAATAGCTGGCGCCACCAATGGGGTGCAGAAAGAGTTTTATGCGTGATGCGCGCGTTGATCAGGCGGATGATTCGACCCTGTTGATGCGCTAACTGAATGAGGTTTGGCCAGAACTCCGTCTCGACCAAGGTCAGATTCGGGCAGTCAAGCGATGTTAAAAAACGTTGTATCGTCCAGCGCCAATCCAACGGCAATAACCTTAGTTGAATGTGATGAAGTGACCCAAAGCGACGCTGCGCCTGCTCTAATCCTGTCGCTGTAAAAGTGGTGATTAGCAAGGATTTGCCTTGTTGTTGCAATGCTTGTACCACAGGTGCAATGGCATTGATTTCACCAACAGATGCACAGTGAAACCAATGATCGGCTTGAATGGGCGTGGTTTGCCCTAAGCGGGCGCGCAAAATAGACAAGTTTTTATGTTGCCATGCTTCTCGCAATAGCCAGCCGAATAGGAGCGGACTGACAAGCGAGAGCAACAGTCGATAAAGCAACAAGGCGCTTGCCTTAGTGCTTCATCATCGGCATTTTGTGCATCATGTCTTTGCGTTTGTAAACGCTGGTGTTGACCATGATTTTTTGACCATTATCGAGCGTTAATTCAATGGGAATGACATCGCCCGCTTTGCTTGGTTGTTGCACGCCAATGAGCATGATGTGGTAACCGCCCGGTTTCAGCTCTAAACTGCCTTTGGCCGGAATGGTTAAGAAGGGTTGCGCAATCATTTTGTGCATGCCATTTTCTTCAATCGATTCGTGCAATTCAACGCGATCAAAATTCGGTGCGCTGGCTTTCATCACTTTTACGGCTTGGGCATCGCTGTTCTCGATGGTCATGAAGGCGCCCATGGCTTGTGCCGTGGGCGGCGCTTCCGGAATCCAGGCTTCTTTAACGCTCACATCGGCTAAAGCGATGGTTGGCAGGGCTAGGCTAAGCGCCAATAGGTGTTTCAGTGAGTTCATCAATTACATTCCTTCAAGGATGGGTTTATTGTGGTTAAGTTATTCGGGTACAACGGTACTAAAGGCTTTGGCCATGGCCACTGGGTCGTGCGGAGTCGGGAAAACACCCACGGCGCGACCTTGCGGGTCAACTAATAAAATCGAGGTGGTGTGGTTAATGAGGTAGTTGTTTTGATCGGGTTGACCATGCTCATCGAATTGGGCGACTTTATCCCAAGCCGCACCGATGGGTTGAGCCATAATGCGCAGTTCGCTTTCTTCACCCGAAACGGCTTGGATGGTGGCGTCAAAGTAATCAACAAACTGGCTTAAACGATCTGGCGTATCACGCTGTTGATCGACAGACACAAACAATACACCGTGTTTGGTCTTAACTTGCTGTTCGCGCAGTTGTTCTAGCACACCAGCCAGCGCTGTTAGCTCCGTTGGGCAAATGTCAGGACAAAGAGTGTAGCCAAAATAGAGAAAAGTCCATTGCTTTTTCAGTTGGTTAAAGTCAAACGGCTTGCCTTGTTTGTCAATCAGGCTGGCGCTGGGAATGGGGATAGGGTGAGGAAATATCTTCAACACACTGGCATCGATTTTATTGGCTAAACGCGGATCATGGTTCATCCACTTGACGCTTACTGCAATGGCTAAAATCATAAAAAAGCCCGCTAAAATAGCCAGTCCCATCCAGAGATTTTTTTTGCTGGTTGCTGTTTCGTTCATGGTGTTTCCTGAGTCAATTCATAAATAGGGGGTAACGATTTAATCTTAACGATTTAATCTTAACGCTTTAATCTTAGCGCATTGGCCACGACGAATAAAGAACTGGCCGACATGCCAATGGCCGCTATCCAAGGCGTAATGTAGCCAAAAGCGGCAAAAGGAATAGCCAGTAGATTATAAGCCAATGCCCAAAATAGGTTTTGGTTAATAATGCGTTGAGAACGTTTTGCCAGCTGATCGGCTTCGATTACGGTCATTAATCGATGCCCCATCAGCAATAAATCGCTGTGCAGTTGGGCAAAGTCGCTGGCATGATTAAATGAGATGGCGACATCGGCAGCGGCAAGGGTGGGGGCATCATTAATACCATCGCCAATCATCAGCACACGATGACCCTGTTGTTGCGCTTGTTGAATCCACACCAATTTGTCATCGGGTAAGAGTCCACCATGATAGCTGTTGATGCCAAGTTGTTGCGCGACACTGGCAACGGTGGCGGCATCGTCGCCACTGAGCATGACGATTTGTTTGAATCGTTGCGATTGTTGTAAGCGTTCAATAAATGGATGAGCGTCTTCGCGTAACGGGTCGGCCAGAACAAACAAGGCTTGTGCTTGACGCGCTTTAGCCAGCATGACGATGGTCGCACCACTCTGTTGTTGTGACTTGATCCATGCTTGAATATCATCGTTTAATGCCAGATGAGTACAAAAGTCAGGCTTGCCAATGCGCCAGAATTCGCCATCAATCCTGCCCTCAA
Source organism: uncultured Francisella sp. (assembly GCA_964493995.1). Lineage (GTDB taxonomy): Bacteria > Pseudomonadota > Gammaproteobacteria > Thiomicrospirales > Thiomicrospiraceae. The sequence continues at coordinate 18,955 of CAZBQD010000031.1, forward strand.
TGCCTTGGCTGGGAAAATGCCTTAAGTCGCTGACCACAACCGAGTTTGCTGAATCGGCATGGCGAAGGGCATAGGCTAAGGGGTGTTCGCTCTGACTTTCTAAGGCGTTGGCGATGCGCTTAGCTTGTGCTTCACTCAGCTCAGTTAAGAGTCTGACTTCAGTTAAGCGTGGTTGACCTTCCGTGAGCGTACCCGTTTTATCGAGCACCAACACATCGGTTTTCGGTAAGGCGGCTAAGGCATTCATATTCATGGGAATCATGCCGATTTCACTCACTCGACCTGCGGCGATGGCTAATGCCACGGGTGTTGCCAAAGCCAGCGCACAGGGGCAAGTGATAATGAGTACAGCAATGGTGTTGGGCAAGGCTTGAGCGCTATCTAGCCAAGCCCAGGCCAACAGCGTCATAAAGGCAATAGCCAGCACCAATAAAATAAAAGGTGCGGAAATACGATCGGCAAATTGCGCTAAGGCAGGTTTTTGCGTCAAGGCTTGGCGCATCAGTTCCTGCAAGCTAGAGGTGGTCGAATGACTGCTGGTTTTTTCCACCCGCATTTCTAAGGGTTGATCTAGGCTTAAACTGCCAGCCCTGAGCCAATCACCGGTTTGTTTGGGCAAGGGTTTAGACTCGCCCGTTAAATGCGCTTCGTTAATCAGGGCGGCGGAAGAGGTGAGCACACCATCAACCGGAATGGTTTGTCCGGCTAGCACGCGAATACGATCGCCGATGGCTAAATCCATCACCGCAACCGTTTCGGCATCAGTATCGGTAAGCCTGGTCGCCGTCGGTGGAATAATGCGCAAGAGGCGGTCGAGCTTATCGGTAGCGGCCAAGCGTCCTTTCAGTTCAAATACCCTTGCCAGCAGCACAAAGAAAATGAACATGCCGATGGAATCAAAATAGACGGCTTCGTCGTGCACAATCGTGCCCCATAAGCTGCCACCCCAAGCGGCCACCAGCCCTAAAACAATAGGCACATCCATGCCCAGTTTACGTTGCTGTAAATCACGCCATGCCCCGACAAAGAAGTCAGCTCCCGAATAGACGAGCATCACTGAGGTGACAATGAGTGTTGACCAGCGCCCAATGATTTCCCATAAGGGCAGTTGGCCATCGGCCTGATAGCCACCCATCCAATAGGTGGCAATGGAAAAGCCCATGATTTGCATGCCCAGTAGGCCAGCAAAGAGCATTTTTTCAATACTGCGATGTTTTTCTGACTCAAGCAGTTGCTCTCGATGCACGGGATCATAAGGATGGGCGATGTAGCCAATGGCAGCAATCGCTTCTAATATCTGACTGAGCTGGATTTGCTCCGTGTCCCAAGTCACACTGGCTTGGTGACTGGTATAGTCCAGTTGCACATCAATGACGCCAGGCAGGGCACGCAGATGTTGTTCGTTCAACCACAAACAAGCGGCGCAACGAATGTTTTCTAAAATCAGTGAAGCCTGCGCTTGCTTACCCTGATGACGCACAAAGGCATCTTGTATTTCGGGTCGGTCGTACAAACTGAGGTTTTTCAAAATGTCAGGTAATACCTGAGCATTGATGACGCCCTCGCTATCGCGATGACGGTAGAATTCTTCAAAGCCATTTTCCACAATGGTTTGACAGGCTAACTGGCAGCCATGACAGCAAAACTCACGCGTTTCTCCCAGAACCGGATAGGTAATGGATAGCTGTTCAGCAATAGGAAGCCCGCAGTGGTAGCAATGCTTTGACATAATAAGACGTGTGTTTCCAGAGGAGAGAAACAAGAAACGCTTCTAAAGAAGCGTTTCTTGTCGAAGATTACTTCGCAGTCATGCCTGCGTAGTAGTGAGCCATCGCCTCGATTTCGGCATCGGTGAGGTCTTTTGCAATCAGACGCATACGAGCGTAAACGTCATTTTTGCGTGTGCCATCACGATACTCTTGCATCGTTTTGATGAAGTACTCAGGTGGCATGCCAGCCAGAGCAGGTGTGTCAGTAATCGAGCCTTCGCCCTTGCTACCATGGCAAGATTGACAAGGCGCAATGAAACGAGAGCCATCACCACGCACGATCATTTTACTGGCGTCTTTGGCTTTAGCCGCATCGTGTGTGACCCCAACCGGCAAGGTCGGCAAGGGGAAGCTGGCGTAGTATTTCGCCAAGTCGGCCATATCCTGATCCGACAAAGGCATCACCGCCAACTGCATCAGTTGGTTGTGTGCCGTACCAGCGCGTTTGCCATCTTTATAGTCTTTCAACATTTTGAACGTATATTCAGCACGTTGTCCGGCTACTGAAGGCCAGTTAGGTGAGGGCGCAATACCCGCATGACCATGGCAAGAAGCACAGTAGGCTTCTGAATTCAAACGCGCACCATTGCTGATGTCGCCTTTAGCAACGAAGCGCACCAATTCCGCTGTCCAAGCGACATTGGTAGATGGACCGCCTGCGGCGGCAGCTTTGCCATGATCGTTGGCGAAAGCAGACGACGACAAGGTCATCGCCGCCACTAAGGCCGTTAATAAGGTTGTTTTTTGTACTGATTTCATTCTTAGTATCCCCACGGAATCACGCCAGGCGTACCAATAAAGGCAAATTGCAGAATTGGGTAGCCGTAGCTGATGATCATGTATGCAAACATCGCCCAGTTCCAGAAAGTGAAGCTGTTCAACAAGTGAGGAACGCGAACCGGTGGGTGAATCGCTTGCGCGTACTCCACTTTCGCTTCCGCTTCACTGGCAGCAATGTTGCTCGAAGCCGTTTTGCACAAGTTATAAATGAACATGAAACCAGACACCACAATCATCGACGCACCGATAATCATCAGTAACTCATAGGTACCCCAAGAGGCAACCATGTCTGGGAACTGATCGTAAGGCGTTGAAGAGACGCGACGTGGCTGACCAGCCAGACCTAGCGCATGCCAAGGACCGGTTAATACCACCATGCCGACAGCGTAGAGCCACAACTGCCAAACCGCCAGGGTCTTAGAGTAAAGCGCATGACCGGTGATTTTTGGCCATAACCAGTAAGCACCGGCTAGGTACATAATGACCGTCGTACCACCAAAAATCAGGTGGAAGTGACCTGTTACCCATTGTGTGTTGTGAACCATCACGTCCATTGAGTAGGAAGCGTTAATCACCCCACCCCAACCGCCAGCGGTGAGCATCAGTAGTGATAGCATACCAGCGAGTACGACAGGATTTTTCCAATCCAACGCCATAATCCAACCAAACAGACCTTTACCACCACGTAGGCGACCAGCGATTTCTAATGACGCAATCACGGTAAAGCCGGTAATGAAGGTTGGTACAGCAACCATGAAGGTACCGAACATGTGTAGTAATTTCCAACCCGCTGCTTGCATCGGGTCAAGGTACAAATGGTGGAAACCGATCGGTACGGAGAAAATGAACAGCATGACAAAAGAAATACGCGCCATCTCGTCAGAGAACAAGCGACCGCCCGCTTCTTTCGGCATAATGGTGTACATTACAATGTAAGCTGGGATTAACCAGAAATACACAATCGCATGCAGTGTCCAAGAGAAGAGGGTACGCGCCAAACCAGGATCGAGGGTTTCCATCACGCCCAATGAAACGGGGAGTAATTGGAATAAGGCTTCAGAAGCCACCCCTAAGCTTGTCCAACCCCACATTAAGGCATTAATGGCGGTAGCGAACATGACCAAAGGTACGGGCTTACCTGGATTTTCACGTTTCCATTGCGTGAAACCAATCAGCATATCGGCTACCCAAAACCATGAACCGACGACCAGCAGAGTCGCACCAACATAGAAAGCAGGGTGAGCCATTTCAGGCGGATAGAAGGTGTACAACACTGACGCCGTACCGGTTAGCATCGGCACTGCGGCAATGAGCGTACCAATTAAGCTAACCCAGAAACCCAGCCAGCCAAAGTAGGCTTTCTTGTTAATGCTGTGCGCCATGGTGTGATAACCAAAGCCCATGGCAAAGAAAGTGGTTAACACGAACGCCAATAACACACCGTGGGTGGTGGTCGAAGCAAAATAAACCGCCGTGCTTTCCAACCAAGGGAATAAACCACTGCGTTCAGCCGCTTGGAAGAGTCCCATTGGCAAACCAACGACGAGCGCGATAAACGCCACACGCATTGCCCAAATGCCAAGGGAATTACCTGATGCTTTAACATCCGCATCAACGTGGCTGACACCACTGGCTGTTGATAATTGTGCAGTCATACTCATGAAATCTGCTCCTTATTGTTTCGCTAATACACGTACTTTAGAGTACATGTAGTCGTGACCAAGGCCACAGAACTCGTTACAAATCATCGGGAAGTCACCGGTTTTGGTGAAGGCCGTCGTCACTTCCGACACATAACCTGGCACAACCATGGTCGCCATGTTGCTGCCTGGCACGTGTAAACCGTGTAACACGTCGAAACTGGCAATGCGCAGTTTAACGGTGGTATCAACCGGAACTTCAATCACAGGTGGGTAGAAGCCATAACGTGCTGCCACCATGGTCACGGTGTAGCTGCCGTCGGCTTCTTGTTTGACACCCAGGTTTTCTTCTGCAA
>CAZBQD010000032.1:0-23041 GCA_964493995.1 uncultured Francisella sp.
TCCGCTCCAATTGTCAGAGATAAAGAAAGCGACAACTATTCTGACATAGGGGGTACACGAGACATGCGGCGTGCCGGTGCCTATTTTGCCAAGGCATCGAGTGAATCCTATTCTTCTCAATCTACGCTTGCAAGTCGTTTTAGTAAGTTTGTAGAATATTTAAAAGATAATAATATAAAAAGACTTGAACAAGTTACAAAAGAAGTTGTTAAGGATTATGCACTATCTTTGAAAGATAACAGCAATTTATCTGTTAGCACTAAACATAATCTTTTATCTTCTGTGAATGTTATTATGCGCGAAGCTCGCCGTGATGACGCAGTTAAAGTCACAGCTAAAGAAGTAGGGATTGAAGCAAGAAGCAATGTAGCTAAAATATTTAAAGGAAGTATTGTGCGTAATGATGTGTCAGCAAGAGTTGCCGTCATTGTTGAGCTGGCAAAAAATTTTGGTTTAAGATTTGAGGAAGCCAGTAAAGTTAATGCAGTTGTTGCCCTTAAGCAGGCAATGGATAATGGCGAAATAAAAATTGAATTGGGAACAAAAGGTGGTCAGTCTCGGATTATACCCGTTACAACACGTGAACAAATACAAGTCTTGGTTGAAGCAGCAAAAGTACAAGGTGACGCAAAAAGCTTAATTCATCCAAGCTTATCTTATAAACAGCATAAGACACAATGCTATCGCGAAACATCTAAATTTCATGCTGAGCGACACTTTTACGCCAATCAAAGATATTCTGCCTTAATTAAGGATATTTTGGGTATTGACATTAAAAGCCCCGTTCTTAGTGATAAGCCAGCGGGTATGCGTTGGCGGGAATTTATTGCTCAAGAAGCTTCTAAGCAAGGGGTGTATATTCATCCAGATCAAGCTCGTGATTTTGACCGTCAAGCAAGGCTAAAGCTTTCTGAAGAGCTTGGGCATCATCGCGAAGATGTGGTGAGTCGCTATATCGGGGGGCAGTTGTAATGGATAAGCTGGAATTGTTATTTTCAAGGTACAAGCGTAAAGGATCCAAGAAAAACAGGATAGCACAAATGCAACGTGTAAGAGCTGTTATGCGCCATGCAGGTGTTTATCACCCTGAACAAATTGGCAATAAGCATGTCTATTTATTTTATCGAAGTTTGGTTATGAAGGACGCATCGGCAAGAACGGAATATTACTACTATTTAGCTTTGTGTATATTGTGGGATTTGTTAAAAAGACCAAATAAACCGCCAAAACCATTGTGGTTTTGACGGCATAACCCGATCTTAGAATGGTACATTGGGCAATGGTGGCAGGGTTGGCATAGGCATTAAGTCAACATTAGAAACAATTAATGTTTCTTCAGTGTAATCTGCACCAGATATTTCACTAATGGCGGTTAAAATCGATCTAACTGATATGCTCAATATTTCATCTTCCGATAGTAAATTTGTATTTCTGATTTTTGATTTAAAAGCATTGTCTTTAAAGTCAAACCAAAGTTTTCCGTTTCTGATTGATTCAAAAATTTGTTCACCATTAAATCTATCAACTGGTTTCTTGTTTAAGATATAACCGATTTCATTTTTTGAAAACATTAACCAAACACCGATGTGGTTAAAATACGCCAGATTTTTACCATCTTTTTTCCACAATACACCACCGATACTCTCAATATAATTTTCGGAAATTTTTTTATTTATAAATATGTTTTTCATTTTTTCTCCTATTAAAGTTAAATAAATTGATTGTTCACCCGAGCAGTCAATAATTACAATAATAGCAAATAAAATTTGTTTTTTATTTTTAATATCGGCTATTTTTAAGCTATTAAATTTAGTAATAATAACCCAAAATCATCAACGGCAAGAAAAATTGTTTGCTGTCTACTAACGAACGAACGGGGCGTATTTATATAAATACGCCCCGTTCGTTCGTTAATTAAATATTTCTTACTTTCTTGTTTAGAGTGTGTCTTTTATATAGTAAATATTTTCTTTTTCGATGATTATATCGTTGTCTAAAAAGTATTTTTTATGTCTGTTGTATGCGGTTCTAATCGCATCTGGTGTTTTCTGATCTTTAAAAAGTTCATAGAAATTGTTACGCCATTCTATGTCTGTCACTTTTTGGTTTGCATTATATATATTAGTAAAACAATTTAATGCAATCGTTCTTTCCGGGTTTGTGTCTTTTGATTTTAGTCTATTAGCATCTGTTTGTATTAAAACAGCGCTTGTTATTTCATCACCATCGTCATCAAATATACCTAAACTCACAGATTTTATTTCAAAACACTTGTTTTCGTTTTCTTTGCTGTTTTTAGACTTGGTGCATGATAGTATTCTTTGCTCGTCTTTGACAGTGAGTAGATAACTTTTATCTACCGCGCCAATTAACGCACTTGAACCCCTCGATCGTGTTTTATCGCTGTGGCCACTGTGGTGGATTAAAACGACTGCCGCATTATTGAAATACTGACTTAAATAGTTGCAGTTTTTTACAAGCTCTCCCATATCGCGCGCCGAATTTTCATCGCCGTTATAGCACCTTGCCAGTGTATCCATGAAAATTATGTCTGGCATTGCTCTTGTTTGCTCAATGGCTTTTATGGTCTGAGTTAATCCTTCAACGGTATCTATGTGTACGCTTGTGTTGCTTAGGTAAAAAGGACAATCATCCACGCAAATATCATTCTCGATCTCGTAGGCACGTACACGATCTATGAACCCTTTTTGACCTTCGCCTATGATATAGCACACATTGAAAACTCGACTGACTTTTTCACCGCGCCAATCGGTTTTGGTTGCCATCGCTATTCCCATTTCAAGTGCCAGTAAGCTTTTACCCGCTGCTGGTTGCGCAATAATTGATATCAGTTCACCCTTACCGACCCAATTTTTTATGAGCCATTCATCTTTTGGGGCAGTTGCTTTAAGTTCTGCCAAAGATTTGAAATAGATAGTCATGCTATTAGTAGTTTGTTCAATCATGCCACTGCCCCCATGTTTTTTGGTTGCTGCGCATCGATCCATTCAACAATGTCTTGTAAACGCCAAGCGACAATGTTTTTGCCAAGTGATAAGCGCGGCGGAAATTTACCTTCGGCTTCTCGTCTATCGATCGTGCTGCGGCTTAAACTTGTCATTTCAATCACATTTTTTCTTCTAATCAATTTTGGTTGCATCATTATTTTTCTCCTTACATATGCAGTCGTCTCCTTTGCTTAAATGTCCATGTTGAGCGCCGTTGCTCATATATATCTGTTCGAGACAGATGTCATTTTGACCAGATGTTGACGGTTTTTTATTTTTAATTAGCACGTTTTTGGTCGATATAAAAAGTGATTCACTTTTGACGTGGGTATGAGTTCCCCAATCCCGCTAAACAGGCTACAATCTCCCCATCCTTTTTACTTTGCCAGGAATAAGCAAATGGCTTCAGCATCTAACAACCAAGTCCTCGCCTATCGTCATGATGAAAAACGTGTCAACAACCCTCATGTGGGCATGGTCGATGCCCATTCGGACGATCAGGAGCGCAAGCAAGGCTATCTGTACGACCCGCATTTAGACCCTTCGCTACAATTCGACAGCCAACGCGCGAAAATAGAGCAGTTAATTGATGATGCTTTAGCTTCGGGTGATACCCAAGTGATGCAAGATGCCTTGCAGGAGTTGAAGCGATTACAGTCGCCCTACCTAAACTGGACAGGTAAAGCAGAACGCACCAGTTTTGAAGTGGATACGGTTTCCTTGCACGTTCACGAGCGCATCGACCCAGCCACCATTTTGGCGGCGATGCAGAAAAAAATGAAGAACAGCAAAGGGGAGTCTGCGCCACAGTTTCAACCAGACTTGTTTCATGCGCCCTTTGAAAACTTGCCGTTGCGTGATGCTATTGCTTTTTACAAGCATGAACGCGATTGGGCAAACCGCCTGATTTCGGGTGACTCCTTGCTGGTGATGAACTCGTTACTGCAAAAAGAAAGCATGGCGGGTAAGGTGCAGATGATCTACATCGACCCACCTTATGGCATTAAATATGGTTCTAACTTTCAGCCGTTTGTGAATAAGCGAGATGTCAAAGACCGCAAAGACGAAGACCTGACGCAAGAACCCGAAATGATTAAAGCCTTCCGCGATACTTGGGAATTGGGCATTCATAGCTACCTCACCTACTTGCGTGATCGTTTGTTATTGGCACGAGAGCTATTGCATGAATCGGGTAGTGTGTTTGTGCAGATTTCTGATGAAAACTTGCATCATGTAAAAGAGCTATTGGAAGAGATTTTTGGGGTTAATAATTTTATAAGTGTTATTACAACTAAAAAAACAGGGGGAATGGGGGAGCAGTTTATTGATAATGTCTCTGACTATCTTATTTGGTTCGTAAAGAATAAAAATAGTGCTAAGTTTAGAAGATTATTTCAGGATAAAAAAATTGGTATAGGTTCTGGTGATCGTTATAATCAAGTTCAGTTAGTAAACGGTACAATTAGGCCTATAACAAAGCAAGAAAAAATAAACTCTGAATTATTGCCAGTAGGATCTCGAGTCTTTTTAGGTGGTCCATTGGTATCTGAAACAGGCAGTAATTCTACAACGTTTAAGTTTGTTGAGAGCGGTGTCTCACTAAGTTTATCTAAAGGTGGCTGGAAAACCAACTCGATTGGAATGGGGCGACTTTCTAAAGCATTTAGGTTAAAACTAACCAAAGGCTTTGTAAACTACAAAATTTTTGTTGATGATTTTCCTGCGACAGTTTTAACTAATTTGTGGGAAGATACGATGGGAACAGCTGAGCAAGGTAAAAGCTATGTGGTTCAGACAACGACGAAAGTACTTGAACGCTGCATGTTAATGACCACTGATCCTGGTGATTTAGTATTAGACCCGACTTGCGGTTCTGGTACGACTGCTTTTGTTGCTGAAAAATGGGGTAGACGTTGGATTACCTGCGATACGTCGCGCGTAGCGGTTACCTTGGCAAAACAACGATTGATGACTGCCAGTTATGATTATTACGATCTGAAATACCCCAATGAAGGCTTAAAAGGTGGCTTTCGTTACAAAACAGTGCCACACATTACGCTTAAATCGATTGCCAATAATCCCGACATCGACCTCATTTATGATGCGATGCACCCCGCCATTGAAACGGCATTACATCAACTCAATCAAGCCCTCAAAGGTCATGCAACACCTTTCAAAGTCACCGAAGGTGGACGGAAAGGAAGCAGTATTGATTTCACCGCTAAAGAGGGTATCACCACCACCTTACCTTCTGGTGAAGTGGTGGCTGCTAATGCGTTGCTCGAATGGGAAGTGCCTTTTGATGCGCCCGAAGATTGGACGCAAGCCAGCAAAACGGCTTTAGAGGCTTTTCATACCGCACGCATGGCAATGCAGAAAAAAATGGATGCCAGCATTGCCGCCAATGCAGGACAAGAAATTCTCTACGATCAACCCGAAATTGATAAAAAGAAACTACGCATTACAGGACCTTTTACCGTCGAGGCTGTGCCTTTTGCCACGGTATTGGGGTTAGACGAATCGGAGCAACCTAAAGAAGCCGATTTAGCGGTTGCCCGTTCAGGCGCAACCAGCAAACAAGCCCAATGGCGAGAGGAACTGTTAAAAGCAGGTATTCGTGGCAAAGGTGGACAACTACTCAAATTACAAGACTTGGAAGTCTTACCAGGTGCTCACTACATTCATGCCGTTGGTTCGGTGATTGAAACAGGCGAGCGTGTGGCGGTCAGCTTTGGACCTGAATATACTGCCCTCGAACAACGCCAAGTGGAAATTGCCATGCGTGAAGCGGGTGAGCTTTTCCCCTTACCGAAACTCTTGGTGTTCTGTGCCTTTACCTTCGACCCAGAAGCGGCAAAAGACATCGACAATATCAAAGGTATTCAAGCACTCAAGGTGCAAATGAATACCGATCTACTCACCGAAGACTTGAAAAAAGGACGTGCCAGCAACGAATCTTTTTGGCTCATGGGGCAACCCGATATTGAAGTGCATAGCCTGAAAGATGGACAGTATCAAGTCGAAGTGCACGGCTTCGACTATTTTGATACCAAATCGGGCGAGTTGAAATCGGGCGGTAAAAAGAACATTGCCATGTGGCAGTTGGACACCGATTACGATAACCGATCGCTGTTTGCGCGTCAGGTATTCTTCCCAATGGCGGGTACAGGCGAAGGATGGCAAAAACTGAAAAAAGACATCAAAGCCGAATTGGATGAGTCTTTGTTGTCGCATTTCCACGGCACAAAATCCTTACCCTTTAGTTTGGGCGAAAATCGCTGCATTGCCGTAAAAATTGTGGATGATCGTGGTATTGAATCGCTCAAAGTGATTCGTTTAGATCAAACGCGTTAAGGGGGTGGGTATGAGTCAGCAACCAACCTCGTTAATTATAAACTCGCCTTTTGATTGCCCAACGCAATACTGGGCAACTGATGCCAACGGGCGTGTATCTTCCATCGTGCAAGGTAGAAGACCCGCCAGTTATGAGCAATTTGATACGCGAAACAATACCAGTCGGATGACTGAATTAGATACGGTTAATAAGATTCGTATTCGTCTTGATGAGTGGCGAGAACAAAGCTATCCAGGTGTTACCAGCATTACCCGCCAACTTTTAGAACATTGGCATAGTCGTGGGGAATGGGATGAAAGTAGTTGCGGCTGGGTTGGTGGTCCTCGTCAAAATCCCTTTTATTTTTGTCAGTTAGAAGCAATTGAATCGCTGATTTGGTGGGTAGAAGCCCCAGCAGAGTTTAAGCAGGGTATCGACTTACCAGGTGATGGTGGTGCATGGGAGCGTATTTGTAACAAAATGGCAACGGGTTCGGGTAAAACCTCTGTCATGGCATTGATTATTACTTGGCAGACGCTCAACGCCCTGACTTATCCCAAAGACAAACGATTTTCTAAAGTCATTTTCATTGTTGCGCCTGGGCTAACGGTAAAAAGCCGTTTGCAGGTGTTGTATCCAGGTCATGACAAAAATACCTATGATGCTTTTGCTATTTGCCCGAATGAATCCTTACGCCAAAAACTCAATCAAGTTGAACTCTTGATTGAAAACTGGCATAGCCTGATGCCACTGAAAGAACAAGATCGCTCAGTCGTCAAGAAAGGGGCAGAAAGTGATGAAGCCTTTACGCGTCGGGTATTGGGTAAGTTAGCTGACTACAAAGATTTAATTGTTATCAACGATGAAGCACACCATGCCTATCGCCAGCGTCCTGAATTGAAAGTCAGTAAAAAAGAAGCGGAAGAGTTTGGTTTGGATTTGGACGAAGCCACACGATGGATCGAAGGCTTAGACCGTATTCATAAAACCAGACGCATTCGTCGTTGTTTCGATTTGTCGGCAACGCCTTTTGCGCCAACGGGTAAGAGCAATACCGAAAAAGGCTTGTTTGATTGGATTATCAGTGATTTTGGCTTAAACGATGCCATTGAAGCAGGCTTAGTAAAAACGCCTCGTGTTGTGGTGCGTGATGATGCCTTGCCCGATGCCAAAACCTATGCCAGTAAACTTTATCATTTGTATCGTGATGATGCCGTTAAAGAAGACTTGAACCGAAAAGCTGAAGCCAATGAAACCTTACCCGACTTGGTACAAAAAGCCTACGCTATTTTAGCCTACGACTGGAAACAAACCGCCGAGGCGTGGAAAGCGGGCGGGCATGATATTCCGCCTGTATTGCTGACTGTGTGTAACCGCACTGAAACCGCCTCACGTATTGAGCATTTCTTTAATTCGGGTGATTGCCTAATTGAAGGCACTCAGTCACCTAACCAGACGCTTCGTGTTGACTCTAAAGTGTTAGAAAAAGCTGAACGTGGTGAAAGTGTCACAGCCAATAAAGACTACGCCAAGCGATTGGAAGACATTATTGCCGCATCGGGTTTATCGTCTGTGAAGCAAGAAGAAATCTTGTCGTTAAAACAGGAAGAACAATTACGTGCTTTAGTGGACAGCGTGGGTAAGCGTAATCAGCCAGGTCAAATGCTCAATAATGTTATTTCTGTGGCGATGTTGTCGGAAGGTTGGGATGCGGCTAACGTAACGCATATCATGGGATTACGTGCCTTTACCAGTCAGTTACTGTGTGAGCAGGTAATTGGTCGTGGTTTGCGTCGTGTCGCGCATGATATGGATAGACATGGTTTATTTCTTCCTGAGTATGTGAACGTGTTTGGTGTTCCTTTGTCGGTTTTCCAAGAAGTAAACGACGGCGGTGAACCACCGCCACCACCCAAGCCAAGCATTCGGGTAGAAGTCGAACCTGATCGCCCACAACATGAAATTAAGTGGCCGAATGTTGAGCGCATTCAAACTATCTTAAAACCTGAGTTGGTGATGGATTGGGATAGTGTTGAAGTATTGAAGTTAGATGCTGCCTTAACGCCTTTGAATGCTGACATTGCGCCATCCTTAACAGGGTCGCCAAATTTAGCGCAAGTCACCCAAATCGACTTAGAAAAAGCAATCGAAGATTTCCGATTACAAAACCTGATTTTCCGCGCAGCGAAAAAGTTATTCCTGACTAATGAACGCGGTTTTACAGGCGATAAGCAATACTTGGCTGTTCAGCTTATCCGTATTGTAGAACAGTTTTTAGAGAGTGATCGGCTTGACATTAATAGCCTTTGGCATCAAGACCCAGTGCGTAAACGGTTACTTTTCGCTTTGAATATGGATGCAATTGTGACGCACGTTAATCGGTTTGTGGCAGAGCAGAATGTGGAAAGGCAAGAAGTGTTGTTTGATCAGCAAATGCCAACTGGCTCGACTGCCTACATGCGCCCTTGGACAACCACTAAACCCTGCCAACCAACGGTTAAATCGCAAATTAGCCATGTGGTGTATGACAGTGCTTGGGAGAAAATGGTTGCTGATGTGTGTGAAAAGGATGACAACATTCTTTCATGGGCAAAAAACGATCATTTGAACTTCAAAATCCGTTACCTGTGGAATGGCTCTGTGCGCAACTTTGTACCTGATTACTTGATTCGTTTAGACAATGGCAAAACGATGGTGTTGGAAGTCAAAGGGGTGGATTCTGCACAAAACAAAGCCAAACGTGATGCAATGGATGTGTGGGTAAAAGCAATCAATGAAAATGGCAGTTGGGGACAGTGGTGTTTTGATGTGGTGTTTGAACCTGCTCAAACAAGAGATGTGATTGGGCGGTATTTATGATGTTGATCTGTCGGTAAAGGTGGCTTATGAAATTGCCAAGCTCAATAACATTTAATGATGTTAAAAACTATAGTGTAAGTTTTGACGATCTGGATGAACTCATTGCGTTTTTGTATGAAGAGTCAGAGTTTTGGCAAGGCGTAACCGACGAACTTAGTGCTGTGAATCAGCGTCTTACCAGTCCATATGATTCGATGCTTGGACATCTGAATCAGCTTAAATCTCAGATGCTTCAGTGGAAAAGCGAGTGTAAGAATTGGTCGGAACAAGATTGGCAAAATCAAATGCGGAGTTATCAGAATGGGCATTCGCCTTATTGGTATCTTGTGCAAAGTCGTCAGTGGATCAGTCGTACACATAGTTTTGTTGGTGCTTGGGTCTCTGCAATTAAGCACTCTGCTCAAGCAGGCGCAGCATTTATTCAAGCAATAATTTCTAATCAGGCTTTAGGGAACGCTTTTGATGCACTGATAGGAAGCGTCTTGGCATATGAATACATTATGCAAGGCAATGAGGTTATAGCATCACGTAAGGCAAATGAACAAAAAACCTTTTCTACACTACATGAACAGTTGGCAAAACAAACCGAGTCGGCAATCAGCAAAACCCAACAATTTGAAGACGGGTTAGAGCAGTGGCGCAATCAACTTCAGTCAGATGTTAAGACTTGGCAGGATGAGCAAGTTGAAGCTCAGAATCAGGCACTTAAAGAGCATAGCGATTCATTTGATAAGCATGAAAAGGATTGGAAGGATCGAATTGCTGAATTAGAACTGACGTATGAAGAAAAGCTTAAACTGTCAAAGCCAGCTGAGTATTGGCGAAAAACAGCCGAAAGTTCGAGAAATAAAGGCTTTTTCTGGGCAGCTATTCTCGCTTGCGTGATGTTTGTCGCCATTATGGAATACTTTAATGCGTTTCATGTTTGGATGCTTGGCAATAAGTCGGCGTTTGAGTTGGGTTCATTACAAGGGATAACGCTATTTATCACAACCACTTCTTTGGTTATTTTTGCTGTGCTTACTTTGTCAAAGTTGATGCTCAGTGCGTTTCATTTGCAGAGAGATGCAGAAGAACGCGAGCAGCTCACGTATTTGTATTTGTCACTTATCAATGAACAGGCGATAGATGAAAAAAGCCGTGAAATTGTGTTGCAGTCTTTGTTCAGTAGGGCTGACACTGGCTTACTTAAAGATGGTAATCCGATCATGCCTATTCCGGTGTTAAAACAGTAGCCTTGCGTAAGCATGGCGCTCTCCAGGCTCTTCACCCTTAGCGTAAGCTTAGGGTGAAGCTGGCTCAATCCCATGTAAAAAATCAGCCCATGCTTGCATCATCTTAGTACGTTCAACAAGGTATTGTGCTTTGTTGTAAACGCCTCGCGTACTTGGCGTGATGTGTGCAAGTTGAATTTCTACCCAATCACTATTGAAACCTTGCTCATGTAAAGTTGTCGATGCGGCGTGACGCCAGCCGTGATTGGTGAATTCGCCTTTGGGTACGCCTTGGCTGCGCAGAGCGCTTAAGAGGGCTTGGGTACTTATGTGTCCATTGATATTTCGTGGACTGGGAAAAACATATTCACTGCTTAAACTAATCGCTTGTTGAAGTTGAATAATCGCTAATGCTTGTGTACTGAGTGGCACAATGTGTTCTCGTTTCTTTTTCATTCTCTCAGCTTCGATACGAAGCAATTTTTTGTCAATATCCACTTCCGACCATTTTAAGCCTGTGATTTCACTTGCTCTTAAAAAGGTTAAAGGCACAAACTTTAAAGCGCTGTGTACGCTAACAGAACCGGAATAGGGTAAGCAGATGTTCTGGAAAATTTCTTGTATAACCTTTGCGTCGGTTTGGTGATCAAAATTTTCTTTTTTGCGTTTAGGAAAAATTTCCTTGGAAATATCGCGGCTGGGATCGCTGTTCAGTTTTCCAGTGCTTACTGCGTAGCGCATGATTTGACTCAGTTGCCGCTTGGTTTTGTCGAGAGTTGAAAGCTTGCCTTGAACCTCAATTCCTTTCAGTAGGTTGATGCAGTCAAGTGGTTTTATCTCTTCCAATGGCTTGTTTGCTATGTGTTGTAGATAAACATTAAATTGCATTTCTAATGCTTGCGCATGTTTATTGCTCCATTCTTTCTGCTTGACCTTGTACCACTCGTCATAAGCATCCTTAAAAGTGACAGCTCTTGTTTTTTCGGCTTGAGCTTGGGCAATAAGTTCTTGTTTAGTTTTTTTTCGGTAATCGACAGGATCAATCCCCAGTTTTGCTTGATCTCGCATAGTGTCTGCGATTTTTCGTGCTTCAACAAGTTTTACACTTGGATACTGACCAACTGTAGCGAGTTTTTCCTTGCCACCGATGTAGTATTTGAGTCGCCAAGTTTTGGTTTTTTCTGTGACGTGAAGATGCAACCCATGACCGTCAAATAGTTTAGATGGTGTGCCGTCTTCTTTAGGCTTGGCATTCTTGCATTGTATGTCTGTTAGTGCCATTTGGGCTCTCCTTTTTGCTTACCCCTTTTTTGCTCTAAAAAAACAAAAAAGGGGTAAATTTAGGGTTTGGTGGGATAATTCCTAAAAACTTACCCCTGATCTTACCCCTAATTTTATGAGCTGTAAAGAGGTGAGCCGATCATCTGTGAACATCTGTTTTTTTGTAAGTCGTTGAATTTATTTGTTTGTGCGTAAAGAAAAAGGTGCTCTGAAGCACCTTGATATAGTGTTTGGTCTGCTCACCGCGACTCGAACGCAGATCCGAAACTTAGGAGGTTTCTGTTTTATCCTGTTAAACTATGAGCAGTGATAGCGGGTCAGAGCGCCCAACTTCAAGGCTAGGCGCGGGATGATGCGAGAGGTTATTTCTGAGATTCGTAGTAGGCAGCAATGTCGGCAATGTCGGCATCGGATAAACCGGCAGCAAAGGGTGACATCAAATCGTTCTTACGCGCGCCACTGCGGAATTCTTTCAGCGTGCTTTCTAGGTAAATCGCATGCTGTCCTGCCAATTTAGGAAAGGTAGGCACAAGACTTTTACCTTGCGCTCCATGGCAGCCAACACAGGCTTGAGCTTTTGCTTCACCCGCCGCTTTGTCACCGGCAAATACGGGCAGTGCTAAGGTCATGGCAACAAGAGGTAACGAAAAGCGTTTCATGTGAGTGCTCCAGTGTGGTTCTTAATTATTCGACCATTAAACCGTTTTTAACGGAATGCGTCAAGTATTCAAGCCCAAACAAAAGGGGAGCCGAAGCTCCCCTAGTGACTTAATCAGCAAAACTCGATTATTTTTGAGCAGCTAAGAAAGCAGAGATGTTAGCGATGTCAGCATCAGACAAGCCTTTAGCTTGTGGAGACATCATCGGGTTGTTTTTCTTGCCCGATTTGTAATCATTCAGTGCAGCAGTTAAATAAGCTGCATCTTTACCTGCTAAGGTTGGGAAAGCAGGAGAAGCACTTTTACCGTTAGGGCCGTGGCAACCCGCGCAAGAAGCGTATTTTGCTTTACCTGCTGCTTCGTCAGCAGCGTGAGCGCCCATTGCTAACACAGATAGTGCTGCTGCAACGATTAATTTTTTCATGGTGTAAGCTCCATTAAGGATGTCTAGATTAATAGCCCGGTTTTTCACCGATTGTTGCTTATTACATACAAGTGTTGCGATTCTGTCAAGAGATATTAGAAAAAAATAATATGTTTTGCTATCAGGTCGGTGTGCTATGTAGCAGCCTTAAATAGTGCTGATAGCGGTGTAAGGCGATCTCTTCATTTTCAACGGCTGTTTTAATGGCACAATCAGGCTCGTGGTCGTGCGTGCAGTTGCTAAACCGACATTGTCCTAAATAAGGACGGAAATCACGCCAGTAGCGGTCTGGGTGTTCAATCGCGAACTCGCTCAATTCTAAACTACGAATGCCAGCGGCATCAATGAGCTGTCCGCCGATGTTGAGTTCGTAAAGAGTGGCGTTGTTGGTGGTGTGCTGACCTAAGCCAGTAGAAGCAGAGAGTTGCTGGGTGCGAATGGCCACATCAGGAATTAAGGCTTGCGTCAGGGATGATTTTCCGACCCCTGAGTTGCCTAAAAACACGCTGGTTTTATCAGCGCAGATGGCCTGTAATTCGGCCATGCCTAGGGTGTTTTCTGTGCTGGTTTCGATCCAGGTGTAGCCCATTTGGCGATAAGTCTGTGCCAGTTGATCGCACAAAGCACGATAATCGTCAGCCAATAAATCGACTTTATTCAATACGATCACCGCATCCAACCCTTGCCACTCGCAGTAACATAGACTGCGATCAAGTAGGTCTAGGTCGATGCCGGGAGCGGGTGCAATCACCACCAGCAACTGGTCAACGTTGGCGGCAACGGGTTTAATCACGCCGCGAAAACCCGGGCGAGAGAGCAGGCTACGTCTGGGCAGCAGGCTTTCAATCACGGGCGGGTGTTGTTCATCTAACGAAATGATGACCTTATCGCCCGCTACGACATTGGCTAGGTTGGCGCGTTGATGGCAAGTGAGCAGGCGACCATCGTCCAGCTGTACTGTCGCTTTTTTGCCCGAATTCATCACCACCAAGCCTTCAAAGCCTTCGCTGTGATGTTGGCTGCCCGAACGTCGCTGATCGATGCGTTGCTGTTGATGTTGAGATAGACGGCGCTTACTCATGCAGGTCGCAACTGATTAATTTTAGCTGCCATAATCATATCGTTTAGGCTGACGCCTTTGATGCTATGGGTGGTGAGTTTAATGTGAACCTTGTTGTAGCCGTAACAGATTTCAGCATGATGATCTTGCTCATGACTGATGAATGCCAGTGCATTCAAAAAAGCCATCACCTGATAGTGATTTTTAAACGGGATGCTTCGCTCGATACTATTGTAGTCAAATCCAGCTTGCCAGCCAGGTAACACACTTAAGTAGCTTTCGACCGTGGGAATCACCATGCGCTGACCATTTGCGGCAATGGGTTGGCATGATTGGTTCTGTAACGTGGTAATATCTAGCATAGTCAAACTTCCCAGTATGAGCGGTTATATCATTAATAGTTGCATCATTATAGAAGATGTTTGTGGTATTTGGTTAAGGAGTCGAGATGCAGAGCGCAGATAATTTGGTATGGATGGATTTAGAAATGACCGGTTTGTCGGTTGCCACAGAAACTATTATGGAAGTGGCGACACTGATTACCGATAGTCAGTTGAATGTCATTGCCGAAGGACCCGAAATCGCCATTCACCTTTCGGACGAGGTGTTAGCGGGCATGGATGAGTGGTGTTTGAAAACCCACGGGGCTTCTGGTCTGATTGAGCGTTGTCGTCAAAGTAGCATTAGCATTGAGCAAGCGACGGAGATGACCTTGACTTTTGTGCAGCAATATGTGCCCGCTAAGTCATCTCCTTTGTGTGGTAACAGTATTTGTCAAGATCGTAAATTTATCGAAAAATACATGCCCGCGTTAGACAACTATCTGCATTACCGACTGCTCGATGTCAGTAGCTTCAAAGAGGCAGCACGTCGTTGGAATAAACCCGTATTCGACGCGGTGCAAAAAAAGGGTACGCACACCGCTTTGTCCGACATTCATGAGTCGATTGCCGAGATGCGTCACTACCGTCACAATTTTTTAATTGGCGCTTGACTCCTGTCGAATAGTTGACCAAAATGGTCAGGTATTATTTTTTTATGAAACATCGTTTGTTATCTTGAATTTGTATTACAATATGCTGTTTTACACCCCTAAATATACTTGGGATTGAAGGAGAGTGGCGTGGAGTTGACAGGTGCTCAGATCGTCGTTAAATTTTTAGAAGACGAAGGAGTCGATCATCTTTGGGGTTACCCAGGTGGTGCTGTACTGCCTATTTATGATGCTTTAGATACCACTGCGACCAAGTTACAACATATTTTGGTTCGACATGAGCAGGCTGCCACCCATGCTGCCGATGCCTATTCACGCGCCACGGGTAAACCAGGACTCGTATTGGTGACGTCAGGGCCAGGTGCGACTAATGCCATTACCGGCTTAGCGACCGCCTATATGGATTCTATTCCGTTAATTGTCATTACTGGTCAAGTGCCAACAGGCTTGATTGGTTTGGATGCTTTCCAAGAAGTCGATACCGTCGGTATCAGTCGTCCGATTGTGAAACACAACTTTTTAGTGCGTGATGTTGCCGAGTTGGCCGATACGCTGAAAAAAGCTTTTTATATCGCCACAACGGGTCGTCCCGGTCCGGTATTGATTGATATTCCGAAAGACATTCAAAATGCCAAAACCGATTACGTTTATCCCGAAACGGTGAGTATTCGTTCATACAATGTGGTGAGCAAAGGTCATTCCGGCCAAATTCGCAAAGCCATTGATTTGATGATGAGCGCGGAACGTCCCGTATTTTACACCGGCGGTGGTGTGGTGCTCGGAGATGCGTCAGCCCAACTGATCGATCTCGTTCACACCATGGGCTACCCCATTACGCAAACCCTAATGGGCTTGGGCGCTTTCCCAGCCAGCGATGCTCAGTCGATTGGCATGCTGGGTATGCATGGTACCTACGAAGCTAATTTGGCGATGCACCACTGTGACGTGTTGATTGCCATCGGTGCGCGTTTCGATGACCGTGTTACCGGTAACATCGAGAAGTTTTGCCCGACCGCGAAAATCATTCACGTTGATATCGACCCCGCTTCGATTTCTAAAAACGTGAAGGTGGATGTACCTATTGTCGGTCCAGTCGCGCAAGTACTCGATGACATGCTCGACATGTTGCGTCATGAAAAACGCAAGCCGAACGCCGAAGCCTTGTCGGCTTGGTGGAAACAGATCGATGAATGGCGCAGCATTAATTGTATGGCTTATCAGCCATCAACCAAAGTGATTAAGCCTCAATCTGTGATTGAGCTGTTGCACAAAATTACCGAAGGCGATGCTTACATCACATCGGATGTGGGTCAACATCAAATGTGGGCGGCACAATATTACCCATTCGACAAACCGCGTCGCTGGATTAATTCCGGTGGCTTGGGCACCATGGGTGTCGGTTTGCCCTATGCTATGGGCGTGAAAATGGCGTTTCCTGAAGCAACCGTTGCTTGTGTCACGGGTGAAGGCAGTATTCAGATGAACATTCAAGAGCTGTCAACCTGTTTACAGTATGGTTTGCCGGTGAAAATCATCTGTTTGAACAATCGCTTCCTAGGCATGGTGCGTCAGTGGCAAGAATTCTTCTACGACCGTCGCTACTCAATGTCTTACATGGACTCACTGCCAGACTTTGTGAAGTTGGTAGAGGCTTATGGTCATGTGGGCATGAAAGTAACGGATCCAGCCGAGTTGGAAAGCAAAATGCGTGAAGCCTTTGCCATGACAGATCGTTTGGTGTTTATGGACATTCAAACCGACCACACAGAGAACGTTTACCCGATGATTCCGGCTGGTGCGGGTCAAAACGAAATGATTTTGGTATAAGGGGGCTAAGAGATGCGTCATATCATTTCTATGCTGATGGAAAACGAATCAGGAGCCCTGTCACGCGTAGCCGGATTATTTTCGGCGCGTGGTTACAATATTCAAGAACTTACTGTTGCACCGACCGAAGATGAAACGGTATCGCGTCTGACACTGGTAACGGAAGGCAACGAGCAACAAATCGAGCAAATCGTTAAACACCTCAACCGTTTGGTTGATGTGATTAAGGTGGTCGATTTAACCAACGGTGAGCATATTGAGCGAGAGCTATTACTCATCAAGTTGATGGCGACGGGCGGATATCGTGAAGAATTGAAACGCTTGGCGGATATCTTCCGTGCGCAAATCGTCGATGTCAGCGCCACCACCTACACCATCCAGTTGGTGGGCAATAAAAGCAAAACAGATGCTTTTATGAATGCGCTAGACACCAGCCTGATTTTGGAAACGGTACGTTCTGGTGCGCTGGGTATCATGCGTGGCGAAAAGCGTTTACAGATTTAGTGCGTGAGCCCATTAAGGGGCTAACCTATTCATTTTTTTAACACATTCATTTGTATTGGGGATATTCAATGAAAGTTTACTATGATAAAGATTGTGATTTATCGATCATCAAAAGCAAAAAAGTAGCCATTATCGGTTTCGGTTCACAAGGTCACGCGCATGCGGCTAACCTGAAAGATTCAGGTGTTGACGTAACCGTGGGTTTACGTGCTGGCTCGCCTTCTATTAAGAAAGCAGAAGGTTATGGCTTGAAAACGGCTGACGTCGCAACTGCGGTTGCTGCTGCTGATGTGGTGATGATTCTAACGCCAGATGAGTTCCAGTCTAAATTGTACAAACAAGAGATTGAACCTAACATCAAGAAAGGCGCAACCTTGGCTTTTGCGCATGGTTTCTCAATCATTTACAACCAAATTGAACCACGTGAAGATTTAGACGTCATCATGATTGCGCCAAAAGCACCGGGTCATACAGTGCGTTCAGAGTTTGTGCGCGGCGGTGGTATTCCTGACTTAATCGCGATTCACCAGGATGCTTCTGGCAATGCGAAAGCAACTGCGCTTTCTTACGCGATGGGTGTTGGTGGTGGTCGTACAGGCATCATCGAAACCACTTTCCGTGAAGAGTGTGAAACCGATTTGTTTGGTGAGCAAGCTGTATTGTGTGGTGGCGCCGTTGAGTTGGTTAAAGCTGGCTTCGATACCTTGGTTGAAGCGGGTTATGCGCCAGAAATGGCTTACTTCGAATGCTTGCATGAGTTGAAGTTGATCGTTGATTTGATGTTCGAAGGCGGTATCGCTAACATGAACTACTCAATTTCTAACAATGCCGAATACGGTGAATATGTTACTGGTCCACGCGTGATTAACGAAGAATCTCGCAAAGCCATGCGCGAAGCTTTAGCTAACATTCAATCGGGTGAATATGCTAAACAATTCATTTTAGAAGGTCAGTCTAACTATCCTTCAATGACAGCGCGTCGTCGTCAAAATGCAGAACATGGTATCGAAGTCGTGGGTAACAAACTACGCGCTATGATGCCTTGGATTGCCGCTAACAAAATTGTTGATAAAGAAAAGAACTAATTTCGCTTCTATAACGATTGAAAACGCCAGCTTAATGCTGGCGTTTTTTGTTTTATGATAGCCAGCCCATTCGGAATAGGTGTGGTAAACCCCATCGATTGTGTTAGCATTAGCACCTTGAATGTAAAGGTGACTTTCAAAAACTGAAAAGGGAAGGGGGTCTGGGGGAAGAGCTGCAAGAAAATTGCATAGATCTCTTTAGTTTAATCTCTTCCACCAGAAGTAAA
The DNA here is from genome assembly GCA_964493995.1 of uncultured Francisella sp. Taxonomy (GTDB): domain Bacteria; phylum Pseudomonadota; class Gammaproteobacteria; order Thiomicrospirales; family Thiomicrospiraceae. The sequence goes on from CAZBQD010000032.1 coordinate 18,477, forward strand.
ATAAATTTGGACGCTAAAAATTACACGGAGTGGGATTTTTAGCAGTGTCCATGAATAGAAGGAGCGTCCTGTGCAGACACCAAAACAGGGAATTTATTGGTTGCCCAATATGCTAACAACGGCAGCTTTATTTTGTGGCTTTTATGCCATCATTGCCGGCGTTAACCAACAGTTCGAACAGGGCGCTATTGCCATTTTTATCGCTATGGTGTTTGACGCATTAGATGGTCGTGTCGCGCGTATGGCCAATGCCACCAGTGAGTTTGGTGCAGAATACGACAGTCTTTCCGATATGGTCTCCTTCGGCATTGCGCCGGCTATGTTGGTTTATAGCTGGGGCTTAAACGAGCTAGGAAAATTCGGTTGGGTTGCCGCCTTTATTTATGTGGCTGCCGCGGCACTGCGTTTGGCTCGTTTTAATACGCAGGTGGGCGTTGCCGATAAACGCTATTTCCAAGGCTTGCCCAGTCCGGCCGCCGCCGGGGTGTTGGCGTCATTCGTTTGGATTATGGGCGGGGCTAGTTTTAGTCAAATTACCGTTATTTTTGTTAGCCTATTAACCATTGCCAGTGGTTTATTGATGGTGAGTAACTTCCGCTATCACAGTTTCAAAGAATTCAAGCTGAAAGATCGTGTTCCCTTTATCACCATGTTATTGCTGGTTGGTGCGGCGATTATTATTTTGATTGATCCGGCAACACTGTTGTTCTTAATATTGTTTGTTTATGCGGCATCGGGACTGGTGGTGACTTTGTGGGGGCTAAAAGAACGTCGTAGTTTAAGACAAAAAACAAAACAATCGACTGAGCCAGTACAAGATAATCCGAGTCAGCCGTCTTCGAGCCAGTCCGTGCAATTTACTGAATTACACTAAGGAAGTCATCTATGAAAGATACCTTAATTATTTTTGATACCACGCTGAGAGATGGTGAGCAAAGCCCCGGCGCTTCTATGACGCGAGAAGAAAAGGTCAAAATCGCTAAAGTGCTAGAAAAGCTGCGTGTTGATGTGATTGAAGCGGGTTTTCCCGCTGCCAGTCAGGGTGATTTCGAATCCGTCCAAGCGGTGGCAAAAGCAGTACAGGATTCAGTGGTGTGCGGACTTTCTCGTGCCGTTGATCGGGATATCGACTTGGCTGGCGAAGCGGTTAAACCTGCCGAACGGGGACGTATTCATACTTTTATTGCCACTTCGCCCATCCATATGGAAAAGAAACTGCGCATGACGCCCGATGAGGTGGTTGAGCGAGCTGTCTATGCGGTAAAGCGTGCACGACAATATACCGATGATGTTGAGTTCTCGGCAGAAGATGCGGGACGTTCCGATCCTGAGTTTTTGTGTCGTGTGTTTGATGCGGTGATTAAAGCCGGTGCAACGACGATTAATATCCCCGATACCGTCGGTTACAATTTACCAGAGCAGTTTGGTGCTTTGTTCAAGTATGTCATTGCCAATACGGCTAACTCAGACAAAGCTGTTTTTTCAGCCCATTGTCATAATGATTTAGGCTTGGCTGTAGCTAATTCATTGGCTGCGGTACAAAATGGCGCACGTCAAATTGAATGTACCATTAATGGCTTAGGTGAGCGCGCGGGCAATACGGCATTAGAAGAAATCGTCATGGCGATTCGTACCCGTCAGGATTTTTTCTCGTTCGATACTCGTATTAATAGCAAAGAAATTGTACCTGCCTCGCGTATGGTTTCAGCCATTACCGGTTTTGCTGTGCAACCCAACAAAGCCATTGTCGGTGCCAATGCCTTTGCGCACGAATCGGGTATTCATCAGGATGGCGTATTGAAGCATCGCGAAACCTATGAAATCATGTCGGCAGAAGATGTGGGTTGGTCGGCGAACAAAATGGTGTTGGGTAAGCATTCAGGGCGCAATGCCTTGCGTTCACGTCTGGAATCTATCGGTGTCGCTCCTGCGAGTGAAGAAGAGTTAAATCGTATTTTTGTGCGCTTCAAAGAGTTGGCTGACTTAAAACATGACATCTATGATGAAGATTTATTGGCACTGGTTGCCGATGATGCGGTGGAGTTAGAAAGCGATCAATATCGCCTGGTTTCATTGAAAGTGGTTTCTGAAACAGGAGAACTGCCTAAAGCCGAAGTGACCTTATGGATTAATGGCGAAGAACAGCGTGCCGAATCGGCCGGTGCCGGTGCGGTCGATGCGACCTTTAAGGCCATTGAAAGCATGGTTAATTCAGGTGCCAATCTGTCATTGTATGCGGTCAGTAATGTCACCAATGGCACCGATTCGCAAGGTGAAACAGCCGTTCGCCTAGAAAAGGGCGGTCGTATTGTCAATGGTCAAGGCACAGATACCGATATTATGACCTCATCGGCAAAAGCCTACATTAATGCCTTAAATAAATTGGCGGTGCGTGCGAAACGCTCGCATCCACAATATCAAGGTGGCGTGTGAATTTAGCAGAAGCGCTCGGAGTGGTGACCTGGCGCGATCAGCGGCTGGTGAGTCAAGAAGACACAGTTGAAGTTGGCAAGGCTCAAGCATTGCAAGAATTATGGTGCTGGTCAGCCGATTTAGACGCGTTTTGGGATGATGAGCAAGACCCGCGGTGGCGTCTACTGGTGTCGATTGCTCAGTCTATTGGCTTGACGGCCGAACAGCTTTTTCCTTGTGATCAACTGGAAGATAAGCCTGAAGAGTCCGCGGGTATTGCTTTCGGTCAATCCGTGGCCACTATGGCCAGTCTGCCTGCGCTAGATGCAATGCTGACTCAGCCTCAACTGAAGCAGCAAGCTTGGCAGGCACTTTGCCAACATTTCTTGACGCATGCCTAAACAGGTTGCCGTTATCGGTGCGGGTCCTGCGGGGCTCATGGCAGCAGAAGTGCTGGTGGCGCATGGGTTTTCGGTAAGTGTTTATGATGCCATGCCCTCAGTGGGGAGAAAGTTTTTGCAAGCGGGCAGAGGCGGGCTGAATATCAGTCACAGTTTGCATCTCGATGCGTTTCTGCAAAACTATTATGAAGCCTTAACATGGTTAGCGCCGATGATACGCGCTTTTGACGCAACGGCGATTCAATCTTGGATGAGTGGGCTGGGTATTGGCAGTTTTGTCGGTTCTTCGGGTCGCATTTTCCCGACCGATAAAAAAGCGGCTCCGTTACTCAGAGCTTGGCTGCACCGACTGAAACAATCAGGAGTGGTGTTTCATATGAAGCATCGCTTTGTCCGATGGCAAGATCAAGCTGTGTTGTTTGATACACCCACAGGGCAAAAAACGATAGCACCAGATGCTACTGTCTTGGCATTAGGTGGTGCCAGTTGGCCGCAATTAGGTTCAAAAGGCGATTGGCTTAAAGTGTTTGAGCAGCTAGGAATAGACGTTGCTGAGTTTAAGCCGGCTAATTGTAGTTTTAATGTGGCCTGGAGTCAGCATATGCAGCAGCATTATGCCGGTTCGCCGATTAAACCCGTCGCGCTCATTCTTGAAGATACTCAGGGTCAGTGTCTTTATCGTCAAGGGGAGTTAGTGCTGTCATCATCTGGTTTGGAAGGTGGTCTGATTTATGGTTATTCCGCTCTACTCAGAGAAGCCATCAATAACAATGGATCGCATAGTATCTATTTGGATTTAGTGCCTGGTTTGACGTTAGAACAAGTCATGCAAAAACTAATGCAAGCACCCCAGCGCCTATCGCTCAGCAATAAATTAACTACAACAATCAAGTTGTCTGCTGTTAAGGTAGCATTAATACAAGAAAGTCTAAAAGCAGAAACAAGCAAGCCATCCCTCAAAATAGTTGCTGAAAAACTGAAGCATTACCCCATTGTCTTAACAGGAACAGGTCTATTGGCAGAAGCGATTAGCAGTGCGGGCGGTGTTAAGGCTACTGCAATGGATGAACAGCTGATGCTTAAGGTAAAACCAGGTGTCTTTTGTGTGGGAGAAATGTTGGATTGGGAGGCGCCAACGGGCGGCTATTTGTTAACGGCTAGCCTAGCAACGGCACGTTGGGGAGCTCAAGGAGTGGTTTCGTGGTTGAATCCAGTCTAGCAGCAAAGCTTTACGCATTCGAACAAAACGAGAAAGGTTGCACATGGACATTAGAACAATTTGAAGAGAGTATCCGCAATCCTTTGACGAGCTGTGAAGTCATCTATGCAGAGAGCCAATTGGTAGGCTACTTACTGGTGATCAATCTCGGGGATATGTTCGAAATATTACAAATAACCGTCGCGGCCGCCTATCAGCGTCAAGGTATGGCTACTCAGTTACTGCTAGCCGCTTTCGAAAAAGCAAAAAAACTAGGGTGCGAACGTGTGGTACTAGAAGTGCGCATAACGAATCAAAAAGCGATCGCGCTTTATGAAAAAAACGGTTTTAAGCGAGATGCGATACGAAAGAACTATTACGCCACCCCTCAAGGCGAAAGAGAAGATGCGGTGCTGATGTCTTTAACTTGTTGATATTAAGATGAGATGACAAAAACATGACAAATAGTGCAAAAAACGCTTGCCAAAAAGGCGTGCAAGTCTCATAATTCACCTTCTCGAAACAACGCATCGCTTCGAGTGAGACGCAGAAAT
>CAZBQD010000033.1:0-23023 GCA_964493995.1 uncultured Francisella sp.
TCCGATGCGGCGGTGGTTAGCCATCAACTCATGATTCGTGCCGGCATGATTCGTCCGCTCGCTAATGGTCTTTATACCTGGTTGCCGTTAGGATTGCGCGTGCTTCGTAAAGTCGAGCGTATCATTCGTGAAGAAATGGATAAATCGGGCGCATTGGAAGTGACCATGCCGGTGGTTCAGCCGTCGGAACTATGGCAGGAAACCGGACGTTTTGAAAAGTACGGTAAAGAACTGCTGCGTTTCAAAGACCGCCATGATCGTGATTTTGTCTTAGGTCCGACACATGAAGAAGTGATTACCGATTTGGTGCGTCGTGAAGTGAAGTCCTACAAGCAACTGCCGATTAACCTGTATCAAATCCAAACTAAATTCCGGGATGAAATTCGTCCTCGTTTTGGTGTCATGCGCTCACGTGAATTTATCATGAAAGATGCCTATTCTTTCCATTTAGACACCGACAGTCTACAAAAAACCTATGAGCTGATGCATGCGACCTATTGCAACATCTTCACCCGTTTGGGATTGAACTTCCGTCCCGTTAAAGCCGACACGGGCAGTATTGGTGGTGACTCCTCACACGAATTCCACGTATTGGCCGAATCGGGTGAAGATGCCATTGCCTTCTCCACGGTCAGTGACTATGCCGCTAACGTCGAGTTAGCACCAGCCTTAGCCCCCAAAACACCGCGTGCACCAGCAATGCAAATCATGCAAAAAGTGCATACACCGAAGGTGAAAAGCATTGATGAAGTCGCGGCTTTCTTTAACGTATCGCCCAGCCAATGTGTGAAAACCTTGTTGGTGAAAGGCACTGACAGCCCCGCTGTGGCGTTGGTGCTGCGTGGCGACCATAGTCTTAATGAAATTAAGGTCGAGAAGTTGGCGCAAGTGGCTGCGCCTATGACCTTTGTCAGCGAAGCGGAAGTGGCGCAACTCACCGGCGCTCAGGTGGGTAGCCTGGGCGTCACAGGTTTATCCATTCCGATGATTGTCGATCATGCCGCTGCGCATTGTGCTGATTTTATATGTGGCGCCAATGAAACTGACTACCATCTCACCGGCATTAATTGGGGACGTGATGTAGCAGAACCCACTCTGGTGGCTGATTTACGTGATGTGGTCGAAGGTGATCCGAGTCCTTGCGGTCAAGGGGAAATCCGTATCGCCCGTGGTATTGAAGTGGGTCATATCTTTCAATTGGGTAAAACTTATTCCGAAGCAATGAATTGCACCGTATTAAACGAAGCCGGCAAAAACAGCGTCATGGAAATGGGTTGCTATGGTATCGGCGTTACCCGTGTTGTTGCTTCGGCGATTGAACAAAATAATGATGACAAAGGCATAATTTGGCCCGATGCCATTGCGCCTTATACTGTTGTCATCGTACCGATGAATCTGCACAAGTCACCGCGCGTTGCCGAAGCGGCTGAGCAGCTTTACAAAGAATTGCAAGCGATGGGTATTGATGTGTTATTTGATGATCGTAACGAACGCCCCGGCGTCATGTTTGCCGATGCCGAGTTGATTGGCATTCCGCATCGCTTGGTGATTGGCGAGCGCGGACTGGATGCAGGTACCATTGAATATAAACATCGCCGTGCCGAATCTGCCGAACAATGGCCGTTGGACGAGTTAATGGATCGCCTTAAAGCCGTTTTAGCCTAATGCATTAGGCTTTGACCAGCCAAGAAAAAAAGCACGCTAAACAGCGTGCTTTTTTATTCATTCCAACTTCACCTAATCAGAACTCAGTACAGCTCTTACTCTGGCTAAATCTTCCGGTGTGTCCACGCCGGCATGAGTAGGTTGGCAGGCTTCGGCTAACACAATCTTATGTCCGTTCCACAGTACCCTTAACTGTTCTAAGGCTTCAATGCGCTCCATTTCCGACGCGGGCCATTGGGCATATTGGCGTAAAAATCCGGCAGAGTAAGCATAAATACCCAGATGACGACAAAAAGGCACACTCTTAGGCAGTTCTGTATCGGCATGTAATTCACTACCGAATAAATCACGATGCCAAGGAATGGGCGAACGGGAAAAGGTTAAGGCATAGCCTTGTTGATTGGTGACCACTTTCACCACATTCGGGTTCATCAGTTGCGTGGCGGTATGAATGGGTTCCCACAGGCTCGCCATCGAAGCTTGCGGATGTTGCGCCAGCAAACCGGCAATTTGTTGAATCACCGCTGGTGAAATCAGCGGCTCGTCGCCTTGTACGTTGACAACTGGCGTGTCATCACTCAAAGCGAGTAAACGAGAGGCTTCGGCCAAACGCTCCGTACCGGAAGTGTGATCGGCACGCGTCATCACCACTTCTGCCCCTAACTGCGACATGGCTTGTTCAATCTGCTCACTATCGGTGGCGATGACAACGCGCCCGACATTGGCTTCTAAAGCACGTTGCCACACATGCCACACCATTGGCTTACCGGCAATATCCGCCAGCGGCTTATTAGGTAACCGTGACGATTGCAAACGCGCCGGAATTAACACCACTGGCTTCATGCACTGACCTGCGCTTGTTGACGATAAGCTTCCGCTTCTTCTAACGATAATTCCCTTGCTTCATTCACCAATAAAATCGGTATGCCATCACGGATGGGGTAGGCTAAACCAGCGGACAAAGAAATCAGTTCTTGCTTGCTGGCATCATAGTGCAAAGGGGTTTTATTGGCAGGACAGACCAAAATCGCCAGTAATCGCTTATCCATTTGTTTTGTCTCTCTCGTTCATTTTTTGTGTAATCTGTGACAGCAAGGGTTGAAGTAAAGCGGCATTTAACTCAGTTTCTACCACCAATGCCCACCAGTGAGGTTGCGCAAAAGCCTGACATCGCACCGCATCTTTCATTGTCATCACCAAGGGCGTGATGCCATCATCAATGTTAGCCAAGCTGGCTGCATCTAAGGCTTGATGATCGGCTAAAGCGTGCGATGCTTTTAGCGTCAAACCCAACGCCGTTAAGCTAGCAAAAAAGCGCTGCGGATGACCAATCCCCGCCATAGCCACCACCTCACCCGACAAATCGGTTAAAGCTATGCACTGCTGAGTTTGCACATTCTGCCATGACATGGGTTTTAAAGCGAAGTCTCGTCCATTGTAAAGGGTTAAATCAGGCAAGGGCAAGGCATTTTCTGCTTCGCGTAACGGCCCTGCCGGTAAACAATGCCCATTGCCATAACCTTTCTCGGCATCGACCACTTCAATCACCCAATCTCGCCCTAACCCCCAATGTTGCCAACCATCATCAGAAACAATCATATCCACCGTATGAGCCGCTAATAGTGCCTGCGCTGCCGCCACCCGATTCGCCCCCACCCAAACGGGTACTTGCAGACTTTGCCACAGCATCAAAGGCTCATCACCCACTTGCTCGCTGGTTGACTCCGCAGTCACCGCACGCATGGCTGTATCACGTCGTCCGTAACCCCGACTAACAATACCCACGCGCCAGCCCTGTGCCTGCAATAAGGGAATCAGCGCCATCAGCAAGGGCGTTTTACCCGTACCGCCCACCACGCGATTCCCCACCACCAACACTGGCACGGGCAAATAGGTAACTTTTTTTAGGCCGACACGATAGGCAAAGCGTTTCATGGCCACCACCGCACAATAAAGCGGCTCTAACAACCTAGCCCACCAGTGGGGCTGTTTGCCCTGTTGCCAAAAACTCGGCCAGCCGGAAGCTGATTGCTGTTTCACTGAACCTCCTGATGATAAAACCGCTGATTAGCTGGTTTATACGCCTTGAACAAACTGAACCCTTGTTCACTGATTTGCCAAGTCATCGCACCCTGCTGTTGTGTGGCATAGGCTTGTTGCGCCCAGCCAGAATGCACCGGAACACCGGCACTGATCCATACATCCACCTTGCTGGCAGAGGCACTGGCTTTGCTAGTCAGTGCAGGCGCAATAATGGGCATGTATTGTGGCCAGTCATTCGTTTTAGGTGTTTGCCAACTCAGGGCAAAAGCAGGTAATTGAGCCTGAGGATTCATCATCAACCAACACTGCCCTTGCACCGACCACCAACCTTGTATCGGTAAGGCGTCGGTTGCCGATGCCTGTTCACCCTGTAAGCAGGACTCGCTCGATAGTGTCTGTTCGACGTTCAGGCGTTGCTTGAGCAAATTCAGCCCTATATGCCCTGCTTCGCTGTTATCGCTCATCACCACACCCGTTAAACGCTGCACCCCCAAGGCGGTTAAGCTGGGCAAAATAATGGTTTCCATGCTGTGCGACTTGCCTTGCTGACTGCCCGTACCCAATAACCAATCGCCCTGTGGTGTTTGCCATATTGCCACCACTTCACTCCGCCCCATATCGAGCAGAGTCAAGCGCTGGGTATTGTCTGGCAAGCTATGCCACCATGCCGATGGCGAGAGCAACAAAACGGCCATGGGCCATGTGGCGATTTCACTGAGCAGCGTCCACACTAATGCCCATAACTGCTCAGTCAGTTGGCTTAACAGGGTGGCTAAACTGGGAGCGATCCAAGCGAGCAAGGCGATGATGAGCAGCAAAGGAACCAGCAACCATTCAATAATCGGTGAGGTCAGCAAGTTGGCTAACGCGGAATATGTCGGAATTTGTTGAAAGAACAGCAGCAAAAAAGGCGCTAGTAACAAACTCATGCCCAGATGCAGCAACACTAAACGCTGAAGCCGTCCTCCTTCAATGGTCAGCATCCACAACAAGATAGCCGTGGCAATAAATGACAACCAAAAACCCACTTGCATCACCGCACCCACATCCCACAGCAGCACCGCAATGAGGGCCCAAGACATCGTCAGCACAGGATGCAAGGAACGCTTTAGCCACACCGCCATCATCAGCATGACAAACATAATCAAAGCGCGTTGAACGGGTACATTCATACCTGCCAAAAAAGCAAAACTCACCGCAGCGAATAGGGCAACCAGCGATGCCACTAACACCGCTGGGTAACGCTGTGACGGTACTAATTTCCACAGAGCCAACCCTAAAAACCACGCCAAGCCTGCCACCAGAGTAATATGCGTACCCGACACCACTGCCATGTGCAGGGTGCCGGTATCACGTAATACGCGCCACTGCTCATCACTAACAGCACTCACTTCACCCAACACCAAAGCAACCGACAAGCCCGTAAAAGAACTGTCAGCAGGCAATACCGATAACAATTTTTGCATGGCTAACCAACGCCAGGATTGCCAATGCCAGCTACGCTCAATGGGTTCGGCAGCCGTCAATCGGACGACTGAACCCGTCGCTTGAATGTTTTGCGCAAACAGCCAAGCGGCAAAGTCGATACCAGCGGGGTTGTACCGCCCTTGTGTTTCGCGCAGTCTGAGTTCGACCGACCACTCCTCACCGGCAAGCGGTTGTCTGCCGTTAGGAAAGGTTAATAACACTTGAGCATGGGTTAAGGCAGGCGATGGCGAATCGACCAATCGCGTCGATACCGACCAACCCGATGCGGTTGGTTTGGCTATACCATCCACCACCACTTGCGCAGGGAAAGTCGTATTCAGCCAAATGGGCGGAATGCTTTGCGCTTGCCATTGCAGCATGCGCTCGTGCATCAGTCCGCCACCTAATGCCACACCAATCAACACATAAGCGATGACGCGCTGCGTTGTTTTAAGCCATAAGCTTAGCGACAACAACCCCAAGCCTAGCCAGAGCAAACGCCAAAAAGGTTCGGGCGTTTCGCTTAACTGCGCCAAACCCATGGCACTGGCTGTCATGGACAACGCCAGCCAAAACACCCAAGGCAGATAGCGACGAGCGTCTAAACTCTCTGGCCGCGTATCAAGCGCTGAGCGACTCGTCATCGTGTTCAACAGGCAAGGGATTCATTTGCTCTAAGGCTTGCAACACCCGCTCATTGGCTTGCTCTGCGGGTACGCCTGTCATCATGCTCAGTGCTTCGTCTAAATGCGCAATGGGGTACACATGAAATTGCCCCGCCTCACACGCCAAACGAACATCTTCGGCCAACATCAGCGACTGACGATTCACCGCTGGAATCAGCACCCCTTGCGAACCGGTTAAGCCTCGCATGGCACACAGACGAAAAAAACCTTCGATTTTTTCATTAATACCACCCACCGCTTGCACATCACCAAACTGATTAATGGCACCCGTCACGGCAATGTCTTGACGCAAAGGCAGTTGCGCTAATGATGACAACAATGCCAGCGTTTCTGCTGCCGAAGCGCTGTCACCTTCTACGCCCTCGTATGTCTGTTCCATCACCACACTGGCTGTGAGCGCCATACTACGCGAGCGCATAAATCGACCGCGCAAATAACCTTGCACAATGAGCATACCTTTACTGTGAATGGGACCGGCCAAATCGACCTCTTTCTCGATATCGACCAAGCCATCGTTACCGGGTGAGGTTTGCGCACTGATTTTAACCGGCTGACCAAAAGCCATCCGACCCACCTCGTACACCGTCAACGCATTCACCTGCCCCAGTGCTTCACCACTGGTGGCAATAGACAACCAACCCGCCGTAATGGCTTGACGGTACTCTGCTTCCAAGCGCCCCGCCTCATAGCGATCATTGTGCATCGCCAAAGTCAAGGCGGGCACATCCAGTGATGCATGACCCAACTGAATCGCTTCGTCTTGCGCTCGCAACAACAAGGCTTCAAGCTGATCCATACGCAACGCCAAACGTGTAGCATCCTCCGCCAAGCGAGAAGCATAATCACAACAGAGTGCCAAGGCTTCGGCAGAAACAGGCATCACCAAATCCGACTGACAACGGGCTAACAGCACCGACATCAGAGCTTGCTCCATTTCAGGCAAGCGTGGTGCAAAATCCTCAAACTCGATTAAACGCTCGAAAAGCCCCACCACATCACTGTCTGCCTCTTCCAACGCAAAAAAATGATGTGCTTCACCCACTAACACCAAACGCAGTTGAATCGACCAATCATTCACCAGTGGCAATGTGTCACTCAGACGATGCGCTTGCACCGCGTACCAATCATCGGCAGATAATTTACCGGTTTGCAATACCCCTTTAATGACTTGCCATAAGCCAGTCACTTGCAGCAAAGAAGCCACACGAATAATGAGAAAACCACCATCGGCACGGTGCAATACACCCTCGCGTGCATGATTACCCACGGCTGTTCCGAGGAGTTGCGCGAGTGAAATGGCTGGCTCATACACCACCGGTAGTGTGCGACCCGTCAGTAGGTATTGACTCGAAGCGAGGGCTTCGATTTCGGCTACCAACCAGTCGCGCCAAGCTTCTGTTCCCTCATCCATCACCATAACATGCTTTTGCCGACGCGAACGCAAAAACGCCGTTAACGCCGAGGTGGCTCTTGGGTGTAACACAGCAATACCGGTTAAACTCGGCTCTATGGTTGCCAAATGCTCGGAAGCGGTATGCGTGTAAAGTTGTTCAGTGGCTAAGGCAGTGAGAGAGATTGGCATGGTGTCCTATTGGCTGGAAATTTAATGATTGAAGCGCTATTCTATACCGATTAGCTCATTATATTGCTAATAGTGACCTCTAAAAATCCTACGGGATGGGGGACTGGGGGAAGGGATGCTCAATCATTGCATGTAACCTATTGATTTAGACCCTTCCACCAGAGATTAAATAAACTTGGGAGCTCTAAAAACTCCACGAAGTGGGGTTTTTAGAGGATCCCATTGCTATTTTTAGCCCCTCAAAACCCCAACTCTTTTTATTTTTCGCACATACTTAGGAGCCAACTATGCCCTCATTTGATATTGTTTCGGAAGTTGATAAACACGAATTAGCCAATGCAGTCGATCAAGCCAATAAAGAAGTCACCTCACGTTTCGATTTTAAGGGTACTAATTCTAGTTTCACCCTCGACGATAAAGAAATGGTCGTTAAGCTCCTCACTGAATCCGAATTTCAACTCGACCAAATGTATGATGTGCTCACCGCCAAACTGGTGAAACGCGGCATCGACACCCGTGCTATCGAACGCAAAGACCCTGATATTCAACTGAAAACCGCGAAACAAAACGTCATCATCCATCAAGGTATTGATGCCACCCTGGCGAAAAAAATCACCAAAGCCATCAAAGATCAAAAAATGAAAGTACAGGCCGCCATTCAAGGTGAAACGGTACGCGTAACCGGCAAAAAGCGGGATGATTTGCAAGAAGCCATTGCCCTGTTGCGCAGCATGGATGAGTTAGAGCGCCCGTTACAATTTAACAATTTCCGTGACTGAAGGTTTTTCTCATTTCAGCACTTGACAATATTAGAAACCAGTAATATGATTTAACCACCTAAGCACCGGATTGTAACTAATCTTGTGCGAAGGTGTTGTGAGCGTTTACCATTTTTACCAGTTTTCCTCTGGTTAATTTGTGGGTTTAGCCTGACCTTGGTCAGGCTTTTTGTTTTATACTTATCTCATGACACATCTAAACTCGCTACTTGCTTCTCCCCGTTTGCTCAGCCAATTACTGCTGATAACCCTGTTGCTGCATTTTCTCGTCGCCGCACTCACTCCGCTCACAGTCGATGAAGCGCATTATGCGCTCTACGGTCAGTTCTTAGACTGGAGTTATTTTGACCATCCCCCTCTAGTCGGCTGGCTACAAGCGCTAGCGCTGCAACTGGGCGAACAAGAATGGCAACTGCGCTTGTGGGCATTGTTAAGCTACGGACTGAACTTATGGTTAGTGCATGGCTACACGCGCTATCTCACCCATTCATTAAGCAGTGCTAATCTAGCCGCTTTGCTATTCACGAGTATGCCTATCCTGCATGTGCTGGGCATTGGGCTGGTTCCCGACACGCTATTACTTCCCTTAGCCATTGCCCTCATTTGGCAGGCGCAACGCACTTTGCAACAGCCCACCCTGTCAAACTGGATGCTAGTTGGTGGCTTGTTGGGACTCGCTGCACTGAGTAAATATACGGCGTTACTCTTTGCTTTTGGCCTGCTACTGCTACTAATCAGTAGTGAACGCAGCTGGCGCTGGTTGCTGACAGCCCGTTTTTGGTTAGCCGTTGGCGTGGCGGGCATGCTCAGTCTGCCTATTTTCTATTGGAATCTTCAACACGATTGGATTTCTATTCACTATCAACTCAATCACGGACGACCCGCACAAGACTTTGAATGGTTGAATGTGGGACAAAGCCAACTCAGCCAATTATTGCTCTACACCCCCTTAATTTGGTTAGGCGCATGGTTAACGCTGGTATCTTGGAAAGACGACTGGAGACAACCAGCCCATCGTCAGTTATTATTATTCATCTTACCGGCGCTCATCATGTTTACCCTTTCTTCTGGTAAAGAACCCAGCTTACCGCACTGGCTGGGGTTCTTTTATGTGTTACTCTTGCCCATCTTAGCGCAGCAGCTGAATAAGCGAGCATCTCCTCGCTTGAGCAAACTGGTTGTCGCCAATATGCTTTATGGCTTTGCCCTGACGTTATTCATCGTCACCTTGTCGTTGTTTCCAAAACTCACCGCGCACTGGACACCCAACCCAACCCAAGACTTGATTGGCTGGCAACAGGCGGCAGACATTGCTCAGGCTTTACGTCGAGACGATGAGTCGCTCATCGTCACCAACTGGGTCGATGCCAGTCGCGTTGCTTGGTATGCCCGACCAACAGCGGTCATCGTCATGGATGAGCGTTACGATCAATTCGATATCTGGTTTGGCTCAGCCAATAGCGAGACACAAGGCATCCTCATTCTTCCGCCCGACCGCGCGGAACAAAGCTGGCAGCCCTACTTTCAGCAGTGCCAACGACTGGTGCACAGTGGAGATGGCTTCCAATTCTTTCGTTGCAAACAGGCAAAGGTTAGCCGCTAGCATGCCAATTCATCTATAATAGCGCGATAACTCGCTAATACTGATCTAATTGTCTAATGAAAATTGCCCTTGCTTGGTTAAAAGTTGTTTTTTCGATTGGCTTATTGTGGCTCATTTTCGACCGACTCGATAACGAACAACTCTGGACTAATATCAGCCATGTTGGTCTGGCCACACTCGTGTTGGCTTTGTTACTTCAACTGGCCAGTACCCTAACCGCTGCCTATCGCTGGAGTCTCATTCAACGTTGGCTCGGCGATCCACCCGATACCCGTTTTTACGTCACCAGCTATTTCAAAGGCTCATTATTTAATCAATTACTACCGACCAGTATTGGCGGTGATGCCTATCGTGTTTTGGAAAACGGTCATCGTATCAATAGCCATAAAGAAGCGTTTTTTGGCGTCTTTATTGATCGCATCGCCGGGCTACTGGGATTACTTCTGCTCAGTGCGCTCGCCTTGTTTTGGTTGCCCGATTTACTACCCAGCCACATTACGGCCATCATTGCCAGTGTTGTCACCATTGGGTTTATGGGTGCGGTGTTTGGTCTGTGCTTGCACAAACTTCCCCGCTGGAAACTACCGCTCTGGTCTAGTTTGCAAAAACTATCACGTCGATTCGCTCGTGTTTATCGCAATACCCGAACCATCAGCATTCAACTTGGCTTATCGGTACTGACGCATTTATTTTCGATGTTAGTGTTGATGACACTGGGACAATCTCTGGGATTAGACTTTGAATTAATGGTTTACTTAGCTGTCATACCACCCGTTATTTTACTTACCCTACTACCTCTATCCTTTGCAGGCTGGGGTATTCGCGAGGGCGCGATGGTCGGCATTTTTGCCTTGATCGGGGCACCGGCTGAAGCCGTATTAGCCATGTCGGTGATCTACGGCTTAACCCTCGTGGCTGCCAGTTTGCCCGGATTATGGTTTTTTATTCACGACAAGCAATGGTGGCAAAATGGTCAACCTGCGCTCACCTCTGTTAACAAGGACACTTAATCATGCGCGTTGATACCATGCGCCAGCTCGATTACTGGCTCGGCATTCCTCTAACCTTTGTTGCCAGCCTTTGGGTGGCGGTGCAAGATTGGTTTCGCAATCAAGCGAGTCAAGAAGCACCGGCCATTCAGCGTATTCTATTCGTTGAACTTTCTGAAATGGGCAGCACCATTATTGCCGACCCAGCCATGCGCCGTGCTCGTGATAAGCTGAATGCGGAGCTCTATTTCGTTATTTTTGCTAAAAATCGCCCCAGTTTAGAGTTGTTAGATACCGTTCCACGTGAGAACGTTTTTACGCTACGAGAAAACAATTTATTTACCCTACTCTGGGATAGTTTGCGTTATCTAATTTGGTGTCGTCGCAATCAGATTGATACCGTCATTGACCTCGAACTCTTCTCGCGTGTTAGCGCCTTACTCACTGGGTTATCGGGTGCATGGCGACGCGTTGGCTTTCACAGCTTCCACAATGAAGGACTCTGGCGTGGTTTTATGCTCACGCACAAAGTGGCTTACAATGCCCATCAGCATGTGGCTAAGAGCTTCGTTGCCTTGGTTTACAGTTTGGAGTGTGAGGCGGATGAAGTGCCTTATGCCAAAATCCACATCAGCGACGATGACATTGAACTGGCACAAGTCAGTGTTAGCGAACAAGCCCAAGCGGAAATGCGCCAACGTATTGCGCTGCTCTGCCCCGAACAAACCCTAGCGCATAAGCGCATTGTGCTGATTAATCCTAATGCTTCTGAGCTCCTACCACAACGTCGTTGGCCCAAAGAGCGCTATGCCGAACTCATGCGTCGCTTGCTAGCCCGTTTCGATGATATTGTCATTTTGATTACTGGCGCACCGGCTGAACGTGAAGAAGCGGAATTACTCAAACAACAATGCGATAACGAACGGGTTATTAACTTTGCCGGCGGTGTTAAATTTGCCGAATTGCCCACACTCTACACCATCAGTCAACTGATGGTCACCAATGATTCAGGACCAGGACACTTTTCCGCCATCACGCCCCTAAAAACCTTTGTGCTCTTTGGACCCGAAACGCCGACGCTTTATGGCTCTTTGGGTAACAGCACGCCCATTTGGGCTGGTCTGGCTTGTGCGCCCTGTGTATCGGCATCGAACCATCGTAAAACACCCTGTTCTCAACCGGTTTGTATGACCGCCATTAGTGTGGATCAGGTTGAATATATGGTCGCCTTTGAGCTGAGTCATTGATGCGCCCAGCGCTATGTTATAATTTCATCAACCATTCATAAGGAGCATGACATCATGCGTCGTTTTTTAGCTGTATTAGGAGTGTTATTCGCCATGTCCACCACTGAAGTCTTAGCCGACAACCCTAAAGTCTTATTCAAAACCAATCATGGTGATATTACCGTTGAATTGTATGCCGATAAAGCCCCTAAAACCGTAGCCAACTTTTTGACCTATGTTAAAAACGGTCATTACAACGGCACGATTTTTCACCGCGTCATTAAAGACTTTATGATTCAAGGTGGTGGTTTCACCCCAGACATGAATCAAAAGCCTACCCTTGCTCCCGTTGAAAATGAAGCCGATAATGGACTGAAAAACACCATTGGCACACTCGCTATGGCTCGTACCAATGACCCGCATTCCGCAACGGCTCAGTTCTTTATTAACACCACCAATAACGACTTTTTAGATTTCCGTGAAAAAACACCACGTGCTTGGGGCTATGCTGTATTTGGTAAAGTCGTTGATGGCATGAAAACCGTTAATGAAATCCGTGGCGTAGCGACAGGTCGCAGTGGCATGCATCAAGATGTGCCTAAAGAGCCGGTCATTATCCAAGAAGCGCGTCAGCTTTAAGCGCAGGTGATACCCTTTTATGTCCGACAAAACCCTCTTCATCGCCGACGTTCACCTGCCTCTACAGGTGGACGCGCCCATCAGTCAAGCTTTTCTCAACTTTATGCGAAGCAAAGCGCTAGAAGCGCAAACTTTGTATATTTTGGGTGATTTATTTGATGGTTGGATTGGCGATGATGTCGGGTTAGTGGCTTACGCCCCTTTTATTTCAGCACTCGCTGAGTACACACAAAGCGGACGTTCACTCTATGTCGGCTTGGGCAATCGAGATTTTCTGTTAAAGTCAGACTTTGCGCAAGCCACCGGGGCGACTTTGCTGGGCGATGAAACAGAAATTGAGCTAGGCAAGGAAAAAGCAGTGTTGCTTCATGGTGACACCCTATGCACTGACGATGTGGAATACTTGAAAATGCGGGCGCTGTTCACCCATCCCGTTTGGCAAGCGCAAGCATTACAAAAAAGCCCTGCTGAACGCATGGCGATTGCACAGCAATTAAAGGCAGCTAGCGAAGGTCAAAAAGACAGCAAAAGCGCCGCCATCATGGATGTGACCCAAACCGGTGTGGATGATTTACTCAGTCGCCACCCCCATGTTCAACACATCATTCACGGCCACACGCATCGACCTAAGCAACATGAAGCCCACCAAGGGGTTACGCGCTGGGTGCTAGGCGATTGGCGACCTGAAACCCACTATCTTTATTGGGATGGTAATCAACTCGAACTGCTAGCTTTCTAATAGTTTTCTAAACGCGAGCACCCAGCTCATTCACGATGATGAATAGGTCTGCAATGCCATACGTACCGCTTTAATATCCTTATCATTCAACATCAGCGTCTCGATACCATCTTTGAACTGTTCGTTCATTTCTGCGCCAATGTAAGAACCCATCGACACTTCAGATACAATACCATTACCCACTTTAATCAGCGCCACCAATAAGCGAACTTTTTCATTCGTGATTTCGTCGCAGCTTAATTTATGGTGATCGTAAATAGCCTGTGTGATTTCGGCCGACAAAACCCATTTTTTCGCCATTAACAGCCCCACCACCGCATGATTGGTGTTGAATTGGGCTTCTTCTTTTTCGATGGCGGTAATAGGCAAGCTGAGTGATTGAAAGAAAATCTCACCGTAAGCCTTAGCATCTTTACAGGAAAGTAAGAAAGCACCGCAATTATGGAACAATCCGCACAGGTAAGCTTCATCGGGACTGACGCCATGTACACCATTGGCCAGCTCGGCCATGCAAAAAGCAACATCGGCTGAGTTATCCATGATTTCACGAATGGTGTTGTTAGCACCAAACGCTTGTTTTAATGCCGAGGCCAGTACCATATTTTTCAGATTCACCGTACCCAAAACCGCCACGGCTTGTGGAATGGTTTTGATCGGTTGCTTGGGGCGCATGGCAGGAGAATTGGCAATACGCAACACATCTGCCGCCAGTATCGCATTCTTACTGATGATCGTCACCATGTTCTGCGTGTTAGGATAACGACTAGACACCTCATTGTTTAAGGCAATCACTTCTTCTGGTAGTTCAGGAATGGTCACGCCCTGTATGGCCTGAAACGCGCGGCGTAGTTTTTGTTCAAAAGTCTCTGACATGATTTCCCCTCAATAAGCTGTCTTTATTACACGATATTACACGCAGAAACGATTGCAAAGCAACCCTTAAGCCGTTACCATCGTCATTAATTCAACAGAAAAGCTTATACTTATTTTTTATTACTAAGGTTATGATACGCTAAAATGGCTCAATATATCTACACCATGCATCGTGTTGGCAAAGTGGTGCCTCCGAAAAAACACATTCTGAAAGACATTTCCCTCTCCTTTTTTCCGGGTGCGAAAATTGGCGTATTGGGTCTCAATGGTTCAGGTAAATCGACCCTACTTAAAATTATGGCGGGGCTAGATACCAACATTGAAGGTGAAGCTCGCCCTATGCCGGGCATTAAAGTTGGTTACTTACCACAAGAACCTCAACTAGACCCCAACAAAACCGTGCGCGGTAATGTCGAAGAAGCCTTAGCGCACATTAGCGATGCGCAAGCAGAGCTAGATGCCGTTTATGCTGCCTATGCTGAACCCGATGCTGATTTTGATGCCCTCGCTATTCGTCAGGCTGAATTAGAAAACATCCTACAAGCCAGCGATGGGCATAATCTGGAAAATCAACTGGAAATTGCCGCTGATGCCCTACGCCTTCCCCCGTGGGATGCTGATGTGACGAAACTGTCCGGTGGTGAGCGTCGCCGCGTCGCCTTATGTAAGCTATTGCTCTCTCGCCCGGATATGTTATTACTGGATGAGCCTACCAACCATTTGGATGCGGAATCCATCGCTTGGTTAGAACAGTTCCTGCATAACTATTCGGGTACAGTGGTTGCCGTCACCCATGACCGCTATTTCCTAGACAATGTCGCCGGTTGGATTTTAGAACTTGACCGTGGTATGGGCATCCCCTATGAAGGCAACTATTCTGCTTGGTTAGAAGCAAAAGAGCGTCGTTTGGAGCAAGAATCCAAATCCGAGCAAGCGCACATTAAGAGCATGAAACAAGAATTGGAATGGGTTCGCACCAATCCGAAAGGTCGTCATGCCAAGTCTAAAGCGCGTATGGCACGCTTTGAAGAATTGTCGAGCGTCGAATATCAGAAACGTAATGAAACGAATGAAATTTTCATTCCTGTTGGCGAACGTTTGGGCAATAAAGTCATTGACTTCGACAACATCAGTAAAGGCTTTGCCGATCGTTTATTGATTGATAACTTCAGTGCCAGCATTCCTGCAGGTGCCATTGTCGGTATCATTGGTCCTAATGGGGCGGGTAAATCCACCTTCTTCAAAATGATTACAGGGGTTGATCAGCCCGATAGTGGCACAGTCAGTATTGGTAACACCGTTCAGCTCTCTTATGTTGATCAAAGCCGCGACACGCTAGATGATAACAAAACGGTTTTTGAAGAAATTTCGGATGGTTCAGATATCATCACCGTTGGTAAATTTGAGTTGTCGGCGCGCTCTTACTGCGGACGCTTTAACTTTAAGGGCGGAGATCAAGGTAAGTTTATTAAGGATTTATCGGGCGGTGAGCGTAATCGAGTGCATTTGGCTAAAACCCTGCGCACTGGCGGTAACGTGCTATTACTCGATGAGCCGACCAATGACCTAGACGTGGAAACCCTGCGTGCATTAGAAGAAGCGCTACTAGAATATCCGGGTACAGCTTTGGTCATCTCGCATGATCGCTGGTTCTTAGACCGTATTGCTACCCACATTATTGCCTTTGAAGGCGACAGTCATGTTGAGTTCTTCGCGGGTAACTATTCCGATTATGAAGAAGACTACAAACGACGCAAAGGCAGTGATGCTGGTCCTGTACGTATTAAATACAAACCCGTTATCCGCTAATCCAAGATGAACGGACTCACTTCTACTCAGGGCGCTGTTCAACAGCGCCCTTTTATTGTCGGTTTAACGGGCGGTATTGCCAGTGGTAAAAGCACGGTAAGTCGTTATTTAGCCGAACAATACGCCATTCCGATTATTGATACCGACATCATTGCACGCCAACTCGTCGCGATAGGCAGTCCAACCTTACAGCTGATAACTGAGCATTTCGGCACGACGCTCTTGGATGAACAAGGCCAACTGAAGCGACGACAACTGCGCGACATCATCGCTCAGAATCCTGAAGAACGGCTCTGGTTGAATGAGCTGATGCACCCACGAATTTATGATGAAGTGGTCGCACAAGTGAAGCAACTTTCAGCCTCATCTCATCCTTACATCATGATTGTCATTCCCCTACTCAACGCCGACAGTCCTTACCTAGGCTTGCTCAATGCCGTTTGGGTAGTGGATTGCGATGAAGAACGCCAAAAGCAACACCTCATTGCACGCGACGACATGAGCGCCCAAACCGCACAACAACTCATTAACGCTCAACCCAGTCGCCAAGAAAGAGTGGCTTTAGCGACGGCCATTATCGAAAATGATGGATCAACTGAAGCCTTGTTAAGCAAGACACAGCAACACCACCAAAACTTACTGAGCCAATGTCTAGTGAACCATCACTAAGGTTTTTCGGCCAACTGTTGCACATCCGCCGCTTTACGAATCCAAGGACTAACGCCCAACTCTTGCTTCAAACGATCCGAAGCTTTGCGAGCTTCATCGCGCGACGTAAAGCCACCATAGGTCAAAACATAACGCGTTGAACCATTTGCCGAAACCGGCAACACGCGCGCTAATTCTGGCTGTTGACGAATTTTCTTCATCATCTCGCTAAAGGCATCTGACTTAACACTGCTGCCTAATTGAATCACCAGCGCGTCTTTAGGCAAATCAAACAACCATTGGTTCGGATGAGCTGGTTTCTCATTACTGACGCTCGTGGTTGTCGTGCCGACCGTCATTTCAACTATTGCCGGTGCGGTGGGTTCGGTGACTGTCGGCACTTGTAAGGGCGCAATGGTGGGCGAAGCCGTGGTAGAGAGAGGCGCTATCGGCTGCATCGGTGCGGGCGAGTTCACACGCATGCGTTGATCGAGCAATTCAATTAATTGCTTAAAACGCGCATCCAACAGGCTTTCAACCGAATTGGCTGATGCGGTCGTTGTTGCCGCTGAATGGTCAGCGGTGTTGCTTGGGCTTGCGACCTGAGCTGGGAGCTCACTGGGAACAGCTTCGGTTTTAGCACTGGCTTTTTCGGCCACTTCAGCGACTTCTTTCAAGCTGGTTTCTAACGTGGCCAGCTTATCTTTTAATGCCGCATTTTCAGCGCTCACACTTTGTACTTGCTGATTCAGCTGATAAAAGCCAAAACCCGCCACACCTGCCAGCGTCAGCAACAGGGTTCCCCCCAACAGGACACTTAACAAGGTCGAAGCGTTAGAACGCCCCTCTCCTGCCGCCATCGACATGGGTTTGACCGTGGGTTTTTTCACTTCTGGCATAACTTCCTCCGCGGCATTGAGCCAGTCACTTAACCGATGTTGATTTGCGCCACGCGCCATTGACATATTTTTGGCTTGTTCTTCAATGGCTTCAAGAATTCGATGGCGATCATCATCTTCAAAAAAATGTTCATCTTTCGTTTGCAAGCTCTATTCCTCACCCGGCATCACAACCGCTTTAGGTTAGGGGGAATCCCTTATCAACCACAACATAGCCTATAATAGCGCATATTAAACGAACTATACATCTCTAACGAGGTTTCTCTATGGAACAAGTCTTACAAGCCTTGGGGTTGACCGCCCTGTTTACGCTGGTGTCGGTTAGCGTCGTTGGGCTGTTGATGTGGTTTCTCTATCGTCATTTTAACCGTTATCTACCTAAAGAGGACGAAACACCATGAATGCATTATGGTATCAACACATGGAAAATCAGGGCGCTGTGTGGCAAGAAGATAAACAACGTATTGCGCATTTTGGCATTCCAGACATTGAACGTCATATTATGAAACATGGTGCTGTCATGACCAGTCTGGCGCACACCGGGCTGATTCGTTTTAGCGGCGAAGATGCTAAAACCTTCTTACAAGGTCAACTGACTCAAGACGTCAATCTGGTAAGCGAAACACAAGCGCAACTGGCAGGCTATTGTGACCCACAAGGCAATGTGTTAGGTCTGGGATTGCTGTTTCTCTTTCATGGCGCCTACTATTGGCAAGTGCCGCGCAGCAGTGTTTTGCCCTTACTAAAACGCTTAAAAATGTTCATTATGCGCAGCAAAGTCGATTGTGAAGACTTTTCCGATCTGCTTCCTCGCTTTGGTTACGCAGGCATTCATGCTGCGCAAGACATTGTCGTGCTGCTCAACGAGAAGCTAGACGAAACGGCTTATGGTCAGCACTATTTACAAGCCGAAGAATTTGCCGATATTGCCATGATTCGTTTACCTACCGCCCATCCTTGCGCTTTTTTTGTGGGTCCTTTCCCTGCCATCGGCATTTTATGGGACAGACTGGAAACCAATGGCACCAAAGTGGGCACGGACGATTGGAACCTTATGGACTTAGCCTATGGGTTACCCACAGTAACAGCCGAATTACAAGGTAAATTCAACGCGCATCAGCTGAATTTAGATCGTATTGGTGCGGTCAGTTTCAAAAAAGGTTGCTATCCCGGTCAGGAAGTGATTGCGCGTACCCATTACCGTGGCAAACCCACCAAACGCTTAATGCGCTTTCACACCACCGCTCACATTGAACCGAGCATCGGTGCAGAATTGACGGTTCACTATGGTGAAGATCGCAGTCAAACCCTCACGGTGGTGGCTTGCGGCCCTGATTTAAATCAAGGCTCTTTAATATTGGCCATTGCCAGTATTAAAGGTGTGGACGACGCCGACGGTCACTTCCAGCTGGAATCGGGTGATCCCCTGGTAATGGAGCCCATGGGCTACCGATTGGTAGATTTATCTAACAGCGCCGCCTAGGCGAGACACTTCGGGATGCTGGCTGGTATCACTAGCCTTAATCTGGAGCGGCTTAAGCCGCTCTTTTTAACCACTGCTCCAACTTTTCTGCCAATACAGCCGGATTAACCGGCTTCGAAATATAATCATTCATACCAACCGCATAACAGCGCGCTTCATCGCCTTGCATGGCGTTGGCCGTCATGGCAATAATGGGTACCTGCTGATTGATGCCGACGGTTGCACGTAAGGCAAGCGTCGTATCGAAGCCATCTTTCACCGGCATTTGACAATCCATCAGCACCAAATCGAAGGGTGACTTGGCCAAAATGGCTAAGGCTTCTTCACCATTGTTGGCCACTTGTGCGGTCAGACCTTGTTTTTTCAGCAACGCTATGGCCAACTTTTGGTTAATGACATTATCTTCCACCAATAAAATTCGCGCTTGCGTGGCGTCTTGCGATATCGAAGTCGCGCTGTTCACGACTTTATCCACTGCCACAGACTGATCTGACTGTAAGAAAGGTTGCACCCAGTGCGCCAAATTACCATATTTAAGTGGCTTAATACGCAGTTTAATTGCTAGGCGTTGTGCGTGCTCGCGCCACTCACTGGCCTGCTTGTGGGTCACAAACAAACTGACATGGTGATATTGCACCTTAACATCATTGAGCAAACTTAGAGGGTGCTCGACCGAGTCTAACACCCGATCCAAATCGAGCCAAATGGGTGTATTGGGTTCTACCGTTAATTCTGTTAACGACATTAAGTCTTCACACACACTCACCTGTATATTCAATGCTGCTAAATGCCCTAAACAACGTACCATTAAAGCCGAAGGACGCATCACGCAAATCAGCTTGGTGGCTTGTGCCAATGGCTGTAAACAAGGCGATTTGTCAAGCACACGACTGGGCAAGGTAAAGCTGAAGGTAGAGCCTTTGTGCTCTTCACTGATCACTGAAATCTCGCCACCCATCAACGAGACCAGTTGTTTGGAGATAGCCAAACCCAAACCCGTGCCACCAAAACCGCGTGTTGATGAACCATCTACTTGCGAGAAAGCACCGAAGAGTTTCGCCTGACCGGCCGCTGAAATACCAATTCCCGTGTCCACCACATTAAAACGTAGGCAATCCCCTTGCGACACCACCTCAAGAAAAACCTGACCTTGTTGCGTAAACTTAATGGCATTGCCGAGTAGGTTCAACAACACTTGCCTTATCCGATTCGCATCGGCTTTAATGACCTTAGGTAGGTTGGGGTCAATAAAGTAAGCCAAATCTAAGGATTTCACCTGCGCTGAAGCCGCCACCATATCAATAATGGCATCAAGCAAGGGAACCAGTTCGACCGGGTCTTCACTGATTTCTAATTTGCCGGCTTCAATTTTAGAAAAGTCTAAAATATCATTAATAATCGACAACAAAGACTCTGAACTGGCTTTAACGGTGAGGGTTAACTCCTTCTGCTCATCGGAAAGCGGGGTATCGAGCAACAAACCGGTCATACCGATCACCCCGTTCATCGGCGTTCTGATCTCATGGCTCATATTGGCCAAAAACTCCGACTTTAACTTAGCCGATTCAATCGCTTGATCGCGTGCTAACGCCATCTGATGCTGTACCGCTTCACGCTCGCTGACATCACGAATCACCACGGTAAAACAACGCGCCCCAGCCTGCATAATCTCCGTGACTGCCAGATCAATCGGAATCTGTTCACCCGATTTTTTAACCGCCTGCACATGACGCGTGAAACCAATGACTCTCGGATCGCCTTCTTTCAGGTAGCGCTGTAAATAACCATCATGCGCACTATGATGCGGCTCTGGCACAATCATATTGATGTTATGACCCACCAGTTCTTCAGGCTGATAACCCAAAATCGACACCACCGCTCGGTTGCTTTCTAGTACGGTTCCCTTCTCATCGATCACAATAATGGCATCAACGACTGAATCCATAATACTTTGTGTTTTATGCTGCTCGGCTTGCGCTTGAGCCACCGCTAACTTATTGCGACGAATGACAAAACCCAAAAGCAACAAAGCCAACAAGGCAATACCCACCATGGCTAAAAAGGTTTGCCATGCTTGGGCTTCATTTTGTAAGTGCAAGCTCGAGATGGGACGAATCACTTCTAACACACCGCGCACATCACCCACTTTCCAGTCGTTTTTGGGTGTTCCTGGGTAGGTATTATGACAAGCCACACAGGCTGGTTGCATCACATCGGCAACCGCATAGCGCAACACGGGCTTGCCTTCGAACACCTCGTAACGGGTGACAAAGCCATTTGGATTGTCACGCAAGGTGTTCATCGCTTCCTTTTCAAAGTCATCGTGAACACCCCCATTTTCACGCCAACTAAAAGGCATATCGCTGTACAGGCGCACGCGATAATCGCTGTTTTTAGATATCTTTTCGCCAAAATCAATGGCAAAGGTTGCAGGCAAGGGAACAGCACCCGGAATATTCAAATAGTCATGCGTAATGGGAATATTGTGCAGACTCACAGCGGGAATAATGGTGTCGGCATAGAAATTACGGAATTGTGCGACCGACTTAGAGAAGTTGCGCACATCATCAATGGCCACCTCTTTCATGTGTGCTTCGGAGCGCTCGTAATGCCACCAAAAGACAGAAGAAATACCCAGTATCAGCGCAAGTGCAATTAACGGCGAGGCGAAATCAACCAGCCAAATAGTGAAGCGTTTCATAATGTTCCTTATCTGCAGCACCACTGAGGACGTACAGCCATATTTACTGTTATATTGACTGAATGTTTTTTTACATAACATTCCCAATTTAATTATACACCAATTTATCGGTGTTGTTGTGAATGATTCATCACAACAAAAAAGCCAGCAAACTGCTGGCTTTTTTGGCGCATTAATGCAAAATCAGTGGTGTTCTTCGTGGCGCATTTGTGGGAACAAAAGTACATCACGAATCGAAGGCACATCGGTGAGGAGCATCACCAAGCGGTCAATACCAATGCCTTCACCAGCAGTGGGTGGCAAGCCATATTCTAGGGCGCGAATATAATCCGCATCATAATGCATGGCTTCATCGTCACCCGCTTCTTTCGCTTTCGCTTGATCTAAGAAACGCTCAGCTTGGTCTTCCGAGTCATTTAACTCAGAGAAGCCGTTCGCAATTTCACGTCCACCAATAAAGAGCTCAAAACGATCGGTCACTTCTGGATTGTCATCATTGCGACGCGCTAAAGGTGATACTTCCGCTGGATACTCGGTAATAAAGGTCGGTTGAATGAGTTGATGCTCAACTGTTTCTTCAAACAGAATGGTTTGCACCTTACCTAAGCCCGAACCGGGTAGTACTTTGAAGCCCTTTGCTTCGACGATGCGCGTTAGGGCATCAATATCTTCCAAATCGGCTGCTGTGACATCGGCATTGTATTTCAAAATGGATTGCTTAATGCTTAAACGCTCAAAAGGTCCCGCAAAGCTGATCGGTGTTCCTTGATAGTTTAGCTCGGTTGAGCCAGTCACGTCTAAGGCCAACTTCGATAGCAAGGCTTCCGTCATATCCATCAAGTCGTTGTAATCGGCATAAGCCCAATAAAACTCCATCATGGTAAATTCCGGATTGTGACGCGCCGACAAGCCTTCGTTACGGAAGTTACGATTGATTTCAAACACCTGCTCAAAACCACCGACAACCAAACGCTTCAGGTAAAGTTCGGGGGCAATACGCAAGTAGAGCGGCATATCCAAGGCATTGTGATGCGTGACGAATGGCTTAGCTGCCGCACCACCCGGAATCGGGTGCATCATCGGCGTTTCCACTTCTAAAAAGCCACGATCAATCATAAACTGACGAATTCCAGCAATAATCAATGACCGGCGACGGAAAGTCTCACGGCTGTGCTGATTGACAATCAAATCG
>CAZBQD010000034.1:0-22867 GCA_964493995.1 uncultured Francisella sp.
TTAAAGTGAACGTGTCTGAGCCTAAGAAAGATGGCCCACGTCCAGCTTTCCAACGCCGTCCTCAGTACTAATGCGTTCAGCTAGAACTTTGTTCTAGCTCCTGCATTAGAGAAGCTTCCTCTGGTGGAAGGCTTTAAATTAAGTGACTTAGGTTTATTTTTCTTAGCCTTCCCCCAGACCCCCTACCTTATAGCAATAAGAGATTCGGGTTAGCTTTACACTAAGGTTGACTAAAAAACCCCGCTTGCGGGGTTTTTTTATTGCCCGATTGTGTGGGGCTTAACGCTTTGTTCTGTTAAAATAGAGTTCATTTTTTTGTTGCACTTTTTGAGCCTAATTCCATGACTGATTACAAATCGACGTTGAATCTTCCCGACACTCAGTTTCCCATGCGTGGTGACTTGCCTAAACGAGAGCCAGAGCGTTTGAAATCTTGGCAAGAAGGCAATATTTATGGGCAAATGCGCGCGGCTCGTCAAGGTCGCCCAAGCTTTGTGTTGCATGATGGCCCCCCTTATGCGAACGGTGATATTCATATTGGTCATGCGGTTAATAAAGTGCTCAAAGACATGATCGTTAAATCGAAAGTCTTATCGGGATTTGATGCGCCTTATATTCCGGGCTGGGATTGTCATGGCTTACCGATTGAGCTGAATGTTGAAAAAGCCGAGGGTAAGGTAGGGGTTAAGCTGGATGCGCGTGCTTTCCGTCAAGCATGCCGTGATTATGCCGACGCTCAGGTGGCACGTCAGAAAAAAGATTTTCAGCGTTTGGGTGTGTTGGGTGATTGGGAAGCCCCTTATTTAACGAAAGATTTCAGTTTTGAAGCCAATCAGTTACGTGCGTTAGCGAAAATAGTCGATAACAACCATCTCTATTTAGGTCTCAAACCGGTTTATTGGAGTGTGGGCGCTCAATCGGCATTGGCAGAAGCCGAAGTGGAATATGCCGATAAGCGATCGAATGCCATTGATGTGGCTTTTGCCGTTGTTGACCCAGATCAAATTTTTAGCCGTTGGCATGCGACTCATTTGCCTAAACGAGGTGAAGGGCGTTGTTCAGTGGTCATTTGGACAACCACGCCTTGGACCTTACCAGCCAATGAAGCTGTTGCGTTGAATGCCGAGCTAGAATATGCCTTAGTGCAAATTGAGCGAGATGGCATCGCTGAACGCATTATTGTGGCGTTAGGTTTATTGGAAGCGATTATGGGTCGTTATGGCATTGCTGATTATCAGGTGTTGGCAACCGGTAGCGGGGCGGCTCTTGAGGGATTGTCGTTGCAACATCCTTTCCTCGATAAACAGGTACAGGTGATTGTGGGTGAACACGTCACTCTAGATGCCGGTACGGGTGCGGTGCATACCGCTCCTGCGCATGGCGTGGAAGACTTCCAAGTGGGCTTGCGTTATAACTTGCCTGTCAACTGTCCGGTGGATGGCAGTGGTCGTTATATCGACGGTACACCCCTGTTTGCAGGAGAGTCGGTGTTAACTGTTGACGCTAAGGTGTTGGAATTATTGCGTGAAAAATCGGTTTTGATTCATCACCAAGCCATTACTCATAGTTATCCGCATTGCTGGCGCACTAAAACGCCCCTCATTTTCCGTGCCACGCCTCAGTGGTTTGTCAGCATGGAGCAAGCCGGATTGCGTGATCAAGCCCTTGCAGCGATTCCGAAAGTGAACTGGGTACCCGAATGGGGTCAGGGTCGTATTAATGCCATGATTGACGGTCGCCCTGACTGGTGTATTTCACGCCAACGTCATTGGGGTGTGCCGATCGCGATTTTTGTCCACAAACAAACTCAGCAAATGCACCCACGCACCAGCGAGCTACTCGCTCTTGTCGCTAACTTGGTTGAAAAAGACGGTATTGATGCTTGGTATGAATTGGATGCCGCCAGCTTACTCGGTCATGAAGCCAATGACTATGAAAAAGTACAAGACATTCTTGATGTCTGGTTTGATTCAGGTGTTACCCATAGCTGTGTGTTGGAAACGCGTGAAGGCGTTTCTCGCCCTGCCGATTTGTATTTAGAAGGCTCGGATCAACACCGTGGTTGGTTTCAATCATCCTTGTTAACTTCCTTAGCCATGGATGGTACGGCACCCTATAAATCGGTGCTGACGCATGGTTTTACCGTCGATGCGGATGGTAAGAAAATGTCGAAATCTAAGGGTAACGTGGTTGCCCCGCAAGAAATTTGTGATAAATTCGGTGCCGATATTCTGCGTTTGTGGATTGCTTCCAGCGATTACCGTTACGAGATGACCGTCTCTAGCGAAATCATTGCCCGTATTGCCGACAGCTATCGTCGTATTCGTAATACCGCGCGTTTTCTTTTAGCTAACTTAAAGGGCTTTAAGACAGAACAGGCGTTGCCGTTAACGGAGTTGGTGGCTTTAGATCAGTGGGTGGTGCATCGTGCGCACCACATCCAGCAACAAGTCATTGCCGAATATGATGCCTATCAGTTCCACCAAATTGTACAGGCGGTGCATCATTTCTGCGCCGTTGATTTGGGTGCTTTCTACTTAGATATTATTAAAGATCGTCAGTACACGGCCAAGCAAGGTTCACAAGCGCATCGCTCAGTACAAACCGCGCTTTACCACGTATTGCAAGCGATGGTGCGCTGGATTGCCCCTGTGCTCAGTTATACCAGTGATGAAATCTGGCAAACGATGCAAGCAGAGCTGGGTAATATGGAAACGAATAGCGTCTTTACCGCCCATTGGTATGATGGCTTACGTCCTTTGCTGAGCGAGCAAAGCTCATTTGATGAAGGTTTCTGGCAATCGATGATGGACTTGCGCGATCAAGTGAACAAGCAGTTAGAAGTGCAACGTGCGGCCGGCATCATTAAAGGTTCATTAACCGCTGAAGTGACCTTGTTTGTCGATGAGTCATGGAAAACGCGTTTGGCTTTATTGGGCGATGAACTGCGTTTTGTGCTCATTACCTCAGCGGTTTCCGTCAAATCCCTAGCGAATGCAACGCCAGAAGCGGTGACCTCAGATTTGAGTGGTGTTTCACTTATCGTCACGCCAACAGCACATGCTAAGTGCGAGCGTTGCTGGCATCATCGTGATGATGTGGGCACACACGAAGGACATGAAGGCATTTGCGGTCGCTGTGTCGATAACGTCGCTGGTGAGGGCGAGGTTCGACACTATGCCTAATCCTGTTAGTTGGCAATACAGTGGATTAAGGTGGATTTGGATTGCTTTTGTGGTGATTCTCCTTGATCAACTGACCAAACAGTGGGCTTTGGCTAGTCTAGCGCCTTATGAACCCGTTGCGATTATGCCGATGTTTAATATCATGCTGGCTTTTAATCCGGGCGCGGCATTTAGCTTTTTGGGCGATCAGGATGGCTGGCAGCGCTGGTTTTTCATTGCCTTAGCTTGGGGTGTGAGTCTAGCGTTAGTGATTTGGTTAAGTAAAACTGAACTGACTCAGCGTCGTTTAATTTTAGGCTTAACTTTGGTGTTAGGCGGTGCGATTGGTAATGTGATTGATCGCATGATGCATCATCACGTGGTCGATTTTCTCGATTTCTACTGGGGTGTGTGGCATTATCCCACTTTTAATGTGGCCGATATCGCCATTAGTGTCGGCGCAGTGTTGCTGATTTGGGATGCGTGGAAAAGCGATAAGGCTTAAAGCCCATCGAGTTGGCGTTCACTTATCTTTTTCTTTCCACTGACAAGGCGCTTTAGCAACACACTGAGCGCACTTAGGTGCGCGTGCGGTGCAGACGTAACGACCATGTAAAATGAGCAGATGGTGTGCGTCTTTAAGATGCTGCTTGGGTGTGATGGTGAGCAGTTTTCTTTCCACATCTAAGGGGGTTTTGCCGACCGCCAGTCCGGTTCGATTACCCAAGCGAAACAGATGCGTATCGACAGCAATGGTCGGATGTCCCCATAGCGTATTGAGCAACACATTAGCCGTTTTTCGACCCACACCCGGTAAGGACTCTAAGGCCTCACGTGTTTGCGGTACTTCACCGGAAAATTGATCAACCAATCGGTGACAGGTCTCTAGCAAATGCTTGGCCTTACTGTTGAACAGGCCGATGGTTTTGATGTGGTCTTTAATGCCTTCTAAGCCTAAGTCTATCATCGCTTGTGGTGTGTTAGCAGCAGCGAATAAGCCAAGGGTGGCTTTATTGACGCCAACATCGGTCGCTTGCGCTGATAAGAGTACTGCGGTTAGGAGTTCGAATGGGCTGTTAAAATTAAGCTCAGTAGTGGGGTTGGGAATGGAGTGCGTCAGCGCATCGTAAAATTCGAGCGCCTGTGCTTTGGTCATTTGTTTACTCGGTTTGATGGCCAACTGTGTCACGCGCTTTGACCTTCTTTAACACCGATATCGGTAATGGCAACATTAATAGTGGCTTGCTGTTTCTTTTGTTTGGCTTTAATGGCATTAGTCGCAGCAATCATCAGTCCCAGTCCAATAAAGGCACCGGGTGGCAATATCGCCATCAACAAACCATAGTCTAAGTCGATGATGTGTAGTGTCCAGTCTTTTGCCACGGCACCGAAGAGTAAGTCTGCTTGAGCAAAGAGGGTGCCGTTACCCAAGAGTTCACGCATGCCACCCAAAATAACCAGTGCTACCAAGAAACCTAAGCCAATCGAAAAGCCATCAATGAGGGCTTTATCAACACTGTTCTTAC
This sequence comes from uncultured Francisella sp., assembly GCA_964493995.1. GTDB lineage: Bacteria > Pseudomonadota > Gammaproteobacteria > Thiomicrospirales > Thiomicrospiraceae. The sequence continues at coordinate 4,691 of CAZBQD010000034.1, forward strand.
TGGCATAGGCTTCAGCACGCGCCAAGACAATACAGTTGGTCACAATTAGCGGAATAAAAATCCCCAAAACGCTATGTAAACTGGGTAACCACATAGACATGAGCAAATCGACAGAAGTGACTAGCCCAGCAATGACGGTAATATAAGCAGGAATGCGAATTTCGGGTGTAATCCAGTGACGAATCACGGAAACAGCACCATTAGAAAGCGTCAGCACGAAGAGGGTAGCAATGCCTAGTCCTAAAGCATTCACCACATTATTGCTAACCGCCAGTAGCGGGCATAATCCCAATAATGCGACTAGGGCATAGTTGTTATGCCAGAGACCATCCATAAAAATATGACGGTATTCACTGAGTTTGCTATTCATGGCTGACCTCCAGTATTGCCGTTTGGCAGGGGGGCATAGACTTCATTAGGGTGTTGACTGACCCAAGCGAGTGTTTTTTCTACTGTCGAAACGATGGCTCTGGGTGTAATGGTAGCGCCGGTACGAAAGCTGAAATCGCCGCCATCTTTTTTCACTTTCCAGCGACTTTGCGGCGTGTTTTGGTAAGATTTGTTGCTAAATTGATGAATCCATTCATCCCGCTCTGCTTCGATGTAATCACCCAGTCCGGGAGTTTCTTTATGTGCCAGAACACGCACCCCCGCTAGTCGATTGTCGGCCCATATTCCCACCAATAAGTGAATGTCACCTGAATAACCATTATGAGCGGTGACGGTTAATAGACTGGCCACTGGCTGATTATCTCGACGCGCACGGTAAATCGTTACCGGTTTTTTAGCGGATAAGGCTGGAATGCTGAGCGTAAGCTTGTCTTGCGTTAAGTCGTTATTATAATGCTCTGCTGCAACCAGCGTGTTGAGTTGCAGTAATAGCGCTTTTTGTTGATTGAGTTGTTGTGCCGGTAGGGCAAACTGATAAATCACGTAAAGCAAAACAGCCGCACCGCCAGCAAAAGCTGCAAGTTTGGCGGCGGTGATTAAGTAAGGCTTAATGGTGTTCATGGGGTGAACCTGTTGCTTTGCTTACACCGTGACCATAGACACGAGGGATGGTAATGGCATCAATCCAAGGTACGAGCATATTCATCATCAGCACGGCAAAAGCAATGGCATCGGCATAGCCACCCCAAGTGCGAATGATATAGACCAAAGCGCCAATTCCCATGCCAAAATACAAGCGTCCGCTGGGTGTGGTGCTGCCCGTTACTGGGTCGGTAATGATGAAAAAGGCGGCAAATAACGTCGCTCCCGATAACAGATGGAAGCTGGCACTGGCATAACGTTCAGCGTCGTATAGGTTAAAACCTGTTGCTAAAATGGCGATGGTGGCAATAAAACCCACCGGCATTTGCCAGCGAATCACACCCTTGTAAAGCAGCCATAGACCACCCGCTAAGAAGGCCATGCTTAACCAGAACTGACTGGTGGCAAAAGATTGTCCGGCAAAAACGATTTCATTGGCGTAAATGCTGGAAAGCCCTTGATCATTAAGAATGCCTGTTCGGGCTGCTTCTAACGGTGTTGCGCCTGTTAGCGCATCCAGCGCCACGTTGGCGGGAAGTTGACCCGTAAAAATCAGTTGAATGGTTTGCCATGCATCCAGCGGATTGGCAACCAGGGTATTGGGTAAGTGCCAAACGGTCATCACGGCTGGGAAAGATAGCAGTACGAAAGCATAGCCTGCCATCGCTGGATTGAAAATATTGTAGCCCAGTCCACCAAACAGGTGTTTGGCGACAACCACCGCAAACAAACTAGCGAGAGCGATAATCCACCAAGGAGAGGTGGGGGGAAGGCAAAAAACAATATCGATGGTGGTGAGCACCACCGACCAATCGGTTAAATAGGGTTTAAGGGGTTTATCACGCAGTTTGAGCATGATCGCCTCGGCAGCCAAGGCAAAAGCCAGACCAATGGCAATTTGTACCAAAATGCCAATGCCATAAAAATATACATGAACCAGCAAAGCGGGTGTTGCCGCCATCTGCACCTGCATCATCACCTTGCGTACATTTTGTTGTCCCCAGTCGTAGGGGGAAGCATGAATGATTGAGCTTGGCATATTAGGTCAGTTCCTTGGGGGCTTCATTGGCGGTGTTCTCGGCCTGTTCAGCTGCCATCATAGCGGCGCGTTTGGCAGCGAGGCGTTCTGCCTTTTCTCGTGCTTCTTGTTCTTTACGCGCTAATTGTGCTTCATGGCGTTGTTTAGCACGCTGTTGCGCTTCTTTTTCGGCTTTATCCTTTTTCACCGCCACTTTAGCATGACGATAATATTGCACTAAAGGAATTTGGCTGGGGCAGACGTAAGCACAACAACCGCATTCGATACAGTCTTTTAAGTGCAGGGCTTCGAGTTTATCCAGCGCTTCTGCCTTGGCATGCCAATAGAGTTGTTGCGGCAAGAGATTAATGGGGCAAGCGTCCATACAAGCACCGCAACGAATGCAAGGCAGCGTTTCGCTTTCTGGTTCGGGCAAATTAACCAAAATGCAGTTACTGGTTTTAATCACGGGCGTTTGCGGGTGATGAATCGGTGTGCCCATCATCGGCCCACCCATGAGCCAGGGTGCGTGAGGCGTTTGCAGTCCGGCCCAATTGACCAGATGTTCAAATGGAGTTCCAATCGGCACTTCGACATTACAAGGCTTGTCGATAGCAAAACCCGTTATCGTCACCACACGGCTCATCACCGGCTTGCCAATGATGACAGCGCGGTATACCGCTGCCAGAGTAGCGACGTTAAACATCACCAATCCTAAGTCGGTGCTGTGGGCATCGCTGGGAATTTCACTGCCAGTGAGTTGGGTAATGAGTTGATTGGCACTGCCCATCGGATAAATGGTGGGCACTACCGTCACTTCTAGCCGAATGTTGGCGTCATTTTCCGGCATCGGCTGATATTGGCGCATCGCTAAAGCCGCTTCGGGTTTATTGTCTTCGATACCAATAATCACTTTCTTCGCACCCAGCGCATGCGCGGTAATCAGTGCTCCTTCGATAATTTCATGCGGTCTTTCACGCATGAGCATATCATCACAGGTGATATAGGGTTCGCATTCAGCGGCATTAACAATGAGCGTGTGAATTTGTCCTGCTTTGTTGGCAATTTTGCGGAAGCTGGGAAAGCCGGCACCGCCCATACCAATGATACCAGCGTGTAATAGAATCGCTTTTAAACTCTGAACGCTATTGGGTCTGTCTTTAGGTTGGAAAGCCTTGAGTTCATGCAGCCCATCTGGTTGTAATACAATGCAAGGGCCCGGTAATCCGGAAGGATGACTGGTGGGATAGTCACCAATATCGACAATCACACCTGAAGTGGGAGCATGTAAGGGAACGCCCAACGGCGGAGCGCAACGGGCAATCAGCTCCCCACCCAGTACGCGCTGACCCACTTCAACTAGGGGTATGGAAGCAGGCCCCACGTGCTGGGTTAAAGAAATAATCAGCTTGTCAGCCAAAGGCGGGGTTTGAATGGGCTGATGCGTCGAGATCAGCTTATGTTGTGCGGGATGTACACCACCGTGAAAACTCACCCCATTGGTTAAACGACTGAGCCATTGATCAAATTGTTGAATCCAGCGTCCGATAATCATGATGTTTTTTCACCTACAGCGCCTTTAGGTTTATCCCACTGCCAATTTTGTGGTGTGACCGGAATGTTTTCCATGATAATACAATCAGTTGGACAAACGGGAATACAAAGTTCACAGCCAGTACATTCATGGGTAATCACGGTATGGGTAAACTTAGCCGCACCCAAGATGGCATCAACAGGACAGGCAGTAATACACTTAACGCAACCAATACAGTCTTCTTCTTTAATGAAAGCGATTTGTTTGGGTTTGGCTTCAGCCGCTAGGGGTTTGACCTCACGACCTGTCAGTTCAGACAAGGCAATCACGGTGACTTCACCACCGGGAATACACAGGTTAATATCTGCCTCACCGCTGGCAACGGCATTGGCGTAGGGTTTACAGCCTGGGTAGCCACATTGACCGCATTGCGTTTGTGGCAACAGCGCGTCAATTTGTTCAACCAGCGGATTGCCTTCGATACGAAAACGATGCGAAGCCCAAGCTAACAAGCCGCCAAAGGCTAAGGCCAGTAGAGTAAACAGCCCCAGTGCCGTCATTTAACCAGTCCTGAAAAGCCCATAAAGCCCATCGACATAATGCCAGCGGTAATGAGGGCAATGGCACTGCCTTGAAAGGCTAGGGGTACATCGGCAACAGCGAGTCTTTCACGTAAACTAGCGAAAATAGCCAGCACCATCGCAAAACCCACCCCCGCTCCAAAGCCATAAAGGGCAGCTTCTAATAGCGTGTGTTGTTCTTGCACGTTCAGTAATACCACACCCAATACAATACAGTTAGTGGTAATGAGCGGTAAATAAATGCCTAAAATAGCGTAGAGCACCGGCGATAGCTTATGCATAGCCATTTCGGTAAAGCCGACCACGGTGGCAATGGTTAAAATGAAGGCAAGGGTTCTTAAAAACTCGACATCAAAAGGAACCAGCAGGTAAGTATGAATCAGATAAGACAGAATACTCGATAAGGTGAGTACAAAAGTCGTGGCTAACCCAAGACCTAAGGCACCATCCGTCTTTTTCGATACGCCCATGAAAGGACACAAGCCCAAAAACTTCACGAGTACGAAGTTATTAACGAGCACAGTACCAATGAGAATGGTGATGATGTCGGTCATGCTATTACCTTGCTTTGATTCCTGTTACTTCACCCGCATCCCAGGTTGCGCGCCAGAGTCGGGCGTGAGCAAATAAAGTCCACCATCGCCACCGCCTGCGAGTACCATGCCTTCCGACATGCCAAAGCGCATTTTGCGCGGTTTGAGGTTGGCAACCATCACTGTCAACCGCCCCTCTAAGGCTTCTGGGCTATAAGCTGATTTAATGCCCGCAAACACCTGACGCGTACCTACACCAATATCGAGCGTGAGCTTAACAAGCTTGTCCGCTTCAGGAACTGACTCTGCTTTGACAATACGTGCGACGCGCAAATCGATTTTCATGAAGTCTTCAATGGCGATTTCATCGCTAATGGGTTCTAATGCCAATTCCGTTTTTTCGATGGCGGCAGGTGCGAGTGCGGCAGCCGCCGTTTCTTGTTTTTGTTGCGGTTGTGCGGCGACCGCTTGGGCATTTTCGCTCATCATGGCCTCGACTTGTTTCATTTCTAAACGGGTAAATAAGGCTGCATAAGGCGCAATGAGGTGATTTTCTAACGCCGTCTGCGCACTGTGCCAATTCCAGTCATTTTCTTGTAAGAAGGCGCGTGCTTGATTCGCCATGTCTGGCAGCACAGGATTGAGATAAACCATCAATACACGGAATAGATTAATGGCTAAACTGGCTGATTGATGCAGTGCCTCACGTTTTTGCTCGTCTTTAGCCAGTTGCCAAGGAGCGACCTCGGCAATCCAAGCATTAGCCTGATCGGCCAGTGCCATAATTTCACGCATGGCATGACCAAACTCACGTTGTTCATACAGGTCTGCGATGTTTGCAGCTGCCGCTTGATAAGGTGTTAATAATGCAGCATGTTCGGCATCTAGTGTTGCCAGTTTGCCATCGAAAAACTTATGAATGAAGCCGGAACAACGGCTGGCAATATTTACCAACTTACCTACCAAGTCGCTATTAACGCGCTGTACGAAGTCTTCCATACTTAAATCAATGTCTTCAACACGATTCGACAATTTAGCGGCAAAATAATAACGCAAGGCTTGGGCGGGCAGATGATTTAAGTAAGCTTCAGCGGTGATAAAGGTACCGCGAGATTTCGACATTTTCTGACCATTAACGGTTAAAAAACCGTGCGCAAAAACGGCACTCGGGGTGCGGTAACCGGCTGCGTGTAACATCGAAGGCCAAAATAGGGTGTGGAAATAGACAATGTCTTTGCCAATAAAATGGTAAAGCTCAACGTCACTGTCTGCTTTCCAGTAGTCATCAAAATTAATACCTGTTTTATCACAATAGGCTTTGAAGCTACCCATGTAGCCAATGGGAGCGTCTAACCAGACGTAGAAAAACTTATCAACGGTATCGGGAATTTCAAAACCGAAGTAGGGCGCGTCACGTGAAATATCCCAAGGTTGTAAGTCTTCTTTGAACCATTCGTCTAACTTATTGACGAGCTGACTGGGTAGGCGACCTTCCGTGCGAATCCAGTCAGATAACCAAGCTTGTAATTTTGGCAGTTCAAAAAAGTAGTGACGAGAGGTTTTAGCAACAGGCGTGGCACCGGTAATGGTCGAAACAGGGTTTTTCATCTCCAGCGGGCTATAAGTGGCACCACAGCTTTCGCAACTGTCACCATATTGGTCGTGAGCACCACATTTAGGGCATTCGCCTTTGACAAAGCGATCGGGCAGAAACATGCCTTTTTCGGGATCATAGGCTTGTTCGATGTCTTTTTCGCAGATTAAACCGGCTTCGCGGAGTTTGATGTAAATACCTTGCGCCAAAGTTTTATTTTCATCAGAATGGGTACTGTGATAATGGTCAAAACCAATACCAAAACCCGCAAAATCGCGTGTATGTTCTTGCCAAATGCGTCCAATCAAGGTTTCGGGCGTGATGCCTTCATTATGCGCGCGTAACATAATGGGTGTGCCGTGAGCGTCATCAGCACAGACATAGGTGCAGTCGTTGCCCATCAATTTTTGGAAACGTACCCAAATATCCGTTTGGATATATTCCACCATATGACCCAAGTGAATCGGACCATTGGCATAAGGTAGGGCACTGGTAACCAGCATACGACGCGAGCGTTGAGACATAGTAATTAACTTTCCGAAAATGTGATGACGTGACCCGCCATTTTACCTGATAGCCCTTGTTACGAGCAATGTGCAGACGCTCAATCCGAACAATTTGTTGTGCCTATTGCTTTGTCAGCTGGCTTAGGGCATTATCCGACTAACGCTTGCTAGTTTGACTCTGTTAGGGCACTCAAGTAAGCGATATAACAGAACAATAAGGATATCATCATGAAGCCACTCATCACGTTAGTTGCTGCCACTCTGCTGGTGACTCAACTCAGCCCGATTCAAGCTGCCGAGCAAAAGACTCAGTCAACGACATCGACTCCTACAGCATCAACCGCGCCAGCGCATCAATGGCAGTTTTTGTTGTTTACCATTCCCGGTTGCTCGTCGTGTACTACCATGCGCGAACAGGTTATTGAACCGATGATTGCAACGGGTCATATTCATCCGATGCAGTTTAGCGAGGTAGTACAAGTATCTGATGCCGATTGGCATTATGTCCGTGGTTTGGGCTACGATCAAATTCGTAATTTGAAAGTGCGTTACAAAACCAGTCTGTTTCCGACGCTGGTAACGGTTGATGCGCAAGGTAACAAAATTGCCGAAAACATTGTCGGTATGACCAGTGTGGAACACTACCGCGCTAAGCTGGAAAAATTAATTGCAGAGATAGACAAAAAGCCCTGAATTGGGCTTTTTGTACACATGATTCAGACAAGTTTCAATGCTTCATTTGACCCATATTGCCCATCGGTTTAACGGATTTAACGGGTAATTCCAGCGTCTTTTCACTACCGTCTTCAAACTTAATGGTAACAGGTACCATTTTTTCCGATGATAAGGGTGCGGTTAGATCAATTAACATAATATGCAGTCCACCCGGTTTCAGTATCGCTTCACTGCCAGCTGGCAAATCAATTTGCGGTATTTGACGCATTTTCATCATGCCATTTTCGTGAGTATGCGTGTGCAGTTCCACAACCTTAGCCGCGGGCGAGCTGGCGCTGACCACTTTATGATCGCTCATGTCGTTATTTTGTAAGGTCATGAATGCAGCAGAAATGGTCTGGTTGGGCGGCACTTCACGTACAAAACCATCCTTAACCGTAATTTGCTCACTAATAGCGGCTTGAACCCCTAAGCTGAACGACATCAGTAGGCCAGCCGTTAACAAATTGAATTTCATAAGCACTATCCTTTAGTTTTGAATGTTTCGGTCATTTTAGCAATGAGCGAATGGCAACAACAAATTCTGCACCAGAAGTGTCATGCGGTAGTTGAGTGACCAAAACGCCTTGTTGGTTAATAAGGTAAGTAAAAGCCGAATGATCGACCGCATAGCCCAGCGCGCCCTCACCAATCGCTGCCTTTTGATAAACCGCACCGTACTGTTTGGCTACCTGAGCAATTTGTTCAGGCGTTCCGGTCAGTCCCTTAAAGCTGGGATGAAAATAGGGCAAATAAACATCCATTTTGGTCTGATCGTCCCGTTCAGGATCAACGGTAATCATCAACACTTGTACCTTGGATTGCTCTTCCGCAGTCAATTGGTTCATCGCTGGAGCCAGGTTACCCAAGTTGGTCGGGCAAATATCAGGGCAAGTGGTGTAACCAAAATAGAGTAGCACCACTTTGCCAGAGAAATCACTCAATCCTAATTTGCCTTGCGTGCCTGTCAAGACAAAGTTGCCACCTGTTGGTTTGCCATCACTTACGATGTGTGCGGATGGTTCAGTTGTTGACTCATCGTTCGTCCATGGATGAAGAATGAGCAACACACTGACGGCAACAACAGCGGCAATCGCGCCTAGGTAAGTATTTTTCATAAACTCCTGCTAATTTTTATTAGAACTTAGCCGATAGTTTAACCCAAGCAGAACGACCTGGCTCATATAAATTAATGGTGTTACCGGTCAAGCTGTCTGTACGACCGACGTGTTGGAAGTAGGCATGGTCGAACACATTGTCAACACCTGCCATGACTTTAACGGATTTGTTAATGCGGTAGCTGCCGTAAAGGTCTAGCACTGACCAAGCTGGTGTTTTTTGTGTATCTAGTCCACTGAGCGTATCTATGGCAGTCTGTTTGTCTTGGAAGCGGAAACGCGCGCCCATGCCTAAATCCCCCGCTTGTTTGTTTAATGCAACATAACCCGACAAAGGCGGTGTTTGTGCGATATTGCGGTTGTCACTGTCATTATGACTGCTAACGTAGTTTAATCCGCCGGCCAATTGGGTGTTCCAAGCAAAACCCGTGTAACCTTCTAGCTGAGCGCCATAGAGACTAGCATTGACGTTACGGTAGGTGGTGATTTTGCCATTGGTTACCATGCGTTGATCGCGTAGAATATAATCTTCGACAGCATCATAAAACACCGTGGCACGCCAGCCGTATTGTTCCGTTTGTTTGCTCAATCCGGTATCAGTTTGAATATGTTTTTCAGGATTTAGATTGGGATTTCCAACCCACGCCGAACTGTCGGCAGTGCCAAATGAACCTGTTGCATTAACACTCGCCCCATTAGCGAAGAAACGCTCGGTTTCATCGGCGGTACGCATGGTACGACTCACACCAGTAAACCAAGTTAAGTCTTTCGCTAAGTCCAACTCGTAACGTGCTAAGGCACTCCAGTGGTCTTCATTGATTTTACCATCGCCTTTGTAACCATAAACGCGCTCATACATTTGTGCGGCAGTAGTGGAGCTACCCATTCCAACTTTATTGATGTCAGCAGCATCTGCTGTTACTTTATCGAAACGAACTCCCGCTTTAATGCGACTATCGTTCGTTAATTTGTGTAACGCTTCTGCAAATACGCCAATACGATCTGTGCTGACATTTGGCCAGTTGTATGAAACATATTTGTTTGATGAAACATTAATTAAGTCAGCTTTACGGTTGACATTTTGCAAGTTTAATCCATAGTCAACACTGGTATTAGCTGATAATTTGCTTGTAAGCGCCAACTTTCCAGAAAGAGTATTAGACGTAGTGGGAGATTTCATCGCCATTGCACTTCCAGCAGTTTGACGCAGAGGTCTACCTTTAGGATTTAACATGCCAACATACTCACTAGCCAAGCTGTAATTATCCATTAAATGCTCATCAGCAGCATAAGACAAGTCGGCTTTAATACCATCGACAAAGCCAAAACCGTTACTACTTCGATATTTTAAGCGCATGATGTTCATTTCATCATAGGGCGCATCCATGCTAGAGCCTTGGAATAACGCATTGTGGGTGACAATTTTTTCGGCGCTGACTTCAATGCGTTCGCCGGCTTTGGGCGTTAAACCGGCAATGACACCATGATGTTCGGTGCTGTAGCTGGCGCGTACGGTATTGCCATTTCCATCTTTGTAGTTGCTGCCGTCTTTGTTAATGGCAAAAGCACGAACGTAGCCTAGCTGACCACGAGTCGATACTTCTGCGTTAGCGGAACTTTTGTAAGCATTATCCCCAGCACCGACTTCAATCTTACCGTGTGTGCCCATTTCAGGGATGCCACGTTCAAATAAAATGGTACCGCCTGTACCACCTGTACCGTATTGTAGGGTTTCTACCCCTTGAATGATGCGCACGCTGTCATAGCTTTCAATATTGGCAAAAGAAGTCGGTGGATCCATGCGGTTAGGACAACCACCATGCAAATAGGCATCATCTAAAATAACGTTGAGTTGAGTTTGGCTCTGACCACGAATGCTTGGGTCTAGCCCATGACCACCCATGCGAGAAGCGTCAACGCCCAAGGTGTTGCGCAGAATTTCACCGCCTTCTTGTTTGGCTGTTAAGCGAAGACTTTCAGCGGAACGACTGTCGCTCGCTAAGGGGTAAGCACTGTCGGTAACGACCACTGTACCCAGTGTATTGGCATAAAGGGCTGGTGAAAAAGCCATAGCAATGGCAATCGCGAGGGTGTTTTTGCTCATGATGATCTCATTATGTTAAACCTTATTGGTGGCTATATTAAGATATTCTGATGTTCGATAACATGCGACAAATTGTCGCACCCATGCGTAATGGGTCTTCATCTGCTAAACTGTACAAAATTCACCTGTCGGAAAGTTTCATGCCACAACGTCTGTTAAAAATGGTTTTACGCGCTCCTGTTTATGATGTCGCTCAGGAAAGCCCTTTAACCTATGCGCCGCGTTTATCGTCAAAATGTGCCAATCGGGTGCACTTAAAACGAGAAGATTTACAACCTGTTTTTTCCTTCAAATTGCGCGGTGCTTACAACCGCATGCTGAACTTGTCGCAACAAGAACGTGATAACGGCGTGATTGCAGCATCGGCGGGGAATCATGCGCAGGGTGTAGCTTTGGCGGCTAAAAAACTCGCCATGAAAGCGACCATTGTCATGCCACAAACGACCCCCAGCATTAAGGTCGAGTCGGTTCGTCGTTTGGGTGGGGAAGTTGTGTTGCATGGCGATAACTTCAATCAAGCCGCCGAATATGCACAGTATTTAGTTACTCAAACAGGCGCAACTTTTATTCATCCTTATGATGATTGGGAAGTGATTGCCGGGCAGGGCACGATCGCCCTAGAGCTGATCCGTCAACACACTGAGCCGATGAAAGCGGTGTTTGTGCCGGTGGGTGGTGGCGGTATTATTGCCGGTGTGGCGGCGGTGATTAAGTCTATCCATCCTGAAACACTGGTGATTGGCGTTGAACCCGAGGATGCCGCTTGTATGAAAGCAGCGCTGGAAGCGGGTGAACGGGTTGTTTTACCGCAAGTGGGTATTTTTGCTGATGGTGTGGCCGTGGCGCAAGTGGGCGAGCGTCCTTATTTAGTGGCGCAACATTATGTGGATGTTATGGTCACAGTCACCACCGATGAAATGTGTGCGGCTATTAAAGAGGTGTTTGAAGATACCCGCTCTATTGCTGAGCCTGCGGGCGCTTTAGCGGTGGCGGGTCTGAAAAAATACGCGCTATCACAGGGCTGGCAAAACGAGTCATTAGTGGCGATTGTGAGTGGCGCTAACATGAACTTTGACCGTCTGCGATACATTGCAGAGCGAACGGAAATCGGCGAGGGAACAGAAACACTTTTGGCGGTCACCATTCCTGAACGTCCGGGTAGTTTTCTGCACTTTTGCCGGCTATTGGGTAATAAACGTGTCATTACCGAGTTTAATTATCGTTATGCCGACTCGATGAATGCCCAGGTGTTTGTCGGTATTCGTTTGCATCAAGGCCAAGCTGAAAAGGTGGCGATTATCGAAGATTTGGTTCAGGCGGGCTTTGCGACGGTCGATTTGTCGGCGAATGAAATGGCTAAGTTGCATTTGCGTCACATGATTGGGGGTGCTGGCGGTAAACGTCTGGATGAACAACTCTATCGTTTCGAGTTTCCTGAGCGACCCGGTGCCTTGTTGGCCTTTTTATCCTCAATGTCATCGGGTTGGAATATTAGTTTGTTTCATTATCGCAATCATGGTGCCGCCGAAGGTACGGTATTGGCGGGCATTCAAGTGCCAGAGAAAGAGTTGCCTGCATTCAATGCTTTCTTAGAACAGCTCGGTTATCCCTACACCTCAGAGAATGATAATCCGGCCTATTCGCTGTTTTTGGCTTGATTCGGGCGCATTTTGGCGTATCCAATAGCGGTGAAATTTGCTATAATATTGAAAATTTTTATGTGCTCAGTAAGTGAATGTCATGGCTAAGTTTGTATTTGTGACTGGTGGTGTGGTTTCCTCGCTAGGAAAAGGAATTGCGGCGGCTTCGTTGGCGGCGGCTTTGGCGGCTCGTGGTTTGAAAGTGACCATGTTGAAAATGGATCCTTACATCAACGTTGATCCCGGTACCATGAGTCCGATGCAGCATGGCGAGGTTTTTGTCACTGATGATGGCGCTGAAACTGATCTGGATTTGGGTCACTATGAGCGCTTTATTGACCGTCGCATGGGACGCAATAATAGCTTCTCGACTGGTCAAGTTTATGACTCAGTTATCCGTAAAGAGCGTCGTGGTGATTACCTAGGTGGCACGGTGCAAGTGATTCCTCACATTACCGATGAGATCAAACGCCGCATTCATTTGGTTGCGCAAGACATTGACGTCGCCATTGTCGAGGTCGGTGGTACGGTAGGGGATATTGAGTCTTTGCCATTCATGGAAGCCATTCGTCAAATGGGCGTGGAGTTAGGTCGTGAGAATGCCCTTTTTGTGCATCTAACCCTGCTACCCTACATCGCTACCGCGGGTGAGTTAAAAACTAAGCCCACTCAGCATTCTGTACAGCAACTACGTTCTATTGGTATACAACCCGATGTGTTGTTGTGCCGCTCGGATCGCCCTATTTCTGACAGTGATAAGCGTAAAATCGCTCTGTTCACCAGTGTGTCTGAAAAAGCGGTTATCAATTCCCTTGATGCGCCGAGCATCTATGCTGTACCGCGTATGTTGCACGATCAAGGGTTCGACCAGGTTGTTTGCGACCAATTGAAATTGAATGTGCCCGCTGCGGATCTGTCAGATTGGGATGCAGTCGTGAAAGCTATTGCCAACCCTGAGCATAGCGTGCGCATTGCCTTGGTGGGTAAGTATGTTGAATTGACAGAAGCGTATAAATCACTGAACGAGTCTTTATTACACGCGGGTATTCATGCCAAAGCTAAGGTGTTAATTACTTACATTGATTCGGAACGACTCGAAACAGAAGGCACATCGCTACTTGAAAATCATGATGCCATTCTTGTTCCCGGTGGCTTTGGTGAACGTGGCGTTGAAGGTAAAATTCTAGCCGTCACCTATGCACGTGAAAATAAAATTCCTTACCTAGGTATTTGCTTGGGTATGCAGGTAGCCGTTATTGAAGCGGCTCGTAATCTTGCCCAGCTCCCTGAAGCGCATAGCACCGAATTCCGTCCTAAGGCACGTCATCCTGTCGTTGCCATGATTACCGAATGGGTTGATCCGGATGGTAAGGTACAAGCACGCACCGAAGATGTGGACTTAGGGGGCACAATGCGCTTGGGTTCGCAAGCGGCCGTGTTAGAAGATGGTTCTTTAGCACAAGCAATTTACGGCAAAGCGGTGATTTGGGAACGTCATCGTCATCGTTACGAAGTGAATGATCATTACATTCCACGCTTAAACGAAGCAGGACTGATTATTGGGGGTCGTTCTGCCGAAGGTGGCCTGGTAGAAACCGTCGAGCTGCCTAAGTCGGCGCACCCTTGGTTTTTTGCATGCCAATTCCATCCCGAATTTACTTCGACCCCGCGCCAAGGACACCCTTTGTTTTCGGCTTTCATCGCGGCGGCGCTCGCTCATCAACAAGGTAGTTAAGATGAAATTATGTGGATTTGATGTTGGTATCGACCAACCTTTCTTTTTGATTGCTGGCCCCTGTGTCATTGAAAACGAAGCGCTAGCCATGAACACGGCTGAAACCTTGAAGCGCATGACAGAAGACTTGGGTATTAACTTCATTTTCAAGTCGTCTTTTGATAAAGCGAATCGTTCATCAACCAGCAGTTTTCGTGGCTTAGGCTTGGCAGAAGGGCTACGCATTTTAGACAAGGTTAAACGTGAAATTGGCGTGCCTGTGTTAACTGATGTGCATGAAGATACGCCTTTTGATGAAGTTGCTGACATTGTCGATGTGTTGCAAACGCCGGCTTTTTTAGCGCGTCAAACCAACTTCATTCAAGCCGTTGCGCGTGCAGGTAAGCCGGTGAATGTCAAGAAGGGTCAGTTCATGGCACCTTGGGATATGAACAATGTGGTGCAAAAATGCCATGAAGCCGGTAATGATCAGATTATGGTGTGTGAGCGTGGCGTTTCTTTCGGTTATAACACACTGGTTTCCGATATGCGCTCTTTGGTTATCATGCGCGATACAGGATGTCCGGTGGTTTACGATGCCACTCATTCGGTACAACAACCGGGCGGTTTAGGCAGTGCATCGGGTGGTCAGCGCGAGTTCGTCGCGCCCTTAGCGCGTGCCGCTATTGCGACTGGGGTTGCGGGTATTTTTATGGAAACCCATCCCGATCCCGCTAAGGCGCTTTCCGATGGTCCGAATATGTGGCCCTTAGCGAAGTTGCAGCCCGTATTAGCAACCATGAAAGCCTTAGATTCGGTGGTGAAGCAGGCAGGTTTTATTGAACATGAATTGATGGGCAAGTAGTACTTGCCTATTTTTTTGACCATTTTATAAGTTATAAGTTGTTTTTAGGAGTTAAGTAAATGAGCAATATTCAACGTATCTGGGCTCGTGAAGTGATTGATTCTCGCGGTAATCCAACGGTAGAAGTCGATATTACCCTTGCCGATGGCAGTTTTGGTCGTGCTGCCGTACCATCGGGTGCTTCTACCGGTAAACGCGAAGCCTTAGAATTGCGTGATAATGACAAAGCTCGTTTTGGTGGTAAAGGTGTATTAACGGCCGTTAACAACATTAATACCAAAATTGCTCAAGCGTTAATCGGACAAGATGCAACCAATCAAGCCAAGATCGATGCTATGATGATTGAGCTGGATGGTGATGCCAATAAAGCGAATTTAGGCGCTAACGCCATCCTAGCCGTTTCTATGGCAGTGGCTCATGCAGCGGCCAAATCGAAAGGTTTGCCTTTATTTCAATACGTTAAAACCGACACCTTCCGTATGCCTGTACCGATGATGAACATCATCAATGGTGGTGCTCATGCTGACAACAGCGTTGATATGCAAGAATTTATGATTGTGCCTGTGGGCGCGCCTTCATTCAAAGAAGCCGTACGTTATGGTGCGCAAGTATTCCATGCCTTGAAAAAAGTATTGCATGACAAAGGCTTGAACACAGCGGTAGGCGATGAGGGTGGTTTCGCACCTGATTTAGCTTCTAACGAAGAAGCGATTACCGTTATTTTAGAAGCGATTAAAGCAGCTGGCTTTGAGGCAGGTAAAGACATCATGATCGCCATTGATGCGGCAGCCAGCGAGTTCTATCACGATGGTAAGTATGTGTTGACCTCTGAAAACCGTAGCATGACGTCGGAAGAAATGATTGATTATTTCGCCGCTTGGTGTGATAAATACCCAATCATCTCGATTGAAGACGGTATGGCAGAAGAAGATTGGGCTGGCTGGAAACTCATGACCGATAAATTGGGTAAGAAAATCCAATTGGTGGGTGATGATCTGTTCGTAACCAACAGCAAAATTTTGCAAGAAGGTATCGATAAGGGTATCGCTAACTCAATTCTGATTAAAGTGAATCAAATTGGGTCGTTGACTGAAACCTTTGATGCGATTGCTATGGCTAAAGCAGCGGGTTACACAGCAGTTATGTCTCACCGTTCTGGTGAAACGGAAGACACCACCATTGCCGATTTGGCAGTAGCGACTGGCGTTGGTCAGATTAAAACGGGCTCAATGTCGCGTTCTGACCGTGTGGCTAAATACAACCAGTTGTTGCGTATCGAAGAAATGTTGGGTGCGGATGCGGTTTATCCAGGCGTGTCTGCGTTTAAACATTAAGTCAATTTGTTTGATGATGATAATGCCCCAGTTGGGGCGTTGTCGTTTTTAACGATGTTATGAAAAAGCTCTTTGTTGTTTTTGTATTGGCCATTTTATGGCTACAATATCGACTCTGGTCTCCTGATGGAGGTATCAGCGAATGGCTTCGTCTGCAAAATGAACTAGCTTTGGCACAGGCGCACATTAAGCAGCTGGAATCGAGTAATGAATCGTTAAAAAATCTGGTTTTGGATTTGCAAAACCACACCGATGCCATTGAAACGCAAGCGCGCGAGGTGCTGCATTTTGCGCAGCCCAGTGAAACGTTTTTTCGCGTCATTCCGGTTTCCAATCAAAAGAAAGAAAGTTACGTACCTAATCTTCCCCGAACCAAGCTTTCAGCACCCGATAAAGAAGGGAATCCCGCCGATATCGCAGCAGAAGCTCCGCCTTAATGGGCTGTGATTTTTTCTTATCTTATCTCAGTAACTGCTTATTTCTCCATATTTTTATATCTCTTGTCTTTCATTAGTTTACACCCAAATTGGGTTTTGAATCGATCGTTTGGCGTTTGAATTAAGTTGATGACGTCCATCTTTCATTCTGGCATAACGTTAAAAAATTCACCGCAAATTAGTCTGAAATGAAACACCTGATTGCCCATGAGGCGTCAAATTATGCTAGGCTATGAGCAAGTTTTCATGCACTTAACGGGATAAACAAGATGGCTTCGGGATTACTGGTCATTTTAGATGACATAGCGGCGATGTTCGATGATGTGGCCGCCATGTCTAAACTGGCGACGAAAAAAACAGCAGGGGTGCTGGGCGATGATTTGGCCGTGGGTGCACAGCGTGCTTCGGGTTTTCACGCCAGCCGAGAACTGCCCGTGATATGGGCGATTGCTAAGGGTTCGTTCATCAACAAACTCATTATTTTACCCATCGCTTTTCTACTCAGTGCCTTTTGGCCAGAAGCCATTATTCCTATCCTGATTATCGGCGGTTTGTACCTGAGCTATGAGGGCGCGGAGAAAATTTATGAATACCTCTTTCACCGTCATCACGATAAGCCGATGGCACTGAATGAAGGACTCAACCCAGAGCAGCTGATTGCGCTGGAACAACAAAAGATTAAATCAGCGGTGATGACTGACTTTATTTTATCGGTCGAAATCATTGTCATCGCTTTAGGTACGGTGAGTGAACAATCCTTGACCATTCAAATTGCGGCGGTGAGTTTTGTCGCTTTGCTGGCTACGGTGGGGGTTTATGGGCTAGTTGCCCTGATGGTACGTATGGATGATGCTGGATTGCATTTAATTGAGCGAGCCGGCGAGGTGAAGTCCTTGATAGCCAGTCTTATGCGTCAAACAGGGCGTGGGCTGATTTGGTCACTGCCTAGACTGATTCGCCTGTTAGCGGTGGTTGGGACGCTTGCCATGTTGCTGGTCGGTGGTGGTATCTTTGTTCATCATATCGAATCGCTGCATCATCTTACCGAAACGCTACCGGGTCTTTTTGTCGAGTTGGGATCGGGATTGATTGCGGGAATAGTGGTTTTGGGGTTGGTGATACTGGGGAGGAAGCTAGTGACGGTATTTAGAAGCTGATGTACAGCGAATAAAGGGTTAGTCACAATCCCGTTTGTTTGTGTCGAAAAAACCTCAAACCACCCATTGATCGCATTGCCAAAAACAGTTTCCGGACACCCATTTTTCTGCTGTAAGCAATGCCTGCACCGCAATGACCTGATGGTCAGAAGTGAGTTCTTTGCTGAAGTTAATTCCCAGTTGTTGCCAGTGAGAGTATATATCGGTGATAGAAGCATGAATCTAAATAACTAAAGTTTAATTGTCGGGACTCGACTGATTGGATGAGTTATAATTATCTCAAATCCCTGTATCTA
>CAZBQD010000035.1:0-22298 GCA_964493995.1 uncultured Francisella sp.
CGCCTTTCACACCGTGACAACTGGCACATGGCGTAATCAGACGCTTAGCATCGCCCTGGCGCACGATAGTGTCAGCATTTTTATGTGCTGCCTTCGATAATTCAGGCTTTACACTAGCCGTCGGTAACGATTGAGCGGCATAATAAACCGATAAATCCGCCATTTGCTGATGAGTCAGCATCGCAGCCGCCGCTGCCATAGCGCCAGCACCCTGATGTTGCGCAAAACGCCCTTGTGCATAATCGAGTAGGGTTTTATAAGTGTACTCAACACGTTGCCCTGCTGTTGACGGCCAGTTACGCGTTAAGGCTTGCCCAGCTTCACCATGACAGCTGGCACACATCATATCCTGATTGAGCTGTTTGCCACGAGCCACATCCCCCTTAGGCATAGCGGTCAGGGTGGCTTGCAGTTCAGCAGGTGTCCATTCACTGACTTTAGCAGTGTGCTCTTGCGCCAAAACTAAGCCGCTTAACATTAAAACACCGCTTAGAGTAATAACAGAAGTTAATTTCATGCTCATCTCCTCAAGCAAAACAATCTTGGGTAAAGCTACGCATCCAAGCTTGCTGGTAAGCAGCACCTAGGCGAATCTGCGCCGGTGTTTGCTGCAAAGATGGATAGCGGTCGGGATTTACACGATACATCACATTACCTTCTTTCAAACGGAACACGTCGGCAACAAATAGCCCATAATCACTGCCCGCCAAGGCGTAACAGGTATTTTCCCACACCGGATTATCATTAGGGTCTTTACCCACCAGTGCATTCACCACCGCCATTGCGGTCACTTTCGCCTGACTGTTAGCAGAATAACCCGATTTAGGTGCCATACCGCCGTGCGTAGCATCACCCAGCACATAAACATCTTTGAAATGATTGGAGGCGAAATCGGTTAAGTTGACCGGACACCAGCCTTTATCATCGGTCAGTCCCAGTTGCTGGGCGATTTTACCAGCGCGCATCGGTGCAATGACATTGAGTACATCGGCTTGAATAGTCCCCGCTTCAAAGTGCACGGTTTTACTCGCTGCATCAATCGATTTCACCTTACCGCCGTCTTTGGCTCTCACCCACTCTAAACGTGAAGGCGTGCTATGGGTTTTGACATCCTCAGGCATAGCTTCCATAAATTCAGCGGGAATATTGAAGTTGTAAAGACGATTCCATCCCAGCAACATATTCTTGTCGGTAACAAATTCATTTTTCGGGTCTAGAATGACAATTTTGGCATTTGGATTATGCTTCGCACACCATTCTGTTACCAAGGCCGCACGTTCGTAAGGACCAGGCGGACAACGATAAGGGTTTGGAGGCGCTACCAGCACAAAGGTGCCGCCCTGTGGCATGGATTTGAGCTGGTTCGCTAGTAATTGTGTCTGCGCCCCCGGAATCCAACCGTTCGGAATACTGTTATTGGCAAGGGTTTCTGAATAGCCTTCGACCTTATCGTACATAATTTCAATACCAGGCGATACTACCAGCTTGTCATAACTGATGTCTTTACCACCAGCAAGGCGTAAACGCTTCTTGTCTAAATCACCACCAACAACCGTATCAAAAACAAACTCAATGCCATATTTGCGGGCAAAGTCATCGTAGGTCACTTCTAAGTCTTTCATACCAATATGACCAGTAATCACCTCGGTACTACCGTAAGGGCGAATGTAGGTACGATTTTTTTCAATCACCGTGACACGTATGTCCTTATCAGCCAGTTTTAGATATTTAGCAAAGGTAGCTCCACCGACACCCCCACCCAGCACCACGACATGGGCTTGAGCTTGGGCAAATAAACCTTTTGTTGGCAAAGCCAACGATAAGACACCCAAACTGGTAGCTGTTAAAAATTGACGACGATTCATCATAGTTATTCTCCTCAATCCAACTTTTGCGCGGCAAAATAGTCTGCCATGGCTTCATATTCCGCTGGTGTAAAGCCTTCAGCGACTTTAATCATCAGCGTTGAGGCACGTTTACCCGATTTGAAATCGGTCATGGCTTGCACAAACTGTGCTTTAGACATGCCAGCTAAGGCAGGAAAGGCTTCGTTCGCTAACTTGCCTTGTGTGCCATGACAAGCCGCACAGCTTTGTGCCGCCATTTCACCTGGCATGGGTTCGGCTATCACGGGTAACGCCAAGATAAACAGCGATGACAATAAGATTTTATTGATGTTCATGAAACAGTTCCTCATTGCATCCACACATAAAAACCAACGGCAAAGAATTGCACAATCCACAATACAATTAGCGATAACGCAATGTGTCCCATACGCACGACGGTAGCTGAAGGCGTGTATTGCCCAACCGTTTGGCCCGCTTGCCATGCCACAGTTAACAAATAACCCAGCACACCACCACCCAATACGGCAAAGGTAATGAAAAACAGTAGCGTGCTATACCAATCAATATTGAGTGGATAACCCATGACATCGAAACCAAACTGACCGACCAGCACCGACCAGCGCAAGGCTTCACGCGCTGCCGCTACGATAATCAGTGCAACGGCTCCCACAGGTAAGACCATATAGCTGTGCATCGAATCACGTTGTTGATTCCACACCCAATTGGCATAAGCCACAAAGCCTAACAAAGCCACTAAGGACACCAACACCCAAGGACTGGTCGCAAATTCAGCTTGTTTTCCTTCTAACCCCATTAGCCAGAAAGCAGCGACAATGACAGAAATAACACCACCGAAAGTCACCCATTTCAACCCTAGCCCGCCAACCCAATCTAAGTAAGCATGGTCAGCATCGGCACGCACACGGAAGAAACGACGCATAGCGATTAAGAAAGCGCCCGTTACTGGCACGCTCAAACTGATAAAGAAGGCAAAGCGCCACAAATTAAAACTGTGCAATTGCGTGCCAGAGGTATCCAACTTGCCTTCTGGGGCATACCACTGCATCCACAAGTCGGGTGAGAGCATTTGGTTGGTTAACACGTGCATAATGAAACCCACGACCAACAGCAATACGACTGAAGCCAGCAAACTTCCAGGACACTTAACCGATTGTTTTGGATTGGCTAGGTCGCCATTCATCCAATAATAGGCATACATGAGAATGTAACCGACACTAAGAATGACAATAAAACCAATCACCCACCAAGCCGACAGCACATTACTGGCATACCAGAAGGGATCGTAAATCACCTGTACAAACAGTAAGGGAGCGACACCGATCACAATCGCCACCGACAACATGACTTTACCCACACCCAACATGGTGCTGGCGAGTTGACGCTTGTGCGCGTCTTTCGATAAAGAACCCCACAGAGTCAGGCCGGTTGCACCCAACATCAGCTGCACCGCAGCAATGTGCAGGGCAAAGGTCAGCACCCCAAGCACCAAAAACACCAAGGGATGCGTCGGCAACCCAGCCGGGTCGCGCAAGGCATTTAATACTTCAGCTTCCATTTTTCATTCTCCTGTTTTCGCTTGCGCTAGGGCACTGGCTTTCAACTTCCATTGCTCCGCCACCTTCATATCGGTCATCGAAGCTAAATAAACGGCCAAAGCTTCGGCCTCGTTATCTTTTAACGGTATTTTAGGCATATAAAGCGTATTACCCGTTGCCAGCGCACCCAGTAGATACTGCTTAATGGCGTTAACATCGGTATTACCACCAAAGTAATTCACCATCGGGCGAATGCCGGTTTCACTTAAACTATGACAGTTACTACACATGCTCAGCGCCACCACATGCCCCACTTCCAACACGTTATCTGGCGTCACTTCGCGCAAATTGTCGGGAATAAAGGGATGGGCCTTGAGCACGCCGACTTTTTCCAAAATGGGAATTTCAGAATGAATATTCAGTCCAGGCACATCGCGCGCAATCACTTGATTGGAATAAACATACTGACCTGACACATAGGGTTTACGAATGGATTCACGCGCCACCTCTTCTGGCCACAAACCAAATACCAACAAGTAAACCGTTGCTAAAGAAGCCACCGTTGTCGTAATCATGCGTGGCTTAAACAACAGCGCCAAAAAGTAGAACACCATGCCGCCCACCACACTCAACAAAGCAGGCACAAAATAGTCAGGCAAACGATTTTCCATGACCAAATGGGCGTAATCAGGCAAGGTGGTTAAATACCAGCTGAATAATGAAGCACCCGCAATGGTCGATACCAAACCCATCAGCGCCATATAACGTGACAGCTCTCGACGTAAGTCATCTTCTTTGAAACGTGACAAGACAATGCTACCGACGACGGCCGTAATCGACATCATAAAAAAGGTGCGCATCGCCAGCTGAGCAAAGGTGTTTGAACCATAAAAGCCATTCAAATAACCGCCTTCAGTAAACCAGACCTCTTTACCCGGCCACATCATAAAAGATAAGATACCCAAAATAATAAGCATGGTGGCATAAGACGCCAAACCGAAAATCCAAGTGATGCGCAAGTGGGTACGTTGGTCAATCTTACCGACCAAGTAAACCACCATGTACACACCCACCACTTCGATGACGAAGAACACCCATTCGGTTGCCCATTTCCAGACAAAACTATGAATCAACGATGAGATGCCACGAGGACTAGCGACGGTGGTAGAGTACCAAATACCCGGACCAGTAATCGACCCTAACACATAGGAAAAGACTAATAGAAACAGACCGTATTTCTTGATGTACTCTAAGTACTCAGGCTTATTACGACTGTAAGCGATGGTTGCCAAAGCGGCAAAGAAGATGGCGGCGCCAACCGATGTGTGCGAAAAGAGTACGTGAACCGTGGCAATAATGCCGACGACCCAACCGCTTCCCACCCCAGGCTCATACCAGGTCGGAAATAAACCGATGATGTCCATATTAAGGCTCCATGAATCAAAAAAAGTGATTAACGGAGCCTATTATGAAAAGAAAATGCCTCGTTTAGAATGTGGCAAATTGTCGCACTATAAAACCTTTTTTCAGATCAATAAATGATCTTTATGTCTAAAATTGAAGCAATCCCTTCACTGCCCACCATACAAACGCTGATAAACACTACCATCGACAGACACCAGCTCATCATGCGAGCCTTGTTCAATAATCTGGCCATTATCGAATACCAACACCCTATCGGCTTCTTTCACCGCCGACAAGCGATGCGCAATCACTAATAGAGTTCGACCACGCAAGAAATCGCGCATGGCCTCATGCAGTCTCGCTTCGGTATGGGTATCGAGCATCGAAGTGGCTTCGTCTAAAATCACCACCTGAGGTTGAGCCAACATCATTCGCGCAATGGCTAAGCGCTGACGCTGACCACCCGATAAGCGCACCCCGTTTCTGCCCAACACCGTATCCAAGCCATGGGGCATGGCTTCGACGGTTTCCGCCAGTTGCGCCACACGCAGCACTTGCCACAAGTCATCATCCTGCGCCGGCAAGCCCAGCGTTAAATTGGCACGTAGCGTATCGTTGAATAACATGGGTTGTTGCAGCACCACGCCGACATGATCACGCACTTGCTCAAATCCCAATTCCGTGACCGGTTGATCACCATAAAAAATCTGTCCTGCATTAGGCGCATAGAGTCCTAATAGCAACTGAACCAAAGTCGATTTACCCGCACCGGAAACCCCCACTAAAGCAACCTGCTCGCCGGGTTCAATCGACAAAGACACTTTATCTAGGACTGGAGGTGAGTCGGGATAAGCAAAACTCACCTGCTCTAATCGAATCGGCAATGCCTTGCCCGAATCAAACGCCTGCACTTTGGCGTTATAGCGCACCTCTTCTTCCGATTCTAACAACTGATTAATCCGTCCCAAGGCGGCCTTAGCGCCATAGTAAGAATATTGCACCGATAACAACTCTTGCACCGGCCCCATCATGAACCAGAGATAACCGAACACCCCGATCATCTGACCAATGGTTAAATCAGAAAGCAGCACCGTTAGCATGGCAACGGCACGAAAAACCTCAAATCCCGCTAAAAAAATACCAAACGAAAAGCGCGATAAGGCATCGGTTTTCCAACCTGAAGCAATGGCAGCCGAACGCACTTCTTGTGCTGCGAGTTTTGCCCTTTCTAAAAAGCGCTTATCGGCATTCACCGCACGCAGTTGTTGCATGGCGTCCAAAGTTTCGGCGACCGATTGCGATAAGAGTTCGAAAGCGCCATTTTCACGTTGCTTCCAGTTTTTGACCTTTTTACCTAACACCATGGTTAAGCCAATCACAAACGGATTCAAAAATAAGATGATGAGCGCCAGCTGCCAATGAATCCACAGTAACACCACCGCCACACCGACAATACTCAGTATGGCTACCAGCACCTTAGCCACGGTTTCGCCCAAAAACTTATCGACCGTTTCCACATCGGTGAGCAAACGCGCCGTTACTTGCCCGGAGCCTAAGGATTCATAAACACGCATACTGACGCGCGATAACTTATCCAGCAACTGCTCACGCACCGACAGCGTAACCGTTTTCGCAATGGACACAAACAAACGAGTTGTCGCCACACCCAGCAGCAAACTGCCCAAGCGCAGCGAAATGGTGATCACCATGACGGTCAGCACCACCGCCATTGGTCCCATCCAGGACTCAGGCAACAGGCTATCCACCAGTGAGGTTAGGGTTGCAGGCTGATTGAGCAACACCTCATCTACCAACAAGGGCATCAGTAAGGGAACTGGCACTGCCACTAACGCGCCCAACACCGCTAATACTTGGCCAAAAGCGAGGGCTTTTTTATGTTGTTTAATGGATTGCCATAAACTCGATAGCGTAATCATTTTGTAAATTGCCCCATTCGTTAATCTAGTCTTACCATTGTAGCATTCAATTCCGCCCCTAAGTGGCATAAAAAAACCCCGCAATGACTTGCGGGGTTTTTCCTGCGTGGATACACATCAAACCATAATTGGCTTAAATTACATACCCATATCGCCCATACCACCTGCAGGTGCGTGAGCACCATCTTTCTTAGGTAGGTCGGCAACCATCGCTTCAGTGGTAATAATCAACGAAGAAACCGAAGCCGCATTTTGCAATGCCGAACGCGTTACTTTCGCTGGGTCAATAATACCCATTTCGAACATATCGCCGTAAACTTCGTTAGCAGCATCAAAACCATGAGAAGTACCTGAGCCTTCCAATACTTTATTGATGACCACAGAACCTTCTAAACCACAGTTACCCACGATCATACGGATTGGCTCTTGCATCGCACGGCAAGCAATCTTGATACCCATATCTTGGTCAGGATTGTCACCTTTCAATGATTTGATGCTTTCCGCAATGCGTAACAAAGTTACGCCACCACCAGGCACGATACCTTCTTCAACCGCAGCACGAGTCGCATGCAACGCATCTTCTACGCGGTCTTTCTTCTCTTTCATTTCAACTTCGGTTGAAGCACCAATTTTCAATACTGCAACACCGCCAGCTAACTTAGCCAAACGCTCTTGTAGTTTTTCACGGTCATAGTCAGAAGTGGTTTGCTCCATTTGGGCACGAATTTGCGCAACGCGTGCTTCGATGTCCGCTTTAGCGCCAGCACCATCAATAATGGTTGTGCTGTCTTTACCGACCACGATACGTTTCGCTTGACCCAACTCGTTCAAGGTTACTGACTCTAAGGTCAAGCCGATTTCTTCAGAAATCAAAGTACCACCCGTCAGAATCGCGATATCTTGCATGATCGCTTTACGGCGCTCACCAAAACCAGGCGCTTTAACGGCAGCCACTTTCACGATACCACGCATGCTATTGATAACCAAAGTCGCTAGCGCTTCGCCTTCGATATCTTCGGCAATAATCAACAACGGACGACCTGATTTAGCCACCGCTTCTAACGCGGGAATCAAATCACGAATGCTGCTGATTTTTTTGTCAAACAACAACACAAATGGGTTATCCATTTCAGCCGTCATGTTTTGTTGGTTGTTGACGAAATAAGGTGACAAGTAGCCACGGTCAAAGTCCATACCCTCAACCACATCCAACTCGTCGATTAACGAAGAGCCTTCTTCAACGGTGATGACACCTTCTTTACCCACACGCTCCATTGCTTGCGCAATTAAGTCACCAATGGTTTTGTCTGAGTTAGCCGAAATGGTACCGACTTGAGCAATATCAGCCGTAGTCGCGCAAGGCTTAGACATTTTCTTAATTTCTTCAACCGCAGCAATGACGGCTTTGTCGATACCACGTTTGATGTCCATTGGGTTCATACCCGCTGCAACCGACTTCATGCCTTCACGAACGATCGCCTGCGCCAATACAGTCGCCGTAGTCGTACCGTCACCAGCAGCATCATTGGTTTGAGAAGCAACTGTTTTAACCAGCTGCGCACCCATGTTCATGAACTTATCTTCTAATTCGATTTCACGCGCTACAGACACACCGTCTTTCGTTACAGTTGGAGCACCAAAAGTTTTTTCTAAAACTACGTTACGACCCTTAGGACCCAGTGTCACTTTAACAGCATTCGCTAAAATATTAACACCTTCAACCATACGTTCGCGCGCATCAACACCAAATTTCACATCTTTAGCTGACATCTTAAATTCCTTAAATTTTAACTAAATTGTTTCGTTACTAATCATAAACTGCTACGGCAACTGAACCGTAAAGTGATAAACCGTCACGAGCAGACAAAATTGCTAGGCGCTAGGCGCACAACACAAGGAATGTACATCAGTACATGACGCAGTGTGAGCACCGCAGCAACAACGCAAGGTGTCTGCGCAGTAGGTTTAGCCTAGGATAGCGATGATGTCATCTTCACGCATCACCAACACATCCGCGCCATCAACTTTCACTTCCTGACCCACGTACTTACCAAATAAGACTTTATCGCCTACTTTAACGCTCATTGGCATGATGTTACCGTTATCCGCACGCTTGCCTTCACCAACGGCTAGAATTTCACCCTTAGCAGGCTTTTCTTTAGCACTATCAGGCAACACGATACCACCAGCAGTGGTTTTTTCTTCTTCCATACGTTTAACAACAACGCGATCGCTCAAAGGACGCAAATTCATGTCTTACTTCTCCTAAACTAAAAAATTGCTTACCAAAGTTAACCCGATTCGATAGCCTGGCGCTATCGGCCTTGATTGCACTATGGCAAATCATGCTCAGTGGCTATATGGTGACGAAAAGAAGAGAGTTCAAGGGGAAAAATAAAAAATATTTTCCCCGCTGTAGGCTGCTCAGAAAGGATTTAAGAAAGGTGTTGCTGAAAGAAGACTTCTGTACGCTCATTAATGTCTTTGGCGGACAATCCAACGGGCAAAGGCTCGGCAATAAACACATCAATCACCCCTGGTTTTTTCAGAAAAGCCCCTTTCGCCCAAAAGCGACCGGCATTGTGACTGATTAAGACCACTGGCGCCTTCGCTTTTTCCGCCAATATAGCGCCACCAATATTCATTTTGCCCAATTCACCAGCTGGCATACGCGTACCTTCAGGAAAGACCACCACCCAAGCGCCATCCGCCAAGCGTTCTTGACCTTGTTCCAGCACCTGCTTCAAAGCCGCTCGCCCCGCACCGCGATCAATGGCAATCGGCCACATAGCCTTTAATCCCCAACCAAAAAAGGGAATGCGCAACAATTCACGCTTTAACACCCAAGCCTGACGCGGCAAGAGTTGTTGCAAAGCGAAGGTTTCCCAAGCCGATTCGTGACGAACCAGAGCCACACAGGGAACTTTCGGTAGATTTTGCTCACCATGAACTCTGAACGTCAAACCGCAAGTGATTTTTAACCACCAAATAACGAAGCGTGCCATATTGGTCATGACGTGATAACGCGCCTCTTTACTCACCAGCCATAATGGCAAACTGACCAGAGAAAACAGAATCGTGCTGAGCACATAACCAATTTGAAACAACAAGGAGCGCACAAAAATCATAGCGATACTCCTAAAGATTCAACCGCGGCGGCTAAATCTTCAACGACAGGGATTAACGACTCAGTTAACGCACTAGCATGTTGTTGTGCTGTTTGTTCGCCTTTACCCGTTTTCACCAAAATAGGACGAGCTCCCACCGATAACGCAGCGGCTAAATCACGCCAACTATCCCCGATGACAGGCACATCGGTTAACGAAGACAAACCGAAACGCCAAGCAATGGATTGATACATGCCCGCATTGGGTTTACGACAAGGGGTTTCATGCAAATAAGGAGAATAAGCTATCCAATCAACGCTAGCGCCCTGTAACAGCAACTGGGCTTGTAACTTATTGTGCATGGCATGCAAATCTGTTCGTGTATAGAGTCCACGCGCAATACCCGATTGATTGGTGGCAATGGCAACGGTATAACCCGCTTTTTTTAACGCCACAATAGCCGCAACCGTGTTGGGCAAGAGCACAAACTCATCGACTGATTTAATAAACTGATCGGAGTCTTGATTAATCACCCCATCGCGATCCAAAATGATAAGCTTCGTCATAAAACACCCTGAAAGAGGAGGCTTTATTATAAGACCTACATCCTCAAGCCGCAAACTGACGCACGCGCTCCGAAACCTGAGAAGCCATCACCACACCTTGACGCTGAGACAACTGCTCGCCTGCTTTTGCATGCAACATCACACCCTGAACGGCTGCTTTCGATAGCGTCAGACCTTGCGCCACCAGAGCCGTAATCATGCCAGCTAGCACATCACCCATGCCAGCGGTACTGAGCGCACCATCACCAAAATCACAAATTTGCGCCTCATGACCGTCATAAACCAGTGTACCGTTACCCTTAAGCACGATCACACCGCCAAATTTTTCTTGCAATGCCACCACGGCTGCCAGTCGATCGGCTTGCACTTCTTTCGTTGACCAGCCCAACATAGCTGCCGCCTCACCCGGATGGGGCGTCAGAATCCAATCATCACGATGACTCTGCTGTGCTGCCAGTAAGCGCAAAGCACCGGCATCTACCACTTTCGGTTTGTCAGACAGCAACACCTGCTGCCAAAGCTGTTTTGACCAAGCATTATCCGTCAAGCCAAAACCCACAGCCACCACCGTTGAACGGTCAATTAAATCAGAAAGATTACGATCGCCGTAAGCCATGACTTCGGGACATTTAACCGTTACCATCGGCGCATGTTCACTGCGCGTCACCACACGCACAATGCCTGCACCGGTGTAAGCACAGGTTTGCGCTGCCAGCATAACCGAACCCAGCATTCCCTCATCACCACCAACCATTAAGGCTTGTCCAAATTGACCTTTGTGCGCGTTTTTCTTACGGGCCACCAATCCTTGTTCACTTTGCGCCACATTCAGCAATTTAGAAATCGGACGAATATCCGCATACAAGGACTCAGCCACCCCTAAAGATTCGACACGAACCTCGCCAGCGAAATCCGCTCCATCGGCACTGACCAAACCCGGCTTGTGTGTCAGAAAAGTCATGGTATGTTGGGCATAGATGGCATCGCCATAGTGAGCGCCCGTGTCGGCATTCAACCCCGAAGGCACATCCAAGGCCAACACCGGCTTTTGAAAAGCATTCACACTCGCAATGGTTGCCAGTAATTCACTCGACAAGCCAGCACGCACACCAATACCCAGCAAAGCATCCACCACCAAATCTGCTTGTGCACAGATAGCCGGATCATAGGGTCTGGGCATCACACCCAAACTGGCCAATTCACTTAACAAGGTAACCGATTCACTCGACTTAACTTGCGCGGGAGAAACCGACAACCCCACATCCACTTGCCAACCGGCCAAATGAGCGTACTGAGCAAAGGCAAAACCATCACCGCCGTTGTTACCTGCTCCACAAAGCACATAAACCCGCTGCCTCGCCCCATAGTGCTGCTGCGCCCATTGAAACGCAGCGAATCCGGCTCGTTTCATCAGCAACAATGCCGAATGACCCGCGGCAATCGCCTGGGCTTCAATTAATCGCGTTTGTTCAATGCTGTAAAGGTTCATCATCGGCTCCCGGAAATCTTAATATGTTATTAACTTAACCAGAAGCAATCCTTATGCCATCCATCATAAACTGGTTCTTAAATCGCGCAGTGCAAAACCACTCAAAGGCATATCCAGTGCTTTCAGAAAGGCCATCACTTTGAAATTCTCACCCATTTCATCTGGCATGGTCAGTGTTTTAATCTGTTGCGCCAAACGCAAATGCTCAATCACATCCGCTGTATCATCAATCATCGCGGTAATGCCCAGCGACAATAAAAAATGACCCTGCGTAGCGAAGCCGGCAACCGTCAAACCCGACGCATGCCCAGCGTAAGCCAAAGCGGTAAAATCAACGTGTGCGGTTAAATCTTGCAACCCTGGGTAGTAAAAAGGATTGTTATGGGCTCGCTGACGATAATGTGCCCGTAAACTTCCCATCCAGCGTGCAGCAGACCAATACTCGCGTTCAACATAACCGTAATCAATGAGTAAAATCGCACCTTGGCGTAAGCAATCAGCCAAGCTGTGCATCCAAGGTTGCATCAAACGACACACTTCGGTGACATAACCCTGCTCACTCACCTCTCCAACCGCCGCACGCACCTTATTGGCTACAAGCTGCAAATCGGCATCGACAATATGACGCCACTGCCAATCGAACGTTTGCGCAGTCTCATCCCAGCGCACAAAGGCCTGCTCGGCATCCTTAGGCCATAATTGAATGACCTCTACCGGCAATGCATCGGCCACCTCGTTGCCCACAATAACGCCAACAAAATCAGTAGGAAGTTGCCGCAACCACTCAACTCGCTCGAATAACTCGCTAGGCAAACCTTGCGCCAAGTTTTCACGCTGACGTTGCTGTAACGCCGCACTGGGTTCTAAAATGAAATAACGCTCCGGTAAAATATTCCACTGCGCAAAAGCCAGCAACATCGATTCGGCCAAAGCCCCCGATCCTGCCCCCAACTCCAGCACACACCCTTGCGTCAAAACCGCTAGCACTTCTGCCACTTGCTTAGCAACACAACTGCCAAACAAAGGCGACAACTCAGGCGCTGTTGTGAAATCACCTTGCGCCCCAAATTTATGCCCCGCATTGGCATAATAACCCAGTGCCGGCGTGTAAAGCGCAGCCGACATAAACTGAGCAAAAGTCATCCCCTCATCCAGCGCTAACTGTCGTTTAATAGAACGAACCAATTCAGCACTCAGCTGTTTTTCATCATCGGTTGGTTCAGGTAACTGAGCCAACTGTGTCTTCCTTAATGCCACCAAAAAACAATCCTTAGACAAATTATTTTAATCAATATATTCAATAATATAGATAATCTATAAAAATTAACACGACAACTTCATTAAATAATCTTATTGCTATCATTAAAACATTAAATCATAGAAAGCGATTAAGCAATTGCTAATATGCGTTCATAAGAGTAACATTCCGCTCATGATCTGCATAGCGGATTATCGTCGATAACAATTGACGTGGTGCAGAGGGCATCTATTAAGGAGCGATTCATGTCTGAAACTTTAGAAAAAGTTGCTGTACAGACCGAAGAAAGTCGCACGCAAACGCGTCGTGCTTTCATTAAAGGCGGTTTGGCAGTAGCGGGTACGGTGATGTTCACCAAAGCAGCAGAAGCTGCTTACGACCCAAAATCTGCCGCTAAAGCTTATGCTGGCAAAAAAGAGATCACTGACGTACTAACTGACGGTCCACAACGTCGCATGTTGGGTAAAGGCATTATGTCTACTACCTACAGCATGCCATCGATGTACGAAAAAGAAGTACGTAAGCGCACATTAGAATGGTTGACACCAGACACACTGGCAACCATCTCTATGACGCCAATCCAAAGCATGCACGGTATGATCGTACCAAATGGCTTGCACTTTGACCGTTTCCACGGTGGTGCACCAGACATCGATCCTGCTACGCACAAACTTGTTATTCACGGCTTAGTCGAGCGTCCATTGATGTTCACTATGGATGACTTGAAACGCATGCCTTCTGTATCACGTGTTTACTTCCTCGAGTGCCCTGCTAACGGCGCATTAGAGTGGAAAGGTATTCAAGTAAACTCGGTTCAGTGGACGCATGGTATGATGTCTTGTTCTGAATGGACAGGCGTACCGTTATCAGTGCTATTGAAAGAAGCTGGCGTCAAACCAGAAGGCAAATGGTTGTTGCCAGAAGGTGCAGACGCATCAGGCCTCATCCGTTCTATCCCAATGGAAATCGCATTAGACGACTGTATGGTTGCTTATGCCATGAACGGTGAAGCATTACGTCCAGGCCAAGGTTACCCAATCCGTTTGGTTGTACCTGGTTGTGAAGGTAACATGTGGGTTAAATACCTACGCCGCATCAAAGTCACTGACAAGCCACTTCACCACCGTGAAGAGTCTTCTAAGTACTCAGAATTGATGCCAGATGGCACCATTCAACGTTTCTCTTGGGTTCAAGAAACCAACTCGGTTATCACCTACCCATCGCCAGACTACAAAATGTCAGGCCCAGGTCGTTACGTTGCTAAAGGTATCGCTTGGTCTGGTCGTGGTCGCATTACTCACGTTGACGTGTCACTTGACGGCGGTAAAAACTGGAAAGAAGCTAAATTCACTTCAGTTGCCTTACCAAAAGCGTGGACTCGTTTTGAGTTTGAATTCGACTGGGATGGCTCTGAAATGTTATTAATGAGCCGTGCTACTGACGAAACGGGTTATGTACAGCCACCAATGACGCAACTACGTAATGCTGTCGGTACGAATGGTGTTTACCACCGTACAGCGATGGTAACGTGGTTAATTCACGATTGGAAAGGCAACCGTGCAGGGGAGATTGAGAATGTCCAGTTCTAATAAAACATTATTAAGCCTTGCAATCGCGACTGCTCTGGTGAGCTTGTCGGGTTGTAACGACGATGGCAAATCGTCAACAGGCGCCAGTGCAGCACCGGCTGCTGGCAAGGCCACGGCAGCGGCTCCAACCAAGTCGATGGAAGACGTTATTGTTGACGTTTATGGCGGTTATGGTCGTGGTGACGAAAAGCATCGCTACCTAGATGCAGAACTGAATGCCGGCAAGTTCGGCACTTTTAAAGACCGTCGTGATCCTAATCACCCTTACTCATCAGAAGTTGATGACAAGATTGATGGTGGTAACAAAGGCAATTCTGCATGTAAAGTACCTAAAGCATTCAACACTGTGTGGGAAAATGCCGATCGCAACCTGAATGCAGCGCAACCAATCTATGGTTATGGTACACCCGTTGCTGAATCAGCGATGAAAAAATGGGACATCAACGTTTATGCTGACGGCGAAGGCCTACCAGCTAAAGGCGTTGGTATGACCATCGCTGAAGGCGAAAAAATGTACCTAACCTACTGTGCTATGTGTCATGGTGAGTTCGCAGAAGGCGCTAAAGGCTACCTACCGCTAGTGGGTGGTTCAATGGATATGTCTGCCGCAGATCCAACAGAACCTAACAAGTTCCGTACTTTGGGTAACTACTGGCCATACCTAACGTCATTCCATGACTATATCGTACGTGCTATGCCTTTCTTCGCTCCGGTAAACGAAGCGATTGGTGATGCAGGCTACCTAGGTATTACTGGCTTCGTTGCTTTCGCTGAAGGCCTAACCTATGATGGCGGTAAAAAACTGCAAGAAGATACCTTCTTTGACAGCGAAATGTTGATGAAAGTCAGCAAAGAAATGCCAAATGCGGATAAATTCTTCTGTGACGACCGTCCTTCAACACGTACAGTTCGTTGTATGACCAACTGTGACGACTCAGTTGTCGGTGATGGTAAAGGTAACACCAAAAACTTCCAACGCGCGTTGGTTGGACCTGATGGTAAACCTCAGTACAACGTATTGCAACGTGAAGACGGTGCAGACGTAGCTGCCGGTGTTGGTAAGGGCGACCACTAATACCTGCTTGAACTCTGAGTGCTTCTCGGCACTCAGAGCTTCATCTTCAACCGCAAACCGCTTCTTTATCCATAAACCGATTGCTTTGTCAGTCAGCTTATCGATAAGGATAACCCGCTCTGGAGTCCATCCGTTATGAACAGCCTAATCGACCCCTTCAATCGCAAAATCGAATATCTTCGCATTTCTGTTACCGACAAATGTAACTACCGGTGCAGCTATTGTATGCCCGA
Source organism: uncultured Francisella sp. (assembly GCA_964493995.1). Classification (GTDB taxonomy): domain Bacteria; phylum Pseudomonadota; class Gammaproteobacteria; order Thiomicrospirales; family Thiomicrospiraceae. The sequence goes on from CAZBQD010000035.1 coordinate 16,062, forward strand.
GCAAGGCGCTCATCCGGAAGGCAATCATACGGAATATCTGAGCTATGACGAACTCGCTCGTATTGCTAAAATTTTTGCGGAGTTAGGTGTTTGGAAGTTCCGTCTCACCGGTGGTGAGCCGCTCATTCGCAAAAATTTACATGAACTCGCTGGCAAAATCAGCGCACTACCCGGCGTGAGAGATATCGCTCTTTCCACTAATGCGGAACGCCTCGCCGATCAGGCACAAGCCCTTTTCGATGCAGGTGTGAATCGTACCAATGTTTCCATTGACACACTCGACCCAGTTAAGTTTGAGCGTATCACACGCGGCGGTAATCTGGCAAAAGTTAAGGCAGGTATTGATGCTGCCATTGCGGTTGGCATGACGCCCATCAAACTGAACATGGTGGTCATGAAAAACACCAATTTCGATGACATTCCCGCTATGCTCGATTACGCTATCGAAAAAGGCGCCTACCTACGCTTTATTGAAACCATGCCGATTGGCTCGGCTGGCATCAGCGTCATGGATGAGCATGTTTCTGCGGAACGCATTTTAGCCAAAGTCAAAGAGCACCTCGGTAAAGAACTCATTCCGTTTGTTGACAACAAAGAAGCTGGACCAGCACGTGTGTTCAAAGTCGCACACAGTGATGCTAAAATCGGCGTCATTTCTGCCGTGTCTCAGCACTTTTGCGAAACCTGTAATCGCGTGAGACTCACTGCCCGTGGTGTGTTAGCGCTATGCCTGGGACAAGAAGATTCAGTCGATTTACGTGCGCCTTTGCGTGCCGGCGCTTCTGACGAGGACATGAAAGCCATCATTTTGGCCGCTATCGAGAAAAAACCAGAACGTCACCACTTCAATGAAAACCGTCACAACATTCAATTCCGTCAAATGGTGAGTTTAGGGGGCTAACAAGTTGCTAGTACGTTATTTTGCCTCACTACGCGAACAATTAGGCTGCGATTCGGAGCAACTCACCTCCCAAGCCAACACAGTAGAACAACTGATCAGTGAATTGGCACAACGTGGTCCACTCTGGCAAACACAACTTGCTGACAATACTCGTCTGCAAATTGCTGTTAATCAAGCCATTGCACGACGCAACTCCCCCTTACAGTCAGACGACGAAGTAGCCTTCTTCCCCCCCGTAACAGGAGGCTAAATGTCTATCCCCTTGTCCATTCGTGTACAAACAGAAGATTTTGACCTCTCGACGGAACTTAAGTCGTTGAGCGCTCACGACAAAACCATAGGCGCACTGGTTAGCTTTGTAGGCTTGGTACGTGATATTAATGAAGGTCAGCATGTTGAGGCGATGACCCTAGAACATTATCCCGGCATGACTGAAAAAGCCTTACATGAAATTGCACAAGAAGCGCAACAACGCTGGCCGTTACAGGGTATTACCCTCATTCACCGTGTCGGCGACCTCTTGCCCGGCGATCAAATTGTCTTGGTGATTACAGCCAGTCGTCACCGGCACGCTGCTTTCGAATCGGCGGATTTTCTCATGGATTTCTTGAAATCGAAGGCGCCCTTCTGGAAAAAAGAAAATACACCAGAAGGCGCTCGCTGGGTTGATGCGCGAGAAAGTGATGAGCGCGCACTCGCTCGCTGGCAGATATCCGCCTAACGCCTGCTTTTATTTTGCGCTAATTCCCTTATAATTCGGGTCATGTTTTTAGCAATTTAGGCAGTTATTCATGCAAGCGACGCTTCTTACCGTTGAACAGGCACAGCAACACTTACTCAATCAGCTTTCTGCTATCGCAACAACAGAGCGTTGCTCCTTGCATGTGGCAACTTGGCGTGTTTTAGCTCAACCCATCATCAGCTCAGTCGGCATTCCTGTCAACCATCTATCCATGATGGATGGTTACGCCGTAAACACCCAACACACCAACGTGAACCAAGCTCTCAAGGTCAGCCAGCGCATCGCTGCGGGCCAAGTTCCAACAGAGCCATTAGAGCCAGCTACCGTGGCTCGCATCTTTACGGGTGCGATGTTGCCTGAAGGAGCCGATGCCATCGTCATGCAAGAACACACACAAGCTGAAGCAGACGGGCAAATTATCATTCTTCTGCCCCCACAACAGGGTCAACACATTCGCCCCGCCCATTCTGAAATTCACCCTGGTCAGCAACTCCTGGCTGCAGGAACACGACTCAGCCCTCAAGCGATTGCCTTGTGTGCCAGTGTCGGTATCAGTGAACTGAGTGTTTACCGCCCCCTTACTATTGGTCTGTTGGTCACAGGCAGCGAATTGGTCGAACCAGGAGAAGTACTCACCGCCGGAAAAACCTACAACGCCAACTTATATTTAATCGAGTCTCTCTTACGTTCTTATGGCTACGAAGTCACCAGTCTCGGCGTCGTACTGGACGATCTCGCTGCCACTAAGCAGCGCCTGCTCGATGCCGCTAACTTCGACGCCATCATCACAACCGGAGGGGTATCGGTAGGAGAAGAAGATCATGTACGACAAGCTGTCAGCGAGCTAGGCCACATTGACGCTTGGAAAGTACGTATGAAGCCCGGCAAACCCTTTGCCTTCGGTCAAGTACAGCAAACACCATATTTTGGCTTACCGGGCAATCCCGTGTCTGCCTTTGCTACCTTCCATTTGTTTGTCTTGCCAGCATTACGTCGCCTGCAAGGGCTTCCTGATATGTTGATCGAGCCAGAGCTCATTCCCGCTGACTTTAACATTGAAATTGGTGATCGTCGTGAATATCTGCGTGTCAAGGTCGATATCCATCAAGGTCAGCGTCGTTTGCACCTGCACCCCAATCAAAATTCGTCTGTGCTCGCATCGACCGTCTGGGCCGATGGTTTTGCGCTAGTATCTGAAAATACCCAGGTTAAAGCAGGTGATTTGATTCCCTTCATTCCTTTTCACAGTTATAGACAATAGGACTAACATATGAGTCATGAATCCTTAACCCATCTGAACGACCAAGGTGAAGCACACATGGTCGATGTGGGTGACAAAGCCAATACCAGCCGGGAAGCAACGGCGCAAGCCTGGGTACAGATGCAACCCGAAACGCTTCAAGCCATACTATCAGCACAGTTAAAAAAGGGAGATGTGCTCGCAACCGCGCGTATTGCGGGTATTCAGGCGGCCAAAAAAACTTGGGAACTCATCCCCCTCTGTCATCCGCTCATGATTACTAAAGTTAGCATAGACTTGATTCCGCATGAGGCACTTTCCGCGATTGAAATTACCGCGACATGCAGAGTGGTGGGACAAACAGGTATTGAAATGGAAGCACTTACGGCGGTCAGTGTCGCGGCGTTAACCATTTACGATATGTGCAAAGCTACGGATAGAGGCATGACCATTAAAGACATTCAACTACGCGAGAAAAAGGGCGGAAAATCCGGACATTGGCAAGCACAGCTCTAAAAGCCATCGGTTAAGCTTCGACAATACTACGTAACAACTCACCCGCTAACAGGGTACCAAATAATGCTGGCATATAGCTGATGGTACCGTTAACAGCACGCATTCTTCCCTCGCCAGCGGGTTCTAACGGGCCAGCCGCACGCGGAGGTTCACTCGACATCACCACGGTAATACCCTTACCCACACCCGCCTTGCGTAAACGCTGACGCACCACGCGTGCTAAGGCGCAGCCAGACGTTTGCATCAAATCACAAACCTGCACAGCACGCACATCCAAGCGCCTACCCGCCCCCATGCTACTAAAAGTTGGAATCGAAAGCTGATTCGCCGACAGCAACAGCGCCACCTTACAATTAACACTATCAATAGCATCAACCAGGTAATCAGGACGAATCTGTTGTAGCAAGTCATGCGCGTCGTGACAAATCATTTGCGACATAACCACAACTTCACAGGCTGGATTGATCTCTAAAATACGGTTGCGCATCACTTCGGCTTTAGACAATCCAATAGTTGAACGCAATGCCACCAACTGACGGTTCAAATTAGATAAAGCCACCTGATCCATATCGATCAACGTAATGCGACCAATGCCTGCCCTTGCAACAGCCTCAGCTACATGACCACCAACGCCACCCACACCCGCCAGCAGCACATGCGATGCCCGCAAACGCGCCACACAGGCATCGCCAACTAATAAACGTGTACGCACCAACCAATCATCGCTCATCAGCAATTCCCCACAAATGACACCAATTCAAATAGAGCTGTTCAGACAAATCGTCACGTGACATATCCAACTCACGTGAGAGCAAATCCAAGTAAGGCGGTAAATCGTTCGGACTGCTTACATTAAAACGATGGTGACCGCTGGGCGCATCTGATTCGAGATGAATGAAACGCTTGTCCAATGAACGCAGTAACTGACGCTTCTTATCATTTAATGACGCCAAGAAGCGTGGACCAATCCCAAGATAGAAGCCTAACGCCTGCCAGCGCTGTGCCTGAACTAAAGATCCGTTAAAACCATGCACTACCCCAGCCTTAAAACCGCGCATCGCACGTAGTAACTGATAACCTTGTTCACCATCATTAACCAAGTGAAGGCTAATAACCCGTTTATAATCACAAGCGAAATGCATTTGCTGCTTAAAGACAGCCAACTGGTGACTTGAATTAGCGTGCCCGAATGAGCCATCTAAACCGATTTCACCCACGGCCAAGGACGGATGCTCTGATAATAGTGACTCAAACTCTGTCCATTCTGGTGCCAAATGCGCAAACCAAGGATGAACACCTAAAGCCAAAAACCAACGAGAGGATAAGAGCGATAGACGATCAAAAGTAAAAGACCAGTCACTGGGCTGAGTCGTTACCGCCAGGCCACCCGATAACACCGGGTTCGGACGCCAATCGGGGTCAAGCGCACACAGATGGAAATGACTATCATAAATCATTAAGCACTAACCGCTTATAAAAAAACCGAGCCTAAGCTCGGTTTTAATGAACATCGACTTATTCAGCCGCTGCTTCTGGGCGATCTACCATTTCGATGATCGCCATTGGAGCAGCATCACCAGCACGCTGACCAACTTTCAGAATACGCAGGTAACCACCTGGGCGCGCCTTAAAGCGAGGACCAATATCAGTAAACAACTTACCGACAACAGCCGCATCACGAGTGCGAGCGAAAGCAATACGACGATTGTGAACAGAGTCCACTTTAGCCAAAGTGATTAAAGGCTCAGCGTACATACGTAACTCTTTAGCTTTAGGCAAAGTAGTACGGATGACTTCATGTTCCATCAACGCATTGGTTAAATTTTGGAACATCGCCTTACGATGTGAACTGTTGCGGTTAAATTTACGACCGCGATTCATGTGACGCATGTTAAATGCCCCCTAATTATTGCGTGGCTTTAGCAGCCAATGATGCTGGTGGCCAGTTTTCGAGCTTCATACCCAAAGACAACCCACGTTGAGCCAAAACGTCTTTGATTTCTTGCAAAGATTTTTTACCCAAGTTAGGTGTTTTTAGTAGCGCGCTTTCTGCACGTTGCACCAAGTCACCAATATAAAAAATATTCTCAGCTTTCAAGCAGTTGGCTGAACGAACGGTTAATTCCAAATCGTCCACTGGCTGTAAAAAGACTGGTTCAAACTCAATTTCCTTAACACCGGTAGTTTTAACATCGGTATAAGTCATGTCGACAAAGGCTGATAATTGAACATGCAAAATAGTCGCTGCCTGACGAATCACTTCTTCAGGATCTAGGGTACCATTGGTTTCGATGTTAATGATCAACTTATCTAAGTCTGTCCGATTCTCTACACGTGTATTATCAACCGCATAGCTAACCGAAACGACTGGAGAGAATGAAGCATCCAAACGCAGTACACCAACCGGTGAGGTCTCACCTTCACGATAGCGTTGATTAGCTGGCGAATAACCACGACCACGTTGCACTTTTAACTGCATAGACAGTTTAGCACCTGCTTCTAAATGAGCGATCACGTGATCTGGATTAACAATTTCCACATCATGCGATAATTCAATATCACCTGCGGTAACCACACCAGCACCTTGCTTATTCAACGACAAAGTCACTTCGTCGCGTGAACCCATGGTTAAGGCGATGCCTTTGAGGTTCAACAAGATTTCTAGCACGTCTTCGCGCACGCCATCAATGGTCGAAAACTCATGCAACACATCATCAATTTGCACTTCTACCACAGCACAACCGGCCATAGAAGACAACAAAATACGACGCAACGCATTCCCTAAAGTATGACCGAAACCGCGTTCAAGCGGTTCCAGTGTTACTTGACTATGTGTGC
>CAZBQD010000036.1:0-21694 GCA_964493995.1 uncultured Francisella sp.
ACAATGGTTAGCCCGAACAGTGTATTCATGAGTCGTGCAAAGCTATCCGGATTAAAGAACACCAAGCAGGCAATAATCATTAAGGCACCGATGCTCCATGCCATGCGTTTAGGGTTAAGTGGCTTATATGAAACGGGTTTGTTGCGTGCTAAAAAGCTGGCGATCCAAATGGTGGGCGATAAGCGCGATGTGGTCACAAACATGCCAGCCAGCATTTCAAATAGCGCATAGAATAATACCCATGTTTGTACCGTGTAGTCGTAAGTTCGACGTAAGGCTTCAACGGTGTAAATAATACGACCATCGAAATCAATATCACCGGTATCGGTAATCATGGCTGTCTCTGGTACTACCCAGTTAGGGCCAAATATGACATCAATTAGGGTATATAACATATACAAGGGAATAGCGATTAAGAAGCCAGCGCGAATACTGACCGCTGTTTCATTGATGTAGGTGGTTTCTTCCTTCGGGTCTCGAAACCATTGGTTTAGGAAAGGGGTTGAGGACATGGTACTTTTCCTTATTTTTTAGACTGGTTGGTCTATTTATTTTATGCGTGCTTATCATATCAGTAAAATCTAATTTATTTGTCGATTTAATCATTGAATTTTTATATGTTGCGATTAGTTTTTTCAATGATTGTCCTGTTCCTGTCTATTGTCATCTGTTTGTCACAAGCTTGTCATGAAACTGCGACACAGGCCATTTACACTCAGTACTCAATTAGTATGCTTGGTTGGGAGCCAAAAGTTATGTCAAGTAAAGCGCTGTTGTCCGATGCAGTAGGATTGTCATCTCAGATTTCACATCAAGAAGGTCGCAGTTTGATGGACCGCTTGTTTGTGCGTTGGTTTGATCGCTTGGTCTATCCGCTGATTTGGGAGGATCCTGTTGCTGATTTAATGGCGATGGGTGATATTAGCGGACAAAACATGGTTTGTCTCACCTCAGGCTGTTGCAATATTTTATCTTATTTGTCAGCTCAGCCGGCGCATATTGCCGCGGTGGATTTAAATGAAGCGCATTTGGCATTGTTGGCGTTAAAGCGTACTGCAGCTGAGCATTTGTCGTATGATGAATTTCATCAGCTTTTTGCTTTAGCTAATGTGCCACAGAATGCGGCTTTAATGAGTGGTTTAATTCCTCAGTTGCCCGAATTTGCACAGACCTATTGGGGTCAGGTCGATTTAACCGGTCGCGCAAAGTGGTTTAGTAAAGACTTTTATCACCAGGGATTGCTGGGTAACTTTATTGGCTTTGGTCATTGGTTGGCGAAACGCTTAGGCTATGATTTGTCGGCGGTAATGCAGGCGAAGACGCCACAAGAAGCTCAAGCCATTTTCGATGCACAGATTGCGCCGGTATTCGATAGTCGCCTGGTGCGTTGGTTGTCATCGCAAGTGTGGGTGCTTTATGGCTTGGGCATTCCACCGCGTCAATACGAAGTGCTCAAAGGCAACGAAGCACACATGGCCGATGTATTGAAGGAACGCTTGCGTCACCTTGCCTGTGATTATCCTCTCGCAGATAACTACTTTGCTTGGCAAGCTTTTGCACGTCGTTTTAACGCCCGTGAGCAGGCAGCCTTGCCACTGTATTTACAGCAAGTTCATTATGACACGACGAAAGCAGCCGCTGAAAAAGTGACCATTCATCATCAGTCGGTGACCGATTATTTGGCGGTTCGTCCAGCGATGAGTGTCGATGTTTATGTGTTGCTGGACGCGCAAGACTGGATGTCTGAAAGTCAATTAACCGAGTTGTGGATCGAGATTAACCGCACGGCTCGCATGGGGGCGAGAGTGGTATTCCGTGCTGCGGGTAAAGAATCACCTTTAGAAGGTATGTTACCTGTGGCGCTACTCAGTTGTTGGTCAACCGATGAGGAGGTTAATAACGCTTTCTGGCAAGCTGATCGGTCAGCAATCTATGGTGGATGTTTCGTTTATACACGTATTTGTTAAGGTGCAGCCTTGTTGATGAATGACAATAGGACTGTCAGCACTTGGATCAGTGCCATGCAACAACAAGCCTTAATTAGCAATTGGCATGCGGAGTTAAAGTCTCTGGTGATTCACGATGCTACTCTGCCCGTGGCTGTTGGTTGTGTCAAAGCGGGTCAGACTTACTTAGCCTCACCGCAGCATGGGTTTATTGATTATGCTCGTGATGAGTGCGATCAACTGAGTGATGCATCGGCACAGCGCTGGGCAAAGTTTGGGCTTGCGATGGCAGAGCCTTGGTTTCGGGCGTTACATCTGGATGAGTCGGTTAGCATTAATGCTTGGGGCGTTTCGACTCATTTGTATCCCAGCTGGTCAGAGAATGCACTGACTCAGCTACGGCAACGATTGGTTGCAGAGTATCCCAAGCGACCTTTGTGGTTACGCACCTTGCATGAGGGCTATGATGCCCCGCTAATCGAAGCCTCGCAAAAGCAAGGCTGGCAATTCTGGCCAAGTCGGGTTGTTTATGGTTTTGATTGGAAGACATCAAGTCAGTGGATGAAACAGCGTAATAATCAGATTGACCAAAAATTGTTACAAAAAACGACACTCACCTCTTTGTTTCCACAGGATTTTAACGCTTCTCATGCGCCTGATATGGCTCAGTTGTACCAACAGTTATATGTCGATAAGCATTCACGTTGGAACGCGCATTACACACCGGCATACTTTGAACAAGCGATTGCGCATCAATGGTTATCTTTTTATGGATTTGCTGACGAACAAGGACAACTCATTGCTTTTATTGGTGTCTTTGAGCAAGGTGGCGTTATGACCACGCCCATGCTGGGCTATGACACGACTTTGCCCACCTTGTTAGGCTTGTATCGCTTATTAATGGCAAGGGTGCTACAAATTTGTGTACAACAGCAAACATATCTGAATTTAGGGGCGGGTTCGGCTCATTTTAAGCGAATCCGTGGCGGTGTTGCTTGTATGGAATGGCATGGTTTTTATGTCGATCATTTGTCGTTTTGGCGGCGTGGCGCAATGACCTTAACCGGAAGCATCATGCGTCGTTATGTGCCTTCTTTTTTAGCCAAACAAGCGGTATAAAGCATGAATGATAATGAATGGATCATCCCTAAGGCTCACATGGCTCAGTCTGAACCTGAGTGGATGCCAACGGATGAGCAAGCTGATGGCGTGCACAAATATTATCGCGCCTTGTTTATTTCTGACGTGCATTTAGGTTCTAAAGGCTGCCAAGCTGAAGCCTTGGCTGAGTTTTTGAAATTTCATCATGCTCCGGTCATCTACTTAGTGGGCGATATTGTCGATGGCTGGCGCTTGAAAAAACGCCATTTTTGGCCGCAAAGTCATACCGATGTCATTCGTCGGCTCTTTACCAAAGCCAAACGGGGCAGTCGTATTGTCTATGTTACGGGCAACCATGACGATTTTTTACGCCGCTATTCAGGTATTCATTTTGGCAATATTGAATTGTGCGATGAAGTGGTACATGAAACACTCAGCGGGCAAAAACTGTGGGTATTACACGGCGATGCTTATGATGGTGTTGTCACCTGCCATAAATGGTTGGCGTTATTGGGTGATTGGGCTTACGAGAGTATGTTGCACGTCAACCGATGGTATAACCGTTTGCGCCAATACTGGGGCTTTGGTTACTGGTCGTTGTCGGCTTATCTAAAGCATCGGGTAAAACGAGCGGTGATGTACATTCACGAGTATGAGCATTTACTCATGCGCGACGCGCAAAAGAAAGGGTTAGATGGCGTGGTGTGTGGTCATATCCACCATGCTGAAATCCGCCAAACCGAGCAGGGCTGGTATGGTAATTGTGGTGATTGGGTCGAATCTTGCACTGCCTTAGTGGAGCATGAGGATGGGCGCATGGCGTTGCTGCGTTATCATGCGACTCAGGAAAGGTCGGAGCCGACTTTAGGCGTGTGATGCTCGGCGTAACGCATCGTAATGACGCTGTTTGTCGGCGTACATGCGCTGATCGGCGAGGTGTAATAGCTCAGCCAAATCATTGGTTTCTGCTGGGAACAGAGCGCCCCCTAAGCTAGCACTGAGTGGGTAGTCTTTGTCCTCGTAGCGCATTCCAGCGGCTAAAGCAGTGTTGAGTTGTTGCTGGAAGCTTTCAATATGGCTGACTCCCTCTGTGGGTTTGAGCACGATAGCAAATTCGTCACCACCTAAGCGAGCCATTAGGTCGGTCGGACGCAGTAAGGATTGGGTGCGTTCGGCAAAGGTTTTAATCAGCGCATCTCCCACTTGGTGTCCAAAGTTATCATTGGCTTTTTTCAAACCATTCATATCGAGCATTAGCACCGCAGCTTGATGATCTTTATCGGGCACTATGGCATTTTTTAAGTGATCCATCAGTAACGCTCGATTACCCAGCCCAGTCAATTCATCGTGCGTCGCCTTGAACCAGAGGCTATCTTGATTCAATTCAGTGGCGAAATACATGGCGGCAGAAAGACTTTTTCCCAGCATTTCCAGCAAGGGAATACATTGGGGCTGAAAGTGGGCGCGTTGTGCTGAAATCAGCTTCAAAACCCCCACCACCTTGTCATGATGCGTCAATGGTACAACCACCATTGACTCTAGCCCAGGAATTTTTGCCGCTTGACTGTGTACGCGTGTGTCTTGATAAATATCATCACTAATGAGCGTTTGATGCGTGGTTAAGGCTAGCCCTGCTAGGCTGTTTTGAATGGGAATGCGAAAACCTAAATAACTTGTCAATGTTCCCGAAACAGCACGATAGACCAGTTGATGCTCTTCACCCAGCTCGATGGCAGCACCATCGGCGTGAAATAGCGGTAACACACGTTCAACTACTAGGGTCATGACTTCGCTTAAATGATGCCCTAATTCGGCCATATCGGCTTGTAGCTGGATCAGCTCAAGTAGTGTTTCTGTTTTCATGGAGTGCTCCAGTGTCAATCCTTTGATGACAGGGTGTTTAATGATTGTATAGTGACTAGAGTAGAATAAAAATAGCAATAAATCAAATATTCAAGACCATTATTTTTGAAAAAACAAAACCCGCATGAAGCGGGTTTTGTCAGAGCTTTGCAGCTCGTTAACGGGAAGACTTAGTGGTTGTAAGCACGCTCGTTGTGCAACGCAATGTCCATACCTTCGACTTCTTCCTCTTCGCTGATGCGTAGGCCAACCATGATGTCAATGACTTTCAGAATAATGGCCGTGACAATCACACCGTAGATAATGGTAACGATCACGCCTTCTGCTTGGATGATGAATTGCGACATCATGCTCACGCCTTCTGCCAAGCCTTTACCACCAAACATCGTATCGACGAAGATACCGGTTAAAAGCGCACCAACGATACCAGCAACCGCGTGCACACCGAAGGCATCTAGGGCATCATCGTAACCAAAAGCGCGTTTGATGCTGGTCGCGGCAACGAAGCTGATCACACCGGCTAAGATACCTAAGAATAAAGCGCCTGTTGGACCGACAAAGCCAGCAGCCGGGGTAATAGCAACCAAGCCAGCGACCGCACCTGAGATTAAACCGAAGCCAGTGGGTTTGCCGCGCACAATCCATTCAGCCATCATCCAACCGATTGCCGCCGCTGCTGTTGCGATTTGTGTTACCAGCATGGCCATAGCAGCAACGCCATCAGCTGCTAACTCAGAACCAGCGTTGAAACCGAACCAACCTACCCACAGTAAAGCACCACCGACCATGGTCAACATCATGCTGTGCGGAGGCATTGCCTGAGCGCCAAAACCTTTACGTTTGCCAATCATGATGGCAGCCACTAGCCCTGCAATACCCGCATTAATGTGGACTACCGTACCACCCGCAAAATCTAGTACGCCATCGGTTGATAAGAAACCACCGCCCCAAACCCAGTGGGCGATAGGCACATAAACAAAAGTGATCCATAGCGCAGTGAATAACAATACCGCAGAAAATTTCATACGCTCAGCATAACCACCGACAATAATGGCAGGGGTAATGATGGCGAAGGTCATTTGGAACATAATGAATAAGACTTCCGGAATGGTGCCTTTAATATCACTCGGCGTAATGCCTGCTAGAAAAGCTTTAGACAAGTCACCAATGGCCGCGTTGTATTCGCCACCATCACCAAAGGCCAAGCTATAACCGTAAGCGAACCAGACTAAAGTGCCGACACCGACAACAGCGAAAACTTGCATCATGGTGGATAGGGCGTTTTTAGAGCGCACCATGCCTGCATAGTAGAGTGCCAGACCGGGAATAATCATTAATAAAACGAGCGCGCTGGAAATGAGCATCCAAGCGGTGTCACCAGCGCTAATGGTTGCCACTTCAGCAGTGGCTTCAGCGGCGACTTCGGTGACCGCTTCAGCGGTTTCTTCTGCCCAACTGAGCATGGTGGTCATTAAACTGCCAACCCCAGCTAGGGTAAGCAAGGCTTTTTGAGCAAGTGCTTGCATAATGGTATCTCCTTACGAATAAAATAGGTTAGAGCGCCACTGAGCCGCGCTCGCCAGTGCGAATACGGATCACTTCGTCTAATTGCGTTACGAAAATTTTGCCATCACCGATTTTGCCCGTGTGAGCAGCACCAATCAGGGCTTCCATGACGCTGTCAACGCGTTCGCTGGCAACGGCAATTTCCACTTTAATTTTCGGTAAGAATTCAACCGTGTATTCAGCACCACGGTAAATTTCAGTATGGCCTTTTTGACGTCCAAAGCCTTTTACTTCCGTGACAGTCATACCGTGGATGTCAAGCGTGCTCAAAGCCTCTCGCACATCGTCGAGTTTGAAGGGTTTGATGATTGCGGTGATCAATTTCATGATGAGTCTCCGTGTTTTAGAATAGTGATAATCAATAGATAATAAGCTTTTAATGTGCCAATAATAAAATAACTATATAAAACAACAATATGAATATAATTTTGATTGTGTTTGGTCTATTTTGGTAGTGTTTATAAAATTAAAGAGTTCAATTTGCACCAAAATAAACATAAAGCCAGTTGAGTGTGTGGCATAAAAAAAGCGGCCCGAGGGCCGCTAAGGGTTAACATGAGGATCAATCAGGTTAAGTTAGAAAGATTTGCTAGCAGAGAAAAACATGCGTGTATCTTCATCAATGCCAGCTTTTGCTCCAATAACGTTTAGTTCTTTGCTAGAGCGAACAACAGCAGCTTCAAGATCAATGCCGCCTAATGCTGTTTTGTAGCCAGCTTGAAGATAGTTGCCATCTTTCGGTCCGTTGTTGTCCCAGTCCCAGTGGCCGTATAGTCCGTAAAATCCCGCATACTCTGCTTTAATGGAGCTAAATAGATATTTGGCATCTGAGCTGCCGGTTCCGGGGGTTGCTTCGCGGTAACCTGGGTTGACAGTTGCGGTGAATGGGCCATAAGAAGCTTTGAAGTTTAACTCATTATACGATGTATCAAAACCGGTTTTGGTTGATGTGATTTTGTCTGTGTATTGGTAGCTCGTAAAGCCAGCACCTAACCCTAGGTCGCCAATATTGGCATTGTAGCCGCCATAAACATCAATTTCTAAGCCTTGAGAGTTACCGAGATTGCCCGATGTGCCTACTTGAGCAAACCATGTGCCTAGGTAGAATCCGGAGTTGTGTGTGTAGTCTGCACCACCCATGATAGATGCGCCATCGCGTTGAGTTACGCCACGGAAAATGTATTGGCTCATGACGCCGGCGTTGAAAGCGACTTCAGCGGCAGCCGTATTGAGTGTAGCTGAAGTGGCTAATAAACCCGTAGCGGTTAAAGCGGTAGCAATCGCGGTTGATAATAGTTTTTTCATGTTACACTCCAATGTGTTTAACGTTTCAATAAAATGTGGTTGTTGGAATCTTGTGGTGCTTTACTATAAGCGTTTAGTGTGCCAACAATCTATTTAATTCAATTAAGTCATATTGTTATGATTAAATTTATCAAAACCCATATTAAAATATAACTTATTTATGCACCAAAATAATTCAAAAAAAACCATTTTAGAATCGATTCATCCGCTGTGGCTGGTATTGCTGACGCAGCTAGTCACGTTATGGCTGGTTAAATTGAGTGCCACGGTTTGGGTCGATTGGTTAATGGGTTTGTCCTATGTGCAGGGTTTCTTGCTATTGCAGGTGAGTTTGTCGGTGCTATTGAGTTGGTTCATCAGGCTACCACGTTGGTGGTTGTGGGTGCAGGCTGTGTTGCCGCTGGGTTTGTATTGGGGGGCGACGCAAACCTTCATTGATCCGCTTTGGTTTGCTAGTTTGGCTTTGCTATTGATGTTGGTGTTTTCGGCAGTGTTGAAAGATAGGGTGCCTTTGTATTTAACAAACCGGTCAACGCATCAAGCTTTGATGGAGCTGGCGAGGACTTATCAAGTGAAGTCTATGCTAGATTTGGGCTCTGGTTTGGGTGGTGTGGTACGCGCTTTGGCGCGAGCGGGTTTGCACGCAAAAGGGGTTGAGTATTCGCCGCTACTGGCATGGCTTTCTCAGTTGTGGTGTCGATGGTCGGGCTTAGGTCAGGTGGTGCGTGGGGATATGTGGCAAACCGATTTAAGTCAGGTTGATATGGTGTATGCGTTTTTATCGCCTGTGCCGATGTCGCGCTTGTGGCAAAAAGCCTGTGCTGAAATGAGGTCGGGTAGTCTGTTGGTGTCTAACTCTTTTGCTATTGAAGATGTTGAGCCTCTGGAGGTGTGGGAATTATCGGACGGGCGCCAGACGCAGTTGTTTATTTACCAGATTCCATAAGCAATAAAAAAGCACCCCGAAGGGTGCTTTTCATCAGTCGTGTTTCACCGAAAGTGAATTAACGGCTGTAGTACATATCGAACTCAATCGGATGAGTGGTCATACGCATGCGCGTGACTTCTTTCATCTTCAACTCGATGTAAGCGTCGATCATATCGTTAGTGAAAACACCGCCCGCTGTTAAGAAGTCGCGGTCTTTGTCCAGTTCTTCCAAAGCCATGTCTAATGAATGGCAAACCTGAGGAATGGCTTTCGCTTCTTCTGGTGGCAAATGGTATAAGTCTTTATCCGCTGGCTCACCTGGGTGAATCTTGTTCATGATACCATCTAAGCCCGCCATCAAGATTGACGCAAACGCCAAGTAGGGGTTAGACATAGGATCAGGGAAGCGGCATTCGATACGGCGCGTACGAGGGTTTGGCGCATAAGGAATACGAATTGATGCAGAGCGGTTACGTGCTGAGTAAGCCAACATGATGGGCGCTTCGAAACCCGGAACCAAACGTTTGTAAGAGTTAGTACCTGAGTTAGTAAACGCATTCAAGGCTTTAGCATGCTTGATGATACCACCGATGAAGTAGATGGCTAACTCAGACAGAGCACCGTAACCGTCACCAACGAATAGGTTTTTGCCGTCTTTAGATAAAGACATGTTCACATGCATACCCGAGCCGTTGTCACCAACAATCGGTTTAGCCATGAAAGTCGCGGTTTTACCGTACAGGTGAGCAGTATTGTGAATGGCATATTTTAGTACCAATACTTCGTCCGCTTTTTTCACCAAGGTGTTACCCGCAATACCCAATTCACATTGACCCGCGTTAGCCACTTCGTGGTGATGTGTTTCGATGCCTAAGCCCATAGCTTCGGCGTAGTCACACATAGAAACACGAATTTCGTGTAATTGGTCAACCGGAGGAACAGGGAAGTAACCACCTTTCGTAGCGGGGCGGTGACCCATGTTGCCGTCAGCGTAAACTTTTTCCGTATTCCAAGAAGCTTCGCTAGAGTCGACTTTAACAAAGCATCCTGACATGTCAGAACCCCAACGAACGTCGTCGAAAATAAAGAATTCTGGCTCTGGACCTACGAAACAGCTATCGGCGATACCGGTCGATTTTAGGTAAGCTTCAGCACGCATGGCAATCGAGCGAGGATCGCGGTCGTAGCCTTCCATTGAAATGGGGTAGTGGATGGTGCAACGAATAATCATGGTTGGATCGTTGGTGAACGGATCCATGATGGCGGTTTCAGCGTGTGGTAACAACACCATGTCAGACGCTTCGATGCCTAACCAACCTGCTACCGAAGAACCGTCGAATGGTTGACCTGCTTCGAAGAAGTTTTCATCGACATTTTTCGATGGAATGGTAACGTGTTGTTCTTTACCATGAGTATCACAAAAACGAAGATCCACCCATTTGATGTTCTCTTCTTTAAGACGTGCGATCAGTTCTGTCACCATTTGAAGGTCCTTTATCAATAAATGAAAGCGAGTTAAATTCTCAGGTTCAAACAAACGATGAACATGAGGCATCTCTGCAGTTAATTTCAATGTCAAATATTAGCCCGAAGCGTGCCAAAAAACCAGAAGAATTAATAAAATTAATGTTCTATCTGGTCTATAGGGGCGATAAAAGGAAGAAGTGGGCCATACACGCCCGTGAACCCAGTGTTTTATTGGTGCAATAGCACCAAATTGGTGCATACTGGTCACTCAATCTTTGCTGGAAAGTGTCACGAAACCTTCATATTGAGTCGATAAAATAGGCTAACTCAATAAAAAGGTTTAGTTAACATGTCTTCAACTGCTTTACAAACGCAATCGGCACGACGTGAGCGCATGCGCGGCTACAAGGATTTTATAGCCAAACATGCCATTGGCATAGGTGGTATGGCTGTAATCGGTGCTGTACTGCTGATGATGTTCTTCTTCTTCTACCAAGTTGCGCCGCTTTTTTCTTCCGCTTCGATGGAGCAGGTTGCAACTTATGAACGTCCGGGTCAGTCTAAAACGCTAATGTTGGCAGTGGATGAATACCAAGACACGGCTTTACGCATTACTGAAGATGCCAAGGTGGTTTTCTTTAAAGCCAAAACCGGTGAGCTGGTAGAAACCATTGCCCTACCGGTTGCAGCAGGCGTCACGGTGAGTTCTTATCATGTGCTAGACGATGCGGATGGTCAGGTTGCCTTGGGCTTGTCGAATGGGCAGTTGTTGTTAGCTGAGTATGGTTTTACGGTGAGCTACGTTGAGGGTGTGCGTCACATCAAGCCCCGTTTTAGCTATCCCTTAGGTGAAACCCCCTTGGTGATGGATGAGCAAGGCCGAGCCTTAGCGCAGGTTTCTGGGCGGGCTTCTGGTGAGACTATGGTTTTGGCAGGCGCTCCTAAAGATGTTCCCCTGGTTGAGTTAAGAGCGTTTGAGTCACAAAAAGCCATGTTCTCCGATGAAGTCACGCTGGAGCAAGTGGCTTCGCATCAACTGCCTTTGGCATTTGTGCCGGAATGGGTGAAAGTGGACGGCATGAATGATTGGCTTTATGCCATCGATGCCAGCGGCGACATGCAGGTTTTCTCTATCCGTGATTTGGACGCACCAAAAGATTATGCGCGTTTAAATACCTTGCCTGCAGAGGGTAATAGCAAGCGTCAGCTAACGTCGGTTAACTTTTTGTTGGGTGGTATCTCTTTGCTTTTGGGTGAAGAGTCAGGCAAGCTCACACAGTGGTTTCCCGTGCGTGATGCGAACAATCAGTTCAGCTTCCAACCGGTCAGACACTTTGACGAGCAAACATCGGCCATTACCGATATGGCGGTAGAGCAACGTCGTAAAGGCTTTGTGCTATCGGATGCCTCGGGTCATGTGGGTGTCTATCATGCCACCGCTCACCGTGTGGTGGGCTTAGAGCAGGTAACTCAATCTCCGATTGCCCATATTGCCATGACGCCTCGCGCCGATGGGTTTCTAGCTGAAGACCGTCAAGGCAAGCTGCACTTATGGCGTTTAGAAAACGAGCACCCTGAGGTGTCCTTTGAAGTCTTGTGGCAAAAAGTATGGTACGAAGGTTATGCAGAACCCAGTTACACCTGGCAGTCTTCTTCGTCAGCGAGTGACTTTGAACCGAAGTTTTCGTTAGCGCCTTTAGCCTTTGGTACTTTGAAAGCCGCTTTCTATGCCATGTTGTTCGCTGTGCCCATTGCCATTATGGCAGCGATGTTTGCAGGCTTTTTTATGGCGCCGAAAATGCGTCAAGCGGTGAAACCGACCATTGAATTATTGGAAGCTTTGCCAACGGTGATTATTGGTTTCTTAGCTGGTCTGTGGTTGGCACCTTATTTAGAAAAACATATGCCATCGTTTTTCTTGGTGTTGTTGCTCATGCCGTTATTGGTGTTTTTATTCGGTTATCTGTGGAGTCGAGCTCCTGACGTCATCCGTAACCGCGTTCCCGAAGGTTGGCAAGCGGCTTTGCTGATCCCCGTGGTGTTGTTTGCCGTGATCTTATCGGTTTGGTTAGACGACCCAGTTGAACAGTTGCTATTTGCGGGTGATATGCCCATGTGGCTAACCAATGTGGCGGGTATCGATTATGACCAACGCAACGCTTTGGTAGTAGGTATTGCCATGGGTTTGGCGGTGATTCCGATTATCTTCTCGATTGCGGAAGACGCCATTTATAACGTGCCGCGTCATCAAGTGAATGGTTCCTTAGCCTTGGGTGCGACACCCTGGCAAACCATGGTCGGCGTGGTGTTACCAACGGCTTCTCCTGGCTTGTTCTCTGCCACCATGATTGGTTTAGGGCGTGCAGTGGGTGAAACGATGATCGTGCTCATGGCGACCGGTAACACGGCAGTGATGGATATTGATATCTTCAATGGTCTGCGTACCTTATCGGCCAATATTGCGGTGGAAATGCCGGAGTCGGAAGTGGGTAGTACCCATTATCGTGTGCTCTTCTTAGCGGCTTTGGTGCTGTTTATGTTCACCTTTTTCTTCAATACCATCGCTGAAACGGTGCGTCAGCGCATGCTTAAACGCTATGGCGCACTATAAGGGAGTCTGAAAGAATGTTACGTACGTGGATGCGAGAAGGCAATCATTGGGTTTGGTTTAATGCCATGGCCGTTGCCATTAGTTTATTGGCGGTGATTGGCTTAATCAGTTTCATCGTGTTTAAAGGCATGGGGCATTTTTGGCCCAAAGACATTCATGCCTACACGGTGAAGGATGGTCAAGGCGGAACCGTTCAATTAATCGGTGAGCTGCATCGTCGCAGTGACCGTGTCGAAGGTAATATTAAAGAGGGTGTGTCGCAAATACCGCAACTGCTGGTTAAAGTGGGTAACCGCGATATTTTCGGCTCCGATTTTAAGTGGGTCGATGAGCAAGCCATCACAAATGATGTAACACCTAAAGACCTGATTATGGTCGAACGTTATGAATGGGGTAATTTGTATGGTCGTCTTAAGTCGGTGACTTTGGGCGATGGTATGACGGTGACCGGTGTTCAGGCGTGGGAATCTTTCCAACAGCTTATTGAACGTCATAGTGAACTGCATGAACAGATTGTACACATTCAGAAAAATGAAATTGGCGCCATCAATGCAGGCGTGGAACAGTTACGCTTAGATCGTCGCCGTTTAGAGTTAGATAACAAATTAACAGAACAAGCCGTTGCCAAGTTAGATGAAAAGCGTCGTCAATTAGACAGCGATTATCAAACTTTACTAGCGCAAATGCGTCAACTAGAGCAAACCGCTGGCGCATTGGGTAAAGCCGACATCGAGATTATGACCGGTAATGTCGTTACGCTGCCGATTGATAAAGTCGTTGAATCGATTATGCCCAACGCCATGACCTTGACTGAAAAACTGGGTCATTACTTCCACCGTGTGTGGGTGTTCTTATCCGATGATCCGCGCGAAGCTAACACCGAAGGCGGTATTTTTCCTGCCATTTTCGGTACGGTTACTCTCGTGTTTATTATGACGGTATTGGTGATGCCTTTTGGTGTCGTCGCCGCGGTTTATTTACGCGAATACGCCAAAGATGGCCTCATTACCCGTGCCATTCGCATTTCGGTGAATAACCTAGCGGGCGTGCCTTCGATTGTTTACGGTGTGTTCGGTTTGGGCTTCTTTGTTTATGTGTTGGGTCACAATATCGACCAACTCTTTTATCAAGAAGCCTTGCCAGCACCGACTTTTGGCACACCTGGTTTGTTGTGGGCAGCCTTAACCTTGGCGTTATTAACCTTGCCGGTGGTGATTGTTTCGACTGAAGAAGGTTTAGCGCGTGTGCCACGAGCGATGCGTGAAGGTTCTTTAGCACTGGGAGCGAATAAAATCGAAACCCTATGGCATACGGTATTACCCATTGCTTCACCGGCGATTATGACCGGTTTGATTTTAGCGATTGCGCGTGCCGCTGGTGAGGTGGCACCGCTGATGCTGGTGGGTGTGGTCAAGCTTGCGCCCAGTTTGCCTGTCGATGCCATTTCGCCGTTTGTTCACTTAGATCGCAAAATCATGCATTTAGGTTTCCACATTCACGACGTTGGCTTTCAAAGCCCGAACGTCGAGGCAGCGCAACCGTTGGTATATGCCACTGCCTTTTTCCTCGTGTTGATTATTGTGGCGCTGAATATTACCGCGATTACCATTCGTAACCGCCTGCGCGAACGCTTCAAATCAGTTGATAACTAAAAACGAAATGCTAATAAATTAAGGATTAGTGAAAATGAGTTCAGTTAATGTTGTTTTAGATCACACCAGTCGTCAATTAAATCTGGCCAGTGAGCCAGTCGCCATTGAAGTGAAGGATTGGAATTTATACTACGGCCAGAAAAGAGCCTTGAATAACATCAATATGTTGTTGCCCGAAAAACGCGTGACTGCCTTTATTGGTCCTTCAGGCTGTGGTAAGTCCACACTGCTACGTTGCTTTAACCGCATGAACGATCTGGTGGATAGTGTGCGTACCGAAGGCAGTATTCGTTTGCATGGTAATAACATTATGGACAAAAGCCAGAATGTGTCGGTATTGCGCCGCAAGGTGGGCATGGTGTTCCAAAAACCCAACCCTTTTCCTAAGTCGATTTTTGAAAACGTCGCTTATGGTTTGCGTTTGGCCGGCGAAAATAATCGCAGCGTGCTAGAAGACAAAGTGGAGTGGGCGCTCAAAGGCGCGGGTTTGTGGAATGAAGTGAAAGACCGATTAAACGAAAATGCTATGGGCATGTCGGGTGGTCAACAACAACGTTTGGTTATTGCCCGTGCGATTGCCATTGAACCCGAAGTCTTGTTGCTGGATGAGCCGACGTCGGCACTCGATCCCATTTCGACGCTGAGCATTGAAGAGCTGATTTTTGAACTGAAAGAAAAGTTCACCATTTTGATTGTCACGCACAATATGCAGCAAGCAGCGCGCGTTTCCGATTACACCGCCTTTATGTATATGGGCGATTTGATTGAGTACACCGATACCGACACGCTGTTCACCAATCCATCACAAAAACAAACCGAAGATTATATTACTGGCCGTTTTGGTTAATTGACGAGGAAGACCGATCATGGATACAAACGTTATCACCCCGCATATTTCTCGTCGTTATGACCAGAAACTCGAAGACCTGTTCAATCGCATTTTGGCCATGGGTGGTCAAATTGAATCACAAATGCAGCGTGCCTTTGATGCTTTGCGTCATAATGATGCCGCGGGGGCGACAGAAGTGATTGCTTACGATCGCTTTATCAACCGTCAGGAATCGAGCATTGATGAGCTGTGTATTCGCATTTTAGCGGTACAGCAACCGACTGCAGTCGATTTGCGCCTGATTATGTCGGCGATTCATATTGTTACCGATTTGGAACGCATGGGTGATGAAATCACCAAAATGGCAAAAATGGTTATTAATTTGTGCCAGAGCGAAGTGCCCTGTGATTGTCAAAGCGTGGCTGGTTATCACCATTTGGTTGAAATGACCATTTGTGCGCAAGATATGATTCAAATTGCTCTTGATACTTTCGCCAACCTCGATGCCAAAAAAGCGCTCAGCTTGTTACCAAAAGAAGCCAAAGCGGACGAAGCATATCGTGCTGCGCAAAAGTTAATGCGCGAACACATGATGCAGCACCCTGAGCAAATTCCGGCCATGTTAGATTTGCTGAATGCGTTGCGTGCAATGGAGCGTGTTACCGATCATTGCTTGAATATTGCTGAGCATGTGTTTTATATTGTCGAAGGTTCTGATATGCGCCACATTAGTGCTGAGCGTCTAGCGGAAGTGACTCATAAATACGCCTAATATGCACGAGGTGACAATGGCAGACATTAAAGTACTGGTGGTCGAAGATGAATCTTCCATTCGGGAAATGCTAGGATTTACCTTGCAAACAGCCGGCATGCAGGTGTTAGAAGCACCCAATGCCGAGCAGGGTTGGCAGTTGGCATTGGCGCATCAGCCCAATATCATTCTGCTTGACTGGATGCTGCCCGGTGTACCCGGTGTGAGTTTGTTGGCGCGGTTGAAAGCGAATGATAAACTGCGTCACATCCCAGTCATTATGCTGACCGCACGGGCGGAAGAGTCGGATCAGGTGCAGGGGTTTGAAACTGGAGCAGATGATTACGTCACTAAGCCTTTTTCACCCCGCGCTTTATTGGCACGCATTCAGGCTTTGTTGCGACGCTTAGACGACAGCCAGAGTACGGACAGTTTGCATGCGGGTCGCATGTTGCTAGACAGTCAAAGTCATCGTGTGTCGATTGATGGAACAGAAGTGAAGCTCGGCCCGAAAGAATACAGTTTATTGGCTTTCTTTATGGCACATCATAATCGGGTGTTTACGCGTCATCAGTTGCTCGACGAGGTGTGGGGTGACCGCGTGGTGGTGGAAGATCGCACCATTGATGTGCACATTCGTCGTCTGCGTCGTGCGCTTGAAGAGCATGGCTGTGAGTCTTACATTCAAACGGTGCGCGGTTCGGGTTACCGTTTTTCGGTAACGGAAGCCAGTGAATAACTTTCGTTTTTGGGACGGCGAGTTCGCCACCGTTTCCTGGCTGCTCATTTTAACCCTATTGCTGGCATGGTGGTGGGAT
This sequence comes from uncultured Francisella sp., assembly GCA_964493995.1. Lineage (GTDB taxonomy): Bacteria > Pseudomonadota > Gammaproteobacteria > Thiomicrospirales > Thiomicrospiraceae. The sequence continues at coordinate 16,838 of CAZBQD010000036.1, forward strand.
GCTTGGGCGCTAGCTGGGTGGTTGTTCGCATCAATCATTTTGCTGCGTTGGTGGTTGGGACTGTGGACGGCGCAATCTTGGCTCACTTCTGGTGGACGCAGTTGGCATTACTGGCTGGCGGGTCCCTTGTCTTATTTTTTACTGGCGACCATGCGCTTGTTGGAAAAGGAGCGCCGCCAATCGCAAAAACTACTGGGAAGGGCGCGTTACTTTAAATATGCGGCTAAGGCCTTGCCCGAAGGGGTGATTGCGCTAGACAAGTCCTGTCAGATAACCTGGTTTAACCAAGGCGCGGTCAACTTGTTGGGTTTGAGTCGTCACGATCGTAAGCGCTCCATTTTGAGTGTGATGCGCACTCCGGAAGTGTCGGGTTTGTTTAAGGGCGCGGCTTACTCCATGGCCGAACTGGTGTCGCCGGTGAATCCCAATCGCACCCTGTCGGTCGAGTTGCGTCCGTTTATGTTGGGTCATGATTTATTGATTGTGCGCGACATCACCGCCTTCAAAACCATTGATCGTATTCGTCGAGACTTTGTCGCCAATGCGTCACATGAATTACGCACGCCCTTAACTGTGATGCATGGCTATGTAGAAACCATGCTCGATACCCCTGGTAGTCATCAACAGCAATGGCTCAAACCCTTGCAGCAAATGCATCAGCAAACCGAGCGTATGCGTAAAATCATCGAAGACATGCTGACTTTGTCGCGCTTAGAAGTGGACGATGCGCGGGTCGAAAAAGAAGCGATTGATATTGCCGACATGCTGTTACAAATACAAGCAGAAGCGGAGCAGTTCTCGGGTGAGGCGCATCATCGAATTAGCTTGTCGTTAGAAACCGATGCGGGCTTGTGGGGTTATGAAAACTATTTACGCAGTGCGTTCACTAACCTAGTTACCAATGCCATTCGTTACACGCCCGAAGGGGGTGAGGTGCGCATTCGTTGGTGGTCAGATGAGACTGGGGCGCATTTTTCCGTTTGTGATACGGGTATTGGCATTGCGCCAGAGCATATTCCCCGCATTACCGAACGTTTTTATCGCGTCGATTCAGCGCGCTCTCGGGCTACTGGCGGCACGGGGTTGGGTTTGGCGATCACTCGTCATGTGCTCGACAAGCACGATGCGAGATTAACGGTAGAAAGTCAGTTAGGCAAGGGCAGTTGTTTCAGTTGTCACTTTTCAGCTGCGGCTTTAGCGCACATAGAATAGGCATGCTTGGCTTCGATTTGTCATCTTAGGATGCAATACTAGGTGGTTTCTGGCAAAATAGCCCGATTGGGTCGATATGGTTTTCGACATGCTAGCTAATCGGGGTTTCTTATGAAATACAGTGACATCAACGATATCGAAAAAGCCACGCGCGTTTCTCGTCGCGAAACGGCACGCTTTGGTTTTGCTCTGCTCTTTATTATCGCTGTCATGCTGGTCGTAGATGGCATGCATTTAGTCGATGGACATGGCAATATGCTGTTGGTGATAGCGGCCATGATTGGCGGTTATATGGCACTCAATATTGGTGCCAATGATGTGGCTAATAACGTCGGTCCCGCAGTGGGTGCACGCGCCATCACGCTGACGGGCGCTATCATCATCGCCGCTATTTTTGAGTCGGCGGGTGCTATTATTGCCGGCGGTGAAGTGGTAACCACTATTAAAAATGGCATCATCGATCCCAAACAAATTCCTGAAGTTGAACTGTATATTTACGCCATGTTAGCGGCCTTATTGGCAGCGGCTATTTGGCTGAACTTGGCGACGGCGATGGGTGCACCCGTCTCAACCACCCACTCTATTGTGGGGGCGGTACTGGGGGCGGGTGTGGCAGCCGGTGGCTGGCATATTGTTAACTGGTCGTCGATGGGCGCCATTGCCGCCAGTTGGGTGATTTCGCCCTTATTAGGTGGCTTAATCGCCGCTTTGTTTTTGTTCTGGATCAAGCGTTCCATTACTTACCAAGTGGATATGGTGCAAGCGGCGAAGAAAATGGTGCCGATTTTGGTGGCACTCATGGCATGGGCATTTACCACTTATCTGGCGTTGAAAGGACTAAATAAGCTGATTAAACTCTCCACTTTGGAAGCGTCAATGATTGGTCTGGTCGTTGCGGCGGGCGTTTATGTGATGATGAGAGCGGCAGTGAAAAATCATGCCAATCTGCTTAATAATACGAAAGACAGCATCAATAGCCTATTCACCATTCCCTTAATTTTCTCGGCGGCCTTGCTCAGTTTTGCGCATGGCGCTAACGATGTCGCCAATGCGGTGGGTCCTTTAGCGGCCATTTACGATGCCCTTGTGAATAACACCATTTCGGCCAAAGCCGGTATTCCGCTGTGGATCATGCTCATTGGTGCCTTGGGTATTTCCATTGGTTTGTTATTGTTCGGACCTAAGTTAATTAAAACGGTGGGCAGTGAAATCACCGAGTTAGATCAAATCCGTGCTTTCGCCATTGCCATGTCGGCAGCCTTAACGGTGATTGTGGCGTCTGAGTTGGGTATGCCAGTCAGCTCGACGCATATTGCTGTGGGGGCGGTATTGGGAGTGGGTTTTCTGCGTGAATACCTCAAAACCAACTACGCACAAGCCATTCAAGTGATTCGAGATCACCATGATGCCATTGATGCCGACAAGGCTGCCTTGGATGCTTACATGCAGCGCTTTGAAAAAGCCTCTTTTGAAGACAAGCGTACCATGTTGCAACAGCTTAAAGAACGGGCTGCCGAGATCGAGTTGAGCAAGAAAGAGCGCAAGTCACTGAATAAGATTTATAAAAAAGAGTTGGTGAAGCGCTCGATTATGCTAAAAATTTTCGCGGCATGGATTATCACCGTTCCCGCATCGGCTTTCTTGGCGGCATTCATCTACTTTGCTATTCGCGGCATGATGATCAGTTAAACCATACTGGGTGCTCTGTCACATAATTGACGTCTTTTTGTCATCTGTTTGTCATAATGGCGCTTCATAATAAACAGCGTTAACACGTTAATCCTTACTTGGAGTTTATTATGAAGAACATGATGGCAGCCTTAATGGGCTTTGCAGCAACCACTTTGGTTGCTCCTTCGTTTGCCGCGGTTGATTCGGCATTGCCTGGCTACCAAAAAGTTTCGGGCGTTTCGGGTAACTTATCGAGCGTGGGTTCAGATACTTTGGCTAACTTAGCAACGCTATGGGCTGAAGAATTCAAACGCGCTTACCCTAACGTTAATATTCAAATCCAAGCAGCAGGTTCTTCGACTGCGCCACCCGCCTTGACAGAAGGTACGGCAAACATTGGCCCCATGAGCCGTGAAATGAAGTCAAAAGAAATTGAAGCTTTTGAAGCAAAATACGGTTACAAGCCAACAGGTATTGCCGTTGCGATTGATGCTTTAGCGGTTTATGTTCACAAAGACAACCCCATCAAAGGGTTAACCATGTCACAAGTGGATGCGATTTTCTCATCAACGCGTAAATGTGGTGCAGCAGCTGATGTGACTAACTGGGATCAGTTGGGTGCAACAGGCGCACTAGCCGGTAAAGAAGTACAAATTTACGGTCGTAACTCGGTTTCGGGTACATATGGTTATTTCAAAGAAAAAGCGCTGTGTAAAGGCGATTTCAAAAATAACGTGAATGAACAACCTGGCTCGGCTTCGGTGGTGCAGTCTGTCGCAACTTCGGTTAATGCCATTGGTTACTCAGGTATTGGTTACAAAACGTCGGGCGTTCGTGCTTTACCTTTAGTGAAAAAAGAGGGTGAGCCTTTTGTTGAAGCTAACGAAGAAAACGCGATTTCGGGCAAGTACCCATTAGCGCGTGCTTTGTATGTTTACGTTAACAAAGCGCCCGGTAAGCCTTTAGACCCCATGGTTAAAGAATTCATGACTTTGGTTCTGTCTAAAGAGGGTCAACAAGTGGTCGAAAAAGACGGCTACGTTGCCTTACCGGCGGCCGCCGCTGCGAAAGAATTGGCAAAATTACAATAATCCTTGCCGATGTCATGAGAAACCGCCTAAGGGCGGTTTTTTGTTATGGGCGAATCGGGTAAAATAAAAAGCTAATATTTTAAGGGGACGATGAATGCGTATCATGATGTTGGGTGCTCCGGGTGCAGGCAAAGGCACACAGGCTACTTTTTTAACCAATCATTTCGATATTCCACAAATTTCGACGGGCGATATGCTTCGTGCATCGATTCGTGCTGGCGCTGCCTTAGGCTTGGAAGCAAAAGGCTACATGGACGCGGGTCAGCTCGTTCCCGATGACTTAATCATTCGCATGGTTAAAGTACGTATTAATGAACCCGATTGTAAAAATGGCTTTTTGTTAGACGGTTTTCCACGCACGCTAGCGCAAGCCGAAGCCTTGGCGTCGGCAGGTGTGGCTTTAGATGCAGTCATCGAAATTGACGTACCTTTCGAGGTGATTATTGAACGTATGGCAGGCCGTCGCGTTCATCCCGCCTCGGGTCGTACTTATCATGTGGTTTACAATCCACCGAAAGTAGAAGGTCAGGATGACGAAACCGGTGAGGCATTGATTCAGCGTGATGATGACAAGGCGGAAACGGTGAAAAAACGTTTGGATGTGTATGCCGCGCAAACACAACCGCTTGTCGATTTTTACAAAGCCGAAGCAGCCAAAGGTGCGGTGAAGTACATTTGTGTTGACGGTACCGACAATATTGAGCGTGTTAAAACGCACATTTTAGCGGGACTTTGATGCTTTGCGATAAAAGTACTGGTAATTTGTAACCGTTGCCAGTATAATGATTGAATAGTTTGGCCGGGTAGCTCAGTCGGTAGAGCAACGGATTGAAAATCCGTGTGTCGGCGGTTCGATTCCGCCCCCGGCCACCATATCTAGTTT
>CAZBQD010000037.1:0-21488 GCA_964493995.1 uncultured Francisella sp.
TATCATCTCATAGAGCCGTCGTGTGAGATATTATGGGCATGGTCGGACGCTTACATCACACCCAAGGATATCTCTGCTGAAATAAAAACCCCGCTATGGTAGCGGGGTTGTTATTTTATCGCCAAGCCGAAGCAATTCACGTAAAATAGGGCGCATGAATACACTATTACTGGTTGCGATTGGCTTGGTTGCCGTCGCGCTCTACCTACCCCAATGGCATACACAACGCATTCTCAAGCGGTTTAGTGCGCCTCATCCTACTCTACCGGGTACAGGCTCTCAGTTTGCCGAACACCTACTCAAACAGCAAGGACTAACTCATGTTCGGGTAGAAGAAACTCGTGACGGCGACCATTACGACCCTCTCAGCAAAACCGTGCGTCTCTCACCCGACAACTTTCATCGTAATTCGTTGACCGCCATCGTTACTGTTGCGCATGAAGTGGGTCATGCCATTCAAGATGCTCAAGGCTACGAAGCCCTACAAAGACGCACTGAACTCGTGACGCGTGCACAAAGCTTTGCACGTTTTTCGGGCTGGGCTTTGATTGCCTTACCCATTTTATTGGTCGTTATTCACAGCCCCATTTTGGCTGCCTTAGCCTTTGCCATTGGCTTTGTCTCTCAGTTTGGCGGCGTACTGGTTAATATCACCACCCTTCCAGTTGAGTTAGATGCCAGCTTTAATCGCGCCATGCCCTTGCTGGCACAAAGCAATTTATTAAGCCCTAAAGAACTGCATTCGGCTAAACGCATTTTACGCGCTTGCGCCATGACCTATGTCGCCGGCTCTTTATCCAGCCTGTTGAATTTGTGGAAGTGGATGAAGGCGATCCGTCGCTGATGCGGCTTGCAGTTGGTTACACAGCAAACGCCGCCCCGCTTCAGGGTTAGACTGAGCCGCATATAAATCGGACAAAGCCACTGCCACCTGCGCATTTGGGGCAAGCTGCAAACTGTGCAACAAGTCTTGTTCCGCTTGTTGACTCATACCCTGCTGTTGCGCCAGCAACCCCGACAACCACCATAAAGCTGGCTCGTTTGGTGCGTTTTTCAACCACTGTTGCACCTGCTTTAATTCACGATAAGGGTCTTGCCCAATCAAAGCTACTAACAAAGGCAATAGTTGCGCATCCCAGCGCTGCTCCAAGGCTTTCACCACCACTTGCCATAAAGTAGCAGACGCACCCCACACCAAGGCGCGTTCGACATAGGCTTTGGCAATCAGCGGATGACGCTGTTGTGAGCGAGACAGGGCTTTCCACTCAGCTTCCAGCAGTTCTCGGTTGTCGGCTTGGCTGAGGGATTGCGCCAGTAACGTTGATTGCAGTTCCAAATAACGCGAACGAGATAAGGCATTTTTCGCTTCTGGTAAATAACCTGCTAGGCTTTGCCAGTCCGATAAGCGCTCTAGTGCCTGCACGCGCATGGCTTTTAAGGTGCGCTGTTTTGGGTAGAGCGATTGCAGAGAGTCAATGAGTGCCAAAGCCCGTTCGGGCTGCTCATCCATTAACCAACGACTGTGTAATAGCTGAATGGTAAAGGCCTGATCGGGCGCTAAGGCAAGGGCTTTCTCGATATAAGCATCACGCTGCGCGAATTGATGCTGAGCCTGCGCTAACTGCGCCGCCAGACAATAACGTAACCACTGACTGGCATCCTTGCCAGCCACCAAGGCCTGCATCGCCTTGTCATCTTCTTGCAGCGCCAATGCCTGCAAGCCTTGAGCGACATGCTTCATCGGTAGCGCAGCACGCTTGCCTTCTCGCCAACGACGCCAACGTTCTGGCAAGTGCCAAACTCCGAGCAATACTCGCATGACTCCATAGCCCACAGCAGCAACTAAGACCAGTAACAACGCCAGAAAGCTCACCGAGGTTTCAATTAACCAACCCGACCAATTAACCGCAACATAACCCTGTTCACTGACCGCAAACATGGCCAAACCAGCACCCAAAAGCGCTAGCAGACCCCAAACAATGAGTCGAATCATGGCTGTGATGCCACAGTTGGTTGAGCTAAATAATCACGCAAATAACGCCATGCTGGTTGCTCCCAACCCGACCAAGTTTGCCAGCCCGTCAGCTGTGCGGACATGGTGTCTGGCAAGCTCACCGCCATCACGCCCAACAACTGCGCTAACTGCTGACTTTCCCCTTGCACCAAACGAGGTTGATTCGTTTGTACGCCCCAGCGCAACTGCGCCAGTGCCATACTCGCTTGTGTTTGCCACAAGCTCGCATCTCTTAACTGGGTTAGCCGACTGGCATCAACTTCTTGTGCCGGCGTAATGCGAATAAATTTGAGCAAACCACTCCACCAAGACGCTGGTTCACCCTCCTTCACTTCGCTCGTGGGTTGAATCAGCCCATCGGCAGAAGCAGGCGCATAGTAATCGATCAGTCCTTGCCAAACGCGCCAGGTTTGCTCATTGACGCTGGCAGCGCGCTCGTTCGATAAACCAGTCAGGACTTGCGCTTCTTGCGTTAACGCAAGGCGTAACGGATGATTCTCCTCAACACCTTGCTGTGCCAACAAGGTCTGCCAGTGTTCTATAAAACCCAGCAACGCCGCTGGTTCGACCAATAACAAGGACAAACCTTCAAGCTGTGCTGTCATCAGTTTAACGATGTTCGTATCGGTGAATTGCCAAGGTTGTTGCTGTTCACGCGCTTTTAAGCGTGCATCAACTTGCGCCAAGTTATCTGATAACTCTTGACGTAAAACAGCCGCCAAGGTTTGCTGCTGTTCGAGCAAACTTTGTTGTTGTGTTCGCCACTGGGTTTGTTGCGACTCTACCCACTGCTGGTTATCGCTGAGCGCCTGCGCTTGCGACGCCTCCAAAGACAATAAACGTTGCCCCAACAGCATCACCACCAACAAAGACAAGAGCGCTAAAAAAGCGCCTAGCACGCCTGTCCAGAGCAACCATTTGGGGGATTTAGCCGGAGGCAAGCCCTCAACTGTATTGGTTTGATTCAGTTTGGGGGATTCTGTTACTGCTTCCGTTACGCTTGCATTGGGTGTATTTTCCATAATGTTCTCGTTAACCTCTAAAAAAACCTAAGGAAAGGGGGTCTGGGGGAAGGGGTTCGAGAAAATGGCATATGACCCTTTGGTTTAACACCTTCCACCAGAGATAAAATAAACTTGGGAACTCTAAAAATTGCACGAAGTGATTTTTAGAGATACCTACTCCTTAGCAGATTGAATAGCCAATCTTATTGACAGGCTTTAGCCGCCTCAATTAAGCCCTGAGAACTGGTCGCTGTCGCCACCTGAATCTCGCCCTGCCAGCCCTTAGCGCGGGCAAAATCGGCAATGCGCTGACTCATGACCGCCAAAGGCAAGGCCATTAACCGACGGCGAAAGCCCACCGGCGTCGCATTCACGGCACAGGTTAAACTCTCGGCACTGGCCACACTCACTACCGCCCGATCCTGCTGCAGAAAAGTCGTTAGCATGCCTTGATCAACAGACTTGCACACGCGGCGATAAAGGGGAATTTCCGTGACTAGCGCACCACGCTTGGTCAGTTGTGTCAGCAAGGTAGTGCGCCCACCCTCGCCTTTCAAAATAACCATACCCTTACCCTCAGTATGCGCCAACACAGGCTCACTTAACAAGCCCTCAGAATCACTTTGCGCCGGTACGATGGCTTCAATGCCTCGTTGCTGTAAAGCATGACCCGTTGCTGCCCCAACCGCTAGGTAGGTCGCTTGCTTCGGCCAATCAATACCCGACTTTTCCAAACTGGTCACGGCGTAGCGACTGGTGACGATGATCATCTGCGCTTGCATCAACTGACGTAAGGCTTCGTGAGTTGGGGATTGCCAGAAAATATCCATCACCGGCATCAACCAAGGCGTCATACCCGCATCGCGCGCCAGTTGCGCCATAGTCTCGCCATCCGGATTAGGACGGGTTACCCACAACTGCTGTACCGGTGAGGTCATGCGCGACCGTAAACCGCGTCTAAGATAGACTTGGCGCCATTCGTTAATAATTCTTGCGCCAAATCTTCGCCCATTGCTTGCGCATCCGCTGCAGAGCCCTTGCGCTCACCGCGGATAATGGTCTTGCCATCTAGGCTGGCCACCAGACCACGCAACCAAATCTGCTCGCCTTGCCAAATGGCGTAAGAGCCAATCGGCACCTGACAACCCCCTTCTAAAGCCGCATTCATGGCACGTTCGGCACGCACACAGGCCAAAGTTGACTCATCATTCAAGCAATCAACAAACCCCTGTGTCCTCGCATCATTGGCCAGCACTTCAATGGCCAAAGCGCCTTGCGCCACAGCAGGCAAGCAAACTTCCGCTGGAATGACACTACGAATACGTTCCGGCATGTCCATGCGTTCTAACCCGGCAGCCGCTAGAATAATGGCGTCGTACTGACCCTCATCTAATTTACGCATACGGGTATGAATGTTGCCGCGTAAATCATGCAACTGTAAATCGGGGCGCACCGCTAACAACTGACTTTTACGGCGCAAACTGGAGGTTCCGACAATCGCCCCTTGTGGCAACTCATCTAAACTGGCATAAGTATTAGAAACAAAGGCATCTAGGGGGTTATGTCTGGCCATCACCGCACCCACGGCAAAGCCTTCTGGCAAGACAGCGGGTAAGTCTTTCATGCTGTGTACCGCCAACTGAGCCTTGCCTGCCAACATCTGCTCTTCTAATTCCTTAATAAACAGTCCTTTACCGCCAATTTTCGCTAAAGGCACATCCAACAAGACATCGCCTTGCGTGCTCATACCAATCAATTCAATGGCTAATTGAGGGTGTTGCTGCAATAACTGGGCTTTGACAAATTCGGCTTGCCACATAGCTAATGGGCTTTTTCGCGTGGCGATGAATAACTGATTCATATTTTAATAAGCTTCCTAAACGAGTTAGCCTATTCTATAATAAAAACCATGAAAATATCTCGACGATTGCTCCTAAGCTCTGCACTACTCTTGCCCTTACTGGGTATCGGAGCCTGTGATGCTGCCAAACCCTCAGACTTAATGACGGTCAATGATTTGTCCAGCTTAGCGCAAGAAGCGCAGACAGCTAAGCTGCCCATTTTGTTGTTTGCCACCGCACCCCATTGTCGTTATTGCCATCAGCTAGAACGCGATGTCATTCAGCCCATGCTGAAAAACAAACAATACCAGCAAAAAGTACTGATGCGCCGCTTAGATTTAGGTCAAGACACCATCGTGGATTTCGATGGGCAAACGCAAGATATCATGCGGGTGGCTAAACGTTACAAAGCACAGCTCACGCCAACCATCGTCTTTTTAGCGCCTGATGGTAGCATTATTGAAGATCACATTTTGGGCGTGGTTGCCGACATCGACCAATATGGCGGCATGATTGACGCCCGCCTCAACAGCGCCCTAAGCAAACTGGGTAATCCTGCCCGCATTCTCCATTAAGCCCCAACATAAAGTGATTTAACCATGACCTCATCTACTCCTCATGTCTATCGTTTAAGTATTGCTTGCCCCGACAAAGTGGGTATTGTTGGTAAAGTCTCTAGCTTTATTGCGCTTTACGGCGGCAACATTACCGAAGCCAATCATCACTTAGACCAAGATGCTGGCTGGTTCTTTATGCGTACCGAAATCGAGGCGGCTTCTATGCCCTTCGATGTTGAACAATTTCGCACCGCCTTCGAGCCCATTGCGCGTGAGTTTTCTATGCAATGGAGCATCAGTGATTCAGCACAGAAAAAGCGCATTGTCTTGTTGGTGAGCCACGAAGCCCATTGCTTGCACGACCTGCTTTACCGTTGGAAAGCGGGTGAATTGGATGGTGATATTGTCGGCATTGTCGCTAACCATCAGGTGTTGGGAGAAATGGCGGGCTGGTACAACATCCCTTTCTTTTACATTCCCATCAGTAAAGACAATAAAGCGGAAGCTTTCGCCGCCTACGAAGCCCAAATTGATGCGCTCAACGCCGACGTCATTGTATTGGCGCGTTTCATGCAAATCATGCCGCCGTCACTGTGCGAACGCTATTTAGGGCGCATGATTAATATTCACCATAGCTTCTTACCGTCATTTATCGGTGCCAAACCCTACCATCAAGCCTTTCAACGGGGCGTTAAACTGATTGGTGCCACCTGTCACTATGTGACGCAAGATTTGGATGAAGGCCCCATCATTGAACAAGACGTGATTCGTGTCACCCATCGCCACAGCATCGAAGACTTACAACGCCTAGGTCGAGATGTGGAACGCAATGTGCTCGCCAGAGGACTGATTTATCACTTAGAAGATCGCGTTATGATACACGGCCATAAAACTGTGGTATTGTTGGAAGGTTAGTAATTAGTGTAAGCAACAGTGCAGGCAAAATCGAATGGCAATGCGTAAAAGTGGTGATATTCTTTCCGAACTCAAGCGACTTAATCGCTTGCCCGAAATTCCCCACACCCTCAGTCAGTTCGAGGAAGCCTGGAAAAGTCCGACCAAACACATTCAAGAATTGAGCGCCATTGTTGAAGCCGATGCTGCTATCAGCAAACGCGTTATGGACACCGCCAACTCAGTGCTCTATCGTGGCGACAGCAATGTGAGCAGTGTCACCAACGCGGTGAGTCGTTTGGGCGTGATTGAAACCCGCAATATTGTGCACGCCATTAGTCTGCATAGCACCTTCACCAGTCATTTAATTGACGCGCGAAAATTCTGGCGTCATAGCATTACCGCCGCCTTCTCTGCCAAACATTTGGCAGAATACATGAACAAACGCTTTAAGTGGCAAGTCGATCCCGCCGTGGCCTTCCTAGCGGGACTACTACACGAGGCAGGTAGCGTGTTGATGGCGCGTTTTTTCATGCGCGAGTACGAAATTCTGCGTGAACAGTCCGATTCGCTTGATTCCTTCACCGATAATGAACCCAAACTGCTGCACATGAATCACGCTGTGCTAGGGGCGGCGCTGTTCAAAAGCTGGGATTTGCCACACGAAGTCATTATGGCAGTGGCCGGACATCATCACCCTGCGCGTATTCATGCCGATCACTATCAAATTGCTTATGTCACCTGCTTGGCTGAAGGCGCTTGTTGGCTCATCGGTGAAGGCAATGGCTTTATCGAAGCCGACACGAATCAAACCTCTGCACACCTCATTGAAAATTTAGAACGAGAAAGGCTGACACGGGATCATCTCGCTTTCTTAGCAAAACAAGCCCAAGCTGACAGTGAATCCTCTAACATGCTAGGCATGTTTTAACCGCCACTCATGGCTCGCCTACTGGGTAAACCCTGGTTACCTCTAGCACAGACAAGCGTACCCATTCAAAGGGTTGCCATTATCGGTGCTGGCATAGCCGGCGCAACGCTAGCGCAAGAACTGGCATTAGCTGGACTCGATGTGATCGTTTTTGAACAAGCCACAGCACCAGCCACCGGAGCTTCGGGCAATTTAGCCGGCAACTGTTTACCGATTATCGACCAACGCCCCGACAACCCCTACGCACAATGGCACTGGTTAGCTTGGCAACGAGCCGTGCACTGGTGGCAACAGCAACCCAATCGAGCGCAACTGGGACAATTAACGGGTGCGGCAAAGTGGTCAACCCACACCAAAACCCTGGCAGGTTGGCAAACTTGGGCCAGTCGTTATGACGACAGTCTGGTGCAATGGATGGATAGCCTACCCTTGCCGCATCAGCCAGCGGGGCTCTGGTTTCCTCAAGGCGGCAGTTTCTATCCGCAACAAATCGTTCAACAGCTGCTCGCGCACGCCAATATTCAGCTTCACATCCAAACCTTAATTACCCAACTCAGCCACACTGGTCAGCACTGGCAACTCTGGTCTCATCAAGGGTTATTTGAAGCCGATGCCGTGATTATCGCCTGTGGCGCACAAACGGCGCTTGCTTTTCCCGAATGGGGAAAGCTATTGCAACTGAATAAGGGTCAGGTTTCTCATTTACCCACCTCGGCATGGCGTAGCCCGCCCGACTTTGCACTTTCTTATGGTGGTTATGCCGCAGCGACCCCAGATGGCATCACTTGCATCGGCGCTTCTTTCGAACAACAAGCCCCCTTAGGCTTAACCGAAAGCGCTCACCTGCACAACCTAGCGCTACTCAATCAAGCCTATCCTAACGCCTTACGCGATGATGTCATACCCACACAAGGGCACAGCGCTTATCGCGCCAATACCTATGACCATCTTCCTCTAGTCGGGCCGGTGGTCGATATAGCCTCCTACCAAGCAGCAATTCGCTCGCGTTGTCATCAACCCGATACTCTGGGAGACTTGTCTGGTCACCTGTTGCCGCAACTGTGGATGAGCATTGGTCATGGCTCGCATGGATTAACTTCTGCATTCTTAGCCGCGCAACTGATCAGACAACAATTGCTCAATCACCCAACCGACTTGGATTTAACACTGCAACAGGCAGTTCACCCGGCTCGCGCCATTTTTCGCCAATGTTGTTACCCAAAATAAGCAAATTTCGGTTAGTATTTACCCATTACGTCCTTGGTTATTGTTTGAGTTAAAGCCTTATGAACTTGCTAGCCCTGAAAGTGTTTCTCTTGTCGCGTGTTTTTTTAGGTAGCACTGCTACCATTTTACTGCTACTGGCCGCTATTGCCTTTAACTGGATGGACAGTTACAACCTCGTCCGCAGTGGCTTGGTTACCAGTATTGAATGGGTCGATACGCTCAACGAATGGGGCAGTAAAACCCAACATACCGCTGAAAAAGTGAATGAAGCGATTAATAAAGCACAGCAAGAGTTTCAAAAATAACCCAGCTTGTGTGACACAAAGCACAAAACAGACTGCAAAATGACACAAACCCCTTGACGCTGACAGTGCTTTTTTCCTATAATTCTCTTGTCGCCGATTTAGCTCAGTTGGTAGAGCTACTGATTTGTAATCAGTGGGTCGGGAGTTCGAGTCTCTCAATCGGCACCATATTCAAAACCTAGCTTAACGGCTAGGTTTTTTTGTTTCTGACCTTGTCTAGGCAGGCGAAAACATCAGTCACTCACTCGATTGGTGTAAAATAGCATCCAACTACACTTTATCGGAATTCACTATGTCATCAGCAGCAACCAACATGATGTGGGGCGGACGCTTTGAAGAAGCGGTCGATGCCTTTGTTCAAGCCTTTACCGCGTCGGTCACCTTCGATCAGCGCATGTATGCACAAGACATCGCCGGTTCTATCGCCCATGCCACTATGTTGGCGAAAGTGGGGGTGCTGACTGACGACGAACGCGATTTGATTATCAGCGGGCTCAATCGAGTCAAAGCCAAAATCGAAGCCGGCAACTTTAATTGGTCGATTGCGCGTGAAGATGTGCACATGAACATCGAGTCGGAACTGACCGATGCCATTGGCTATGTCGGTAAAAAACTGCATACCGGACGCAGCCGTAACGATCAAGTCGCCACCGATATTCGCCTTTACTTGCGTGATGCCATCGATGTCATCACTGCTGAAATTCGCCGCTTACAAAAAGGACTGGTGAGTGTTGCTGAACGTGAAGCCGACAGCATCATGCCGGGCTTTACGCACTTACAAACGGCGCAACCCATCACTTTTGGTCATCATATGTTGGCCTGGACAGAAATGTTAGAACGCGACCATGAACGTTTACTCGACTGTCGCAAGCGCACCAACAGCTTACCGCTAGGCGCAGCCGCACTGGCTGGCACCACCTACCCCATCGACCGTGAATACACCGCCAGCTTGCTAGGCTTTGAACGCGTCTGCCAAAACTCGCTCGATGCCGTATCCGACCGTGATTTTGCCATTGAGTTCACCAGTGCTGCCAGTATTTTGATGATGCACTTGTCGCGCTTCAGTGAAGAACTGATTTTATGGACCTCGGCTCAGTTCCACTTCATTCATCTGCCCGACCGCTTCTGTACCGGTTCAAGCATCATGCCACAGAAGAAAAACCCCGATGTACCCGAATTGGTGCGTGGCAAATCGGGGCGTGTGTTTGGCCATTTAATGGCGCTACTGACGCTGATGAAAGGTCAACCCTTGGCCTACAACAAAGACAATCAAGAAGACAAAGAGCCACTTTTTGATACGATTGACACGCTATTAGGTAGCCTACGCGCCTTTGCCGACATGATGCCAGCGGTACAAGTTCGCAAAGAGATCACACGTGAAGCGGCTCGTCGTGGTTTTGCCACCGCAACCGACTTGGCCGATTACTTGGTCAAACAAGGAACGCCCTTCCGTGACGCGCACGAAATGGTGGGCAAAGCGGTGGCTTATGGCGTTGCTACTTCTAAAGATTTAGCGGAGATGACGTTGGAAGAAATTCGCCAATTTGCACCTCATGCCGATCAAGATGTGTTTGATGTACTCACCTTGGAAGGCTCAGTGGCAGCGCGTGACCATTTGGGCGGTACAGCCCCGAATCAGGTACGTGCTCAAGTGAAGCGTTGGCAAGCGCTACTTTCGGCTTAATCCAAACCGGAGTGTTTTAAGCGAGCATCCCTTGCGCCAGCGTAAAGGGGTGCTTCAATAGTGCCTCGATTTTATCGGCCGGTAACGGCTTGGCAAAATAGTAACCCTGTCCTTCCTGGCAACCGACTGACTTGAGTAATCGTTGTTGCTCCAAGGTTTCTACCCCTTCCGCAATGACGCGCAACTCTAGGCTACGCCCTAACTGAATAATGGCTTTGGTAATGGCTAAATCATCTTTAGACGTAGCGATATTACGCACAAACGACATATCGACTTTGAGCTTATCGAGCGGAAACTTCTGCAAATAACTGAGGCTAGAATAGCCCGTACCAAAATCATCCATCGACAACTGAATACCCAATTCCGACAACTGCATCATCACATCACGCACATGACTCGGATCATTCATCACCACCCGCTCGGTGAGTTCAAGTTCGACCAAATGGGCGGGCAAGTCATACTGCCGAATCAACTCGGCTATGCGCTGCACAATGGGGCTGCGCACAAACTGAGGCGCGGAAATATTCACCGCCATCGTCACCACTGGCAAACCATCCGCTCGCCATTGAGCCAACTGGGCACAGGCAGCCTCTAACACCCAATCCCCAATCGTCTCAATCAGACCGGTTTCTTCTGCCAACGGAATAAACAGCGCCGGCGAAACCAAACCCAACTCCGGATGCTGCCAGCGTACCAGTGCTTCTAAGCCGACCAACTGACCGTCTTCTAGGCTAACTTGTGGCTGATAATGCAACACCAATTCATCATTGGTCACCGCATGCGCTAGCTGATTTTCTAACAACAAACGTTCGACCGCTTGGTGATTCATGGTAGACACATAACACTTATAACCATTACCACCCAATTGTTTCATCGCCCGCATGGCTGTTTGGGCGCTACGCAATAACGATTCGGCATCATGGGCATCTTGAGGGTAATGAGAGCAACCCAAGGAAGCGGTGAGCCGAACCTGCTGCCCCCCTAAAGCAAAAGGCAGCTGTAGCTCATCCAGCATCGCTTGCATAAATGGTTCTAGTTGAGCATGCGGATCGAGCGGCGTTATGTACACATATTCATCGGCACTCAGCCTTGCCCATAAGCCCCGAACATCGCCCAGGCGTTTAAGGCGAGTGGCAACATTAATCAGTAATTGGTCACCGAGCGAGTGTCCTAAGCTGAGGTTCACTTTTTTGAAATCGTCAATATCTAAACAATAGACAGCGACCTGAGTCTCCATGGAATGCGCCACCTCGATCATGTGCGCCAGCTGCTCTAACAACTCAACCCGATTGGCCAACCCGGTTAAGGGATCGTAATGCGATAAATAGTGAACACGTGCTTGCGCCTCCTTAAAGGCACTTAAGTCGGTTTCAATGGCAATGAAATTAGTGACTTCACCAGTGGCTGGGTCTTTAACAGACAACATGGTTTGCCATACCAGTTGAGCACTTCGATCTTTTCGACGCTGCAACAACTCGCCCTGCCAATGGCCTTCTTCACAGACCAAATGACACATGGCCACAAAATCTACCCCAGTTTGTCCACCGGCATTAATCCAGCTAGGGTAGTGTTGTCCGACAATTTCGTCTGCGCTAAAGCCCGTAATATGAGTGAAGGCCGGATTAACCTTTTGCACTTGGCCGCTGTCAGACAAGACCACAATGGCATCGCGACTGGCGGTAAAAACACGCGAAATGAGTTCCAGTTCCTGTTGCATGGTGGCGCGCGCTTCGTGCTCATGTTCATGCACAATTTGCTCTGCCAGCAAGGCGGCAAAGGTTTTTTCATCTTCCATCCAGTGATGCGCCCGCTCGTGCTCTAAACACAAGACACCCAACAACTGACCGTCTGACATGAGGCGAACATGCATTATCGACTGTTGCGTGCTTAAGAAAGGACGCCACTCATTCATCATCGTTTGATGCTGGGATAACACATGCTCGGCGTTATCGCACGCAATGTAGGAGTGTTGCAGAAGATGTTGCACATAGCCTGACACTTGTGAAATGGGTATGCTGGTTTGTAATTGCGCTGCATCGCTGGCACAAATACACACCAAACTAGACCCCAAATCGCAGTCTTGCTGCCACAAGATTCGAGCATGATCGACATGCAACAGCTGCTGCGCTACCGATAAAATACGTTGATAAACATCTTGTTGCTGACCATGACCTAACTCCGTTGTCTGCCACAGAGACAGCAACGCACGCGCGTAATTAGGGCGCGTTTTTTTTAGGTTAAGGCCATGCAACTTAGGCATGATATTTCCATAGAATCTTCATAGTTTCCAAACTATATCGAATTATGACCGCTTAAGCAATTATCTTTACCCATTGCCTCGCCACCACCGCCAAATCAAAGTCCTGTGCGCGACGGATACCGCCGCTTTGTAGTTGGCAACGCAACGCCTCATCACGGCCTAAACGATTCAAGGCCGATGCTAGGGCTTGGCTGGATTCGGGTGCAACCAATAATCCATCTTGCTCATGCGTGATGATATCGCGTGGACCAAAATCACAATCGCTACTGATACAAGCGCAACCACAAGCCATCGCTTCGATGAGGGTATTGCCCAATCCTTCCGAGCGCGAGCTCATGACAAACGCCCAAGCGCCAGCAAACCAGGGGAAAGGATTGTTTGCCCAACCTGGTAGATGTACCCAATCTTGCAATCCCAACCGGCGAATCTGCTCGGTTAAGTGCGAACGCGAGTCACCTTCACCCAAAATAACCAGCGGCTTCACCCGGCACAGTTCACTTTGCGCATAGGAATCAATGAGCAAATCAAAGCCCTTTTGCGGATGCAAACGCCCCATCGCCAGCAGATAGTCGTCTTGTGCTGTTTCAATGAGCGGTAGTAACGGGAAACGTTGTTGTTGCTCGATGTCGAGCAAATCGACCGGATTAGCAATCACTTTCCAATCTATAATCGCAAATTCGGTTTCGAGCACCTTAGCAATACCCTGCGATACCGCCACACGCGCCTTCACATTCGGTAAGGGATACAGCCATTTCATCAGCAGGCGTTGATAACCTGCCAACTCGAAACGCGGGTCAAGGTGTACCGAAATCACCACCGGCACGCCCGACAAAGCGGCGGGAATATTCGCCGTTTCCATGAGGCTGATGAGCAAATCGGGCTTGTGTTGCCTATGCCACTGCCTAAGCATCCACGCCCGCTTGAACAAATTCAGTAGTTTTCCAACCAACGACGGCGTGGCAGGTGTATTCAGCACCGTCAGCGTGCCCCCATGCGGATAATGTTGCACATCTTCCCACAGCAACACATGCACCTCATGTCCATCGCGTTCGAATTGTTGCGACAGTAAAGAAGCAACGCGCTCCGCTCCGCCTTTACCTAGGGTTTGTAATAGCAGGGCGATTTTCATGATGTGTGTTCCCGTAATAGGACTTGCATGGCTTGGTCTTTATTGACCCAGTTTAGGAAGGGCATGACTACTTAACCCCTGTTAAGCAGAGCTTAAACTGTTTCAAATCGGCCAATAAAACAGGAACATCATCTTGAATCATTGACCAAAGCGTATCGTTGTCGATACCACTATATCCATGAATTAAACGATTACGCGCCGCAATCACTTGTCGCCATGCAATATAAGGCGCTTGCGCTCGGATACTGTCAGGAATATGGGTTGCGGCTTCGCCAATTAACTCGATATTACGTACCGTTGCATCATAGGTTAAACCTGTATTCTCGAACTGCGTTTGCTCATAGCCTTCCGTGTAACTTAACACCCGCTCACAAAATAAAATCATATCGTCTAAGTACAATTGCCAAGCACGTTCAGACATAAATGAGATCCTGCTCAATGAAAGACCGAATTTCGGCACGCAAGCCTTTTTCAGTGACCAAATCAATCGGGCGTTTTAAGTTGTCCTCTAAAAAAAACAACAAACCAAAATAACGCTTCGAAGTTGCCGCACCATCAAAGGTCACTAACACGTCAATATCACTGTTTTCGGTCAATTCATTGCGAGCGGCAGAGCCAAACAACGCCACACTACTGACACCAAAACGCTGTTGAATTTCAACTTTTTGTTGTTTAAAAAAATCAAGCAAGGTTTGAGTTGTCATCTATGTCTCTCCACAAACGCCAATAGCATCAACACCGTCCACAAGGGCGTTTTGAAATCCCGTTGACCTGACAAATGGGCTTGCCATGCCTGACGCACCAACAGCGCATTCAATCCCAACGCCTCTAAACGCTCAACTGTGAGTAAGGACTCTGCCCAATCGCGCAGCTCCCCTCGTAACCATTGCGCCAGCGGCACGGCAAAGCCCTGTTTCGGTCTATCCATAATCGATTTGGGAATATAACGGTAGGTGAGTTCTTTTAACAACCACTTGCCCACACCATCACGACGTTTGAAATGACGTGGCAAACGCCAAGCAAACTCAGCGACACGATGATCGAGCAAGGGAATGCGTCCTTCTAAGCTAACCGCCATGCTGGCTCTATCGACTTTCGTTAAGATGTCATCGCTCATATAGGTTCGCATATCCAAGTACTGCATGATCTCATCCATCTCGACCAGCCCATCGGGAATGGCTTCTAGCCCAGTTAACAGCGTTAAGGGTTCTTGCACACCCGGCATTAAGGCTTGCAGATCACGCCAATGCGACACCAGGCCACGGTAAGCGTTGGCATGGGTATCGAAATAAGGCAGCACATCAGCTATTTTCGACAACTGATCGCCCAAATTGGCTTTGCCCAACAGCCCACCGGCACGATTCACCAGCGAAGGGGGTAGCGTATGCAATGCTTTAGAGCCAAGCGACAGCAACGAAGGCAAATTACCACCGACTAGATTCCACAAACGCTCACCGGTCGCATAGTGACCATAACCACCAAATAACTCATCACCACCATCACCCGATAAGGCCACCGTAACACTTTGTCGCGTTAATTGAGAAACCAGATAGGTTGGAATCGCCGAAGAATCCGAAAAAGGCTCATCATAAATACGACTTAATTGCGGAATGACATTCAACGCATCTTGAGCCGTGACAAACAGCTCGGTATGGGCGGTTTGTAAATGTTTTGCCACCGCTCGCGCGTGCTCCGACTCATTAAATTGCGCATCGTCAAAGCCAATGGAAAAGCTATTTACTTGCTGGGGCGAAGCTTGTTGCATCAACGCCACGACCAATGAAGAGTCAAAGCCGCCAGACAAGAAGGCCCCCAAAGGCACATCCGCTTCCATGCGTAAGGCAACAGCGTCTTTTAGTAGCGCATCTAACTGATCCATCGCTTCTTGCTCAGAACCTTGGAAAGGATGACGCAACGCCTGCTCGACCACACTGCGTGGCTGCCAATAATACTGGGCAATTGGCAACTTGCGTTCAGACAACTCATGTTGCGCCAAGGTCAGATACTGACCCGGCAATAACTTGTGCATGTCCTTAACAATGCTGTAAGGTGCAGGCACATAACCATGACGCAAATAAAGCGCTTGCGATTGTCCATCAACTTCAGCAACGAATTGAGGGTGAGCGCGGCAAGCATCCAAAGTGGAAGCAAAAAAGAAGATGCCATTAACCCACCCATAGCTCAGTGGTTTTTCACCCAGTCGATCGCGCGCCAGTGTTAGACTGGCTTGCTTGCGATCCCACAACGCAAAAGCAAACATACCATTAAATTGTGTCAAGGCATACTCAACGCCCCAGTGAGCAATGGCCGTGAGCATCACTTCCGTATCTGAGTGACCACGCCAAGGCAGCGAAACTCCTTCCGCTGCCAACTGAGCGCGTAAGTGATGGTGGTTATAAACCTCACCATTAAACACCATGACATAACGACCACAATGCGAATGAATTGGCTGTTCACCCGCCGGAGACAGATCCATAATTGCCAAACGACGATGACCCAGCGCCACGCCATAGCTGGCATCACTCCACTCACCAGCCGAATCTGGACCTCGAGCCAAGATAGCCTCATTCATAACGGCCACTTGCTGACGCAATGACGCATCAGATTGGGTCAGTTTGGGGTCAATAAAACCAGCGAATCCGCACATACTTATCGTTACCTAAGTCAACTTTGTTTTAATAACTGAATTGTGCCATAAAAAAAGAATTAATTCTGTACTATCCCACAACTCGGATTGCTATCATAAGCATTCCCCTAACCACGATAGAGACCTTAACGATGCCCACTCTGCCTTTCGATCCGCTATGGCTTTACGCACTGCTCGCCTTTTTGGCGCTATTATCGATGGTGTTGTGGCAACAAAAATGGCAAAGCTTTCAACGTCTCGCCCTCTGCGAACAAAACCTCGCCTTACAAGCCGCACAATACGAGCAACGATTAAGTGACATTCAGCAAGCGCAGCAAGAACAACAACAGCGCAACCAATACCTACAGCAAGAAATCACTGGCCTCAAAATTGAACTAGCCGAAAGTAATACCTTACTGAACAAAGAACGTAGCCTCAGCGAAGAAAAACAACAACTACTCGAAGAAGCAAAAACCGCACTAACGCATCAATTTCAGGCGCTCGCAGGCGATATTCTGCGTCAAACGGGCGAACAGCTACAACAACAGCAACAACAGAGTCTCGTTGGGCTAATGACGCCCTTCAAAGAAAACCTATCCGAATTTAAGCAGCGCATGGAAGAGCTGCATCGTCTCGATACCACCGAGCGCACTCGTCTATCCGAACAGGTGCACCATCTGATGAAAACCAGCGCCCAAGTGAGCGAACAAACGCACGCCCTCACCAAAGCACTCACCGGTCAAGCGAAAAGCCAAGGCGATTGGGGCGAATTGGTGCTCGAACGCCTACTCGAAATGGCGGGACTAATAGAAGGGATGCATTATCAAACGCAACACAGCACACACAATGAAGAAGGCGCTCGTCAACGTCCCGATATTCTACTGATGCTGCCCGAAGATAAACACCTAATTATTGACAGCAAAGTATCACTCACCGCCTATACGCGTTTGGTCAATGCTGAGCAGGAAACCAGTGAACAACAAGCAACGCAAGACCATCTCACCAGCGTGCGCCAACATATTTTGGGACTCAGTCGCAAAAACTACACCGCAGGCAAAGGCATTAACAGCCCCGATTTTGTCATTCTATTCATGCCCATTGAATCGGCCTTACTCACCGCTGCTCGCGCCGACCAACAACTCTACGAATTTGCTTGGCAACATAATGTATTACTCACCTCGCCCAGTACGCTGTTATTTGTACTACGCATGGTGGGTCAGCTATGGCGCAATGCCCAACAACAGCAGAATGTGCAAGACATAATCCATCGTGGTGAAAAACTGCTCGATAAGCTTAATGGCTTTGCTGCCGACCTAGATAAAATCGGCTCGCAGTTGGAATCAACCCACAAAACTTGGCAAGACGCGAAAACCAAATTTGCCGGTCGTGGCGGACTCTTATCTCAGGCACACACCTTGTCACAACTGGGCGTTAAGCCAACGAAAGCACTGCCTCCGCTGTCCGACAACGAGAAACTTGACTTATTATAAAAAACTACGTATCTTGACTGGTTATGTAACCAGCTTATATTGAGTTCCTTCTATCAACCCGACTCATAAGGTTCGCTATGAACTTAAAAATTAAGCTGTTTGTCTTCATCTGTGTTCTGTTTGTGATTTGCGTCAGTTTATATGGCTGGGTCATTCATCTTCAATCGGTAGAGGCTCGCAGCATCATTGCTCAGCAACTGCAACACTTGGCTCAGCAACAAACGGCCATAGCGCCTGCCCTAAACGAATTAAGCCAGGACATCCATCAGCGTTTACTCGATTTAATCATCAAGGGTTTAATGGTATTGGCCGGTCTGGGTATGGTGGTGGCTATTCTCATCTACCTCGTTATCAGCTATATGCTTCGCCCGCTCGATCGCCTAGCGGACACCATGCGAGACATTCGCCAAACGGGAGAACTCAATCGTCAAGCACCAGAGGTGGGCGACAAGGAACTGGTGCAATTAGCACACGAATTTAACCTACTATCCCAACAAACCTACACTTCTGTATTTCAAGCCCAACAAGCTCTAGACGCCCTAACTAAAGGTCAATTTGAAGCGCGTATGTCGGGAGACTATCGCGGTTGCCTCGGCATGCTGGCAGAGAGTATTGCCTTGACCGCCGACATTCTCACCCGCAATCATCAAGCTTTACATGCCACCATGAGCAATATTAGCGCCGGCAAACTGCGCAGCGATGCGCAAACACCTGATGTGGTTCGACAAGCCGTGGCACAAATCACCCACTTTAACCAACAAATGAGCCAAGCCGTCGCCCAACTGGCGTCCGGTAATTTTAGCGCACAGGTCGAAGGAGTGGGAGACTTCGGTCAAACAGCGCAGCAATTTATGCACTCTATGCACACCTTAAAAGCCTCGCTCACCGATATTGGACAATGCATCAGTCAACTGGCACACGGCAATCTAACGATCAAAGTACAAGCCCATCCTGGCTATTTGGGTGAGCTGGCAGAAAACATCAATCATGCACTGCACTCGCTCGCTCAAGCACTTAATCATGTCCAAGCGCAAGCACAGGCCTTTACGCAGCTTTCCTTGCAACTGGGCGACACATCAAACTTACTGCATAACGTCAACACACAAGTTCATCAGGGATTAGAACAAGCGAATGAGAGTCGCCAACAAATGCTCGGCGCCGTGTCACAAATGCAGCAGGAAATACACAGTGCTACCGGCATCGCTCAAGATAATCGACAACACTTACAGCAAACAACACAAGCGATGAACCAATCCGTCGCATCAATGCAGCGCATTCAACACACCTCGATACAAATTAACAACATTGTTGCTTTGGTAGACAGCATTGCTTTTCAAACCAATCTACTCGCTTTGAACGCAGCGGTCGAAGCTGCCCGAGCAGGTGAACATGGGCGCGGCTTTGCCGTTGTTGCCAGCGAAGTTAGGGCGCTTGCCGGAAAATCGGCCGATGCTGCGCAGGAAATTCGTCAGCTTATCGACACTTCGCTACAACAAGTCAACGCAGGCGCCGATACCATCCAACAAGCAGCCAACGCCTTAACCAGCATGAGCGAACAAACCGAACGTCTGCAAGCAAGCCTATCGCAAGCCGACCAAGCGGCTTCAACCGTCGAACACGCCGTCGCACAAACCAGCAGCGCACTCACCGAAGTATCCACGCAAGAAAATGTACTACACCAGCAGGTGCAACAACTCAATCAAATCGCAGCGCAAATTCAACAACAAGCTGAAACCCTAAATAAAGAGACCATGCAGTTTAATACGGGCATGCGCTCAGTCCCACCTGTTTTAACAGCATAGACAAATCCATGATACACAGGCTATGATTGACCCATATTGATCAGCATAAGGAAACCCACTCATGGCAAGCGCTAACACCACATCGATTCAACTTCCTAAACCGATTATGATTGGTGCGGGTGTACTGATTTTACTCGGCTTATTTTTGGCTTCTGGCGACCCTGGCAAAAAAGAACGTGAGCAATTACGTCAAGCATTGACAGAAGCACAAGCCAAAATCAGCGCCTTGGAAACAGCTCAAACAGAACAACAAGCTCAACTCAAATCGCAACAAGAAAATAGCCAGTTGCTACTGCGTCGTCTCGAAGTTAGCGAAGAAAATAACACGCGTTTGCGGGCGCGCATCGATGAAGCAGAGCGTCAGATTGTGGCACAACGCAAGGTGGCAGCAACAGCGGCTAAAACACCCAGCAAAACAACAGCTGTCACTAAGCCTAAAACCGCTACCAAAGCCACCACAACCGTCAAAAAATAACTTTCAGACGCCTTATCGCTTAACCAACCCTATCGAGAGGCCATGTTACCACATGGTCTTCTAATTCATCATCGGTAATATCTAATTCGCTCACTAATGGCATGCCAGCGATACCCGCGCCATAATCGTTGGTGCTATTGGCATTGCCTGTGACTAACGGATGCCATGACAATAAAGGCTTGTGCTCATACAAGCGACGATAAGCACAATCCGGTGGCATCCACTCCAAATCGTCTAAATTATCTTTGCTTAACTTAACGCAATCTGGCACGATCGTTTGACGTTGAGCATAATTCCGGCAACGCCCTGAGTTGCAATCTAATAACTGACAAGCGACATCGGTAAAGTAAATGCGCTCGCTTTCTGAGTCTTGTATTTTAACCAGACAACACTTACCACAACCATCACACAAACTTTCCCACTGTGTTTCCGACATGGCAGAAAGTGGTGTCGATTCCCACCAAGGTTGTTCCACTTTGTTCATCTTAAACCTCGTTAGGCAAATTAAACGACACAGTGCTATGATAAAGCACGTTTTGGTTATTTTAACACGAGGAGTCTATTATGTCGGTCAGTCTTGCATTGGCTACCCTAGGTGGTGGCTGCTTCTGGTGTTTGGAAGCGGCTTTTGAACCCCTCAAAGGCGTACAACAGGTTGTTTCTGGCTATTCGGGTAGCGACTTCTCTAATCCTACCTATGAACTGATTGGTACCGGTAAAACAGGCCACGCCGAAGTGGTGCAAATCAGTTTCGATCCATCTGTCATCAGTTACGAACAACTGCTGACCGTGTTCTTTACCATTCATGACCCCACTACCAAAGATCGTCAAGGCAACGATGTCGGCAGTCAGTATCGTAGCATCATTCTCACTCACGATGAAACGCAAGCTAAAGCCGCTCAAGCGGCGATTAGTGCGCTCGAAGCGTCCAGAAAATACCCTAACCCCATCGTTACGGAAATAAAACCATTAGCTAAATTTTATCCTGCTGAAGCTTATCATCAAGACTATTTCAAAAACAATCCGAATAAAGCATATTGCCAACTCGTGGTTAAACCGAAGGTCGATAAGGTCAAAAACCAGTTTGAACCTTTATTAAAATCTTTCTAATCACTTTTATCTTTGAAGCGAGCCTACTCTCGCTTCAAGAACATACAACCTGCTGACTAAACACTAGACAATAAAAAACCCCGTTCATTTCTGAACGGGGTTAGGAATTAAGTGCCTGGCGATGACCTACTCTCACATG
>CAZBQD010000038.1:0-20875 GCA_964493995.1 uncultured Francisella sp.
GTGGGCGATGTGACCATTGCTGGTGAGGTAGATCGTATCTACGTTGATACCACGGCGGAAGTGTCGATTGTTGATAGCGCCCTAGCGCGTCGTATTGATATTCGTAAAACTCACGCCAGCGCCACTGTGGTGTGGAATCCGGGTAGTGAAAAGGAAAAAGGCTTTGCCGACATGCGCGAAGGTGATTATCGTCGTATGCTGTGTGTTGAGTCGGGTACGGCAGGTGGTGATTTGGTGACCATTCCGGCCGGCGAAGCCCATACGCTCAGTGTTGAATACAGCCTGGTGCGTGACTAAAATTTATTATTAATCTATTAAAAGAAAGATGAAGATGTTGATTCAAAAAACCTTATTAAGCTGCGCTCTCGCAGCCTTGTTCAGTACAGGCTTGGCGCAAGCGGCAGAAGAAAAAGCCAAACCGGCTTCCGATGCTACCGCCATGGTCACGGTCAATAAAGTGGCCATTTCACAAGCCACTTTTGCCGATGCCATGCGTGAGCAATTACAGCGCGGTGCGAAAGATAGCGAGCAGTTACGTGCTGCGGTAATGGACGAGCTGATTGTATCGGAAGCCTTAGCGCAACAAGCGAGCAAAACGAAAGTGGCTTCTAATCCCGACGTGAAGCGTGCTTTAGCCAATGCACAACGTGCTATTTTGGCAGAAGCCTATGTCATTCAGCAGTTAAAAGACAATCCCATTAGCGATGCGCAAGTGCGTGCCGAATACGATCGCCAAATCAGTATGACCAAAGAAGGTCGTAATTCAGTTGAATACCGCATTGCGCAAATTGTCACCAAAGACGAGTCTGCCGCTAAGGCTGCCTTGGCGCGCTTGAATACAGGTGAAGATTTTACGGCGGTTGCGAAAGCCACCAGTATTGATCCTGAAGTGGCGCGTAGTGGGGCAGAGTTGCCTTGGTCGCTGCCAGATCAACTCATTCCGCCTTTAGGTGACAAGGTCGTGGCTTTAGAAAAGGGAGCAGTGAGCGAACCTATCGCGACATCGGTTGGGTTTCATCTGTTGAAAGTATTGGATTCTCGTCCGTTCAAAGCGCCCAGCTTTGATGAAAGCAAGCAAAGCATTCGCATGGCTTTGGTTGAACGCCGTAAACAGGAAATCATTCGTGGGGTAATGGAGAAAGCGGACGTTAAGCCAAACTGATCGAGACGTCTGAAAACTACTACGAGCTGCTTATACTGCGTTAAAAATGTACTCAAAACGCATTTACTCTGTGTAAACTTGCCTTTCTCCGTGCATTTTTGCCTTGTCTAAGCGGCTCTCATCACGTTTTCACACTGCCTCGATGGCGGTTTCAAACAAGTAAGCGACCTTAGGGTCGCTTGATGCTTTTGGGCGTTAAGCCGTCGGTTTTAACCAGTAACTACTGAGATTCTTGCGAATATTGCTCAAGGCTTCATCCGACAAGCCAATAACGCGACTGGCTTTTGCGGCTTGATCGAGCAACTCTTGCGATTGATAGGCCTGATAGACCAATTCATTCACCATGCTTTGCGCCAACAAGCCGGTGGCAATCATCAGGCGAATTTCGGCTGACTGAATGCACTCGTAATGCGCGTGATGATGGTAAGCGATGGCGGTGAGAAAGACGCGGTCGGCAACAAAGCGTTCATTTAAGCCCCATTGACGTGCCACTAATACACCAAGCTGATCGTGCGCGACAAAATGCTGGCTTTCATGTTGGTAAGCAGTCTGTGGCAAACTCAGGCTTTGTTTCAACGTTGGTGCATAGGCCACACCGAAGCAGCCGGCTAAGGCAAACATACCGCCATGTAAATACAGACCGAACAAGTAAGCCCTTTCTTGCGTCAGTGGATGTTCTTGTGGTGGCAAGTAGCCAGCGATTTCGGCACAGGCATAGGCGGTTTTGGCGGCATAACCCACCAAATGTTTGACCAACTGGTCGGTGCCTGCTAACTGTTTTAAGCCATTGGCGAGTGCCAGCTGATAGAGTCGTTCAAAGCCAATCAGATTAACGCATTGATGAATACTAACGATATCAATCGGGCGTTTTAGCTGACTTTGAAACGCCGGTTGGCGCAGCGTGTGCAAAATATCGCCACTGAGCAACGGGTCTTGTTCGATAATCTGAACAATCTGTTGCAAATTGGGATTGGCTTGACTCACGCTTTGCGTGAGCAGCGTTAATGATTCTGGTAGTGCTGGAATGGTTAACTTACCACCAAGTCTGACGAGCTGAGCTTCATAGGTTGCTATGGTTAGAACTGCTTCTAGTGAAGTGCAGTCACTTGGCGGTTTGGGTAAGTGTCTTACTGCCAAGTGAAGATGACCTGAGTGCAGATTAAGCGCCATTAATTTTCACACCATGATCAATGCTGTGGTGGTTTCGATCGAAAAACCAAATTTGGTTTTTGCCCTGCTGCTTAGCAATATACATAGCTTTATCCGCTTGTTGAATGAGGTTGATTTCGGAAAGTTCTTGATCATAGTCACTGGGCGTGTAAAAGTCGACCCCAATACTGGCTGAAATGTTTACTGCTTCACCGTTAATTAAAAAAGGCTGATTGCACACACTCAGCAGTTGGTCGAGTATGGGGTAGGCACTTTCTCGGCTCGCCAGATTGGTCATGACAGCGATAAACTCATCGCCACCAATGCGGGCAATGGTGCATTGCGAACGCATCACTGTCAAGAAGCGACTACCCAGTTCGGTGAGCAGGCTATCTCCGGCATTATGCCCATAGGTGTCATTAACCGACTTGAAGCCATCCAAATCAATAAAAACAATCGCCACATAGTGTTGTTGTTCTTTGGCATTGATGAGCGCCTGTTTAACGCGGTCATTTAATAGCGATCGATTGGGTAATCCTGTTAATACATCGTAATGGAGTAAACGCTCCAGTTTGGCTTGTTGCGCTTTTTGTTGAGTAATGTCTGAAAAGATAGCGACATAGTTTTGAACCAGATTATGGTCATCGCTGATGGCATAAATAGTGAGCAACTCTGGATAAAGAGCGCCATTTTTACGCCGATTGAGTACTTCCCCACGCCAAAAGCCCTTGCTATTCAATTGCTGCCACATTTCGGCATAAAAGCGCTCATTCTGTTTGCCCGATTTGAGAAAACGAGGATCTAAGCCGAGCACCTCCTTTTTCTGGTAACCGGAAATGGTTTCAAAGGCTTTGTTTACATCGATAATGCGTCGCTGTCCGTCGGTAATAACGATTCCCTCAACACTGGCATCGAAAATAAGAGCAGCTTGTTTGAGTTGTTGCGCCGTTTGTTGCAAGCGGTGATAAAGGTATAGTAGGCCGACCAATAAACTTAATATCGCAACAAAAAGTAAGGTAGCAAACAACAATTCCCAGCAGTATGCCTGCCACAGATCTGACCAACTCAGTTCAGGAAGTGTGTCAAAGGGAGCCAGTTTAAGCGATGACAGCATATGTTCGACAGCATGGTAATCGGCTGGCGGCGTAAAACCGTCTATTCCTAAAACTTGAGCACTGGGCCAATCGTGGGTGAGCGCAAACAGTGCTACTGTTAATGACTTAATGGCCGACTCTGATACGTGCGATAGGGCATAGACTGGCCATTCCGGTACTAATTCGGTTGAAACCATCCATGGATAGGCAGGCAGATTAGATGAGTGAATCAAATAAATATCCTGTTCCTTAATTTTGTTCTGATGAATCCACTTTTCTAGAATGCCTGTGCGCACAAAGCCAGCGTCAGCGTTACCACTCAGCACTTGTTTGACCACTTCGTCATTACTCTGAACGATGAGCCAATTCAGATCATCGCGCTCCACACCCTCTTTGTACAGCTCATAAAGCGGAAGTAAATAGGCCCCCGTATTGCTGGTTGAAGGAATGGCAATGCGCTTACCGTTCAGTTGTGCTAAATCAGTAATGGGTGATGGCGTGGCACGTTGAAAAATAACACCACCTAAACTAGATATGGTCTGTTGATCATGGCGCATACGCACTGTGGCAATGGGTGAAATTAGCGCATAGCTTTTACGCAAGCGTTGATAAATGACGGGATTGGTGAACAAGACATCAAGCTGATGGCGATCCATCGCTTCGAGTAGCCCCTCATTATCTAATACATGAATGACTAATTCGTGATCGGGCATATGTGCACTCAATGCTTGAGCCAGTGCCGTGTACTCTTCTTGCAACTGGCTCTTATCTTGGGAAGCAAAAACGCCCATGTGTAGCGGTATTTTTTCTGTTATTGTGGCCGCCCAAATTGTGCTCGGTAGCAATAGTCCACAAAAAATGCGCAAAAAGATTGATAACCAAGTTTTCATTTGACAAGACTCGGCAGGAAGTCAGCTCGATAGATTGCTGAGGTATCGTGAATGGATAAGGGTGGATAGTCACTTTGCATCAATTGCTGTAAGTGCACAATCGCCTGTTGCAATTGTCCGCCTTGTTGACTCAGCAGTTGATGGTTACGAGTGAGACTGGGCAAGATAATGCCATGCAAGGCTTGTTTGGCTTCTTCAAAACTAAGACGTTGTCGGCTGGCAATACGATAAAGACTGTCATCGGGCTGTTGTTGTATCCGAGCGAGCATGGCAAAGTGTCCGGCTAAG
The DNA here is from genome assembly GCA_964493995.1 of uncultured Francisella sp. Classification (GTDB taxonomy): domain Bacteria; phylum Pseudomonadota; class Gammaproteobacteria; order Thiomicrospirales; family Thiomicrospiraceae. Next base: position 4,584 of record CAZBQD010000038.1, read on the forward strand.
AGACTTTTGACACTATCCGCATGACTGGATAGCTTGTCCGAGCGAATCGCTAACACGTCAAAAATGCGTTGTGGAAAGTCTTGACTAGAGTAGGCTATTTGGCCACCCAATCGTTTGATTTTACTGGCGTAAGGTTCGTAGGTAATCAAGGCATCAATTTTATCTCTTTGCCAGGCCTCAATTTGACTATCACCCACAGGAATGGGATAGAGGCGAACCTGTTCTCGCTTCATGCCAACATGAACCAATAACAGATCTAACATCAGTTGACCGACTTGGTTTGCTTCAAAACCAATACGTTGATTGGCTTGAATGAAGGGTGGTTGAGCCGGTTTATTTTTCACCAATACCACATCCGCACCAGCAGAAACGTCTAAAATGGCTACGATGGTCAGCGGAATACCCTGTGCTCGAATGCTGAGTACCTCATCTAGGGTAAAGGTTCCGCCATCGAGCAGTCCTTCTCGAAGGGGTATGATTTTTTCTGACGTATTGCTATATTTTTCTAACAGGATATTGCTAGGGAGTCGTCCTAGTTCTTCAAGCAAATAAAAGGTTTCATAGCCAATCCAGGGGTGAATGGCTAGACGCAAGTTAGCGCGAGATTGGCAAGCTGCCAAAGCAGTACCCATAAAACTAAGTAGCAAGGATTGGAATAGACCCCGACGGCTCAACATGAATAAACCTTTGCTTTATGCTGGCTACTAATACACAGATTCTACAAAATTTTTACAGAAAGCAACAGCTTTTATGAGGCATTAATCGTTAAGTCTGTTTAGCAATGAAGATGCGATGATGGTTAAGCGGCATTTCTTGACCAAAACAATAAAATTCGCTATTATTTTTAACCATTTTGCCCAAATTTTATGTTGCCGACGCTTAGGTCGGCTTACGCTAGGAAAGACGCATGAACGAACTGCACCGCTTACAAGGACTTTACGATCCTTCGTTTGAAAAAGAAAACTGTGGTTTTGGTTTGATTGCCCAAATGGATGATCAGCCCAGTCATTGGCTGGTGCAAACCGCCATTCAGTCCTTGTCGCGCATGACCCACCGTGGTGGTGTCGCTGCTGACTGCTGTACGGGTGACGGTTGTGGTTTGTTATTGAAAAAACCTGATGCGTTTTTCCGCGCCGAAGCGCGCGATTTAGGCATTAGCCTTGCCGATTTGTATGCGGTGGGTATGGTATTCCTCAGTCAAGATGCGGACAAGCGTGCGGCTGGTATTGCCGCAATCGAAGGTGCATTGAGTGCTAAGGGCGTGAGCGTTGCGGGCTGGCGTAAGGTGCCGGTCAATTCTGACTGTTTGGGTGCGCAAGCAGCGGGCATGGAACCCGTCATCATGCAGGTGTACATCAATGCTCCGGCGGCGATGACTGAAGGTGACTTCAACCGTGCGTTATTCATTGCGCGTCGTCAGGCAGAAATGGCGGTTGAAGCCAATGATGCCGATTTTTATATTCCGTCGATGCACAGTCAGCTCATGGCCTACAAGGGCTTGGTCATGCCGCGTGAACTGCCCATTTATTACACTGATCTGAATGATGAGCGTTTTGCTTCCTCAAGCTGCTCTTACCATCAACGTTTCAGTACCAACACATTGCCTCAGTGGCGTTTGGCGCAGCCATTCCGTTTCTTAGCGCACAATGGTGAGTTGAATACGGTACGTGGTAACCGTAACTGGGCGTTGGCGCGTGCTAATAAGTTTCAAACGGAGCTTATGCCAGAGCTACAGAGCCTTAAACCAATCGTATCGCAAACCGGATCAGACTCTAACAGTTTAGACAATATGTTAGAAATCTTGATGATGGGTGATATGGATGCTTTCCGTGCCTTGCGTTTGATGATTCCACCAGCTTGGCAAAATGTACCGCACATGGATGCGGATTTGCGTGCTTTCTTTGAATTTAATTCGATGCACATGGAAGCTTGGGATGGTCCGGCGGGAATTGTAATTAACACAGGCAAGCATGCTATTTGTGCTGTTGACCGTAATGGTCTGCGTCCAACGCGTTACGTGATCACTAAAGACCGCCATATTACCTTTGCTTCGGAAATTGGTGTTTACGACTATGCACCAGAAGAAGTGGTTGAGAAAGGCCACTTAAAACCGGGTCAAGTGATGGCAGTCGACCTGACAACCGGAGCCTTGTTGCGTCCAGCAGCAATCGATGATGGCTTAAAAGCGCGTCAGCCTTACCGTCAATGGTTGGATGCAGGCTACATGCGTCTTGAAGGCAATCCTGACGCTGAAGCGGATTTGCTCACTTTGGATAACGATAGCTCATTAACCTACCAAAAGTATTTCCAAGTCACTTTTGAAGAACGCGATCAAATTATTCGTGTGTTAGCAGAAGATGGTCAGGAAGCCGTTGGCTCCATGGGTGACGACGCTCCTTTTGCTGTGCTTTCGGAAAAAGTACGTCCCGTTTATGACTATTTCCGTCAGGTGTTTGCGCAGGTGACTAACCCGCCGATTGATCCGTTACGTGAAGCGATTGTCATGTCGTTGAACACTTGTTTTGGCCGCGAGATGAATGTGTTTGAAGAAAGCCAAGCGCATGCTCGCCGTTTGGAGTCAACTTCTCCTATTCTATCGCCAACACAGTTCAACCAGTTGCTGTCGATGAATGACGCGGACTATGCGCACGAAATCATTAGCTTGCATTATGAGCCGAGCTTAGGTTTGAAAGCAGCGATTGAGTCGATTGCTAACCAAGCGGAATCTTCGGTGCGTGCGGGTAAGACGCTGATCGTGCTCTCGGATAACGGGATTCGCGAAGGTCGCTTAACCGCCCATGCTTTGTTAGCAACGGGTGCGGTGCATCATCGCCTGATTAAAGCCGGTTTACGTTGTGATGCGAATATTATTGTCGATACGGCAACCGCACGTGATCCGCATCACTTTGCTGTTTTGTTTGGTTATGGTGCAACGGCCGTTTATCCTTACATGGCTTATGAAGCCATTGCCGATATGTATCGTGGCAAAGAACTGGATAACAGCAAGGCCTTGGCGAAATATTTATATAACTTCCGTAAGGGCATCGACAAGGGTTTGTTTAAGATCATGTCGAAAATGGGTATTTCAACCGTTGCCTCTTACCGTGGTGCGCAGTTATTCGAAGCTGTCGGCTTGAGTAATGAAATCGTTGATTTGTGCTTCACCGGTACGTTAAGTCGTATCGAAGGTACCCGTTTTGATGACCTGCATGAAGACCAAGCGCAACTGGCAAAAATCGCTTTCAATCCGCGTAAGAGTATCAGCCAAGGCGGCGTGTTGAAGTTCGTCTTTAACGGTGAAGCGCACGCATTTAACCCACAAGTGGTGGATGCCTTGCGTGAAGCTTGTCAAAAGGGTGATCGTTCGGCCTATGACCGCTTTGCCAACCTCGTTAATAACCGTCGCCCGATGGTATTGCGTGACCTATGGAAAGTGAAGCCGGCCGCTACTGCCTTGGCCCTAGATGAGGTTGAACCCTTAGATGCGGTATTAAAACGTTTTGATTCGGCCGGCATTTCCTTGGGTGCTTTGTCGCCTGAAGCGCACGAAGGCTTAGCTGAAGCGATGAACCGCTTGGGTGGTCGTTCTAACTCGGGTGAGGGCGGGGAAGATCCAGCCCGTTTTGGCACGGTTAAAATGTCGAAAATTAAGCAAATCGCATCGGGTCGTTTTGGTGTTACGCCACATTACTTGGTCAATGCTGAAGTGTTACAGATTAAGGTCGCTCAGGGTGCGAAACCGGGCGAGGGTGGTCAGTTACCGGGTGCAAAGGTTGATGCGACCATCGGTCGTTTGCGTCATGCCGTACCGGGAGTGACGCTGATTTCTCCACCACCGCATCACGATATCTACTCGATTGAAGACTTGGCACAGCTGATTTATGACTTAAAACAAGTGAATCCTGATGCCTTGGTGTCGGTGAAATTGGTAGCAGAACCGGGTGTGGGTACCATTGCTGCGGGTGTGGCGAAAGCCTATGCCGACTTAATCACCATTTCGGGTTATGACGGTGGTACGGGGGCTTCTCCGTTAACTTCGGTGAAATATGCGGGTAATCCATTTGAAATGGGTGTTGCTGAGGCACACCAAGTATTGCGTGCCAATGATTTGCGCGACAAGATTATCCTGCAAGCCGACGGTGGCTTGAAAACGGGCTTGGATGTCATTAAAGCGGCGATTTTGGGTGCGGAAACCTTCGGTTTTGGTACCGCGCCGATGATTGCTTTGGGTTGTAAATACTTGCGTATTTGTCACCTCAATACCTGTGCCGTGGGTGTGGCAACACAGAATGAGCGCCTTCGTAAAGAGCACTATATCGGTTTGCCCGAAATGGTAATGCATTACTTCCAGTTTGTCGCCGAAGAAACGCGTGAACTCATGGCACAGCTTGGCGTGAAGCGTCTGCAAGACTTGGTTGGTCGCTTAGACTTGCTCGAAGTGATTGATGGCGCAACGAAAAAACAACGTCAGCTCGATTTCAGCAAATTGCTCAGCGATGGCGGTGTCAGCAAAGATAAGCCACAAGTGAATAATGGTCAGCGTAATCAGCCTTGGGATAAGGGTGAACAAGCGGAAGAGATGGTGACATCGGTGTTGCCAGCAATCGAAGCGAAAGCCGGTGGTACCTTCCACTTCCACCTAAAAAATACCGGTCGCTCTATTGGTGCGCGTTTGTCGGGTGAAATCGCTAAGCGTTATGGCAACCATGGTATGAGCGACAAGCCGATTACCTTGAAATTAACGGGTGTGGCGGGTCAAAGCTTTGGTGTGTGGAATGCCGGTGGCTTGAACTTGCACCTTGAAGGTGATGCCAACGACTATGTGGGTAAAGGTATGGCCGGTGGCGAAATTGTTATCGTACCGCCAGCCGGCTCAGCCTTTGATCCACACACCACACCGATTGTTGGTAACACCTGTTTGTACGGTGCAACGGGCGGTAAGCTATTTGCTTATGGTACAGGTGGTGAGCGTTTTGGTGTGCGTAATTCTGGCGCGACGGCGGTACTAGAAGGTATCGGTGATCACGGTTGTGAATATATGACCGGTGGTACAGTAGTGGTGCTTGGTGATACAGGTGTTAACTTCGGTGCCGGTATGTCGGGTGGTATGGCTTTCTTGTACGATCCGAATAATCAGTGCCCTGACCGTATTAACCCAGAAATGGTCGAGTTCTGTCGTGTTGATACCGAGGAAACTCAGTCCTACCGTCATTACTTGAAATCCTTGTTGACGGAATACCATCAAAAAACGGGCTCAGCAACAGCAGAGGCCTTGTTAGCGAATTTCAGTCGTGATGTGGGCAAATTCTGGTTGGTGAAATCGCGTGCCATTGGCTTAGATCGTTTACTTGATCTGTTTACGAAAGGACAATAAGATGAGTTATAAAAAGCCTAGTCCAGATACCTTCTTGAAAGTAGATCGTATCGATCCACCTAAATTGCCAGCGCAAGAGCGTAGCCAGCAGTTTGTTGAGATCTACAGCAATTTTGATGCAGAGCACGCCAAAATTCAGGCCGATCGTTGCTTGCATTGTGGTAACCCTTACTGTGAATGGGCTTGTCCTGTACACAATTACATCCCCAACTGGTTAAAACTGGTCGCGGAAGGTAATGTGATGAAAGCGGTCGAGTTGTCGCATCAGACCAACTCGTTACCTGAAATGTGCGGTCGCGTTTGTCCTCAAGATCGCTTGTGTGAACAAGCTTGTACCTTGAACGATACCAACTTCGGTGCCGTGACCATTGGTGCGGTGGAGAAGTACATCACCGATACGGCTATTGCGACTGGTTGGAAGCCGGATATGAGTAAAGTCGTGGCGAATGGTAAGAAAGTGGCGATTGTCGGTGCCGGTCCTGCGGGTTTGGCGGCTGCCGATATTTTGGCACGCAATGGCGTTAAAGCCGTGGTGTTCGATAAGCAACCAGAGATTGGTGGTTTGCTTACCTTTGGTATCCCGCCCTTCAAATTAGAAAAAGAAGTCGTGCGTTACCGTCGTGGTGTGCTAGAACACATGGGCGTGGAATTCCGCTTGGGCGTTACCGTTGGTACGGACATTACTTTTGCCGAATTAGAGCGCGATTATGATGCGGTTTATTTGGGTATGGGCACTTACACCGCTATGGCCGGTGGATTCCCGGGTGAAGACTTGCCTGGTGTGTTTAAAGCCTTAGACTTCCTTATTGCTAACGTCAATCGTTTGCTGGGCTACGAAAAAGATGTTGCTGACTTTATTGATATGAAAGGTAAACGCGTGGTTGTTTTGGGTGGTGGTGACACTACTATGGACTGTACGCGTACTAGCGTGCGTCAAGGTGCGGATGAAGTCTTTTGTGTTTACCGTCGTGATGAAGCCAATATGCCCGGTTCGCGTAAAGAAGTTGCCAATGCTAAGGAAGAAGGCGTTAAGTTTGTCTTTAACCGAGCGCCTATCGAAGTCATCGGTAATGGCAAAGTCGAAGGTATTAAGGTTGCGGAAACTCGCTTGGGAGCGCCAGATGCTTCGGGTCGCCGTGTGGCGGAAATTGTACCGGGTTCTGAGCAGATCATCCCTTGCGATGCGGTGATTGTTGCCTTCGGTTTCCAACCGAGTCCTGCGCCTTGGTTTGCCGATCACGGTATCAGTATTGATAGTCGCGGTCGTGTGACTTGCCAAGAAGAACAGGAATACGCTTTCCAAACCAGTAATCCGAAGGTCTTTGCCGGTGGTGACATGGTGCGAGGTTCCAGCCTTGTTGTTCATGCCATCGACGATGCGCGTAAAGCCGCCAACGCCATGCTCGATTATATGGGTGTGTGATGGAAATAAAAAAGGCCGCGCAAGCGGCCTTTTTTATTGTCGTAAGTTGCTTTTCAAGTGATAAGATAAACACAGACTATTTTGAAGAGGTGTCATGATGCAGATTACCGTTGATGTTCCCGATAACCTAGCGCAAGAAGTCATCGACTTTGTTGATTTTCTAAAAGCAAAATACACGCAAACATCGCGACAGTCTTTGTTGCCCAATGATGTTGTGAGTGGCTTGGCCTTAAGCGAGCACACCTTAGCGAAAGATTGGTTAAACGACGAAGAGGATGCAGCGTGGGCACATATTCAGCATGTCAGGTAATATTTTTGCTGTTGAGCCTTTCATGCCAATAGTTAAAGAAGCTCAACAGCCAACAAAAGAATTTGTTGTTAAAAATCTTCAATGGACAACTCCCAATCTTCTCGCTCTTTATGCTTTCGGTAGTCGTATTCAGGGTACAGCGAACGCGCAGAGCGATTTAGATTTAGCGGTATTGGTTGAGGGTTATGCTGATCCGATACAATTATTCGAGATGGCCAATCAGTTAGCCGATCAACTCGGTTATGAAGTGGATTTGCTTGATATGCGTGCGGCTTCTACCATTATGCAGTATCAAATTCTGACCACGGGTGAGCGTTGGTGGGTGAAAGATGCGTTACCAGTGGGTTTGTTTGAAACGATGGTATTGAGTGAAAAAACCAATTTGGATGAAGGGAGGGCATCTCTAGCCATAAGAGCGGATAAAATTGCGTATTATGTCCAGCGTGCCCGCGAAGAATACGATAAGGATACGGAAACTTTTGCTACCGACTTCACTCGTCAAGATGCGGCCATTCTTAACATTCAGCGTGCATGTGAAGCCGCTATTGATATGGGGCAGCATGTGATTCGCCGAGACAAATTAGGCGTTCCACAAAGTGCGCGAGATGTTTTCAGCTTATTGGCACAGGCCGGATTGATTGAGCATAGCCTAGCAAATGATCTTAAACGCATGGTTGGTTTTCGTAATATCGCTGTGCACGATTATCAGGCCATGCAGTTGCCGATTACGATTCGTATAATTACCTTCCACTTGGACGAGTTTTTGCGCTATAGCCAAGCATTACTCAAGCAGGATGTAAGGCGCTAACATGCCCACACCCTTCCAACAAACCTGTTACGACCTACTCATGCAAGTGCCTGCAGGCAAGGTCACCACCTATGCCGATATTGCTCATGCCTTGGGTTCAAAGGCCTATCGTGCTGTGGGTACGGCGATGAACAAAAATCCTAACCCCGTTATGGTTCCCTGTCATCGCGTGGTGAATGCGGATGGTCGTTTGGGTGATTATGCTTTTGGTGGTGAGCGTAAAGCTCGATTGTTAGTCAGCGAAGGCGTGCTGATTGTTGATGGCAAGGTGCAAAATTTTGAGCAGCTCAGGTTTCGGTTTTTGACGCCTGCCCAATCGCTTAGTGTAAAATAAACGAATTAACTTTTTTAGATGGGTTGTGTGCAATGAACTGGAACAAATTAATGAATGTCGCTAAAGATGTATTAGAAAATGGCTTGCTGGATCAGCCAGAAGCCGAGCAACAGGCACAACCCAAGTCAGTGCCTTCATCGGTTGTGCCAGGAGCAACGGGAGATTTGAAAACGGATGCGCTGAATTATCACCAATACCCGACACCGGGTAAGTTGTCGATTGAGCTGAGCAAACCTGCTGAAACGGCGCGTGATCTAACCCTCGCTTATAGCCCCGGTGTCGCTGAACCGGTGAAAGCCATTGCCGCGACGCCCAGCGATGCCTATAAATACACCATGAAAGGCAACCTAGTGGCGGTCATTTCTAATGGTACAGCCATTTTGGGTTTGGGTAACTTAGGCGCTTTAGCCTCTAAGCCCGTCATGGAAGGCAAGGCCTTATTGTTCAAACGTTTTGCCGGTATTGATTCGATTGATATCGAAATCGATTGTACTGATACCGAAGAGTTGATTCGCACCATTGCCAATATTGCCCCCACCTTTGGCGGCATTAATTTAGAAGATATTGCTTCGCCACAATGCTTCGAAGTGGAAAACCGCTTAAAAGCCATGCTCGATATTCCGGTATTTCACGATGACCAACATGGTACCGCCATTGTCTTGGCGGCAGGCTTAACCAATGCCTTACGCATCGCCAACAAACGATTAGAAGACGCTAAGATTGTGTTGGTTGGCGCGGGCGCAGCGGGTACGGCATCGCTTAATTTATTGTTAGACTTGGGTGTGCAAAAGTCGAATATTTTGGTGGTGGATAAGGTAGGCGTACTGCATAGCGGCATGACCGACTTAGCCCCACACATGGCGCAATTTGCTGCCGACACATCAGCGCGCACCCTAGCCGATGCCTTAGTGGGCGCAGACGTGTTTATTGGCTTATCGGCACCCAATTTACTCACGCCAGAAATGTTAGCCAGTATGGCAACTACACCGGTGGTGTTTGCCATGGCCAATCCGGATCCCGAAATTCAACCGGCTTTGGCAAAATCGGTGCGCAGTGATGTGATTATGGCCACAGGTCGCAGCGATTACCCCAACCAAGTGAATAATGTGTTGTGTTTCCCGTATTTGTTCCGTGGTGCGCTAGATGCGCGTAGTAAAGAAATTAACACCGCCATGAAGTTGGCAGCGGTTGATGCCATCGCCGGTTTGGCACACGAACCTGTTCCGGCTGAAGTGCTGGCAGCGAATAATTTAGAAAGCCTAACCTTTGGTGCGGATTACATTTTACCCAAAGCTAACGATCTGCGCTTGCGCGAGCGTGTGTCGCAAGCGGTGTATCAGGCGGCTGTGGATTCGGGTGTGGCGCGCATTTAATGCATAAATTTTGTTAACTTGATCCTAAAAAACTTTTTGTGCAATTTGTTCGAAATATGACATACAAATGCTGGCGATTTAAGGCATAATCATTACTAATATCCAGTTTTGTGACTGGAATTCAGTAAAGAGGTGTTTTATGCGCAGTATTGCCAGCAAGTTGATGATGCGAATGCTCATCGCCGCCGCCGTTATTTTGGCGATTGGCGTTGTGGTTATTTTCCAAATTCGTACCGCGTTGTTTGAAGAAGCGGCGACTGAGTTAATGGTGTCGAAAGAGCAGCGTGTCACCACCAACTTTAAGTTGAAGATGGAAACCGGTATTGCTGCCCTTTATGGCATTACTTCGACCACGCCGCAATTAGCCGAATTGGTTGAAAAACGCGATGTGGATGGTGTTCGTGCCATTGTTGGTGTCATTCCCGATATTTTCAAAGTCGATACCGAATTTAAGAACATTCGTGTCAACGTGTTTGATGCGGCAGGCAATATTTTTGTGCGTTCTGCTATTCCTAGTCCCGACCCTGAACTGGGTAAATCTTCCGCTTTCCGTTCTGGTTTTAAAGAGTTGTTAGAAGGCAAGCGTCTTTCCTATTCAGGCATTGACTTAGCCCGTTCTGGTGTGGTGATGAGCTCTTTGGTTGCCATCAAAAATAGCCAAGGTAAGTTAGCAGGGATTATTGAATTTCAATCGGGCTTTGGTTCGATCAATAAGCAATTCGCTAAGCAAGGGGTTCAGTTCGTACAGGTGTTGAATGAAGAAGCGCTCAAACTCTATCCTAAGGGCGCGGAAAACCCTAAATTGGGGGGCATGCCGCTATTGCATCCGACTCAGTTTAATGACTCAATAGAATGGTTCTCAGACTTAAATTTAGATGGCTTTAACGAACAAGGATTGTTGATTCAAAACAATAAAATTGTTCTACGTAACAACCTCGTGTCGGGTGCTGGTCAGGTTGTGGGCTACCGTTATGTGGGTATGAATTTAGATCATCCCGAGTTGAAAGTCGTCGTTAATCGAACCGATACCATCATCATTGATATGCTGGTGATCGTGGTGATTATGTTGTTGGTGCTGATGGCGCTACTGGCCTATGTTATCCGACGTGTGGTGTCACAACCCTTGCAGCAAGTGGAGCAAGGCTTACACCAAGTAGCGAACACGGGACGCATGAGCCTAGCGGTGACTTACCAGTCAGATGATGAGGTAGGTCGCATGGTGACCACCTTAACGCAGGTATTTAAGCAAATTGCCAATGGCGTTGAGCAAGCGAACCAAGTAGTGGCTGCTATTGGCCAAGGTGACTTCTCTAAGCGTCTGAATGGTGACTTTATTGGTGACTTTGCCGAGTTACAACAAGGCGTGAACGCTTCAGCGCAAAGCGTTTCTTTCATGATGGATGAGTTAACGAAAGTGATGCAGGGTCTTTCTGCTGGTCGTTTCGATATTAAAATGGACGAGCGCGTTGCCTTGGCTTTCCGCCAGCAGGTCGATCAAGCCATGCATGATGTGTCTTCGGTAATTGCCGATATTAGCCGCGTTATGGCGCAAATGGAACAAGGCTATCTGAACCATCGTGTTGAGGTAGACTGTCATGGTGACTTACTGAAATTAAAAATCAGTATTAATAATACCTTAGATGCCATTGGCGGAGCGCTTACCGATATTGAACATGTGATGGTGAAACAAACCTCGGGTAGTATTGAAGCTATGCCGCGCATCGATCAGAAGGGTGAAGTGGGTATGGTGCAAAATGCCATGACCTTGTCGATGACCAATATTGCCTCCATTATTACCGAAGTGCGCACCAGTCTGGAGCAGGCAGTGCATGGCGTGATGAGCGTGAATGGTAGTATTGGTCATATTTCAGGACAAATGCAGCAGCAAGCGGCGGCGTTACAGCAAAGTTCTGCCACGGCGGAAGAAATGCAGCGTCAGGCCCAGTCGATGCAAGGTCAAGCCAATGACGTTGCCAGCCTCATGCAGCAGATGCAAACCCATGTAGAAACGACGCGTAAGGTGATGGCAGGTACGATTAGTGCCATGCAAACCATTCAGCAGAAGAGTCAGCAAATAGAAAGCATTGTGTCGATGATTGATGGTATTGCCTTCCAAACCAACCTATTGGCACTGAATGCCGCCGTCGAAGCGGCACGAGCCGGTGAGCATGGTCGGGGTTTTGCTGTGGTGGCGGGTGAGGTGCGCAGTTTGGCGCAAAAAACAGCCGATGCCGCTAAGGATATTGGCCAGTTGATTGTCAGTACGGTCGCTGACGTTGATCGAGGCAATGAGCAGGTCAAACAAACTGAATTGGCGGTAGCGCAAGTGGAGCAGGGCGCGCAACAGGTCCAAGAGCGTATTTCGGTGATGCGTATTTCTGCCGAGCAAACGGCTACGGGTGTCAATGAGCTACACCAAGCGATTAGTGTACTCGACAGCGCCATTCAAGAAAATACGGCGGGTGTTGAGGCCATTAGCCATACCGCCGAACGCATTAGTCAACAGTCGCACAGTGTGTTGGGTAGTTTGTCTTTCTTCAAAACCACGAATTTGAATGGGTTATTAGACGCAGCTGTTGCTGCCAATGATTTCCGTTATGCGCGTGCGCGTCGGTTAATGCGCACTTGGGCATTGAAAACGGAAGTGGCCTTGCTCACACCCAATAGCCAACCCGAAGCCAGTACTGGCTTAACCGATCATTTTGCCGGTATTCCTGAAATGCAGGGTCGCTATGCCAGTATCGATCAGAAAAAAGAGCGTGCCGTTGCGATTGCCAAACAGTTATTTGATTGCCGCAGTCGCGGAGACGTGATTACCGATGCTAACTTTGGCGAGTTCCGCGAAGCGGTGAAAGCAACGGTAGCCGAAATCACGGCGGCGGAGCAAATGATCCTGTCAGGACAGGTTGCTGCGCAACGGGGGCTGCCTCGCTTAACATCGCGTTAAGGTTCGGTTTTCGTTATGCTGATTGCGTTTAATAAGCCCTTTCAGGTGATGAGTCAATTCTCACCAGAAGGGGATAAGCTGACCTTGAAAGACTTTATCGATGTCCCTCTTGTTTATCCAGCCGGTCGGTTGGATTATGACAGCGAGGGATTATTGTTATTGACGGATGATGGCCGTCTGCAAGCCCGTATTAGTGATCCGCAACATAAGTTGCCCAAAACCTATTGGGTGCAAGTCGAAGGCGAGATAACGAGCGATGCCATCGCGAGCTTGGCCAAGGGCGTGCTGTTAAAAGATGGCATGACTCAGCCAGCACAGGCGCAGATGATGACTGAACCGGCTGGTTTGTGGTCGCGTAATCCGCCTGTGCGCTATCGAGCGGCTATTCCCACCAGTTGGTTGAGTTTAACCATTCGTGAAGGACGTAATCGACAGGTCAGGCGTATGACCGCAGCAGTGGGTTTTCCTACCTTGCGTTTAATTCGTTATCGCATTGGTCAGATAACACTCGACGACTTGCCCCTAGGCAGTTTTCGAGCCGTAACCATGACCGATTGCTAAGCAGCTTTGTTCATGCGCCCATTAAAAAGCCCAGCAACTTGTGCTGGGCTTTTTGTGTGAGAAGAAAATACTACTCAGTGTTAAAATTCACTCCACTCATCATCTGCGGCTTTAGGAGCGGGTAAGGCTTTATCCTTGCTGTTAGGTGCAGATAATGCATTTTGATTACGTGTTTTTGCTTGCGCTAGCTTACTGCTGAACTCTGGTGTGGTGTGGCGACTCATTTGTTGTTCCACTTCGTTCATGAGCGCAATGGTCTTCATGGCTTGTTCCGTCAGTGCCGACATCTTGTCTTCGATGCCTTCGCATTGTTGCTTTTTGGCCGCATTGACGGTTTCTGCTGCCATGCGATGGAAGTCTTGATGCGCCACATCTAGGGATTGTAAGGCAGGCAAGTGTTCATATTGACGTCCAATGCTATTGCGCCATCTTCCTAAGCTGCAACTTTGGAAGTCGGCGGCCTGTTCCACCGTGGTACTGGTGTCTAAGCCGTTGATGACGTTGGCGATGCGAATATTCCAGTTAAGTAAGTGTTGCTGTGCATCTAATAATGGGCTAGGACCGTGTTGTGCAATACGCTTGGCTGTGGCGTTTAAGCTAAAGCGCGCGACCAGCTGGTTAAGTGTGGACATATTTTCATAAACCTGCTGTGTGCTGGCAGCAGTTTGTTCAACCAGTGCGGCGCTCTGTTGACTGCTAGCATCCATAACATTCATGGCTTTACTAACTTCTTGAATGGCCTTTTCTTGCTCGATACCAGCATCACTCATTTGGTTAATCATCGTATTTACTTCATTAACCGAAGTTTTGATTGTCTCTAAGGCATGGTTAGCATCTCTTGCTCGTCTACTGCCTTCACTGATCTGATTAACGGAAGTGTCAATGAGCTTTTTGATGTCTTTGGCGGCATCGGCCGATTTACCGGCTAAGGTTCTAACTTCGCTAGCGACGACAGCAAAACCACGACCATGCTCGCCAGCACGAGCTGCTTCTACGGCTGCATTGAGGGCTAACAAGTTGGTTTGGAAGGCGATACTATCAATTAGACCAACGATATTACCAATCTGCTGACCCGAGGCTTCGACTGCCTGCATGGCCGCTAAGGCTTCTTCCATAATATCGCTGCCTTCAGCGACTTGTTCGTTGACTTTACGCGTGATCTCGTTGACAGTGCGAATACCGTGCAAGTTTTGTTGAATGCTGCTGAGCATTTCTGTTGTTGCCGCCGAGGTTTGTTCAATCGCGGCTGCTTGTTGTTGAATACGATCAGAGAAGTCATTCACACCATCATTAAGTTGATTCATTGAGCGCGTCACTTCATTAGAAGTAAACTGTACCTGTGCTACCATGGTGTTCAAACCGTTAAGGGCGATATTAATGGCGTCTTGCGTCATTTTAAAACTGCCCTGATAGTCACCTTCTACCTGTTTGTCGATGCGATTAAAGGCCAGCTCGCCAATGTTTTGAATAGTTTTAGACATGAATTGGTGCAAGCCGTCCAGTAGGGTGTTAATGCCCTGTGCTGAGCTTAGGTAGAAGGCTTGCAAGCCTTGGGTGTGAATGCGATTGCTGATAATACCTTGACTGGCTTGCTCAATGGTGGTCGCCAGTTCGTGTTCGATGTGACGCTGTTCGGTGACATCCATCCATTCCACCACATAACCTAAGCGATGCGATGCTTGTAAGATAGGCACGACCGTTAAGCGCAATATTAAGGCATCAATTTTCAATTCTGCCGTGTAGGGTTGTGTCAGTGCGGACACCATCGCACGTTGGTGGGCAGGATTTTTATGGAAAATATCCATATTACTACCGACAATGGTAGCGGCAGAAAAGTGCGGCAATTGTGTTTTAATACGTTGCTCATTATGTTTGAGCATGTTAGCTAACGAGGTGTTGATGCTGATGATATTAAAGTCAGCATCCGCCACCATCAGGTTGGCACTGGCCGCATTCATGGCGGTAGTCAGTACGGCGCTTTCACGCGCTGCATCAAAGGCATCACTGGCATTTTGTCCGATACGAGTACGAATAAGGTTCAGTGCATTGGTCCAAGCGTCATTGCCAGGGATGGGGTTGCGGAACAATCCGTTACCCAAATCGTGAATGGCTTTGAGTTGTTGTTCGCTGGGTTGCGATAAGCTAATAGTGCGCCAAACAATGGCTCCTAGCCCTGCTGCAGCAAGCAGTGTGGCTGAAATATCTAAAGCCAAATTAGTGGTGATATAAGGTGTGATTAAACCAAACGTTGCGGCAGCGATACCGGCAAGTGTCCAGCGGTCGAATGTTGGCTTGGGCGTCCACGGCATTTTAGTTTGACCGGAACGAATTTCGGCATAGAGGCGCTCGCCTAAAGCTTTTTGTTCTGCCGTGGCGGGGTAGCGAACCGACACATAACCCGAAATTTGCCCATTACTGAAAACTGGGCTAGCGTTGGCAGCAACCCAATAGTGTTTGCCATCTTTACGCAAATTCTTGACTAAGCCAAACCAAGGTCTGCCCGCTTCAATGGTATTCCAAAAGTCTTTGAAGGCTTCTTTGGGCATGTCGGGATGGCGCAAAATACTGTGTGGCTTGCCAATAATTTCTTTCTCATTGTAACCCGAGGCTTCAATGAAGCCTTTGTTACAACTCACAATGTCGCCTTGCAGATTGGCGGTCGATAAGATAACGGTATCCAGTGGGAGTATATATTCTTGAGACATCTTGTAGCCCTTTGTTAGTGATTCTTACATGAGTAATGAAACCAACTTGTTTTTTTCAATTTGTGTGTTCACTATACGACTAGCCATCATTAAAAATCAATCGTTCAATGTTGATATGAATCAATTAATATGGGGGTAAAGGGCAGAGAGAAGCATAAAATAGTTTGATGCTGATCGGTGTTAATTGATTGACTAGTACAAAAGCAAGTCAATGTCGTAATACAAAACTACTGTGTACCCCTGTCACGCCCTGAATGCGGGTGATGCGGTGCAGTAGTAATTCTTGGTAGGCGTGCATGTCTTTCACCACCACTTTGAGTTGGTAATCGGCAGAATGACCCGTGATGAGTAAACACTCCAGCACCTCCGGTAACACCTTAACGTGGTTTTCAAAATGCTCGAAGCGTTCCGGTGTGTGTTTGTCGAGCGAGATGTGAATCAGTGCCATCAGCGATAA
>CAZBQD010000039.1:0-20260 GCA_964493995.1 uncultured Francisella sp.
ACGCATAATTACCATTGCCCTGCGAAGTGGCAGGAAAACCATGTTGATCGACCAAATTGGTGAATAACAAGGGGCCACGTTCAACAGTGATGGTGGTTGCTGTTGTGGCTGATGTTCCTGCAGCGGTCGAAGTATTGCCCGCGGTGCTAGAGGGGCTTGATCCCCCTCCATCGCAACCTGCGAGTAAACTAGCGAAAACTGCTGTTGCAACTAATGTTGATGTAGAAAAACGCATGACTAAATTCCTTAGATAACGTCAACAGTGGTTAGGCTTTGACCAACCAATTGTAACTCTAGGGTTTCTTGCGCTAACCAGTCGGCAACATCAGCCGGTAATAAGCTGTCGCCTTGTTGAAGCAGTGTATTGCTAAAAGCATCCAAGTGATTTTCAGAAGCAGATAAAAGTTTATTGTAGGTGCTGAGCAGATCGGTATTTTGTGTCACTGACATTTCAGCTAATAGGTCTTCAATATCCAGCGTTTCGATGGCAACACCTACCTTCAGTGCGTCTTCAATAGATTGGCTGCCAATAGCGACTAGGTTATCGTACATCGCTTGCAACTCTGGATTGATAAAAACACCTTCGTCTTCACTGGGGGTGTCAATGCCATACTGGTCGGCAAGTTTTTCAACACTGCTGACGTGGTTGCTTTCGCTATTGGCGATATTGTCAAAAATGGACAGGTCCCACAAGTCCCCCAAGGCATCGTAAACGTCTTGTGCTAATTTTTCTTCTTCAGCCATAAAGAGAATGTGCGCTTGCTCTTCTGCTGTTAGCGTTGGTTGAATTGTGTTTGCTTTGTTTTTGCCGAATTGTTTTTTCATGGTTAGATTCCTTGTTGTGCAAGTGGTTGTGTGATGATTGTGTGGTTAAAATGTTGTTTATCTGGGGTTGGTCTTGACTTAGTACTGACTATGTCCGCCGCCCTTGCCTTTGCCTTGACCCCCACCTTGACCATAGCTGCTGCCATTCTGTCCGCCGCCTTTACCCTTACCTTGACCACCGTTTTGCGCTTGTCGTTCACTGTTGGCTTGGTTTTGGCGTTGGTTGTCTTTTTGCCAATCATTGTCACGTTGTTGCTGTTGTTGGTATTCGTTACGACCGGGTGAAACGACCGTGTCATCGGCAAAGGTGGTTAAGCTAGTGAAAACGCCCAGTGCGGCAACAAAAGGTAAAACAATTGATTTCATAACAATGACTCCAGTTGGGTTTGAATAATGCGCCAATTCATTTGGCTTGATGCTATTATGGAAAAAAGGTTTTTCAAAAGTGTTTCAAAAATGACAAAACAAGACGCACCTCGGGTGCTATTGCTTGACGATGACGTGACGCTGCGTCAACTGATGGTTAAGCTGCTCACTCAATCGGGATTTTCTGTTACGGCGGTAGCGACTTCGGCCGAGTTTATGCGTGCCTTAGACAATCTAGGTGCTGATGTGTGCGTGCTCGATTGGATGCTGGCCGGTGAAAGTGGTTTGGTGCTGGCGCAACAGCTGGCTCAATTAGTTGAGCGTCCGCCGATGCTGATGTTGTCTGCCAATGCCACTATCGACCAACGCGTGCAAGGCTTAGCGGTGGTCGATGATTACCTGACCAAACCCTTCGATCCGGCCGAATTGATTGCGCGGTTACACGCTTTGCTGCGACGTTTTCAGAACGATAAAACGACACAACGATTACGTTTGGGTCGCTGGCAAGTGGATAGTCAGCGTCAGCAACTCACCTCGGATACGCAAGTGGTTGAGCTGGCCGCTAAAGAATGGCAATTACTCTGGTATTTTGTGCAACGTCCGCATCGTATTGTCACGCGCGAACAGTTGCTCGCAGCCTTGGATGAGCATGATGCGGGAACGCGAGCCATTGATATTCGTATTTCGCGTTTGCGCAAAAAGTTGGACGATGATGCCTTTATCGAAACGGTGTGGGGGCAGGGCTATCGATTGGGTGAACATTTGTTGTCAGCACCATCATGAAAAGCATCAGTCGTCAATTATTGTGGCTGGTACTGATGTTACAGCTTGTGGTATTGCTGTTGGCACTGGTGTTTGTTGCCGTGCCTTTGGCAAAACGATCAGCAGCCGACTTGGCTGGGCTGATGGCTATTTCGGCGAAAACTTGGCAAGAATTAACATCCGATCGTCGCCCTGCTTTTATGGAAAGTTTACAACAAGACACAGGATTAGTGGTCGAGCGGGGTGTTTTGCCGCAGATTGATGAGTCATGGAAGCCGCATTGGTATGCCGACTGGGTTGAGCAGGCACTTATTGCACAGGGGGAATATCCTAATCAAGTTCATATGCAGCAGGGGATGGTCGAGGTGCTACTGCTGGTAGAGGATGAGCCTATTGTGTTGCGTGCGCCCAGCCCGCGATTGGGTTGGATTTTTGGCTTGTTTTTTGCCGTTAGTGCAGTGGCGATGTTGGGCACGCTATTGGCGCTTTGGTGGCAACAACGTTGGCAACATCAGATGCTGCGTCAGCAAGTGATGTTATCTGGCTTGGCACATGATTTACGCACGCCCTTAACCCGTTTGCAATTGCAATTAGCCCTGTTGCCACAGTTAGATGCTGCGGAGCAGAAGTTGTTTAGCGAGCAGATTCAAAGCATGTCGGAGCAAATTGAAACCGCCTTAACCTTGGTGCAAGCTGATGAAAAGTGCAATTTGCCGCAAACGACGTTGGATGTCTGTTGGCAAAGCTGGCAGCGTGCTTTTCCTTCGGTAGGGTTCGAGCTGACCTCTGAGGCATTATTGCAGCAGTCAGTGCCGAACTTGCTCAACCGTATGGTACAAAATGTGATTGTGAATGCGCAGGTGCATGGTCAGGGACAAGTTAGGGTAAGGCTAACAGAACTCGGTCATCAATGGCAGTTAACTATTTCCGATGAAGGGGCAGGCATTCCCGATGCAGTGTGGAAAGCCGTCAAATCGCATCAACGTCCTACTGCAAAAGGGGTGGGGCTGGGGTTGCTCAGTAGCCTTTGGTTGGCGGACATAGCAGGCTTGCGTATGGATCGTTGCTTAGGCGGTGTTAGCATCAGCTCTAAATCGTGAATTTCATACAAATGTAAGATTGAGAATGGGCATGAATCACGTAAAATAAGCGGTTGTGCGCTTAAATGGGCTAGGGTAAGGGTATTAGGGAGACAGAATTATGACGCCATCCATTTGGAAACGTTCCGCTATCCGCGCGGGTTTGATTACCGTCGCGGTGATGGGTTATCTCTACTATACTGATGCCTTAACGCCAGAAAAATCAGCATTAGCCTCGACTTCGACAGTCACGCCTTTGGTGGGTGATATGACACCACCCTCGCATTTCAGCAATCCTTACGCGCAAGTGCCCGCTCAGTGTTATATTGAAACCGCCGGCGGTACACAAAATGCCTGTTTGTTCTGTCATACCAATGGGGTATGGAAAACGGGCATGGGCAATAATAATCCGCAAGCGGGTGCCTTTGCCGATATTGGTAACTTTCAATTAGAGTATAGCTTTGCGCCCTATAACAACAGCACGCCGCTGGCAACCATTAATCGCTGGGAAAATACCTTATATCCCGAAAAGCTTGCGGCTTATGTAGCGGGTTTGGGCGTGGATAGCCAAGCTTGGGATATGCAAAGTTATCTGCGACAAGACAACTGGTCCAAAGCCTATGCCCAACGCCCGAAACAAGATGCCTACTGGGATGCCGGTGGTGAGTCGCCTTTTCGATTATTGCCTGCTCTTAACCCCGCCGATTTACCAGCACAAGCGGACGGTTTTGTGCGCAGTCAGCGCGATGAGGCAGGCTTCTACCGTGACGCGCAAGGTGTGATGACAGGGTGGCGTGCCATTAATTTCATGCCATATGGCATTTTTACTCCTCAGACAGGTTCAGTTTCGGGTATTTACATTCGCTTACCTGTGGCATTTATGCAAAACGATCAGGGACATTTCGATACTGCTATCTATGCACAAAACCTCGATTTATTGGCTAAAGCCGTGCAAGATCGCTTAACTGAACAAGATGCTAAAAGCTATTTAGGTAAAGCCAGTGGTGTTGCCGTACAAAAAGGCGTTTACCCTGTGGGGACTGAGTTTGCGCATCCCTTACATTATGTTGATGTTGATGCCGATGGACGTGATGCCAGTGTCAGCCGTTTCCCTGGCGCGCGCAGCCAGCGCGTGAAAGAAGTGCGCTATATGATTAAATGGGAAGACTATAACCCGAATGGGCAACGCCCCACCGCTGGTGCTGAACCTACCGCTATTTATGGCAAGGATAGCCAAGGCTGGGTCGATAATGGCGCGGGTTGGTATCTGGTCGGCTTTATTGAAGATGCCAAAGGCGATTTGCGCCCTCAACATCGTGAAGAAATGATGCAGTGTATTGGCTGCCATTCGGGTGTACGCGAAACCGAAATGCCGACCTTTACCAGTGGTGTCGGTAATACCGTCGATAGTACTTGGTCTTTCCCGCGTCAATTACCCAATGGCTTAGGTTGGCAAGAAATGAACTATTTGGGTTACGACAAAACCAAGGGTGTGACCCTAGCCGAACCGCATAATCGTGATCTTAACAAAGGTGAGTATCGGCTGTTCCTAGAGCATGTGGTGGGTGCTAACCTATATGGACAAATGCCACGTAATATGGAAGCTTTTTTAGCCGATCACATTCGAGCTGAAAAAGGCTATTCGAGCAACTGGGTTGCCATTGATACCAGCAGTGCGCAAGGCTATCGTGACAGTAACTTGCTGCGTCAAAAGTTGTTGCGTGAGCTGACGGCTAAGGGCGATTATGTCAATGCCGATGGTCATATTCACGCCGGTCTATTTTATCCGCCCAAAGCCGATGCCTTAGCGGGCGCGGCACATTACCGCCAAGTGGTGGTCAGTCAGCGTTACACCTTGGGTAAGGATGTCTTTGCACAAACACCCCATACCTTCAAAGCTTATCGAGCCGATGACAAACAGCCGCTCAAACTCGATGGCAAGCCGCACGCCTTTGGTGAGGTCATTGCTGAGCGCAGTGTCGAGTTAGACAATCCGGCTAGTGCCACTTATCGTGCTGGTGATAGCTTAACGGAAATTAACCCCGACTTGCCTTTTGAGCAGGGTGGCACTTATTGGCCCGATTATCGACCGTTTGTGAAGTGATGAGTGATTCAATCTTAAAAAAGCCATTTGTGGTGTTTAACTTCCCTTTATAATAAGCAACAATGAACACCCCCTTATTGACTAGAAGTGCTCTTGCTTCTCTCACTCACTCACTGTCTAAACTCAATCGTCCTTGGTTGCGTTGGCTGGTGTCTGCGCTACTCTTGACGATCTTGTCTTGGCAAACGGCACGTTGTGCCTGGTTAGTGTTAACGTCAACAAATTTAACGAGTTTACCCACCGTAACTAGTGCAGCTCATATTCCAGAAAAGTCCACGTCATGGCAACAGCTATTTCCCAACAGCAGCACCTCTGCCATCACTGCCCAGTCTGAAGCCTTTGCCGATGCCAGTGTTCTCAAGGGTTGGCAGTTGCTGGGCGTTCTGGTGGATGACGCCATCAAGCTCGCTTTGGTGCAACAAGGCAGTGGTGGTGGGCTAATTTGGTTACAAGAAAATCAGCTCACGCCGCAAGGGGTGAAAGTCGAGCGCATTGAAGCGATGCAAGTTCAGCTGCTCACCAGACAAGGCAGTCAATGGCTCAAGCTGGCTTCGTCACAGCAACAAGCCACGGCTTCGGCTACTGTTTCAGTGTCTCCCAGCGCAGCGTCTGCTGTTAATTTGAGCGAACTACGTCAACAAGCAAAACAAAATCCAACCACGGCCATGCAATGGCTCAATTTGCAACCACAATTTGAGCAGGGTCGTTTGGTCAGTGTGCTGGTGCAGCCTAAGTCAGGACAAGAAGCGATTTTTAAGCAACTCGGTTTTATGGCGGGCGATCAGCTCGTGGCGCTGAATGGTCAACCGATGAGTGAATGGATGACTAAATTAGCGAGCCTACCCAGTGTGTTAGATGGCGCTGGCGCGAGTGTCAAAGTATTACGAGCAGGAAAAGAACAGGAATGGTCGGTCACATGGTAACAAAAATTCAACTCAGTCTATGCTTGCTGGTGGGTGCGCTCAGCGGTGCGAGTGTGCAAGCTGCCACAACCTCGCCCAGCTCAAAAGAAGCGGCGATGGTGATTAACCTAAAAGAGGTTGAAATTGCCCAGGTGGCAGAAGCCGTGGCGCAGGTAACGGGCAAGAATTTTGTTATTGATCCGCGTGTTAAAGCCAAAGTGAGCTTTACCACCAATACAGGGCTACAGCCGAATAAGCTCTATCAAACCTTTCTGTCTTTTCTAAAAGTGCATGGTTTTGCGGCTCTAGAAAATGGCGATTTGGTTGAGATTGTTCCTGTGAATGTGGTGCGAGATCGAGCGCAACGCGTCGGTGCCAGTCGTGATGAAGACGATTGGGTGACGCAGGTGATTAGCCTCAAGCATGTGTCGGCCAATAAGTTGGTGGCCTTATTGCGTCCGCTGGTGGCGAATGAAGGGCATTTGGTGGCGAATCCTGATTCGAATAAGCTGATTGTTACCGACCGATCGGGCAATATTGCGCGTATTAAAGAAGTGGTGTCGCGTGTCGATGTGCCTTTTCAGCACAGCTATGAAGTGGTGCAGTTAAATTACTTGTCGGCGGAAGAAGCGACCAGTTTGATGAAAACCTTGAACACAGGGCTAGATAAAGAACTTGCCCTAGTGGTAGCGCCCGATTTGCGCGCGAATCGCTTGATTTTATCGGGCGGTGAAGCACAACGCATGGCTGCGCGTGCCTTGCTGGCGCAAATTGATTCACCGGTTCAGCAGCAAGGGCGGGTTCAGGTCATTTATTTACAATACGCCAAAGCAACGGATTTAGCCCCGATTCTGCAAAATATTGCGGGTGCAGGTGCCACCCTAGCGGCAGCCGAGCAAGTTGGGGGTGATGCTGGTGAGCCGAACATCGGTGATGGTGGTACTAAGCCGGTTGCCGTTGCTAAAGTCGCGAAGAAAAAAAGTGGTTCATCGGATAGTGATATCAGTATCGAAGCCGATGAGCGTATGAATGCGGTGGTGATTAGTGCGCCACCGCAGCTTATCTCTACGTTGCGCGAAGTGATTCGTCGTTTGGATGTGCGCCGTGCACAGGTCATTATTGAAGCCATTATTGCTGAAGTGTCAGAAGAGCAACGTCAGCAGCTAGGTGCGAGTTGGGTAGCCGTTGGCCCTAATGGGGCGGGTGTGTTTAGTTTAGACGATAGTTTAGCGAAAATTGCCACGGGGGCGGCAACAGGGGGTACTGCGGGCGCATTAGGGTCGGTGAGTGGTACGGGCGTAACCGCCGTGGTGGGTGAGAGCTATGGCAATGACCAAGGCTGGGGCGCGCTATTGCGTGCTTTACGTTCGAATACCGATAACAACATTCTGTCAACGCCCTCGTTAGTGACCATGGATAATGAAGAAGCGAGTATGATTGTTGGCCAAGAAGTGCCTTTCAGCACCGGTAGCTATGCGGCAACGGGTACCACAGGCGCCGTGGGGACAATTGGTAGTCCGTTTCAAACGATTAAGCGTCAAGATGTCGGCCTAAAACTGAAAGTGAAACCGCAAATTAACGAGGGTGATAGTATTCGCTTGGAAATTGAACAATCGGTTTCGAGCTTAATTCCCAATTCTAAAACCACCTTGGGTTCGGTTGATTTGGTGACCTCGAAACGGGAAATCAAAACCAATGTACTGGTCACCGATGGCAATCTGGTAGTGTTAGGTGGCTTGATGGATGAGTCGGAAAGTGAGTCTTTAGCGAAAGTCCCCGGCTTGGGAGATATTCCAGTATTAGGCGCTTTGTTTTCCTACAAAGAAAATACCGTTAAGCGTAAAAACTTGATGGTGTTTCTACGCCCGCGTATTGTGCGCGATGACCAGTTAGCCGTCGCTTATGCAGCCTCTAAATACAATAAGTTACAGCAGCAATCGGAAGGGCTGATCGAGCGCAAACAAACCAATAACCGTGAGCTGGTGTCACCCCGTTTACCGCTTAATGCTAGTGAGTTGTTGACAGAGGATTTTGTGATTGCCAAAAGAGCCAAACCAGCGCCCGTCGAAGACCGACTCAATATGACCAGTGAGCCGCTAGTGCCATGAGTGCTTCAGCATGAGTAGTTTGCGCTTCCCTTATCATTTTGTGCAAGGACAGGGTGTGCTGTTGGTGCATGAATTGGAAGGTTGGATGTTGTTGGTGCGCCCCGACGCCACGGCTTCTGCTTTGTTAGAAGCCTTACGTGCCAGTCATTCTGTTGCGCCACAGGTGCAGCGGGTGAGTGTTGCTCAGTATGAGTTGGCGGTATCGCGTGTTTATGCCGATGGCGGCGAGCTGTCGGGCAGTGAAACCATGCTCGATGCATTAGACATGAGTGACGCTTTTGATCTGATGCGGGTACAAAAGGAAGACTTACTCGCTTCTAATGACGAAGCGCCGGTGATTCGTTTCTTGAATGCCACCCTAGCCGAAGCGATTAAGCGTAAAGCTTCAGATATTCATTTAGAACCTTTTGAAGATACTCTGCGTGTGCGTTTCCGCATGGACGGGATGCTACAAACGGTATTAGAACCGAAAGCCACCTTTGCCCCCTTGCTCATTTCGCGCTTAAAGGTGATGGCACGCTTGGATATTGCCGAAAAGCGCTTGCCGCAAGATGGTCGTATTGCCCTGCAATTAGGCTCGCGCATGGTTGATTTGCGCGTTTCGACCCTGCCTTCGCAATATGGTGAGCGGGTGGTGTTGCGCTTGCTCGATAAGAGTGCAGGTTTGTTATCCCTAGCGCAATTGGGTATGCCCGAACAGGTGTTTAAGGGTATTCATGCGAATTTAGCCAAAGCGCATGGCATTATTTTGGTCACCGGGCCAACGGGTTCGGGCAAAACCACCACACTTTATGCCGCATTGTCGCACTTGAATGCGGTGGAGCGTAACATCATGACCGTAGAAGACCCAGTAGAATACGAGCTGAATGGCATCAGTCAAACGCAGGTCAACTTAAAAACCGACATGACCTTTGCTCGTGGCTTGCGCGCTATTTTGCGTCAAGACCCCGATGTGGTGATGGTGGGGGAAATTCGAGATGGTGAAACGGCGCAAATTGCCGTTCAGGCTTCGTTAACAGGGCATTTGGTGTTATCGACCCTGCATACCAATACCGCCATTGGCGCTATTACCCGCTTGCGTGATATGGGCGTCGAGCCTTTTTTGCTGGCTTCGTCGTTAGTCGGTATTTTGGCGCAACGACTGGTGCGTCGTTTGTGCCCCAGTGTGAAGCTCTCCCGTGCCGCCGATGAGGCGGAATGTCGTTTGTTGTCGCGTCCGGTTGATGTGCCTTTGTCTTTATTTGAACCGGGATCTAGCCCCGATTGCCCTTCGGGTTTTGCCGGTCGTATGGCGATTTACGAATGGATTAGCGTTGATGAAACCCTGCGTCACCTCATACATTCGGGTGACAGTGAACAAGCGATGGAAGCCTATGTACGCAGTATGGGCATGAAATCTTTGCGCGATAATGGCTTCGAGCAAGCCATAGCAGGCAATACCACACTGGCCGAAGTGTTAAGAGTCACGCAGGGATGACTTGCCTTAGTCTTCCCATAATTCGTTAATATTAAGGTTGATGGCGCAGCCTTGCCAATCGAAGGTAAAAGAGGCATCACTGATATCTGCCATTTTGCGATACTTACCTTCAATGCGTTGAAAAATATGCACCACCTGATCTTGAGCATCGACCAGTACATACCATAGCACGCCTTCACGTTCGTAAAGGTCAAACTTCAATGTGCGATCTTTGTGGGCGGTGCTGGGTGATAGTATCTCGAAAATAAGCTGGGGCGCACGAGTTAAATATTGTCCTGAAGCTTTAGGGCAAATCACCAAATTATCGGGCTGAACGACCGTATCATGGCTGATTTTCCAGTCCACAGCTTGTAGTGCTTGGCATTCTTTGCAATCCTTGAGTGCTT
The DNA here is from genome assembly GCA_964493995.1 of uncultured Francisella sp. Lineage (GTDB taxonomy): Bacteria > Pseudomonadota > Gammaproteobacteria > Thiomicrospirales > Thiomicrospiraceae. The sequence continues at coordinate 10,010 of CAZBQD010000039.1, forward strand.
GCGCAATGAGCCAATGAAGTCTGCCCGATGTCGATTGGTGACGAATATTCGGCGCTGGCGACATGGCGTATGGTACGCCTTCAATCAGCTCCCATTGCCCTTCCCAGTGGGTATAGTCGTCGTAAGTGTAATGAGGTAGATATTCGAGTTTAAGTAGTGCGCTCATCTGGTTCACCCTTAGTCGGTTATTCTAGAATCATTTTAGCACAATAAAATAGGATGTTTGTGTGACGCTTAACGATAACTTAACGTCAGCCAAAAACTCCTTGCTTCGTTGACATCGATAGTGTCCGAAGCGATTCCCCAACGCCATTGGCCTTGTTCAACCCCCAAATTGATAAGCGCTTGGGTAGGGTAGTAAATAATGCTGGTTTGTTTGAAAAGTAGATTGGTAGCAATACCAATACCCGTCATGCCATAACCATAATGCTCTTGGTAGGCAAGAATACCCGACCATTGCTCTGATAAGGGTGCGTTAAACTGGGCTTTAATCCAAGGTGATAAAGAATGCGTAAAACTGCTGCTGGTTTCTCTGCCGGATAGATTAGGCGCAACTTGTAAGTAACCATCTGCACTATAGCTTTTAACACGAGAAGTAGCCTGTGCGGTCGTTTGTAGAGTGTTACCCCAATTAATTTCACCTAAGGCATCTCTCACCCACAGATCATAGCTTCCCCCCCAATTAAATTTGCCCGAAAGTCGGAAGTCGAGACTATAGCCACGCCCATTACCGTCTAAACGGTCAGTACGGCCAAACAGTTGATCTTGTTCGTAACGATAGTTGACATTGGCTTGATATTGATAGGTTTTGTCACTATTAGCACTGGCATTACCCACAATGTCGCCGTAACTGAGGTTGTCGGCATTAAATAGGCTGGCACCGAGTTGTAAACGATGGTTTTGCAAATCCCATTGGTAGGCAGCTCTAAGGCCTGATGCTCGCCAAGTTTCAGCGTGCAGGTTGAGTTGATAATCGCGTCCAACGGGTAAGGCGTTTTCTTGAGAGATGGCATAGTAAAAGTCGGCAAAGTCGCTACTGTAGCGATAGTTCTGCTCGTAGCGGTATAAAGCGCCCAGTGACCATTGTTGATAACGCGCTCCCACTTCTAGCCAGTTAGAGGTGAAGGCTTGATTGCCGCCATCGTAATAGTGTCCAGAACCCTTATCGAGTTGCGTTATGGCCATAGAGTCTGAACGACTTAGGCTGTCTAACACACCGTAGGCACTCCAGTCGCTGGCGCTGGCAGGGTTGACGCTAAAAAAAGAGGCGGCAAGCGCCACCTCTAACAGGGTTAAGCCAAATTGAACTTTAGAAGCTTTCAAAAGTACCATCCTTGAAGCTGACTTTTGTCCAACCTTTCATATCAATAATGTCGGCAACGGTCGTATTACCCACTTTAATGGTACCTTGGACGCCACCAGTAGCAGACTTATTCAGGGTCATAGTCGTACCATCTAAGCTGGTAACCGTTAACGCAGAAATATTTGAAGCCCCATTAGCTATATTATTCGTAGCTGAAATAGTGATACCACGATTAGATGCTTGTTGTTTTAAGGAGACTGACGCACTACCAATATCTGGATAACCTTGACGATCAACGCTCACGGTTGCCACAGTATTGGGGAAGCCAGTTAAATTTGCATCTAGGCTAATAGTTAAGTTAGCCTGAGCAAAGTTGTTGGCGCTTTCGAAGTCGGGAAAGGTTGCATAGCCATAAGCGTATGCACTTGCCGATGAAGATTGACTGGCTGGACTGTAACTGGCGTAATTTACGTTGGTGCTGATAACCCCAGTTGTTTTTTGCGTTAGCATACTGGTAAAGCCGAGCACGTCGCCCGCAATACATTTACTACCGTAAGATGGATATGCTTGGTTTTCTACTGGATAGCTGTAGTTAAAACAGGTTTGATTACTGTAACCACTAAATACTACGTAACTGATAGCACTATTATCTGGCATTCCTGCACTACTTGCTAGAGCATTTAAATTAGCTATATTACTGGGGAAAGCTGCATCACCACTGAAAGAGCTAGCATAAACAGATTTGTTTGATTGGTGCTGACTGAAACTAACAACATCAAAGTCGCTGGCATTAGTTAAATTGGTCATTACTGCAAGCTTACTACTACCACCATTGCTCGCAAAAGTACCATCCAAAGAAATATTACTGATACTGGCTGGTTGAGAGCTATTTATATTAACACCCGTTTTATTTAAACCTACAAATCCTAGTTCAATATTGCCCGTAAAGCTTGCCACTGGATTGGCTGTTGTTAATGTCGCATTAGCTTTAATAATACCATCCGTAATAACAGCACTAGAATTAGAAGCTGCATAAACATCCACAGAACTAGCTAAATTAACGTTAATTGAAGCATTGGTTAATACAACACTAGCACTTGAATTTTGAACACTCCCTGAAAGGCTAGCATTTACATTGGACAAAGTTTTAGTGTTTGCAGTTAAATCAATTGCCTTAACACCTTGAGCAATAAAAGACAAACTAATTGAAGGCTCGTCTGAAACATTGCTTACGGCTAGATTTAAGCCCCTTTCTGAATCTGTAACAACCACAGTAACAGTTGTAAGTTTGTTTTGTGGTGTTACAACATCGATAGAATAAGCGCCTGTATTTTTAATAGTATTACCTAGTGCCCCTAAAACACTTTGCACAGTGTAACCCAAATAATTACTCAAGTTAGCAGTATTATCATTCCAAACATTAGCAACCAATTGAACTTGGTTAGAGAATGTCTGCGCTGGATTTTGCATACTGCTGATGCTACTTTGCAATGCCCGTGATTGATTAAGCAAATCTTTTGCTCTATCTATATCACTGCGATTATCTACAGGCGTTGACGAACCACCACCGCCAGTTGTTGGCGCAGGTGTCGGAGCTACTGACGGTGCTACTGACGGTGCTACTGACGGTGCTACTGACGGTGCTACCGATGGCGAGTTTGTTGGTGCGACCGAAGGAAGTTCCACCTTAATACTTTGACTGCTTTCATGCACAGTGGCGAGACTTTGCGCCACTTGGTTGATATTGTTTTGTGTTAAGGTCGGTACCGTTGTCGTTTGTGCACTGCTTGCCAGTGAGAGCAAGGTATCGGCGCGCGCTCCTAAGGTAGCGGCATTTTGGTTAATAACACCCGCTAAGGATAAAGGAGCAGAACTGGGCGTTGTCGTGACGATTTTAGCCGAAGCCAATACCAAATTATGTAACTCCGACAATCCCGCTACCGAAGTATTGACGCTTTCCTGAACCGCGTTAGCAATATTGTCAGCAGAAGTATTACTCGTTAATGCGCCCGAAGCGAGCAGGGTTGCCACGGCAGCAGAAACCACTAACTCCGTTTTGTTCGCTGTTTCAGAAGCTAGTGCCGCCACCGACTGCACCGCTGAAGGATTACGAAATTGGCTGGTTTGCGTGTTAACGGTCGTTTGAATCAAACTCGATACACTGGGTAAGGATTCGGGTTGAGACGTATTAACCACCGAAGCCACCTGCGCAATGGTTTGGGCAATCGCATTGGCGGCATTTTGCGTGGCTTCCGCTAAGTTGCCCGATACACCCGCTTCGGCACTCGCCAAGACTTCAATGGCTTTTTGCATAGCCACGGCTTTTTGCAGTATGGCGGGCTCTTCTACTGCCATGGTCATCGGGTCGGCGGTGACATTACTAGCACTAATACCCAATACCTTACCCAAGGTCGCTTTAGCATTCGCTAAGCTTTCGACAGTGGGGTTACTACCGGCTAACGCATTAACAAGAGTCGTTAAGGGCGTGATGTTTGTACTGGGATTATTCGCATCGGGTTTGGCGGTCATCACGCCGGTGAAAGGCTGACCCGTACCCGTGTCTGTACCACCGGTTAGCACTAATTGACTACTCAGCAACACTTGACCTGGCAATAAGCTAATACCGTTTAGCGTGTATCTTCCTTGCGCATCGGTCGTTGTCGTCGGCTCATTGTCGTTGAGACCATTGCCATTCAGGTCGAGAAAAACGGTTGCGCCTGCAATATAACCATCCACACCCAGCCCTGAAACGGATTGCGTTGGTGCTTGCGTGGGCGCGTCAGTGACAATGGGTGTTTCAGCAGCAGGTGCACTGCTAGAACCGCCACCACAAGCGGTTAGTAAAGTGGCAGACACAATTAAGGCAGACAAGGGCAAAACCTGAAAAGATTTTTTCATGGGATATTATCTCACTAAGCGTTGAATAAATTACTCGCAAATGCTACCCCCCCCCATATCGAATTGTCAAGCCTTAGAAATCATTATTTTTGTTATAAAGTTGGGCTGAATTTCATCATGCTAATGTGGACAAGTTGCTGTTAGTAATTAACGTTAAGTATGTACAGTTAGTTGAACAAGTGTGCTAATATTGTTATAGGAAATGAGAAAAGATGAGGTGCGTATGCAAGTGGTCAGTTATACAGAAGCCAGAAATGGCTTAAAAGCGGTGTTGGATTCGGTTGTAGATAACGCCGATTGCACCCTTATTACGCGCCGTGATGCTGGCAATGCGGTGGTGATGTCGCAAGATTATTTTAATAGCCTCATGGAAACAGTACATTTGTTGAAAAGTCCAGCCAATGTGGTGCATTTACAAGAATCGATTCATCAATATCGTGCGGGTAAACGCTTAATCAAGGATTTGTTGGATGAAGATTGAGCGCTTGTGTTGGACTGAAGAAGCTTGGTCGGATTATGAATATTGGCAAACGCAAGACAGAAAAACGCTCAAACGCATCAATCTGTTAATTCGAGATAGCATGAGAACGCCTTTTGAAGGGCTGGGTAAGCCAGAAGCACTCAAAGAAAATCTATCGGGATTTTGGTCAAGGCGGATAGATGACACGAATCGTCTTGTTTATGCTGTTGATGAAGGGGAAGTCACCATTATTGCCTGTCGTTATCATTATCAGTGAGCAAAAGTGCCCATAGAGTAGCGATAATGTGTGACCGAATATGCGTTTTGCTCTAAAAAGTAACAGTTACCCCCCCCCATATCGAATTGTCAAGCCTTAGAAATCATTATTTTTGTTATAAAATTGGGCTGAATTTCATCATGCTAATGTCATGACGCGTGTGAAATATTGTGCTATCTTAAACAGCTAATATTAAGATGCCCTTTGAGCAACAGTCCTTTATGCCCAGCTTTGATTATCAAGCCCTAAACACCAACGGTAAGACGGTTAAGGGAACACAAACAGCCGATTCGGCTTACAGTCTTCGGGCGAGTTTGCGTGCGCAAGGCTTAACGCCGGTGTCGGTGAGTGAAGTGCAAATGGCGAACCAGCAAGCCTCGGCTTGGTGGCAGGCCAGTTTCTGGCGCGGTTACTTGCCGTTAAAAGAATTGGTGCTATTGACGCGACAACTGGCGACGTTATTGGAAGGGGGTTTGCCCTTAGCGCAGGTGTTGTCGATTTTATCGGCACAAGCGGAAAGTAAACGCTTGGGGCGATTACTCACCCATGTGCATGGTCAGGTGCAGGAAGGTCAGTCGTTAGCGAATGCCTTTCGCAGTGCGCCTTATCGTCTGCCCGATGATGTGGTGGCGATGATTGGTGCGGGCGAAGAGTCGGGCAATTTAACGGTGGTGATGGCCAGATTGGCCGATGCCATCGAATTACGCGAGCAGGTGTCGGGACAAATGAAAGGGGCGATGTTTTACCCCATTTTAATGCTCACCTTGTCGCTCGCGATTGTTGTTTTTTTACTCACTGTGGTGGTGCCGAAAGTGGTGGTGATGTTCACCCACATGAAGCAATCGCTACCCCCGTTAACGCAAGGCCTGATTGCCGTCAGTGATTGGTTAGCCAACTGGTGGTTTGTGTTGTTACTGCTACTTTTGGTGGCTTTTGGCGTGTTTAAGTGGCTACTAAAGCGCGATGCCATTCGCTTGCGTTGGCATCAGCTGTTGTTGCGCTTACCGCTGTTTGGCAAATTGCTGACAGAATCGAACACAGCCCGTTGGGCGCGTACCTTGTCGGTGTTGTTGAATAGCGGGGTACCGGCGGTAGAAGCCTTGCGTATTTCGGCGCAGGTGTTGAGCTTGTTGCCGCAACGGTTAGCGGTCGATAACATGGCGGTACAAGTGCGAGAGGGCGTGCCTTTGTATCGCGCTTTGGCCGAATCTAGGGCCTTTCCTTCATTGGTGCGCTATTTAGTGGAAAGTGGCGAAGCGTCGGGACGGCTACCTGATATGCTGGGTCGTGTGGCGCATCACTACGAAGTGAGTACACAAGCCTTGTCGGCTTCGTTGGTGAAGCTGATTGAACCGGTACTGATTTTGGTCATGGGTGGCGTGGTGTTACTGATTGTTATGGCCATTTTATTGCCTATTTTTGCCATGAATCAGTTGGTTGGGTAGCTATTCCTTAAGCAAAAATTCTGTGTTAAAATGAAAAATGCTTTTATCGAACTTATATTTGACACAGGATAACGCCATGAACCAAACTGGTTACAGCACAGCACAGCACAGCACAGCACAGCACAGCACAGCACAGCACTAACTTAGCTTGCGCCCCCTCATTTCGTCCTCTTTCTGTCGCTATTCATGCCATTTTATTAACCAGTCTGCTCACGGCTTGTGGTGGCGGTGGCGGTTCTAGCAGTGCACCTGCTGCTGAAACACCCATTATAACTGACGCGCCCACGCAAGCACCAACGCAATCCGTTTCGGGGCTGGGTGTGGATGGTTATATTGCAGGCGCAACCGTTTTTCTCGACCTGAATGGCAATGGTATCAACGACAATGAACCGACGACAACAACCGATGCGCAAGGAAGATACACGCTAAACGGTATTAGCTTATTGCCGGGTCAAGTGTTGCTGAGTAGTCAATTAGTGCTAAGCGGTGGTGCCGATACGGGTACAGGTCAGCCTTTCAACGGCGTGATGACAGCCAAACCCGATGCGAATAATCCCAGTACACATATCACACCCTTAACGACGCTCGTCAATGCCTTAGCTGGCACTAATCCCACAGCAGAAAGCTTAGCCAATGCTAAAGCGACCTTAGGTAAGGTATTGGGTATCAGTGCAGATAATGTTACCGCCGACCCGATGACCATGGCAGTAGAAGAACCCGCCATACTGCAAAAAGCCGTGGCTATGCAAAAAGCCATTGAAGTTTTGGCGAGTGCCGAAGCGGGTGTGTCGGGCAACTTGGCGCAAGCTACGCAAAATGCCGCCAATGCCATTGCCCAGACTATCGCGCAGGTGGCTTCGGTGGTTAATGCCGCTCAACCCGAATCCTTACCCAGTGTTTCGAGTTTGATTCAAACCACCGTTAATACGCAAACCAGTCAATTTCGTAACCCCTCGGCGGTGCAGTCGGTGGCGGCACTAGCCGCTGAAACGGCGAATAAAACGGAGTTAGTGGTTTCTGCTGCCGTGTCAACCTTGCTCGCTTCGGGCGCAGTAACGAGTAATACTTCTGCCGATAACATTGCTAACGCGGTTCAGGAAAGTGTTAATACCTCGGTAGCCGCCTTGTCGGAATTGCATGATTTGGTATTGGCTTCGGCTAAAATCGTCACGACAACGCCCAGCTCTGTGCCTTTATCCTTAACAGGAATCATTAACCAAAATGCCGCTATCTTAGGTGCACGTGCAGATACCTTGCTCTCACTGGCAAGCAGTGCACAAACAACGACGGTACCGACTTTAACGCAAAACAATATTAACCAAGTGGCGCAAAGTCTGGCCGCGGTGCATGAAAGCAGTCAAAGTATTAAGGTGGAACTTCCTTCGATTGCTCCGTCAGTGGCTCCGTCAGTGGCTCCGTCAGTGGCTCCGTCAGTGGCTCCGTCAGTGGCCCCGACAGCCGCTCCGACAGTAGCTCCGACACCTGCACCAACAGCATTGCCTAATACAACCTATACTGCAACCACATCGAGCAGCCTGCAAACAGCGACCGGTAGCAATATTCAGTTGCCAGCGGGATACAGCAATATCGCTGTATCGAAGACTTAACCCTGTCTGCCGATAGCTACGACTTAGCCAATGCCGTGGCGATTCATACGGTGGGTGTGTCGCCGATATAATGTCTACATAAGTAAGCAAATGACCCCACCCAAGCGGTGGGGTTTTTTTGTGTTAAAATGACCCTCAGTGCAACCATAGGGCAGGAACCGAGCCATGAAATTCCTCGATGTTAAAACCGACTACGCCTTTAAAAGAGTGTTTGGCTCGACCTCGTCAGTGCCCCTGCTCATCAGCTTTCTTAATGCCATACTCGACTATAATGGCGAAGATGAAATTATCGATCTAACCATACTCGATCCTTATCTTGTGCCCAAACTTCAAGGCATGAAAGACACCTACGTTGATGTTCGCGCCAAACTCGCGAATGGCAACAGCATCATTATCGAAATGCAAGTGCTTAATGTACAAGGTTTTGAACAGCGCGTGCTTTACAACGCCGCCAAAGAATTTTCTAACCAACTGCAAACAGGGCAAGCTTACAAACTTCTCAACCCTGTTATCGCCATTACGTTTACCGACTTTGAAATGTTTAACGATATTAGTCATTATCAAAGCAACTTCGTATTACAAGAAAAAAACCAATTCATCCAATACAGCGACGACATCGAACTGGTCTTTATCGAGCTACCCAAGTTCACTAAAAGTCTAGACGAGCTAAGGGGTATTAAAGACAAATGGATTTACTTCGTTAAAAACGCAGGCAAACTCGACTACATCCCCGATGCACTGCAAGAACCCTGCATCAGCGAAGCGATGAATATGGTCAACGAAGCCAGCTTAAGCAAAGAAGAACTAGAACTCCAACACCGCCGCCACGACTTTATTCTATTACAACAAGGCAGCCTAGAGCTGGCAGAAGAAAAAGGCGAAGCTAGAGGCATTGAAATGGGTAAAGAATTAGGTAAACAGGAAGGTGAGCAAGCCAAAGCCCTAGAGATAGCACGCAACCTGCTGGATGTGTTAGACGATGCGACCATTTCTGCTAAAACAGACTTATCCATCGAAGCTATTAAAGCCCTAAGATATGGAGAATAGTGTAGCGATTCATACGGTGGGCGTCGCCGATATAATGTCTACATAAGTAAGGAAATGACCCCACCCAAGCGGTGGGGTTTTTGCTTGTGATAGAATAAACGCATAGGTAGCAGTCTTGTTGGTTAAAACAGCTATTTACGCTATGATATGCCCACATTAAGGAGCAAGTTATGAGTACCATTACCTTCGACACCATGGCATTTGTAGACACGTTAACCAGCGCAGGGGTTCCAGAGGCACAAGCCAAAGCAGAGGCTAAAGCCGTTACTGCGGCAATTGCTAGTGCGGTCGATGTGACATTAGCAACAAAAAATGATGTTAGCCAAGTCAGGTCTGACATTGCCGCATCCAAGTTAGATATGTTGAAATGGATGATCGGTCTGATTCTTGGACAGACAGCGTTACTTATTACGATTCTGCCTAAGATTATGGGGCATTAACCACGTTACGCTTTTCGTGTATGAAAGGTCAATAATGCGAGATTATTGGCAACAGCCCATCTGGTCACAAGCCATTGTTGGTAAGCGGGTGCAATTGGTGCGTCCACAGCCGAAGCATTTTCCGTTATTGCTTAACTGGTTTAGCCATTCTGATTTTGTCTCCGATTACAATGCTTTCTTAGGGCAACCCATTTTAGCAGCGCAAGGCTATATCCAGCGAACCAGCCTACCGCGACAACAACTACAACAGTTAGATTGGCTGGTGGAAGACAAGCAAGGTAATGCGTTGGGCATTGCCAGCTTAGCCGACTTACAGCACTTTCATCGTCGTGCCGAATTGTTGGTCGGCTTTCCCCACAAAACGAATGACCGCATGGTGCTTGAAACCACCTTGTTGGTATTGCACACTGCTTTTATGGTATTGGGTTTGGAAAAAGTAACCAGTCTGGTTTATGGTTCTAATCTACGCGCGCAACAAGCTACCATGAATTTAGGTTTTCGAGTAGAAGGGCGCCTAGCGTCGCATTTAGTCTCTCCCATCACACAACAGCGCGAAGATTTGTTTGTCAATGCCATGTTGAAAGATGAATATTTGAATCATCCCGGAATACGCAAGTTGAATAAACGTCTACTGGCTTAAGCTATGCTATGATTGGCGTATTCTTTGTTAATTAAAGTTCATCTCTAAAATTTCTAATAGGAAGGGGATGAAAGGAACCTTATAGTGGACCCCAGTTTTTGAACAAATTACCGATCTGATTTAAGATGGTAACC
>CAZBQD010000040.1:0-19316 GCA_964493995.1 uncultured Francisella sp.
GCTGATTGACAATCAAATCGACATAACGCTGACGGTAACGCACTTCGGTATCGTGTAGTCCGTGGAATTTATCGGGTAATGGGCGCAGGCTCTTCGTCAATAACTCAGCTGAAGTGGCATGAATGCTCAATTCACCCGTATTGGTACGGAATAAAAAACCCGTAACACCGACGATATCGCCCAAGTCCCAGTGTTTGACTTCTTCGTAGAGACTTTCACCAATATCTTGACCACGTAAATAAACCTGCATTTGCCCGCTCACATCTTGCAGAGTCAAAAAGCTGGCTTTACCCATGACGCGTTTAAGCATAATACGACCCGCCAAGGTAGCGGTTACGGGCGGTGCTAACTCAGCTAAGGCCGCCTTATCGTAATCGGCATAAGCCGCGTGCAATGCTTGCGCTAGGGTGTCGCGCTTAAAGGTGTTGGGGAAGGCATTACGTTGTTGGCGAATGTGTGCTAATTTAGCACGACGTTCGGCAATAACATGATTTTCATCATGATGTTCAACGGCGTTAGTTTGTTCGCTCATTATTTAATCCTTTTTTCTTTATTCCAAGTAAGCGTCATGAGCTGGCAAAATTGCTAGGCGCACGGCACACAGAAAAAGGAGTGTATAAATGATACATGACTTTTTCGAGTACCGCGCAACAACGCAAGATGACAGCGTAATCGCTTACAAACCAGCTTTTAAGCTGGCTTCAATAAACTGATCCAAATCCCCATCCAACACGCCTTGCGTATTGCCGACTTCAACGTTGGTGCGTAAATCTTTGATACGTCCCGAATCGAGCACATAAGAGCGAATCTGACTGCCCCAGCTTACTTCCGATTTGGTCTCTTCTAAGGCTTGTTTTTCCGCATTGCGTTTGAGCATTTCCAACTCATACAACTTAGCACGCAACTGCTTCATCGCTTGGTCTTTATTTTGATGTTGCGAGCGACCAGCCTGACATTGCGTCACCGTATTGGTCGGAACGTGGGTAATACGAACAGCCGACTCGGTACGGTTAACGTGCTGACCACCGGCACCACTGGCACGATAAACGTCGATACGTAAATCAGCTGGGTTGATGTCAATTTCGACGTTGTCATCAATTTCTGGCGTAATAAAGACAGAAGCAAATGAAGTGTGACGTTTGTTATTCGAGTCGAAAGGCGACTTACGCACCAAACGATGCACCCCAGTTTCGGTGCGCAACCAGCCATAAGCATAGTCCCCTTTCACCGAGATGGTGGCACTTTTGATACCAGCCACCTCGCCCTCCGAGACTTCCATCAACTCGACTTCAAATCCTTTGCTTTCCGCCCAGCGCAAGTACATGCGTAACAAAATGTTAGCCCAATCCTGAGCTTCTGTACCGCCTGAACCCGATTGAATGTCGATGTAGGCGTTATTCGGGTCCATTTCACCGCTGAACATACGCGCAAATTCAAGCTTTTCAATGGCAGCCTGAGTTGTTGCAACGTCTTCAATCACCGCATTAGCAGTATCTTCGTCATCTTCTGCCTCAGCCATTTCGAGCAATTCAAGCTGTCCCGTTAATTCTTCCTGAATGCGGTCAAGGTTAGTCACGACCTTCTCTAAGCTAACGCGTTCTTTTCCTAGTGCCTGTGCTTTTTCTGGCGTATTCCAAATATCAGCGCTCTCTAGTTCTCGCGTAACCTCTTGTAACCGTTCTGACTTACCTTCGTAGTCAAAGATACCCCCTAAGCGATTCGCAACGATCGTTCAGGTCACGAATGCGGGCAAAAACACTGGCTAATTCCACCGTGCTCATCCTTGTAACTTAATATCAAACCGCATATTTTAGCGCATTTGACAGGGTTACATAAAGCAGAATATTCAGTATGAAATTAAAAGCTGTTAAATTAGACTTTAACAAATCTCTGCTTTGCGCTAGACTTTGAGATATTACGTAACCAACATGGCTTAGGAGTCGTTTTTATGTCGAAACATTGTCAGGTATTGATTTTGGGTTCTGGTCCTGCCGGATACAGTGCGGCTGTGTATGCTGCGCGCGCTAACTTAAAACCCGTAATGGTCACCGGGATGCAACAAGGCGGACAATTAACGACCACCACCGAAGTTGATAACTGGCCCGGTGATGACCAAGGTGTCGAAGGTCCAGCCTTAATGGAACGCATGCAAAAACATGCCGAACGTTTTGGTACCGAAATCATTTTTGACCATATCAACGCTGTCGATTTGTCGAAACGCCCTTTCACGCTCAAAGGCGATGTGGCGGAATACACAGCAGATGCCTTGATTATTGCCACGGGGGCTTCTGCTAAATACCTAGGATTACCTTCGGAAGAAGCCTTCAAAGGTAAAGGTGTTTCGGCTTGTGCCACTTGTGATGGATTTTTCTATCGTAATCAAAAAGTAGCGGTCGTTGGTGGTGGTAACACAGCGGTGGAAGAAGCACTTTACTTGTCGAATATCGCCAGCGAAGTTTACTTGATTCACCGCCGCGATAGCTTCAAAGCCGAAAAAATCATGATTGACCACCTGATGGACAAAGTGAACAACGGCAACATTAAGCTGGTATTAAACAGCCAAGTGGATGAAATTTTGGGCGACAATACCGGTGTCACTGGCGTGCGTGTGAAGAAGAACGATGGCTCGACAGAAGACATTGCCACGCAAGGGGTGTTCATCGCCATTGGTCACAGCCCCAATACCGGTATTTTTGAGGGTCAATTAGACATGGTCAATGGCTACATCAAGGTGCAAAGCGGCATTATGGGTAACGCCACGGCGACCAGCGTTGCGGGTGTGTTTGCTGCCGGTGACGTTGCCGATCAGGTTTATCGTCAAGCCATTACTTCTGCCGCTTCGGGTTGTATGGCTGCCTTAGACACCGAGCGTTATTTAGCCGAACAGGCTTAACGCACGAGGTTATGGATGTCGCGTTGGGTAGAACTGAATAATGGCGAACAAGTGCATTATCAACTTCCCAACGCAGCACCTAGCTTTCCCCCTGTTGAGTGTTGCTTAGATGAGCCAGAAGGTCTCATTCAAATTGGCGGTGCTTTAACGCCTGAGTGGTTATTAGCCGGCTACCGACGCGGTATTTTCCCCTGGTTTAGTCGAGGCGATCCGATACTCTGGTGGTGTCCTAACCCTCGTACCATCCTCATTCCCAATGAATTCAAACAAACTCGCAGTTTAACCAAAGTATTACGAAATGGCGGATTTAGCGTCACTTTCGATCAAGACTTTAGCGCTGTGATTCAACACTGTGCTCACACCCGCTCTGAAACTTGGATTATGCCCAATATTATCGAAGGTTACACCGCCTTACATGAGCAAGGCTATGCTCACTCGGTGGAAGTATGCTTAGATGGGAAATTAGTTGGAGGGCTTTATGGCGTTGCATTGGGCGGCGTCTTCTTCGGTGAGTCGATGTTTAGCCTAGTGAGCAATGCTTCCAAAGTGGCGCTGGCGACTTTATGTCAGCGACTCAAAGACTGGCAGTTTGACTTCATCGACTGCCAGTTTAGTACCGATCACTTGTTGTCCTTGGGGGCAAAATCCATACCGAGAGAAGAGTTTTTAACGCGGCTGGAACAGGCTTTAGCTAGGAACAATCGAGCGGATTGGTCATAATCTAAACAAGCGCTGCGCATTGTGCTCTAACTGCTCAGCGAGGCTTTCGACTGAAATACCTTTCAGCTTCGCCATCTGTTCGCCCACTTTGGCGACATAAGCGGGCTCATTTAACTGTCCTCGGTAAGGGACGGGCGCTAAGTAAGGTGAATCGGTTTCAATGAGTAGACGATCCAAGGGCGCCCATTGCATCACTTCTTGAACTTGCGTCGCATTTTTGAAGGTGGATATACCGGAAAACGACAGATAAAAGCCAATATCTAATGCCTGTTGTGCCGTTGCTTTATCTTCAACAAAGCAATGCATAATACCCGTAACCTTGCCCGCCCCGACCGACTTCAATACATCCAGCGTTGGTTGACTTGAATTGCGCGTATGAATAATGAGTGGTTTGTTAACCTGTTGTGCTAGGTGAATTTGACGCTCAAAACGGGCATACTGATGCGCACATTCAGACTCAGGTGCATGATAAAAATCCAGACCACACTCACCGACGGCCAGCACTTTAGGTAATTTCACGAGCGATTCCAGTAACTGCCAGTCCGCTTCTGTTTCTTGCATTTCACTGGTGGGATGAATACCAATGCCTGCATAAACCGCTTCAAAGTTGGTGGCATTGTCAGCCACGCACTGCCAGTTATCTTTACCAGTCGCCACATCTAAAATACGATGCACGCCCGACGCTGACAAACGCGAAATCACCTCGCTCACACTGCCCTGCTCTGGCTTTAATAAACACAAATGACAATGCGTATCCATCCAACCCATCATGCTAACATCCCTCGTCGTTGCGACACCTTCATATTTGGTAACTGCCCAGCTAACACGGCATTCACCGACTGAAGCAAATTATCCAGCAATAACTCTTTACTTAAATTTTGCGCCAAGGCTTTTTCGACCTGCCACACCAAACGCAATAATTGCCAAGGCAATAGCTGATCATAACGCTGACCATCCACATAAGCCTGAGCGCCCAGCAAACGACAAAAGCGTTGTGCATCTTTGCGCGCATACTCAATGAGTGGCAGACTCGCTATGCGTTGCTGAACACTCGCTTGCCACAAGCTTTGCCACTCTTTCCACTCAGTTAGTCCGCCCGACACTAACCAAGCTTGCGCCGCTAAAGGCGCTCCGGTATGGAGTTGCAACGCCAATCGACAGTCCGCTTCAGAAACGCTAGCCACATGAGCCGATAACCATTCAACGGCTAGATCACGACTGGGAACGGGCAAATTCAAACGCTGACAACGACTCAGTAAGGTCGGTAGTAGCTTACCCGCCCGCGAAGCCGTGAGCAAAAAACGCACACCCGATGGCGGCTCTTCCAAGGTCTTTAATAGACTATTAGCCGCTGCACTATTCAAACGCTCTAACTGACGAATCATCACCACACGCCCCGACGAACCATGCGCTGTTTGCTGCGCCCAGCTCGTCAAGGCACGAATTTGATCGACACCAATATCGCGTTTACCTTCTAACGCTTCTACCAACACAATATCAGGATTGTCGGTCATGCTCGACGCTACCCAGTGTTGTGCCACCGCTTGCTGCAAGGCTTCTTGCCCCAAGCCTTGTGGGCCTAAGAGCAAAAAAGCGTGACCTCGCTGCACTAAAGCCGACTGCGTCAGCTGGGCAAAGGGTTCAGCTAACCAACTGGGAAGGTTGGTCATCACGACCAACGCTCAGTTAATACTTGAATCACCGCTTGCTGCACCGATGCTTGGTCAACACGCGCATCAATCACCACAATACGCTCTGGTGCTGCGGCAGCACGCGCCAAATAAGCTTGACGTACGCGTTCAAAAAAAGCAGTTTGCTCTTCTTCAAAGCGTGTTTTTTCTTCACCCCGATGCGCAACCCGTGCTTGACCAATTTCAACGGGAACATCGAGCAAAATGGTTAAATCCGGTTGAAAGTCACCGATCGCCCAGTGATGAAGCTGGTCGATACGCTCAACCGACAAGCCTCTACCACCGCCCTGATAGGCATAGCTGGCGTCAAAAAAGCGGTCAGACAAGACCCACTGCCCCATCGCTAAAGCCGGTTGAATTTTCGTGCGCACATGTTGTACCCGTGCCGCCATCATCAGCAATAACTCGGCATCATCATCCAATTTATCGCTTCGACTGTTCAACAATAATTCGCGAATCTGCTCCGCTAGCGGTGTGCCACCCGGTTCTCGTGTGGTGATGAGCGTCTTTCCTTGCGCTTGAACCCAAGCTTCAATGGTCGCTAACACACTGGTTTTGCCAGCACCATCGGTACCTTCGACCGAAATAAAACGGGCTTGCTTCATGGCTTAATTCCTAACTGATATTGTCTTACCGCCGCATTATGCGCTTCTAAGGTCGATGAAAAAACATGACTACCATCGCCCTTCGCCACAAAATAGAGCACATCGCTTTGCGCCGGATGCAACACCGCATAAATGGATTCAGCGCTGGCTAGGGCAATGGGCGTAGGTGGCAAACCTTTGTTAGTGTAAGTATTGTAAGGGGTTGCGGTTTGTAAATCTTTTTTACGAATATTGCCTTGAAAGTCCGTTCCCATACCATAAATGACCGTCGGATCCATCTGTAAGGGCATTCCCTTGCGCAGACGATTGACAATGACGGCGGCGATTAAAGGGCGTTCACTGGCAACGCCGGTTTCTTTTTCCACAATCGAAGCGGCAACCAGTGCCTCGTAAGCATTGTTAAACGGTAAATTAGCAGCTCGTGCTGTCCATTCTCGCTCCATCACTTCCGTTAAGGCGGCATAAGCTCGTCGATAAAAAGCACTTTCTTTCGTACCCGCGGTAATAAAATAGGTGTTGGGCAGCAACATGCCTTCAGGATAAGCCGTCAGGCCTAGTAATTGTTGCACTTCATCCCAAGGCTGCGCCGATAAATCTTGTTTCATTTTCGGAAAGGCTCGCACCGCCTGCACCGCCTCTTTCAGCGTCATGCCTTCAATCAGCGTGATCGGATATTGGACTTCTGGGTCTTCCGTTAAGTGCTTTAATAACTCTTGATAATTCCAGCTGGTATCGATGCGATAATCTCCCGCTCGCAGCTTTTTAGCTTGTTTGGTGATACGCAACAACACATTAAACACACTGGGATAATCCATTAACCCTTGCTGTTCTAACTGTTGTGCAATGACTTTAACACTGCTTCCAGGCTCAATGGTGATGATGGTTTGCTGAGGCGTTTCACTAATAGGCGATAAACTCATGGCATAAAACCATTGATAAAGGCCGACCAGGATCATGCCCGCCATGGCGATCCACACCACGCCTTTTCTGACCATCACCACGCCTTTACTCATATTTCCACCCTTGCACCATGGCTTAACCAGCCTTGCCATAGGGGCACGAGTCTGCTGGACAGCTGTTTATCAGCATAAGTCACACCATCACAATCACTAATAGAACCAATTCCTTGCACCACATTCATCAACAGCAACTCATCTGCCATTAACACATCTTTTTTAGACAAAGGCTGTACTTGAACTTCGTAACCCATACTGGGTAAGGCATCCAATACCACTCGACGCGCCACCGAATCAATCCCCGTTTGCGTGATATCTGCTGCTAAAACAGTCTGACCGAATCTTAATAACAAGGCCGACATACACCCCGAAATCACCTGACCTTGCGTATCACACACCAGACCTTCGGCAATGCTCGCATCCGTCCACTCGCTACGTGCCAATACTTGCTCCAAGCGATTCAAATGCTTAATACCGGCTAACAGCGGTTGTTGCGCCCAACGAGTTTGACACCAGCGCACCTTGAGCGACTGTCCATGCCAAATATGCTCTGGCAAAGGGGATTTTTGTACATCGATGATGAGGTTAGCATCGTCACGGTATCGATAACCTCGCACGCCATCACGCGACACACTCACACGCAATACCACTTCTTCGCTAGCGTCTAAGGCCGGAGCTAAGGCCGACATTAATGCCGATTCAGTCAACAGCGGAAACCCCAAGCGACGCAAACCCGTTTGTAATCGTTGCCAATGATGCGACCAAAAAGCAATACGTCCCGCCGTTAAACGCAGCGTCTCAAAAACCCCATCGCCATACAAACAAGCTCGATTGCCATCGGCAGCAACGGCAACACCATTCAACCATCGTTGTGTCATAACGATGACTCCGAAGCCAAAGCTCTCAACAGCCCCTTGGCTTTATGACGTGTCTCTTCTAATTCAAAATCGGCCTGAGAATCGTAAACAATGCCGGCGCCCGCATTAAACGTCAGTTGCCCTGGCTGCCAATGAAAACTACGAATGAGAATATTGGTATCCATTTGACCATCTAGGCTAACGTAACCCAAAGAACCGGTATAGACGCCGCGCGGCTGTTGTTCCAGTTCCGCAATAATTTCCATGCAACGCACCTTGGGACAACCGGTAATGGTTCCGCCGGGAAAAACAGCATCAATCACCTGTTTCGCACTCACCTGCGTGCGCAACTTGCCCACCACATTAGAAACGATATGATGCACATGAGTGTAACTTTCAATGGTCATTAATTCATTCACCTGCACACTACCCGGCTGACAAATGCGACCCAAATCATTACGCTCCAAATCCAGTAACATCACATGCTCTGCCTGCTCTTTCGGATGCAAGCTGAGTTCTGACTTCAGCGCTTCATCGGCTTGTTCATCCGCACCACGACGACGTGTACCGGCAATGGGTCGCGTTTCCACGATACCATGGCGCACCGAAACCAAACGTTCTGGCGAAGAGCTGATAATTGCTTGATCTTCCCAGCACAACAGAGCCGAAAAGGGAGCAGGATTGGCTTGTCGCAGCTGTTGGTAAATCATCGCCGGGGTGACTTCTGGCGATATAACCGCCCGCCATTGACGAGACAAATTGACCTGAAACACATCACCCGACAAAATGTAATCTTTACAGCGTTCCACACCGGCTAAAAAGCCCTCACCATCCGCTTCCTGAATATCAGCAACAATGGGTAAGCTGGTCATTTTAGGCTGTTGGCGTACCTGTTCCCAATCTTGCCAATAGCCTGCCATTAGGTGAGCAAATTCAGGTTGCGCAATCAAGTGGCAATCATGGGTAGCACGATCTACCATAAAAGCCGCACTAACCCGCCATACTTTGGCTGGCCAAGCGTCAGCTTGTGGTAGCTTCAGTGTTGGTTCAACCTGCTGGGCATATTCATAAGGAAAAAATACCACATAACCGCCAATAAAAGGCAGTTCATGTGATTGAGCCGTGGCAACATCCACTTGCTCCAATTCGGCTAACGGCACCTCAACCCAATCGGCAAAGAGAAAATCGTACCTATGCCCATTCACCAAGCCACTGGCCGAGCTTAACAAGGCCGGATAACGTTGTGGAAACGCCTGATGTAACGCCAATAAGTCGAAGGGTTCAGTACCGTGACGCGTCTGAACAATCGGGTTTGCATAGTTCATGAGACGGACTAACCTAAGCGACGAAAGACAAGGGTAGCGTTAGTGCCACCAAACCCGAAAGAATTGTTCAGCACCACGTCCAACTTAGCATCCCTGGCTTCTAGCGGCACATAGTCTAAATCACAACCCTCATCGGGCATGTGCAGATTAATGGTCGGTGCCACTTGCTGATCACGCAATGACAAGACGCAGAAAACAGACTCAATCGCACCTGCCGCACCTAAGGTATGACCGGTCATGGATTTTGTCGAACTGACCATCAGTTGCTTGGCATAAGCGCCAAACGCGCGTTTAATGGCCATGGTTTCGGCAACATCACCCAAAGGCGTAGACGTACCGTGAGCATTAATATAGCCCACCTGTTCGGCATTCACGCCCGCATCTCGCATGGCATTCTGCATGCAGCGTGCTGCACCTGAGCCGTTGGCTAAGGGCATGGTCATGTGGTGTGCATCGCTGCTCATGCCAAAACCCGCCAACTCGGCATAAATCTGCGCACCGCGTGCCTTAGCGTGCTCATATTCTTCTAATACCAAGCAAGCTGCGCCATCAGACAGCACAAAGCCATCACGGTCTTTATCCCAGGGTCGAGATGCGGTTTGTGGATCATCATTGCGTTGCGACAAAGCTCGAGCCGCACTAAATCCGCCCAAGCCAAGTTGCGTGGTGGCATATTCGGCACCGCCAGCCAGCATCACATCGGCATCGCCATATTGAATCATGCGCATGGCATCACCAATGGCATGCGTACCGGTAGCACAGGCTGTCACCACCGCCATGTTAGGTCCTTGCAGTCCCAACATAATGGATATATGCCCTGAAATCATATTGATGATGCTAGAAGGCACAAAGAAGGGCGATAGTCGACGCGGCCCTGACTTGAGCAAGACATCATGTTGCTGTTCAATGGTGCCAATGCCACCAATACCCGACCCCATCGAAACGCCCATACGCGGCGCGTTGGCTTCGGTCACGGTTAAGCCAGCATCTTGCCATGCTTGCAAAGCAGCAACTAACCCATAATGAATAAATGGATCCATTTTCTTGAGTTCCTTCGCAGAAATCCAAGAAGATGGATCTAAATTTTTAATGGTACCACCAAAACGCGTTGAATAGAGACTGGCATCAAATGCGGTAATCGGGACGATACCACTCTCACCAGCTAAAGCCGCCGACCAACTAGAGGCCACATCATTGCCCAGTGGTGAAACCATACCCATTCCTGTCACTACGACACGTCGTTTTCCCGTCATCCCACACCCCTTTTTTTCTTACCTAAAAAATATCCGAGACTAAGCTCGGATATTTTAAGACAAATCAAATGACAAAATTGTCACTTAATTTTGCATTACTTGTTATGCGCGTTGATGTAGTCAATCGCCATACGCATAGTGGTGATTTTTTCAGCTTCTTCGTCAGGAATTTCGCAATCGAATTCTTCTTCTAACGCCATCACCAACTCAACGGTATCCAATGAGTCAGCACCTAAATCATCGATGAATGACGCGTCTGCAGTCACTTCTTCTTCTTTAACACCCAACTGATCAACAACGATCTTTTTTACGCGCTCTTCGATAGTGCTCATGTATCTTCTCCACAAATAAATAAAAAATTGATGTTTAACTCATCATCAAATCATGTACATGCCGCCATTGACATGCAAAATTTGACCACTAATGTATCCCGCCGCCGGTGATGCTAAAAACAGCACAGTTGCTGCGATGTCTTCTGCATCTCCCATGCGCCCTAATGGAATCTCTTTAACCAGTTGCGCTCTTTGTTCTTCTGATAACGCACGCGTCATATCGGTATCGATAAAGCCAGGTGCCACGGTATTCACTGTAATATTACGCGAACCCACCTCACGCGCTAACGAACGACTAAAGCCCATAATACCCGCTTTTGCCGCTGCATAGTTCGTTTGTCCGGCATTACCCATCGAGCCTACCACCGAAGCGATATTGATAATACGCCCCGCACGGGCTTTCATCATACCACGTAAACAGGCTTTACTGACACGATAAACAGATGACAAGTTGGTGTTGATGATATCATCCCATTCGTCATCTTTCATACGCATGAGCAGATTATCACGCGTAATACCGGCGTTATTCACCAATACCGCAATATGACCATGCTCAGCACTGATGCCATCAACCAAAGCAGTCACCGCTTCCGCATCACGCACATCCAGCATTTTGCCTTCGCCAGCCATACCCGCTTCACGCATGTAAGCGCTAATTTGCTGCGCACCTGCTTCCGAAGTGGCTGTACCCACGACATAACCGCCTGCTTTGCCTAGAGCAATCGCAATGGCTTTACCAATACCTCGGCTTGCACCGGTTACTAACACCACTTGATTGGCTAAGGGTTGTTCTGACATAGTGTCCTCAAATCAACTTATTTTGCTAAATAATCGCTTAATGTGCGCAAATCTGCAACTGCAAAATGCTCAATTTCGTTATCAATGCGTTTATTTAAGCCCGCCAACACCTTTCCAGGTCCTACTTCGACCAAACGCGTCACACCCTGGGCTTTCAAATACTGCACCGTTTCCACCCAACGCACAGGGGAATAGAGCTGAGCAATGAGGGCTGATTGTATGGCATTAATATCCGACTCAACGGCAACATGCACGTTATTGACTACCGAAACCTGCGGTGATTGCATGCTCATGTGAGCTAAATCTTGCGCTAAACGATCGGCAGCAGGTTGCATTAACGCACAATGACTCGGCACACTGACCGGCAGAGGCAAGGCACGTTTAGCGCCCGCTTCTTGACAGAGCTTCATCGCTCGCTCAACCGCCGTCTTGTGGCCAGCAATGACCACCTGACCGGGTGAGTTAAAATTCACCGCCGATACCACTTCGCCTTGAGCTGCTTGCTCGCAAGCCAAACGAACTTGATCGTCTGTGAGGCCTAAAATAGCCGCCATGGCACCCACACCTTCCGGTACAGCCGCTTGCATGTACTCACCACGCGCACGCACCAAACGAACCGCGTCGGCCAAACTAAACACACCAGCTGCGGTTAAGGCAGTATACTCGCCCAACGAATGACCGGCCATAAAAGCCACATCTGCCTTGCCTGCCGCTTGCAAAATACGATAAAACGCCAAGGCTGACGTCAACATGGCCGGTTGAGTTACTGAAGTTTGATTAAGGCTTTCCGCTGGACCCTGTGTCACCACTTGCCATAAATCATAGCCTAAGGCTTCTGAAGCTTCAGCGAAGGTTTCGCCCACTAAAGCGTATTCGGTCGCGACATCGGCCAACATGCCGACGCTCTGCGATCCCTGACCCGGAAAAACGAATGCAGTTGTCATATCATCTCTTTAGAAAAAAATAATCACTGAATTAAAAACGAACCAAAGCAGAACCCCAGGTGAAACCGCCACCAAAAGCTTCCATTAATAACAATTCACCCCGTTGAATACGACCATCTCGCACCCCCGTGTCTAAAGCTAAAGGAATGGATGCAGCGGAGGTATTACCATGTTCTGCCACGGTTAAAATAACCCGTTCAGCGGGCATTTCTAATTTTCTTGCCGTCGCATCAATAATGCGCTTATTGGCTTGATGAGGCACTAACCAATCGATATCGGATTTATTGAGTCCATTCGCTTGCAAGGTTTCATCGACAATAGCATCCAAGGTATTCACCGCCATTTTGAACACCGAATTGCCTTGCATCCGCATTTTAGGAGACTGACCTAAGCCACAAGTGCCGCCACCTTCAACATAAAGCATTTCTTCATATCGGCCATCGGCATGAAGATGAGTGGAAATGATGCCTGCTTCTGTTGTCGTTGCACCCAGTACCACCGCACCAGCGCCATCACCCCAGAGCATACAATTACCCCGGTCGCTGTAATCGGTTATGCGAGTCAGTGTTTCAGCCCCAATGACCAAAGCGGTTTTCACTTGTCCAGAACGAATAAAGGCATTAGCGGTCGATAAGGCATAAACGAAACCACTGCATACCGCCTGTACATCCATCGCCGGCGCACCATTGGTCATGCCTAATTTATTTTGTAACAAACAAGCGGTACTGGGAAAAACACGATCAGGAGTGGTGGTAGCCAACACAATCAGTTCAATATCATTGGCCGTCAAACCCGCCGCTGCCAAAGCACGCTCGGCGGCTACTTTAGCCAAATCACTGGTAAATTCATTTTCTGCTGCCACATGGCGTTCACGAATACCCGTGCGCTCGACAATCCAAGCATCGGTTGTATCAATCAGTTGCTCTAAATCGATATTCGTCAGTAGCTTTTCAGGCAAATAACTACCTGTACCTAAAATTTTGGCGTTAACAGTTAAACTCACAACTACCTCAATAAGCCCCAGATGGGTTGGGGGTCTGGGGGAAGGGTTTTAGCAGCAACACTATATTGTTTCATTTAACACCCTTCCACCAGAAAAAAACACGCTAAGTTGCTAAAAATGTACGAAGTGACATTTTTTGCTAACTCATTCAATACTCTGTAACATTAGCTGTTCAAGGCTATCGGCAATACGAGTCGGCACTTGCTTTTCGACTTCTAAAATGGCCTGACGAATGGCGTATTCAAAGGCGATGGCATCGGCACCACCATGACTTTTCACCACAATACCGCGTAAGCCAAGCAAGGAAGCACCGTTATAGCGACGAGGATCGATACTATTACCAAAAGCTTTCAACACGGGGGTAGCAATCAACCCTAAGGCTTTTGTCCACCAAGTGCGCATAAAAGCCGATTTCATGTAGTGACGAATCATTTTCGCCACCCCTTCCGACGCTTTCAGCGCAATATTGCCATCGAAACCATCACAGACCACCACATCGCAGTCACCGGTAAAAATTTCATTACCTTCAACATAACCGATATAATTCAGTGGCCATTGGCGCAACAGCTCATCTGCCTCCCAAATACGGGCGTGGCCTTTCATTTCTTCTTGACCAATATTCAGCAAGCCAATACGCGGATGTTCACAACCATCGACAGCTTGAGCTAACACATGCCCCATCAAGGCAAACTGCAACAGATTCTCACCTGAACAGCCGACGTTAGCGCCCAAATCCAACATCATGGTATGGCCACCAATACGCGGCAACATGGTACAAATAGCAGGACGCTCGATACCCGGCAGGGTTTTCAGCACAAATTTAGCCATCGCCATCAGGGCACCTGTATTGCCTGCTGAAACGGCAGCACCAGCGCGACCATCGTGCACTGCATCAATCGCCTGTCTCATGGAGGATTTACGTTTGCCACGCAAGGCTTTAGAAGGTGACTCATCCATATCCACCACTTGTTCAGCATGAACAATACTGATTCGTGAAGCATCGTGTGGTAGGCTAGCGAGCTTTTGAGCAATTGACACTTCATCACCCACTAGGAGCAAATGAAGTTTTGGGAATTCTTGAAGGGCTTTAAGTGACGCAGGGATCGTGGTCGCTAAACCATGATCCCCGCCCATCGCGTCAATAGCGAGTGTAGTCACCCGACATTAGACCTTGTCAACAACCTTTTTACCACGGTAAAAGCCATCTGGGCTTACGTGGTGACGACGGTGAACTTCACCGGTAGTAGGTTCGATTGACAATGCCTTGCCAGTGATTGCGTCATGCGCGCGACGCATATCACGACGAGAAGTCGATTTTTTGTTCTGTTGAACGGCCATGGTTTACTCCTTATGCAACATTGCTTTGAGGTTAGCGAAGGGATTGGGCTTAACCGATTCCACTTCCACCACCTCTCCTATTTGGTACTCAACTGGTTGGGATCCGGGCTGCACTGGCACCAACGGCAAGGCCAGCAACAGACTGTCCTCAATCCACAACCTAGGATCTTCATCCATTTCTTCCGGCGAGAGCACGTCTTGCGACTCAAGCCATTCTGTTTCGTCTTCATCAGCAAACACCAAAAACGCATGCGCCTCTAACGGCTGTTCATAAGCTTCTAGGCTGCGCTGACAAATCAACGTAACATCTGCCGAAACCTGCACTTCTACCTGCGGATAACGACCCTCAAAAAGTGAAAAACGCAACACACCCGAAGCATCACTACAGACACCCTGTGTTGCTTGCGCCAGACGCACCAACTCATCGCGATTTAACACGAAGGGTATTTCCTTGGCGCTACGCGCTAAAGATTTAACATCCAATTGGTGTAATAACTTTTCAAGCATAACGATAAATGATACGCTAAATAACCCTTTAGGTCAAAGGGTAAAGCCGATATTTGACCATCCAAACCCCATAAAAACACGAGATAGAGTATGTCAAGCATCAAAAACCCACTAATCCTCGCCTCGCAATCGGTATTTCGTCGCGCTTTGCTGGATCGACTGCATCTATCTTTTGAAGCGATCAGCCCAGACATCAATGAGTCACGACTCAATCATGAACCAGTTGCCGATATGGTAATGCGCTTAGGTAACATCAAAGCAGATAAAATTGCAGAGCAACATCCGACTGCATGGATTATTGCCTCCGATCAAAGCGCTAGCTTTGAAGACAAAGCCTTAGGCAAGCCAGGTTGTTTTGACCGAGCGCTAGATCAACTAACGCAAATGCAAGGCAAGCGCGTTACTTTTTATACTAGCTTGATCTTACACACACCAGAAAAACGTTTTGAACACCTAGATCAAACCCACGTTTATTTTCGTCAGCTCAGCGAAGCGCAACTAAGCAACTATCTTAACCAAGAAGAACCCTACCAGTGTGCCGGCGCGTTCAAATCCGAGGGATTAGGCGCCTGTCTGTTTGAACGGATTGAAAACAACGACCCCAGCGCACTGATTGGTTTACCGTTAATTCAACTGTCCCACTGGTTGACCGACTTGGGTAGGCTATTGCGTTAATCCAACAACCAAGATTTCAACTCTGCCAAATTATCACAAAATGCCAAGGGATTAAAAACTGACAAAGCCTCTAAGCCGTGCACACCATGCGTCATGGCAACAGAAGGCATTGCAATTGCTTGCGCCATTTGCAAATCAAAAATCGAATCGCCCACCATTAAAGCCTCCGAAGGCGCCAACGACAACTCCTGCAAAATTTCCTGCAACATTAACGGATTAGGTTTACAAGCTGTTTCTTCACCACTTTTGGTGGTGACGAAATAGGGCTTAACTTGAGTCTCCGCCATCACCAACTCCAAACCAGGGCGACTCTTACCGGTAGCTATGGCCAATAAATAGCCCGCAGCTTGTAAACTGGTTAGCAAATCATGCAACCCTTCAAAAGGTTGCATTAGGGTTTCATTGGCTTCCATGAATTGCCAACGATAAATCGCGTCCAACACCTTGTGCTGCCATTCGCTCGCTTGCGGATAAAGAGTTTGCAAAGCCACCCCCAAACTCAAGCCAATAATATCTCTATATGACTGATCTGGCAGTAAGGGCAAGTCTGCTTTTATCGCTGCCACTTTCAAACACTCAACAATACGCTGATCGGAATCCATTAAGGTTCCATCCCAGTCAAAAATAATCACTTTATAAGGCTTCATTGCTTTAACTAACTCACTTTAGACAATTTGTTAATCACGGCTAACACATCTACTGCGATGGGCGCTTCTACTGTTAAGGATTCACCACTCACGGGATGACGAAAAACCAATTGTTGCGCATGCAACATCAATCGTTTCACACCCAATCGTTTAGACAACTCATGACTCATTTCATCGCCATATTTATCATCACCCAATAAAGGATGCTTTTTCCATTGCGCATGCACACGAATTTGATGCGTTCGTCCAGAATGTAATTTCACGCGCACTTGCGTGGCTTGCGCCCAAGCATTCACCACCGAAAACTCGCTTAACGAAGCCTTACCATCAGCAGAAACACGTACCATGCGCTCACCAGATTGCAGCACATTTTTCAACAAAGGGGCATCAACCCATTTGTCTTTAGCTGACCATTGACCCGACACCAAAGCGGTGTAAGTCTTACTAAAACTCTCCCAATCTGCTTGCAAGGCTTTCATAATAGATGGTTTTTTGGCGATAATCAGACATCCCGAGGTATCTCTATCCAAACGATGCACTAACTCCCAACGCTTAGCGTGTTCGCGCCATTGACGTACAGCTTCAATGATACCCAAATTAATGCCACTGCCACCATGCACCGCCCAGCCAGCAGGCTTATTCAATACCATTAATGCCTCATCTTCATACAATACCGCTTGCGCCAACACCTCAGCCAAACGGTCAGTTACTGGCGCCAGCGGGGCGCGCTCAGCAACACGAATCGGCGGCAAACGCACAAGATCGTCTTTTTGCAAGCGTTGGTCAGCGGAAGGACGCTTTTTATTAACACGAATTTCCGCCTTACGAATGAGTTTATAGATATGCGTTTTAGGCACACCCTTCAAACGCGACAATAAATAGTTGTCCAAACGTTGTCCTTGATCTTCCTCGGCTACGGTTAAGTAATGCACGCCCATTGAAGGGGCTGAGGTATTGCTGTTATCTTGATTCATTGGTATAGTGATAGCTGTTTGTGCTGGATGTAATCGGCAAAGCATACCGATAAACCCTGTGAAGCGCAAACAATGAGCCTAATTTTTTATCCCTGCGTGACAATGGGGAAGTTTCTCAACAGACGCCAGCCAAACCCTGGTGCTGTCGTGACACAAAGATGACAAGGAATTTTACATAACCATGGCAAGCGTACCTTTTTTGGTATCCCAGTCTTTCGCGCTACCAGCCGTTCGCACAGCAGCAAACGGCACGCCTGCCTTTGTCTGGTTATTTCTCACCTGGCTATCTTCTCTCCATTTGCCACGCCCCACCTTAACGAATGAAGTGAGCAATTCCACGCATGAAACGCATTCTAATCAACGCCACCCAACCGGAAGAGTTGCGTGTCGCGCTCGTCGATGGACAGCGTCTTTACGATTTAGACATAGAAACCACCCATCTTCAGAAGAAGAAAGCCAACATTTACAAAGGCATAGTCACCCGTATCGAACCCAGCTTAGAAGCGGCTTTTGTCGATTATGGTGCCGATCGCCACGGCTTCTTGCCTTTTAAAGAGCTTTCTGAAGAGTTTTTCACTGGTTTTAATTCATCCAATGGTGAACGCCCAACCATCAGCGATGTGTTAAAAGAAAAACAAGAAATCGTTGTACAAGTTCAAAAAGAAGAGCGCGGCAATAAAGGCGCAGCACTCACCACCCAAATCGCGCTGGCAGGTCCTTACATTGTTATGATGCCCAATACCGCCAATTCTGGTGGTATTTCTCGTCGTGTCGAAGGCGATGATCGCAGCGATATTCGCCAGGTGATGCACGAATTGAATATTCCTAACGGTATGAGTACCATTATTCGCACTGCCGGCGTGGGTAAAAGCGCCGAAGAATTGCAATGGGGTGTCGATTATTTAGCCATGGTATGGCAAGCGATTTGCCAAGCAGTAGCTGAGCGCCCCGCTCCTTTCCTAGTTTACCAAGAAAGCGACATTGTTATTCGTGCTTTACGCGACCATTTGCGTAATGATGTCGGCGAAATTCTGATTGACCACCAACCTACGTGGCAAAAAGCGCGTGACTTTGTACAACAGGTTATGCCCGCACAACTGGATAAAATTCTTCAGTACAATGACCGTATACCGCTGTTTAATCGTTTTCAAATTGAAAATCAAATTGAATCCGCTTACCAACGTGAAGTAGTGCTACCTTCTGGCGGCGTAATTGTTATCGACAATACTGAAGCCTTAACCGCTATTGATATTAACTCGGGTCGCGCCACCAAAGGTGGCGATATTGAGGAAACGGCGTTTAACACCAATATGGAAGCGGCAGAAGAAATTGCGCGTCAGTTACGTCTGCGAGATTTAGGTGGATTAATCGTCATTGACTTCATCGACATGATGGCTTCTAAACACCAACGTGAAGTTGAAAACTGCTTGAAAGATGCGGTTAAATCAGATCGTGCGCGCATTCAAATTGGTCGCATTTCACGTTTCGGTTTATTAGAGTTATCACGTCAACGCCTACGCCCTTCTTTGGAAGAATCGACCCAGTTGGTTTGCCCTCGCTGTCGTGGTTTGGGTGTGATTCGTGGTGTCGAATCGATTGCGTTGTCTATTTTGCGTCAGATCGAAGAAGCGGCGATTAAAGATAATACCCATCGCATCATGGCACAAATGCCAGTTGATGTCGCCACTTTCTTGCTGAATGAAAAACGTGACGAAATTCTGCGTATCGAAAACCGTCATCGCATTCATGTTATGCTCATTCCAAATGAGCACATGGAAACACCGCATTACACCATCGA
>CAZBQD010000041.1:0-18744 GCA_964493995.1 uncultured Francisella sp.
GCCGTGCCCGCTTTCACGCGTGCTTGTAAATCAAACGAACGAACTTGATTACACACAGCAACGCCTGTGGTATCGTGACCAGTAATGGCTACGGTTAAGCCCTTACTTCTAGCATAATCACCACCACTGGTAATGGGTACCATCATCACCATACCCAAGGCATTGATTTCTTGAATGGTAATGACGACAAAACGATGCCTGTTTTGCATTTCACGACCAACGATTGGGTTTGGGTCAAGCCAGTATACGTCGCCACGTTGCGGGTGATGCCGTTTCATGTCAACTCCCGCCCCATCGCCTCTCCTTCTCTTGCCCAGATCGTTTCATCAGCAAGCGACTCAGCAACTTCTAAGGGTATCAATAATTCTGACAGATGATAACGCTTGCGTTGCTTAACAGCAGGGCGAACAGCAAAACCATCTTCTAACACCGACAAATCAACTTGACTACCCGGTTTCCAATTGAATTTTTTCAGTACCTCAGCTGGTATGGTCATAACCGCTGCACCGCCCTGCTGGCGAATCGAAACTAGCATAATTACCTCCAAAGCTTAATGTAGCACAATATAGCACATCGGCAAAAATGAGACAAACATGTCACGAATATCGTCTTCTATATCGCTATAATTAAGAATTTACAGAACTTTCACTACCGCTTGGAAACAAACCCATGTCCCCCTGGCACGTATTTACCACCTTTCTCAAACTCGGCTTAACCGCTTTTGGCGGCCCGATTGCGCATTTAGCTCATTTTCAGCGCACGCTGGTACAAGAAAAGCGTTGGTTAAACGATGCCGATTACGCACAACTGGTGGCGCTGTGTCAGATACTACCTGGTCCGACCAGTAGTCAGGTGGGTATGGCGTTGGGCTTACAACAAGCCGGCATTCGTGGCGCAGTTGCCGCATGGTTAGGCTTTACCCTGCCCTCGATGCTGTTACTGGTTACCATCGCCTATGGTTTAAGTTATTTTCAAGCCAACTTACCCAACGGACTCTTACAGGGACCAACAATGGCAGCGGTCGCCATTGTCATACAAGCCTTATGGTCGATGAGTAACAACCTCTGTCCCGACTGGTCAAGACGCCTCATCGCGCTGGGTGTTGCTTTGCTGGCACTCTGGTTATCCTCAGCCGTGTGGCAGATCGCCTTACTGGCGTTAGCAGGACTATTCGGACTCATCTGGTCGTCATCCAATGCCACCAACTCAAATACCACAAGATGGCAGGTTAACTTGACTCATCGTCAGGCATGGGTCAGTTTAGGTCTGTTAATCGGATTACT
Organism: uncultured Francisella sp.; assembly: GCA_964493995.1. Lineage (GTDB taxonomy): Bacteria > Pseudomonadota > Gammaproteobacteria > Thiomicrospirales > Thiomicrospiraceae. The sequence continues at coordinate 1,284 of CAZBQD010000041.1, forward strand.
CATCACACTACCCCTACTGGCCACATGGCTAGCAAACCCAGTCCTATCCATGGTCGATCATCTGTTTAGAACCGGCGCTTTGGTGTTTGGCGGGGGTCATGTGGTGTTGCCTTTGCTCTACGATGGCTTTCATCAACTGGGTGTCAGCGATGATATCTTTCTAGCGGGTTATGGCATCACGCAAGCCATGCCGGGGCCTTTGCTCAGTTTTGCTGCCTTCCTAGGCGCTGTGTTACCACAAACGATGCTTCCTCTTTGGCTGATGGCCGCCATTGCCATTGTCGCAATTTTTTTACCCTCACTACTGTTTGTCATCATCGCTTTGCCTTACTGGCGGAGCTTAATGGAATCCGCTCGTTGGCGACAGGCATTATGGGGAATCAATGCGGGTGTGGTCGGTTTATTACTGACTGCCCTCATCAATCCGATTGCGCTACACGCCTTACACACCGTTTGGGATCTGCTCTGGTTAGGATTAGCTTTGGCTTTATTAGCCGTCTTTCGCTGGCCGTTATGGGTTTATGTGTTAGTGTGTGCCTTAGCAGGAGTCTTACTGAGCTATGCCATAACGATCTAACCAAACTGGCAAACAATCCAATTAATGTTAGAATGACTCATCATTCTGACTTCAGGTAACCATCATGACCAATCGACAGATTAAAGACCAGCTATTTGCCCAAGTGGCCACCTTAACCAAATCCATTGCCAGCCCCAAACGACTCGAACTGCTCGAACTGCTAGCGCAAGCACCGAAAACGGTCGAACAGTTGGCAGAGGAAGCGGAAATGAGCATTGCCTTAACCAGTGCTCATTTAAAAGCACTCAAATCAGCTCAGTGTGTGCGCGTCAAGCAAGAAGGCAAATATCGCCGCTACGAAATTGCCAATGAGCAAATCGCCCAGCTATGGGTGATCTTACATCGCTTAGCCGCCGAACAACTACCCGAACTGCAACAACAGTTAACAGATATTGCCCCACAGCGAACGACTGGCATTCACTCCGTCAACGAACTGATTGCCTTAGCCGAACACCAGCAGATTCAACTCATTGACGTTAGACCTAGTACTGAATTTGCCCATGCCCATTTACCCCATGCCCTGTCACTCCCCATCCATGAACTGGAAAGCAAAGCCAACAGTTTGGCGAAGGACAAACCCGTGGTTGCCTACTGTCGCGGTCCTTTTTGTCTTTATGCCCGCGATGCCGTTACTTGGTTAACCCAGCAAGGTTTTAATGCTAGTCAATGGCAAGAAGGTGTTGCTGAATTTGCCCATAGCGACTAAAACAGAGCCAACCCAAACTCAGCCACAATGTGGGGTTTTGATCGATTAACTTAATTCTCATCATCTATTGATTAAAAAAACAAGCCAACCCTTCTAGGTGCAGCTTATTGTCTGTGCTACACTCGTAACAAAATGTGCTTATTTTACTGCCTTGCAGAAATACCAACGACACTGCCACTGTGAATAACAGAGATAACTATGCCGACCACAAAACAACTCGACACTCATGAAAATTTACATGATTTGATTTTTGAGCAACAACAGCTGCTTAAAATTGAACGCGACCTTTTTGCGGGTGGTCCGGTGTTGGTATTCAACTGGTTACCCACTCAAGGTTGGCCGATTGACTTTGTTTCTGAAAATGTGCAAACGGTATTAGGTTATGGTCAGTTAGAACTGATGAGCCAACGCATCCACTTTTTCAACCTCATCCATCCCGACGACCGTGAGCGTATTGTCGCAGAAGTGGCCACCTACTCAGCCGAAACCCGTAATGGCTGGGAGCAAACCTACCGACTGATTGATAAAGACGGCACAGCACGCTGGTTTTACGATTACACACGAGCGCATTACAACGAACAGCAACAAATCAGCTATATTAATGGCTATTTGCTGGACATTAGCGCGCAAAAAGAACAAACACTGAAGCTAGAGCAAACCCAACAACTTCTGAGCAAAGCGCAACGGGTCGCTCGACTCGCCATTTGGGAATTAGACTTACGCCAACAAACCCTCACCTGGTCAGATGAGGTTTATCGTATTTTCGAACTCGACCCCAATGAGTTTCAGCCTTCCTACCAAGCCTTTTTTGATGTCATTTATCCAGATGATGTGGAAAAGGTCGAAACAGCCTACCAAAACTCGCTTATTCATCGCCAAAATTATAGCCTAGATCATCGCCTACTCATGCCCGACGGACGCATCAAATGGGTGAGAGAAATGGCAGAGAATGAGTTCGATGCCCAAGGTAAACCGCTGATTTCACGCGGCACTGTTCAAGACATTACCGAACAAAAACTGTTTGAATTAGAGCTCAAAACCAAAGAAACACAATTCCGCTTAAGTATCGAAGCCTCCCAAATTGGTTTGTGGCAATGGGATATGAATGAATTTTTAAGCTGGTCCGATGAGTGCTACTACCAAATTGGTTTCGAAGCGCAAGCTTTTCCCATGAGCCTAGCTACCTACAAACAAGGTATTCATCCCGACGATATGGATGCTGCCTTTAAGCAAGTAGAAGAACAAACGCGAAAAAATCAGGGCTTTGTTATTCAGTTCCGCTACCGAAACGCGCAACACGATTGGACTTGGATTGAATGTCGAGGTAAGGTCAGTGATTTTGACGCAGCTGGCAACCCCACTTGGATGGTTGGCACGCACATCAATATCCAGCATCAAAAAGACGCCGAACACCTACTCAAACAAGCCCAACAAGAAGCTGAACAAGCCAACAAAGCCAAGTCCGAATTTTTAGCCAATATGAGTCACGAAATTCGCACCCCCATGAACGCCATTTTGGGGCTGAGCGAATTAGCCATGGAATCAAACGACGTCTCCGCCATGCGGACGCAGCTGGGAAAAATTCATCATTCTGCGCATTTGTTGCTGGGTATTATTAACGACATTCTCGACTTTTCTAAAATCGAAGCCGGCAAAATGCTCATCAACGAGCAACCCTTCTCGCTTGCCCAGATGATGCACGACTTAAAGCAGATGTTCAACGGAGTGGCGCAAGAGAAAAACTTAAGCCTTTCCTTAACCTGCTCCCCGACAAACGACAGCAGTTTCTTGGGTGATGAGCTGCGGATTCGACAAGTGCTCACCAATTTAATCAGCAATGCCATTAAGTTTACCCATCATGGCAGCGTTAGCCTTAAGGTCAGCACTGAACCAATCTATCAAGGGCGCTCTCGTGTTCATTTCAGCATCGAAGATACCGGCATAGGCATCAGCGACGCCCAACAACAAAAATTATTTTCTGCCTTTACTCAAGCCGACAGTTCCATCACCCGTCAATATGGCGGCACGGGGTTGGGTTTAATCATTAGTCAAAAACTGGTCAAAGCCATGGGCGGAGAAGGTATTCAGGTTAACTCCCGCCGGCATGAAGGCGCTCAATTTTCTTTTAGCCTCTTGCTCACCCCCTGCGAACCTATCGCTTTCTTGCCAACCACGAGTAGTCAAAATGAAGAATCAGTAGCCTTACTCAGCGGCAACATTCTGCTAGTCGAAGACAATCTAATCAATCAAGAAGTAGCGCTCAACCAATTGAAAAGCCTAGGACTTAACGCCGATGTTGCTCATCACGGTGAACAGGCTATCGAAATGGCTAGGGCTAAGCCTTATCAATTGATTTTAATGGACATTCAAATGCCAATAATGGATGGCTATGAAGCCACACGGCAGATTAGAGGCTTCGACAGCAAAACGCCGATTGTCGCCCTAACCGCTGCCGCTATGATCGAAGATCGAGAAAAAGCCCTAGCCGCCGGCATGAATGACCACCTGCCCAAACCCATCAATCGACACCAGTTGCGCCAAACCCTGATAAAATGGCTACCACAAGCCGAGCCAAGATCACGGTTAGAGCAAGCCGCAGAACCCCTAATAGAAAACAATAATACGCTCACCACACAGGAAAATCTCATGTTCGATGCCACAAAAGGACTGCAACAATTAAATGGAAATCAAGCACTTTATCGCAAGTTGTTAACCCTATTTCTTCAACAATTAACGCAAGAATTCGCCCCCCTAACAAGCCAACTACAAGCCGTTGCCGATGGTGATGCTGCGCTGAGAACGAGCGCACAAGCCCTCAATCATGCCCTTAAAGGCGTTGCCGGCAACCTTGCCATCACGACTTTAGCCAAGCTGAGCAGCGAAATCGACCACTCGCTCAAACGTAACGAGCCGATTACCGGCGAACAGGTCGCTTTGTTTAGCCAAACACTAACACAAAGTGAGCAGGCCATTCGCGCCTACCTAGCTACCACTCCCGAAGCAGTGCTTCAACCTGTTTCGGGTGAAAATAAAGCCAGTCGCGCTCATTTACTCAGCCTAGCCCAGCGTATTCAAGGTAACGAATTTATTGACGACGACGAACTAACCGAACTGGGTCAACAGCTGCCCGCTCATCAGCAAGCTCAATGGCAAGCGGTGATCGAGGCGCTGTCAGTATTTGATTTCGATCGCGCCAACACACACCTACAAGCCCTGTTGGCATGTGAGATTGACGAATGAACCGATTTAAGCAAAACAACATCCACACCCTGGCTAAATTACTCAACAATACAGTCAGTTTGCTGGCGCGTGCTTTAATCGCCAGCCTCATGTTCGCTTCCCTAGCTTGGGCAGAAAACCCATCCGAATCCCATAACCATAGCAAAGAGATCAAGTCTTACACTCTAGCCGTTTTGTCCTTTCGCGCCAAAGAAGATTCTTACAAGCGCTGGCAACCGCTCATTCAATACTTGCAACAGAAACTGCCGCAGGTGCCCTTACAGTTACAGGTGTATTTTTATGATGAACTGAACGATGCAGTGAATCGTGGTGAGGTCGATTTTGTTTTCACGCAGCCGGCTAATTATGTCTATCTTACCTATCGCAATCAGCTCTCTTCGCCACTTGCCTCACTCATCAACCTAGAAGGCAGTTTTGCCACCGAACAATTCGGCGGTGTTATCTTTACCCGTGCCAATAACAATCAAATTAATGATATTCAACAACTCAAAGGTAAGCTGATTGCCGCATCCGACAAGCAATCCCTTGGAAGCTACCAAATGCAAGCCTTCGAGCTGCTCGATCATGGTATCGACGTGGAAAGCGATGTGACCATACTGGAAACAGGACAACCGCAAACGCTAGCGGTGGAAGCCGTTCTGTCGGGCAAAGCCGATGCCGGCTTTGTGCGCACCGGTGTGTTGGAACAAATGGCGCAAAAAGGTCAACTCGAATGGTATCGTATTAAATTAGTGGGCGCACAAAAGTATGCCGATTTTCCCTTTTTAACCAGTACCCGACTTTACCCAGAATGGCCGGTAGCGGCTATGCCCCATGTCGATAAACAATTAACGGCACAAGTCGCCAGCGCCTTACTCGCCATTCCGCACAACAGTGCGTTTACTCAGTCGATGTCGATTGCCGGCTTTACCATTCCCGGAGACTATCGCACCGTTGATAACCTCATGCGCACCCTGCGCATCGAACCCTTTGACCAAGCGCCGACGGTAACGCTTAAGGATATTTATCACCACTGGTCACAAGAAGTGATTGGCATGATCCTCATCTTAATTGGTGTGATGAGCGTCTTTGTGTTGTTGCTCTACCGACGCAATCATTCCCTGCTCAAAGCCAAACGTCACCTGCAAGACAACACCGAGCAATTACGTAAATTGCAAATGGCCGTCGAACAAAGCCCCGAAAGCATTCTGATTACCGATCTGAATGGGCAAATCACCTACATCAACCCAGCGGTTGAACAGATTACCGGGTTCAAAACCCATGAAATCATGGGCAAAAATCCGCGCATTTTCCAATCAGAACAAACCGACGCGTCGGTATATCACCAACTCTGGACGGCCATTAATGCCGGTCAAGTGTGGCAAGGCGAAATGGTGAATAAACGCAAATCGGGCGAGGACTACCATGTTGAAGTGGTCATTGCCCCGGTTAAGAACGATCGCGGCGAACCCATGGCCTATTTGTCCATTCAACGCGACATCAGCGCCCAAAAAGATGACCAATACCGACTACAACAACTGCTTTACGTCGATAGTCTTACCCATTTAGGCAACCGCAGTAAGCTGATCGACACCCTCGATAAACAACTGCAACAGCATCACGACGGCGTTGTCGGTTATATGCTGCTGCTTAATATCGACCGTTTCAAATGGGTGAACGCCACACATGGCGTTGCCTTTGGTGATCAATTACTGATTGCGCTGGCAGAAAGAATGAGCACCTTTATTGCCGACTCCGGCATTGTGGTGCGATTAGAAAGCGACAAATTTGCCTTGTTACTCACCACATCAGAACAATGGCGTAAAGACGGCAACTGGTTATTCGGCTGGCAGAATGCCTTACAATCCCTAGTCACCGCGCCGTTCAAACTGGGTAGCGAACGCATCAGCATTCATTGCAGTATGGGGCTTACCCAAATCGATGCCGACCACCAACGCAGCAGTATCGACATCATCAACACCGTCATTGCTCAAGCCAGTACTGCCTTAAAATTAGCGCAAAAACTGGGGGGTAACCGCATCGAAGTGTTCAAAAGCGAAATGTCCGATCGGGATTTAGAAGCCCACAACATCGAACTCGAATTAGAATCGGCTTTGAAATACGGCGAGCTGCGTTTATTCATTCAAGAGCAAGTCGATGAACAGGGACAACTGGTTGGTGCTGAGTGCCTCATTCGCTGGCAACATCCGCTCAAAGGACTGCTCGCACCCTATGCTTTTATTACCATTGCCGAACAATCCGACCTCATCATTAAAATTGGTTACTGGGTCATACAAGAAGCTTGCCGCATTTTAACGCAAGCCTACCAACAGGGTCTAAAAATGAGATTGTCGGTCAATATCAGCCCAAGGCACTTCCTCCAACCCGACTTTATCGATAATACACTGGCCATTTTAGAAGCAAAACGCATGAAGCCCGAATGCTTAGTTTTGGAAATCACTGAAGGCTTGTTTATGGAAAACCTAGACGAAGTGAAACAAAAAATGAAGCAACTTAAGGCGATGGGCTTCCGCTTTTCGATTGATGACTTTGGTACAGGCTACTCCTCGCTCAGTTATCTTAAGCATTTGCCGATTGATGAGCTGAAAATTGATCGCGCCTTCGTCGTTGCCATGGGCGAAGAAGGCCTATCGCAAAGCTTAGTCGAAACCATTTATGCCGTTGCCAACAAAATGCAACTGCACATTGTCGCCGAAGGCGTTGAAACACAAGCACAATCCGACATGCTTAAAACCCTCCCCGGCATCATTCAACAGGGCTTTTACCATAACCGACCCGAAGAGGCCGATGCCTGGCTAGCAAGAAAAGCCCACAAAAACTAAACAAACACCCACAAACATTAGGTTATTTCATTTACAATGTCGAGGATCATAAAACCAACTTAACCAAAAGAATCATCAGGAAGGACATTAAGCCTTGTGCTTAACTCGCTCCTTACCTAAACTTGAGGAACTCATGGCGCTACTCAAACTATTGGTCGTTTTTTTCTGCTTAACCAGCACCGCCCTGGCGGCAAACGATGAAGCCAAAAAAGTGTATCAATTAGGTGTCTTTGCTTACTTAGGCGAAGAACGCACTCGTGAGCAGTTCGTGCCGATTGTCGAATACCTCAACAGCCAACTGGTTAATGAACGTATCGAATTACAAGTATTGTCGCAAGACGAAATATATCGCCGTGTAGCCAGTAAAGAGTTAGATTTAGTCACCACTAACCCCACCCATTACATTGTCATTCGTAACCAACTCGAACTGTCCGGTCCACTGGCGACCTTTGTCAAATTACACAATGGTCAGCCCAACAAATCCCTCGCCGGCGCCATCCTCGCCTTAGCGCATAGAAAAGACATTAACAGTTTAGAAGACATCAAGCATAAGGTGATTGGTATTCCCGGCTACGAATTTATGGGCGGCTACCGCGCCCAAGCCTTCGAACTCTACCAAGCCGACATCCACTTACCGAAAGATGTAAAACGCATCGACGTAAAAGGCGATCACCACAGTGTGGTTAAGGCGCTAGTCGCGGGAGAAATCGACGTGGGCTTTGTGCGTGAAGGCATACTGGAAAGCATGGTGAAGCATGGCGAACTGGAAGTGAATAAGCTCAAAGTCATTAATGCCCAATATGCCCCCAACACACCCTACCAAATCTCGACACGACTTTATCCCGAATGGCCAATCATAGCACTGCCGCAGGTGCCAGAATCCTTTCAACGTCGCATTGCTTCCTTACTAATGTCACTCGAACCCACTCATCCTAGCGCTCAAGCAGCGCGTATTTATGGCTTTTCAGTTCCCTCCGATTATTTACCGGTAGAAACCCTGTCGCGCGCGCTCAAACTGCCGCCTTTCGATCAAGAGACCCAGGTTCAGGTTAGCGATATTTGGCGACAGCACTCGCTGATTATCATGTCGGTATTTGCCACCATGATGCTGCTGATTGTACTAACGTTACTAATCTGGCGTTTTTATAATCGCGCTCAATTCCATAGCCACTATATTCGCGACATTCTGGATGCGCAAAGGTCGATTGTGGTGGTCAACGATGGACAAAAAATCATTGATTTGAGTGGGGAGTTTTTCCGTTATTTTCCTCAATTCCGCAATTTGGAAGATTTTGTCAGGCAGCACCCCTGTATCTGCGATCTGTTTGTAGAAGAAACGGGCTATCTTCCTCCATCAAGTCAAGACCTAAGCTGGATTGATCGGGTATTGCAATCCCCTCATCAAGATCACAAAGCCCTGATTCGTCGTGGCGACCAACAGCTGATTTTTCGCGTTTGGGTTGAATATTCAGCCAAGCTAAAGTTTTATGTCATCACCATGATCGATGTGACCGAGTTAGAACTCACCAACCACAAATTGAGCGAACAGAAACAGTTGGCCGATGCGGCCAATCGCTCTAAATCCGAATTTTTAGCCAATATGAGTCATGAAATTCGCACACCGATGAATGGCATCATCGGCTTATCGGAACTGGGTAGTCACGAGACAGATCACAGCAAAACCCAGCATTACTTAGAGCGCATCAACCAATCGGGCAAGCTGTTACTCAGCATCATTAATGACATTCTCGACTTTTCTAAAATTGAAGCCGGTAAAATGGAAATTGTGCATGCTCCCTTTTACTTAGGTCAATTATTAGACCAATTAACCAACCTATTCGAGCCGATGGCTGAGAAAAAAGGCATTGCCTTCAAGTTAACGGTTGATAAACTGTTACTGGATGTCTACATCGGCGATGAATTGCGCCTTCGCCAAGTTCTGACGAACCTAATCAGTAATGCCATCAAATTTACGCAACAAGGTAGCGTACAACTCACCATTACCTTCTGGCACAACGACAGCCACAGTGGTTTGGCGTTTAGCGTTTCAGACACGGGTGTGGGACTGAGCGAAGCACAACAAAGCCGCCTATTCCAAGCCTTCCAGCAAGCAGACAGTTCGGTTGTGCGCGAACATGGTGGCACCGGCTTGGGTTTAATCATCAGCCAAAAATTGGTCAATGCCATGGGAGGACAGCAGGGTATTCAGGTTGTCAGTCAACCGAACGAAGGAGCGAGTTTTAGCTTTCAACTACCCTTAGCCAAAGCCTCAGAACAACTGAAAAATGCGTTACTGTCACAACTCAGCCAAGCGAAAAACCTGGGTGAACAGCTGCAAATGCACGGGCATATCCTATTGGTGGAAGACAATATCATCAATCAAGAAGTCGCCAGCGAACAACTGAAACAACTGGGCTTTGAGGTCAGCTTGGCCGAAAATGGCGCTATTGCGGTGGCTAAAGCGCAAACTGAAGCCTTCGATTTAGTTTTAATGGACATTCAAATGCCCATACTCGATGGTTATCAAGCCACCGAGCTCATTCGTGGGTTTAACAAACAGCTACCGATTATTGCCCTAACAGCAGCTGCGATGAGCGAAGACAAAACCAAAGCCTTGTCCCACGGCATGAATGGTCATTTAAGCAAACCGATTGATACGCGCGAATTGATTTCAACCTTGCAGCAATGGCTCAGCCCTGCCAAATCGCCGCAACCGCTTAACAAGCCAAGTATTTTGTTAGTAGACGATGATGCAACACAACTTAAAACTTGGGCAACAGCACTCAAACCTCTGGGCAAAATACACATTACCAATCAACTGAATAAAGCACAAACCATGCTACAAGAGCAGGCCATCGACTACCTACTCATCGCCACGCACTGTATCAACGATGAGACAGAGCTACCCAATCAGGCGCACATTGCGCTTTATGGCGATGGAGAGGTTACTAATGAGGTTACCACCTTTGCAACCCAACAGGGTCTGACGGTTTGGCACGACCCCAAAGCCTTTATCGACTCGCTACAACAACAGCCCATGCCTTCAACCCGGGGCAAATTATGATTCAACAGCGCACCAGTTTGCCCAAACGCCTACTCAGCTTTATTGTTTTCGCTTACAGCTTGTTTGCCCTCGCAATAATTGCGTTGGTCAGTTATTTGGCTTATCAAGAGGCTAAGTCGCACATCCTACAAGAACTGACTCAGACCACAACCAAGGTATCGCATAAAATCGATGATTCACTGCAAGATATGAGCCGTTCGCTGACTTTATTTAGCAGTCAATTACAAGATGGTGAACAACTCAAACCCCTGCCAGAATTGCAAAAGCTATTGGACTCTCGCATTAAGCTGCACGACTTGTTTAATGCAGGTTTGATTATCCATGATCTTCACGGCAATATCATTCTCGACTCTCCCATTATCCCGCAACGGGTGGGCATCGATAGCTCGGCTCAGCCACACTTTAAGGCAGTGACAGCAACTCAACAAACGGTTATTTCTCATCCGTTTATTGGTCGTGCGGTCAAAGAACCGGTATTTCACATCATCACCCCCATTATCAATGCACGCCAACAGGTAGTTGGCTATTTAGCGGGCGTGAATCAATTAAAACAAAACAATCCGCTAATCGACCTATCCCACTTTGGTTACATGACAGAGCACGGCAAAGGAGTGCTGACCATTGTCGATTTACCGCTCAATCTCATCGTCACCGACACCGAACAGCCAGAACGCGCCTTGAAACCACTCGATGACTTTAGTAACACAGAACTCATTGAACAACTGCGGCTTGGTCAGTGGCAGGGTGAATCGCGCGATGATCAAGGTCAGCGTTATTTTTACTGGGCGCAACCACTGAAAAATATGGATTGGATCATCCTACATCGATTCCCCATGCTACCCATGCTCGATAGTGCGCTACAAATTATCATGCAACTGCTTGTGGTGTCAGTGCTCTTTATGCTGATCATTGGTTATGGGGTTTACCGTTATTTGCAAAAAATGCTCGCCCCACTAAAACAAGCCTCAGACAGTATTAACCAGATGATTGAGCAAAATCTCACGCCCTACCCGCTGCCCATAACCCTAGCAGACGAGGTGGGCGTGCTGGTCGATGCTTACAACCGACTGGCAGAAAAACGCTTGCATCACCATCAGCAACTCTTGGCAGCCAAGCAACTAGCAGAGCAAGCTAATGAAGCCAAATCGGCTTTTTTAGCCAATATGAGCCATGAAATTCGCACGCCGCTGAATGCCATTATTGGACTCAGTGAGCTGCAACTCAATCACAACCACCTCAATCCGCTGCAAGTGCAACGCCAACAACAAATTTTAACCTCGGCAAAACTGTTGCTGAGCATCATTAACGATGTGCTGGAATTTGCCAAAATCGACGCCAACGACATCGCCATCGAATCAATCCCCTTTGAATTAACAACCATTGTTGAAAACCTCACCCTACTTTACCAACGCCTGTGTCAACAAAAGCACCTAGACTGCCAGTTTTTACTTGCCAATAACCTGCCCAACAAACTCATTGGTGATCCCTTGCACATCACGCAAGTGTTAAGCAATCTGTTATCTAACGCCATTAAATTTACGCAGTTTGGTAAGGTAGAACTCTGCATCGAAGCCTTAGAGCAAACCCCTAAAGAAGTGCGTTTGTGTTTCGCGGTTCGCGATACTGGCATCGGTCTCAGTAGCAATCAACAAACCCAACTGTTCGACGCTTTTGTGCAAGCCGACAATTCCAGCACGCGCAAATACGGTGGTACGGGATTGGGCTTAAGTATCAGCCAACGATTGATTGCATTAATGCACGGCAGCCCCATTTGTATCGAAAGTGAGCTGGGTAAAGGCAGCCAGTTTAGTTTCGAATTGACCCTTCTCATCGATACCGAAACAGCAAGCACACAGCCAGAAAGCCCATTAGCAGCAGAAATAACGGAACCGCTGATGAGCATTCCATCACCGCAAACGCGCCGCATATTGCTTGTGGAAGACAATCCCATCAATCAATCCGTGGTACAAGCATTACTAGCAAGAATGGAGTTATCCGTCACGGTAGCTGCCGACGGCGAACAAGCCGTTCACCTGGCTAAAGAAGCAGATTTTGACTTAATTTTAATGGACATACAAATGCCCGTGATGGATGGCTATCAAGCGACTCAGGCCATTCGTCAATTCAATGCCGATATTCCCATCATCGCTCTCACCGCCGCCTCGATGGTAGAAGACAAGCAAAAAGCACTGGCGGCAGGCATGAACGATCACCTTGCCAAACCCATTCAGTTTGCCAAATTGCAAGCCACACTGGCACGCTATCTAAGCAACTTGCCACTAAGAGCTGATGTCTCCGACAACACCCCGCAACCACTTGCTCCTGTCGAGCTGGTTCGACGAGATGAGCGGATCAAGACAGCAACAGTATTGATTGTCGATGACATGCCCACCAATGTAAAAATTTTAGCCAATCGCTTGAAAGCAGAATACCAAATTCAAGTTGCCAGCAATGGCGCAAAAGCCATCGACATTGCCACTGGCAGCAACCCGCCCGATTTGATTCTACTCGATATCATCATGCCGGATATGGATGGTTATGAAGTCTGTCGTCAGTTAAAAAACAATGCCCATACCAGCAACATTCCCATTATTTTTGTCAGCGCCCTAGGCGAAGCAGTAGATGAAGAAAAAGGCTTGAACCTGGGCGCGGTGGATCACATTTCTAAACCTTTCCATCTACCGATTGTCCGTGCTAGATTGCGTAATCATATTTCGCTGAAACGCAAAACCGACTTGCTCGAAGACTTGTCACACATGGACGGCTTAACCCACGTCGCCAACCGCCGCCACTTCGATGAAACCTTTGAAAAAGAAGCCCAACGCTGTCAACGGGATGGCGTCTATTTAGGCATCATCATGATCGATATCGATTACTTCAAGCCCTTTAACGACAACTATGGTCATGGTAATGGCGACGACTGCCTAGTGAAGGTCGCCAATGCCCTCAATCAACAAATTCGACGCAGCACTGATTTGTTTGCCCGCTATGGTGGCGAAGAGTTTGTGGTCATTTTACCGGAAACTCAACCCAAAGAAGTCGCAGCCATTGCCGAAAAACTGCGTGCGGCTGTCGATCAACTAGGCTTAAAACACGAATTTTCTGCCGTTAGCGATCATGTGACCATTAGTTTGGGAGCGGTAAGTGAGTGTATTGAAAGTTATCAGCAAGCGCTTGATTTACTGTTAAAAGCAGATAAATCCCTGTATCACGCTAAAGAACAGGGACGTAATCGGGTGGCGATGTATTCACTGAATTAACGCAGCGAATACATAATCTGGTGACCTCTAAAAACCTTAACGGGATGGGGGACTGGGGGAAGGGATGCACAATAATTGCATGTAACCTATTGATTTAACTCGTTCCACCAGAGATTAAATAAACTTGGAGACTCTAAAAATGCCACGAAGTGGAGTTTTTAGAGGTTCCCAATCTGTTAATAAGGCGCTACCGGAAAAGAGCCGAGCAATTTGTAAAAGCTACATTTTGCCTCGACTTGCGCCAACACTGACTTGAGTGGCTCTTGTTCGCAATGCCCTTCTACGTCGGCATAAAAGACATAGTTCCACTTGGTCTGTTTCGAGGGACGTTCGGTCAAGCGCGCCAAACTAATGCCTTTTTCAGCAAAATAACCTAATATTTCATGTAAGGCACCAGGGCGATTGGGTGTTGAGAAAATCAGCGCCGTTTTATCCAAGCCGCTCACGCCACTGGCATGACGCGCCATCACCCAAAAACGGGTGGTGTTATCCGGCTGATCTTCGATACCATTCACCAGCACTTGCAAATCATATAAGTGACTCGCTTGCTCCGAGGCAATGGCGGCGGTATCTTCATGTTCTGTGGCGTAAACCGCCGCTGCGGCGTTGCTGTCCATCGGGTGTTGCTTTGCCCATGGCAGGTTGTTCGCCAACCATTCACGACATTGCGCTAGCGCCTGCGCGTGAGCCGCCACTACTTTAATGGAGGTCAGCTCCGTTGTTTTCGCTAACAGAGCATGATGAATCGACAGATTCACCTCACCACAGACTTGTAGGTTGGTTTTTAACAACAAATCTTGCGTAATATTGACCGCCCCTTCAGTCGAGTTTTCCACGGGTACCACACCATAATCGGTGCGTCCCGTTTCTACCGCTTTGAATACATTTTCAATATTGGCTACCGCTAGTGTTTGCGCACTCAAACCAAAATGTTTAATGGTCGCCGCCTGCGAAAACGTACCCTCAGGGCCTAAGTAAGCCACGCGAACAGGCTGCTCCAACGCCAAACAAGCCGACATGATTTCACGAAACAAACGCGCTACCACATCATCAGCCAGCGGCCCTGCATTGCGACTCATGACCTCGCGCAATACCTGTGCTTCGCGCTCAGGACGATAAAAAATGGTTTCGACCGTACCGCCCTGCGTTTTGATATGAGCGACCTCTTGCGCTAACTTAGCACGCTCGGCAATCAGTTGCTGAATTTGCGCATCGAGCGCATCAATACCCGTGCGAATTTCTTGTAAGCGTTGCTGTTCTTGTTGTGAAACCATATTGAATTAACCGTGACGCTGAGCAAAATCGTGCATAAAGGCAATCAGCGCATCGACACCCGCTTCAGGCATGGCATTGTAAATACTGGCGCGCATACCGCCGACGATTTTATGGCCTTTCAGTGAAGTCAAACCGGCCGCCGCGGTTTCCGCTAAAAAGGTCGCATCCAGTGACGCATCTTTCAGGGTAAAAGGGACATTCATCCAAGAACGATCCGATGGCTTCACTGGATTGGCATAGAAACCATTAGATTGGTCGATAGCGGTATAGAGTTTTTGTGCTTTACGTTCGTTAATGGCTGCCATCGCACTCAGTCCGCCATTTTCAAGCAGCCACTCAAACACCAAACCAGCCATATACCAAGGGTAGGTTGCCGGCGTGTTGTACATAGAGTCGTTATCGGCAGCCGACTGGTAATTCAACATCGTTGGCGTACCGGCTCGCGCTTTACCCAACAAATCGTCACGAATGATGACAATGGTTAAGCCTGCTGGACCAATATTCTTTTGTGCACCGGCGTAAATCACACCAAAACGACTGACATCAATCGGACGCGATAAAATGGTCGATGACATATCCGCCACCAACACCTTATCACCCACATCCGGAATCTGTTGAAACTCTAGCCCACCAATGGTTTCGTTAGGCGTGTAGTGAACATATTTAGCATCGGGACTCAGCTTCCACTCACTGGCATCGGGAATGGCACTGCTATGGCTGGCAACCACATTCACCTTACAAAAGCGGCTCGCTTCTTTAATGGCTTTTTCTGACCAAACACCGGTATTGAAATAATCAACCGTGTCACCCTCATTAGCCAAATTTAAGGGAATCATGGCGAACTGTAAGGAAGCACCGCCCTGTAAAAAAAGCACTTTGTAATTGTCCGGAATCGCCATCAACTGACGTAAATCAGCTTCCGCTTTTTTCGCTACCGCCGTGTAATCTTTGCCGCGATGACTCACTTCCATAATCGACATGCCCGTTCCATGCCAATCCAGCATTTCAGCTTGCGCCCGTTCCATCACCGCTGTCGGCATCATGGCAGGACCAGCACTAAAATTATATACACGAGCCATCGGGCAACTCCTCTAATTATGCTTTACTTAACGTTATGCTTTGCTGTCGGTTTCAGTTTCGCTTGGAGCGTCTGTCGCGGCTGCAGACTCAGAAACCACGGCCATATCTTCACTCATGTCTTCGGTTTCATCGACCAAAGCTTCTTCAGGCTCGGCATCGAGTACTGCAACACTGACCAAGTTTTCCGCATCCGACAAGTTAATGAGTTTCACCCCTTGCGTATTGCGACTGAGTACCGGAATTTCACTAACGCGCGTGCGTACTAACGTACCCTTGTCAGTAATGAGCACTAACTCATGCTCACGATTCACCATCACCGCTGACACCACCTGACCGTTACGATCCGAGGTTTTGATGGAAATGACACCCTGACCACCACGACCGATGGTTGAGTATTCCTCTAACTCGGTACATTTACCGTAACCATTGGCGGTCGCCGTCAGTAACATCAATTCAGGCTGAATCAACTGCAAGCTAATCACTTTAGCCTCACCCAGTAGGGTCATACCACGCACACCACGCGCTCCCCGTCCCATGGCACGAACATCCCCTTCGTGGAAGCGAATCGCTTTGCCATTGTCGGCCAACAACATGACATCATTGTCGCCGGTAGTGAGTACCGCTTGCACCAAAGCATCACCCTCATCCAAGCCCAAGGCAATAATGCCCGACGCACGAGGACGCGAGAAGTCCATCAATTCCGTTTTCTTCACCACACCGGCAGAGGTAGCCATGAATACATACTGACCGGCTTCAAAAGCAGAGACGGGCAGAATACTGGTAATCAATTCATCGCCTTCGAGCGGCAATAGGTTATTAATCGGACGACCACGCGCGGTACGACCCGCTTGCGGAATGTCGAAAGTGCGTAACCAATACAACTTACCACGATTCGAGAAGCACAATAAAGTCGCATGAGAATGCGCAACAATGACACGTCCGACACTGTCACTTTCTTTTACGCTAGCAGCCGCTTTACCACGACCCCCACGACGCTGCGCACGATAATCGCTGGTAGGTTGCGCTTTAATATAACCATCATCAGAGAGGGTCACAATTAAGTCTTCTTGCGGAATCAGGTCTTCGCGAGACATATCCAAGGCATTGAACTCAATTTCACTACGACGCTTATCACCATATTGAGTCACCACCGCAACCAACTCTTCGCGCACCACTTCGGTTAAGCGAACGGGATTGCGTAGAATTTCTAACAGCGCCAGCATGGTATTGAGTAACTCACCATATTCGGCAAAAATTTTGTCTTGCTCTAAGCCAGTTAGGCGTTGTAAACGCAAATCCAAAATCGCTTGTGCTTGCTCTGGTGACAGATAGTAGCCATCGGCTCTCATGCCAAACTCAGCACTAATGTGTTCAGGACGCGTACTGACTTCTTCTGCGCGCGATAAGAGTTCCATCACTTTATCGGCAGACCAACCG
>CAZBQD010000042.1:0-17684 GCA_964493995.1 uncultured Francisella sp.
GCAAAGCTTTTAGATAAAAACCAGATTCCTTGTACGAAAAAGGGTTGACACTCCATACCACGTACAATAATGCGGCCTTTAGTGAGGAAAAACTCTTCTCTTACTTGAGTCTGCAAATCCCACCCTGCTTTCTGCAAAGCAGGCGTGATGAATTTACTACAAATATCGCGTTCAGAAAGTGGCTGTTTGTTCATGTTACACCCCAAGACACGAGGGGATTTAGTGCTTGATCGGATGTTTTATCAATGGCGTTCATTGGCTGATTCTATTGAGTGCTAATATTGCTTTGATTGTAGCGGTTTTGGGGTTACATGAAAAGCAAAACCCCGTTTAGTTGAATGATGATCGCCGTGACTGCCCTATTATTCATTGCAAATAAACTTTTTGCCAAACATAACCCTTAAAAAAAACCGATGCGTGAGCATCGGCAAAGTTGGGGTTCAATCTGTGTTAGTTAAGCTGATATGACTGCTTTTAAAGTCTGGGGTAATCGTTATACCCAGCCTCTCCTTGACTGTAAAAGGTGTTGGGATCGGCAGCGTTTAGGGCGGCACCTTGACGAATACGCTCTACCAAATCGGGGTTGGCAATGTAGGCAGTACCAAAGGCAACCGCATCGACCGCACCAGACTGAACCGCTTGTTGCGCTTCTTCCGGTGTGTACCCCATATTCGCCACCAAAACGCCTTGATAATGCTGACGCACTGGCGTGAGCAAATCACCCTGTTGTTTAGCGTAACCATCGGCGCGCATTAAGTGCAAATAAGCCAAACCATAACCATTGAGTCGTTGCGCTAGGTAACTGGCTAGCTTAATCGGGTCTTCATCTTGCATGTCGTTGAAACTATTCAGTGGCGAAATTCTTAAGCCAACTCGATCAGCTCCCCATACGGCACATACAGCATCTAACACTTCAAACAAAAAGCGGGCACGGTTTTCAAGGCTACCACCGTAGGCATCATCGCGCTGATTCGAACCTGTCCGTAGGAATTGGTCGATGAGATAACCATTTGCACCATGCACCTCGACGCCATCAAACCCAGCTTGCTGCGCTAGTCTGGCAGCGTTGGCAAAGCCTTCCACCACTGTCGCAATTTCTGACGTCTCCAAAGCTCTAGGTAGCGTGTAATGTTGTTTTCCCTTAGGGGTATAAACCATTTCGTTACTGATGGCAATGGCACTTGGGGCAACAGGAACAGCGCCGTCATTTAAGTCAGGATGACAAGCCCGACCACCGTGCCACAGTTGCAATACAATTTTACCGCCTGCCTGATGCACATCATCCGTTACCCGCTTCCAAGCCGCCACTTGTGCGCTATTGTAAATACCGGGCTCTTTCCAAAAGGCAGAATTGCCTTCCATCACCATGGTAGCCTCAGCAATGAGTAAACCAGAACTCGCTCGCTGAGCATAATGCGTTGCCATAATCTCACTGGGAATATGACCCTCGTCGGCACGGCAACGGGTTAAGGGTGCCATCAGAATACGGTTATTGAGCTCAAGCGCGCCAGCTTGTAACGGGGTAAATAAATCTGTCATTCAGAGACCTCGTTGGATGAATTGGGCATTAAAAAGAGAGAAGGAATATGTTAAAAGAAAAACTATTTATCCAAGATCATATCACAGCTTTGTTCAAGCCACCACTAAACAAAACATAGGCAGAACAGTAGATTTATCTATAACCCATCCATTATCAAGTGACAACAATCACCCCAATAAAAACTGCCATATAGGTATCGCTTTAATCGATACACCCGATTCCTGCCATTCTGCTGAATGGTCAAGGGTGATAATGATCCCCTCGTTGCATTGCAAATAATGCGCCGCTGCAATCAGACCTGCAACTTCTCGCGCTTTAGTATCGGGGTGGCTAATATCGACTGACACCTGCAAGGGGATTGTCTTCTCATGGGTTTTCCAGACAAAATCGCATTCTTTTGCGCCTTTAATAAACTGTACGGGTAATTGACGACGACGCAACTCAACCGCAACCATATTTTCGAGTAGTTTGCCTAAGTCTTGACTGTAACGGTAGGTTAGTTGCGTTAAAAAGGCATTGTCAATGATATAAGCCTTCTTGTCTGCCATCGTCTGACGCACTAAAGAAGGATCGTATTTGCTGGCATTGACCACCAAATATACGGCTTCAGCAATGCCATAATAGTCGTGCAGGGTGTTTTTTGCGACACGATAGCCCAATGACTTCATTTCGTTATGAATTTTACTAATCGAAATGGGACTACCCACACTTTCAACAAGGCGTTTAAGAAAGTATTTCAACGCAGGCAAGTTGCTTTCTTGGTAACGCTCGACAATATCCCGAAAGATCATGACATCGTAGTATTCTTGAATAATTTTGGTGTGAACGTCTTTATCTTCGATGAATGCCAGCTCTGGAAAACCACCCGTTTGCACATACTGGTGGAAAGCCGATAGCATTTTAGCGCGTCCTTGACTACTAATTGAGTCAATCACAATATCTCGAAAGGCCAAATATTCGGTAAATGAAAGCGGAAATAACTCGTAGCGAACCGAACGCCCACGCAAAGCGGTTGCAATGTCGGAACTGAGTAACTTGGCATTCGAGCCAGTGATAAAAATGTGCTTGCTGATCGAGTCATCCAAGCGACGCACAAACTTTTCCCAACCATCTATTTCCTGAATTTCATCGAAGAAGAAGTAACAGTGACTTAACTCAATGTCAGGATAAAGCTCTCGATAGGCTTGTAACAGCGCATCTAAACTGTCAACTCTTAAGGTTAGGCGCTCATCCTCAAAATTGATATAGATGATCTGCCTTGTGGGTATCTGCTCGCGAAGTTGTGCAATACTATTGAGCAATAATGAACTTTTCCCCACGCGACGCATTCCAGTCACGACCAAAATTTTTTCTAAATGGGTAGGCAAGACTAATGAGCGTGCTTTCAGCGGTTTAATCGCTGTTTGATGAAAGTCTAGAATGCGTTGTTTAAAGAGTTCTTTCACATTAAAAAGCCAATATTAATAAAATTGTATTTATAAAAGATACAATTTATATAAAAATGATCTTTTTTGTCAACCTGAAACAACACTTCGTGCGAAATCAGTCCACCAACATGACATCATAGATGTTTGTTGGCTTCTCTCCTACTTAACCAACCACGGCCAAGCTGCCCGCACATACTGCACCATCGACCAAATGGTGAGAATGGCCGCTAAATAGAGTAACCACTCACCAACGACCAACGACCAAGAAAGATTCCAAGTGAGCATACCGATAGCCACCAACTGAAACACCGTTTTCGCTTTGCCGAGCCATGAAACGGCAACGGCTGCTCTTGCTTGCAGCTCCGCCATCCACTCGCGTAATGCCGATACGCTGATTTCACGCATGATAATGACCAGCGCCGCCAAGGTAATCCACCAATTATCCAGACTTGGCACCAACAAAAGCAACGCAGCAGACACCATTAGCTTGTCCGCAACAGGGTCTAAAAAAGCACCTAATGCTGATTGCACTTCCCACTTACGCGCCAGCCAACCATCCAATAAATCGGTAATCGCTGCCACGGTAAACAGCCCAGCCGCCCACCAACGCTCGCCGTCACCCTCTAGCCAAAATAACAGCACAAAGGCCGGAATCGCTAAAATACGAAACCAAGTTAACCACATAGGGATTTGCTGTTTGAGTCGAAACAACACGGTGCATTTCTCTTTATAAAATTATTCGTTACGATGAAGCGATTTTAACACACTGACCAACCCGAATTTTTATCCTATAAGTGCTTTTCACGTATTTGGGCCTGAATGACATCTTTTGCAGTTGAATCAGCACTAAGTTCCTCTTCACTAAAATGATAGGTTTGGGCAAAACCACGCACATAGGTTGCCTGCTTAGGCGTGAGTTCAATGAGCTGAAAATCGGTCAGTTCTCTTAAGGTACGCATCATTTTTCCCAGCACCTGCTCGAAACGATCCATTAACAGAGCCCATTCTTGTGTTGCTCTGGCAATTGGCTCTGCATGACAACGAATCATGCTGCGTTGACGACGAAACAGGTTTGCAGGCGTTTCGGGTTCAATAAATAACACACTCAGACTAGGCGTCTGCATTATATTTTGTGTATGTGCCGCTAATGCGGAAATATAAATGTAAAAGCGACCATTCAGCTGCAATGTGGGTGCGTAGCTTGCATCGGCAAAGCCTTCCGCATTGACCGTTGCCAAGATCACACTATTAAAACCTTGGTTAAAAGCATAAAACTCTGCTAATGCGGCTTCGGCAGTCAGTTGTGGCGACATCTTAACCGTTTCAACGGGTTCTCTAGGCATTTCTTGAACCATTTAAAACACCGGTACTATGGCATAACCCTGAGTTTGATATCCGATTAAAGACACAAAACCATCGCCAACTACCGTCATTTCAGGGAAAAGTGTTGCGTTATCAACACCAAAAACCCGAGTGGCAATACTGCACACTTCTTGATGCACACCTAAGGCTTTAAGTTTTTTGGATGTTGCTTTCATCTGCTCAATAGCCTCGCCAGACTCCATTTCAAGCTCCATACTGGGTTTGTTAGTGAGGAACTTAACCGAGGGACCAATATAAACTACAACCAGCTCTGGCTTTACACCCTGTCTTAACAAATTTTGATGTGTGCCTGCAATAATTTCCATGTAGAAGGCTTGTTTCTTAGCATCGGCCATATCGACGAGGAAAACGGCCTTACCGCTGGTCATTTTAGCAATAGCGCGTTTGTCATTGTAAAGGGTTGCATCGGTCGCATGAGATTGCATTGGCAATACTATGGCGAGCGATAGGGTTAATAAGCTGAGCAGCGAAACCTTGGGCTTCATCGTCATTTCTTCATGTCCATTATAAGCACTATCATACTCAATTCTTACTTGCTCAACAACGAGGGTAATAAAACACAAAAATTAGCTTGCAAAATTTAACCATATAGTTAAACTATTCAGTTAATAACGAGGTCTTCTATGCCGAATACTGAAAAAAGCTTAAGCGCATCGGCGCAAAAAATACTGCATTGTGCAGGCGCATTATTTGCAGAGAAAGGCTACGATGGCACTATTATGGATGCCCTAGCTGCGCATTGTGGCGTCAATAAGGCGAGTATTTATTACCATTTCCAAGATAAACAACATTTATATGAAGTTGTCTTGACCGATACTTTTGCTCAAGTTGTAGACAAGGTTATTAATCAAGTTTCGCAGGCAACCAGCCTTACAGAAAAACTGGATGCTTTTATTGCTGGTTACGCCTTGGCTGCGCATGAAAACCCAAAAATGCCAGCGTTATTAATGAGAGAGTTAGCGAGTGGTGGACGATCCATGCCCACAACTGCAAGACAACAGATGCAACGCCTGTTAAAAACACTCGCTTTAATTGTTCAAGAAGGCGTTACACAAAATTACTATCGGAACGCAGACGTACTCATGCTTCAATTTATGATTATAGGCAGTTTAAGCTTTCACATTACCAGTGCGCCAATGCGTGAAGCCATTCCAGCAGAAGGAACCCTTGATCCCACTTTATCGCAAGCCATTCATCATGTCATTGTGCTGATTCAACAGGCACTGCAATACCCCTCTCAGGAGCATAAAGCGTGAAAACAAAATTAACACTCATCGCCGTCATTCTACCTTTGATGGCTCTGTTTATTTATGTGGCTCTGCGTTCAGGTCCGCTAGCTCCCATCGCAGTAGTCACAACTCATGTCACTTCTGGAACCTTGCAACCTCAAACTTCGGGTATTGGTGTAATAGAAGCGAAACAACTGCACAAAATTGGCGCTACCATGACGGCAAGAATTGAAAATATGATGGTCGATGTCGGCGATCAGGTCACGGCTGGTCAAGTGCTCTTTACATTAGATCCCGTTGATATTGATGCTAAACTAGCTGCACAACAAGCGTTACTTGCCAGAACAGAATTAGCCATTAAAGAAGCTCAATTAAGAGTCAACTTTGCTCAAACACAATGGAAGCGCTATACTCAATTACTAGCTGCCAAGGCAACACAAGAAGAACAACTAGCCATAAAACAACAAGAACTACTCTTGGCTGAAAGTTCTAAACGTTTGTTGGGGGCAGAGCTTGAAAAAGTTAAAGCCGACATAAGAGCATTGACTGAGTCAAAAAGACAGCTGACGATACATTCACCAATTTCAGGCAAGGTAGCAGCCAGATTAGCTGAAACAGGTAATACTGCGCTTCCGGGACAAACTTTGATTGAATTGTTTAACCCAAACGACTTGTGGATTAGTGCACGATTTGATCAAGTTAATGCTAAAGGCTTACGTAAAGAGTTAGATGCACAAATCATACCTCGTTCATCTTCAGAAGTACTGACTGGATCGGTCGTTAGACTTGAACCTAAAGCAGATGCTGTAACCGAAGAATTATTGGCTAAAATTTCAATTCAGCCACAGTCCGACCAACTTCGTATTGGTGAGCTGGTTACCGTAAAAGTGAAACAAGCCGCCAAAACAGTATCGCTGATGATTCCCAATGCCGCCTTGGTCCGTCACAATAACCAGCTGGGTGTCTGGAAAATAGAAAACGACGAACCCATCTTTGCCCCTATTCAGCCCGGACAGACTGACTTATCGGGTCAAGTGGAAGTGGTATCGGGCTTAACAACCCATGATGAAATCGTGACGCACAGCGAACGCTTGCTGAGTCATCAAAGTCGTATTTTTCGCGTAGCCGACCTTGTTCATTCAACTCAAGAGTCTGCGCCATGATCAGCCTTGCTGGACGCGACATTATTCATTCATGGGGTAAGTTTGTGTTCACTGGCTTCGGTTTAGGACTGCTGATTGGGGTTACCCTAATTATGGCTGGAGTTTATCGGGGTATGGTCGATGATGGTAAAGCATTACTCGACAATAGTGGCGCCGACTTGTGGGTTGTTCAACAAAAAACGCTGGGGCCTTATGCAGAATCTTCTAGCCTATACGATGACATTTACCGTCAGCTGATCAGTATCCCACAAGTAACAGAAGCCAGTAACATTACTTATTTAACCATGCAAGTTGCAGGCAACCAAAAAGACGTCCGCGCCATGATTGTGGGGATCAGCGCTCATGACTACCCCACAGCCTTGGGTTGGCCTTTGCATTTAGTTGCCGGCAGACATATTACGCATAGTCATTATGAAGCGGTTGCAGATATCGCATCGGGTTTCAAATTGGGTGACCAACTTCGTATTCGTCGTAATGTGTATACCGTTGTTGGACTGACAAGACGCATGGTTTCATCGAGCGGTGACCCCATGATTTTTATTCCTTTAAAAGATGCACAACAAGCTCAATTTTTAAAAGACAACGATGCTATCTGGCAATCACGTCATCGCACAGAACAAAGCCCCCTATTCAATCGGCCGCAGTCGCCCGATGTTATGGAATCCTTACTGAATAGCCAAGTAACCAACAATATGGTGAATGCTGTTCTGGTTAAATTGTCTCCCTTTGCAGATGCTAATGCGACGGCACAACATATTCGAGACAATCAAAAATTAACGGTTTACACCCGTGAACAAATGGAATCTATTCTGATTGGTAAGCTCATTGCCACCTCTTCTAAACAAATTGGTATGTTTCTTGTCATTCTCTCCTTGGTCAGCGCCGCCATTGTCGCTTTTATCATCTATACCCTAACCATGGATAAAATTCGCGAAATTGCCGTACTCAAACTCATCGGTACGCGCAACAGCACCATTGCTGGCATGATTGTTCAACAGGCAGTGGCTTTGGGGGTGATTGGCTTTATGGTGGGTAAAATTGTCGCCACCTTTGCCGCACCCCATTTTCCCAAATATGTGTTACTTATTTCACAAGACTCATTGATTGGTTTTGTGGCACTGATGGTGATTTGTTTATTGGCAAGTTCGGTTGCCATTCGCATGGCACTCAAAGTCGATCCCGCTGAAGCCATTGGAGGTTAATCATGAATGAAACAGGCATTCGTATTGAAGGATTGACCAAGCGCTATGGTAGCGGCTCAACGGCAGTAGACGCTCTCAAAGGGGTGAATATGTATGTTGCGCCGGGAGAAGTGGTCGGCTTAGTCGGCCCCTCTGGTTCAGGAAAAAGCACCTTGTTAAAATGTTTGGGTGCGGTAATCGATCCTACAGCCGGAAAAATGACCTTGGGTAAAGACGTCATTTTTGATCAAACTTGGCAAGTACCCGATCTGCGTGCGCTTCGTAGAGACAAAATTGGCTTTGTCTTTCAAGCACCCTATCTCATTCCTTTTCTCAACGTGATTGATAATGTTGCCTTGCTTCCGATGCTGGCTGGCGTTAACAATTCAGCTGCACGAGCACAGGCACTATCACTGCTAACCGCATTAGATGTTCAACATCGCGCTCAAGCCATGCCTTCGCAATTATCTGGCGGCGAACAGCAACGTGTTGCCATTGCACGGGGACTGGTTAACAAACCACCTGTCATTTTGGCAGACGAACCAACAGCACCACTAGACAGCGAGCGTGCCATGTCGGTGATACGTATCCTCAATGAAATGGCCACTGCTTATCAAACAGCCATTATTGTTGTGACGCATGATGAAAAAATCATCCCCACGTTCAAACGAATTTATCATATTAGAGACGGTGTCACCCACGAAGAAGCGGGTGAAGGTCGAGCGATTTTATAAGGTCAGCATCATGCAACTATCCATTTATATTCCCATAACGCTGGTGGCTTTGCTGTCACTCAGTGCCTGCCAAAACTTACCTACATACGAAAAACCTGCAGTTGAATTACCTGGCGGCTACGCTGAGCACAAAACAACCATCTCTTCGTTGGATCATCCTGCTGATCTTATTTGGTGGCAAAGTTTTCTTTCTGATCGCTTACGTAACGAGCTGGCGGCGGCAATCAACAACAACCTGAGTTTGAAAGCGAGTGAAAAATCCTTAGCGCAAGCAACAGCCTTCTATCAAGCTCAAGAAGCTGGATTCAACTATCCTAAAATTGATGCCAATGTTTCGGCGCAAAACCTAAGAGTCAATCCAGCCACACTTGGGCAAACATCACCAGCGAGAGAGTTTGAGCTTTATCAAGCCAGTTTAAGCGCACGTTATCAGTTCGACCTCTCGGGAAGTCAGGCACAAACGCTCAGCGCTCTGGCCGCTAAAACGGATTATGCACGCTGGCAAAATAGAGCCAATCAACAAAGTTTAGTTGGGCAATGGTTAGTCAGTGCGGTTTTATTAGCCAAAAATAACGCCGAACAAACCATTATTAACCAATTAATTGCTTTACAAAAAAACCAAGTAGCCATAGCCGAAGAGCGAGAAGCACTGGGTCAAGGTCAAACCTTAGATCGGCTAGCATTACAAACGCAACTCAAGCAAACAGAAAGTCGATTACCAACGCTTGTGAAGCAACAACAACAGTTAGTTCATTTAATGAATGCTCTGTCGGGATCAAAAACACCACCCAACACCGTGAAGGATGTGTCTTTTAACGACTTTAAGCAAACAAAACCGCCTTTGGTTATTCCGTCAGTTATGATTCAACAACGCCCAGATATTATGGCGAGCGAAGCATTGGTCAAAGCCGCTCATGCAGAATACGGACTATCCTTAACACGCTATTATCCGAATATCACCCTAACTGCCAGCACAGGCACACAAGCACTCACTACGGCGGGACTATTTGGTGCAGGTTCTGCTGTGTGGGGATTAATGGCACAAGTGACACAACCTTTATTTGATGCCAGCCTTCCTGAGCAAGAAAAAGCCGCCCTATTGGGCTTTGAGGCGGCCAGTCTGCACTACCAACAAGTGATTGTTGACGCGATGAGGCAAGTAGCTGACAGCCTATCAGCCATCGAGCAGGATCGACAAACCTTAAGGCTAGTTGAAGAGGCAGAACTGAACGCTCAACAGTTAATTGACATTACGGAGCAACAATATCGACTCGGTAGCGCCAGTTACCTGCAATTACTTTCTGCACAACAGCAGCGAATCGAAATCAGTTTGGCGAGCATTAATCTAAAGGCACAAACTTACATTAATCAAGTCAATTTAGCCATTGCCTTGGGGAGCCGTTAACTCGACTGGCATGGCTCTGTTTTGTCTGTGTGAAAATAGGCATAAACGGCTTCCGCCTGTTTCTGTGTCACCCCTTCAATAGCCGATAACTGCTCAATACTCGCGGCTTTAATGGCACTGGCGTTACCCAATTTTCTCAGCAATTTTTGCCGAGTTCTCGGCCCAATACCAGAAATTTCTTGCAGCCCAGAAGCCAAACTGGTTTTGCGTTTGTTACGTTGACCGGTAATGGCAAAACGATGTGCTTCGTCACGAATGCGTTGCAATAAATGCGCCACCGCATGATCGGGCGGCAATTGCACGCCTTCGCTATCACCAACTTGATAAAAGGTTTCTAAGCCTGCCTTACGCCCTTCACCCTTGGCAATAGACAAGAGCATCACTTGCTCCAACAAACCCAGCTCTTGCAACTGCTGTTGCGCCTGCGCTAACTGTGTCTTGCCACCATCGACAATGAGTAAGTCGGGCAAATTACCTGTTTGCACGCCACTTTTGAGACGTCGACTTAACACTTGTCGCATGGCAGCGGGGTCGTCACCAGGGGTAATACCACTGATATTATAACGTCGATAATCGGCTTTACTGGCCAACCCATTCATAAACACCACACAAGATGCCACCGTATTAGTACCTTGCAAGTGCGAAATATCGAAACACTCCATACGCATCGGTAGGCGTGGCAGGGCTAGAATTTCTTGTAATTGCGTTAATAAACGCAACTGTTGCGCTTCATCGACCGCTACACTGGTTAGGGCTTGCTGACCGTTTTGCGTGGCCAGCTCTAGCCAACGTTTGGCATCACCCCTAGCCGCGGTGACCAAATAGACCTGATAACCCGCCTGCCAAGCAAACCATGCCTTTAAGCCCTCTAAATCATCGGGAACACAGCCTAAAATAATGCGTTTGGGAATTTCTCGACCAGCATAGTATTGCACTAAAAAAGCCGCTAGCACTAATGCGGGTTCGGAAAATTGCGCGTGTTTGGGGAAATGACTACTCGAACCCCACAAGTTGCCATTACGAATCATTAATAGTTGCGCTACCACCCTACCCGACTCATCTTGCACCAAGGTGACCACATCGGCATCTTCATCGCGACTCACGGAAACAAACTGTTTCGCCTGCACGCTTTTCAGCAACTCAATTTGATCACGCAAGGCAGCGGCTTGTTCAAACTCCAAAGCATCAGCCGCTTGGTGCATTTGTGCTTGTTTGTTTTCGATCACTTGCGCACTTTTCCCTTCCAAAAAAGCCAGGGTGTCGTTGACATCCTGCGCATAGGCTTCTTTACTAATAAAACCGGTACAAGGCGCGGTACAGCGTTTAATTTGATACTGCAAACATGGGCGCGAACGGTTGCGATAAAAACTATCGCTACACTGGCGCACGGGGAAGATTTTCTGCAAGGTATTTAAGGTTTCATAAACCGCCGGACTACTGGGAAAAGGACCAAATAATCGACCTTCTTTTTTACGACTGCCCCGATAAAAATACAAGCCCGGAAAGTCGTGTTGTGTGGTGACGTATAAATAAGGATAGGACTTATCGTCACGGAAAATAATGTTGTAACGCGGATTATGCTTTTTAATCAGCGTATATTCAAGAATAAAGGCTTCCGCTTCGGTATTGGTCAGCATCAGCTCGACACGCGCCACCTGCGCCACCATGGTGCGTGTTTTGGGGTGATCGTGATGACGCACAAAGTAACTACTCACCCGACGTTTTAGGTGCTTAGCTTTACCAACATAAATCACCTGATCTTCGCTGTTAAACATCAGGTAACAACCCGATGATTCAGGCAAGGTCTGCAAAAAATGGGTCAAGTCAAAGGGATTGGCTGTTTCTGTGTCGGACATAGAAGAATGATTAGGCTTAGTGGTGGTTGCGAACAATATCCAGTATTATAGCGTCTTTATTCAAGCGCTTTGGAAATCTATTTCATGTATAACGAAAACAACTCACCTGCCATGAATAAACTGGCTGATGCCGCTGCTACTTTTGTCAATAGTGAACGCCGCAGTCGTTGGTTTAGCAACTTTATGAAGCTGGCCATTGGCGTTTATTTGGTGGGTAGCGTGGTCATTCTTAGTCAGGGATTTAGTGGCAGTATGGATGATGACAGCCAAAAACCTCATGTTGCGGTGGTGACCATGGTGGGGGCGATTATGCCGGAAACGGAAACCAGTGCCGACGCCTTGATTGCGCAACTCGAAGCCGCCTTTAAAGACGAAAACAGTAAAGGCGTTATTTTGAACGTGAACTCACCGGGTGGTTCGGCGGTGCAATCGGGCATTATTTACGATGAAATTAAACGCCTGCGAGCCCTTCATCCCGAAAAACCGATTATTACCGTAGCTCAAGACTTATGCGCCTCGGGTTGCTATTACATTGCTAGCGCTACCGATAAAATTTATGCCGATAAAGCCAGTATTGTTGGTTCAATTGGCGTGCGTTTCGATGGCTTTGGTGTGACAGAATTGATGAAAAAAATTGGCGTTGAAAACCGCTCTTTAGCTGCAGGCGAACACAAACGCCTGCTAGACCCCTTTAGCCCTGCCGACAAAGAAGCACAAGAGCACCTACAAAAACACGTACTGGCTCGCACCCATGAGCAATTCAAAAAAGCAGTACGTGATGGCCGTGGCGAACGCTTAAAAGAAAACAAAGACTTGTTTACGGGTTTGGTTTGGATCGGTGATGAAGCCGTTGAAATGGGCTTAATCGACAAGCTGGGTGACATTCGCCATGCCGCTCGTAGCGAGTTCGATAATGAAAATTTGATTGACTATGCACCAGCGGTTAGTGTTTTCGACAAGTTAGCGAAAGGTATAGGTGCCGAAGTGTCACTGCGTTTACAACAAGCAAGTCAGGCGAGTCTCAAGTTTTAATGCCAAAGTGAGTCTGTCCATCATAATTGGGCAGACTTAAATTTTACTGCTTACCCCGATAACGCATCATGCCTACATAAAGTCGTTCAACTTTCTCTCTTGCCCAAGCGGTTTTACGTAGAAAAGTTAAACTCGATTTCAGCGAAGGGTCATGGGTAAAGCAGCGAATCGGAATACGTTCGCTTAACTCCTCCCAACCATAAAATGACACCAACTCAGTGACGATGGCTTCTAAGGTCAGTCCATGTAATGGATTGTTTTTTTGTCTTTCCATCAACCTTTCCAACCATTGGTAATGGGCATACGCCAATCTTTATCGAAACTGCGAGCGGTAATTTTAATACCAGGTGCTGCTTGCCGACGCTTGTATTCACTGAGTCGCATTAAACGCATACTGCGGTTTAACAGGACATCATCGGCTGGAACATCTGCACTTTCTGCTAACTGTACCAGCGACTGACCTTGCGTCATGCGCTGCTCAATCCAGTCATCAAGCACATCGTAAGGAGGCAAGCTATCTTGATCGGTTTGGTCAGGACGCAGTTCGGCCGAAGGCGGACGGTCAATCACGCGCTGAGGAATGACACATCCTTGCTGATTTCGCCAATTAGCTAAGGCATAAACCCAAGTTTTAGGCACATCTTTTAAGGGCGCAAAACCGCCATTCATATCGCCATAAAGGGTGGCATAGCCCATAGCCGACTCACTTTTATTACTGGTGGTGAGCAACAAAGCCCCTGTTTTATTCGATAACGCCATTAACAATAGCCCACGAATACGCGCTTGTAAGTTCTCTTCAGTGACATCTGGCGCTAAACCCGCAAAGCGCTCACTTAATGTGGCTTCGACCGCTGCGTAAGTCGGTGCTACCGGAAGTTGGGTGTAACGCACACCCAATAAATTCGCTTGTTCAGCAGCATCTAACTGACTGATTTCACTGGTGTAAGCAAAAGGCATCATCACCGCTTCAACGGCTTCAGCGCCCAAAGCATCAACCGCCAACGCCAACACCAAAGCCGAATCCATACCGCCCGACAAGCCTAACAGCACGCGTTTAAAGCCGTTTTTGCGTACATAATCGTGCAACCCCAACTGCAACATCGACCAAATTGCCGCCCAGTCAGTCGTCTCGGGTGGTGGTTGCGTCAACCAAGCATCGCCCACACAATCAAAACACCCCTGAGACCAAACCACCGAGGCTTGATGGGCCTGCGCGATGGGCAAATAACGACAGCCAGCGGCATCGAACACACAAGAACGACCATCAAACACCAGCCCATCTTGTCCGCCAACCTGATTAACATAAACGATGGGTAATTGAGTTTCAGCAAAGCGTTGCGTTAGCACCGCATGACGTTGATGCCATTTACCCACTTCGTAAGGAGAGGCGTGCAAACTCACCAGCACTTCAGCACCCGCTTGTTGGGCTAAACGAGCGGGTTCAGCTTGCCACAAGTCTTCACACACCAACAGCCCTAGCTTAACACCTTGCCAGGTCACAACACAGGCCTGATTGCCCGCGCTAAAGTAACGCTGTTCATCGAAAACGCCATAGTTCGGTAAGGCTTGTTTGGCATATCGGGCTAAGATTTTTCCTTGCCCTAGCGCAACCGCTTCATTGGTTAACCGTCCCCAAGCATCTCGGCCCACAGAACCCAACAACCAGAGCAACGAATCATCGGTTTCAGCGGCAAAAGCTTGCAGTTGTTGCTCACACTGTTCGATAAAGGCGGGAAAGAGCAATAAGTCTTCAGGCGGATAACCCGTTAAGCTCAGCTCTGGAAAAACAACCACATCAGCACCAACCTGACGTGCATTGCTGGCGGCTTGACGCATCAAATCGGCATTGCCAACCAAGTCGCCAACCAGCGGGTTAATTTGTGCAAGATTGACACAGAATGCTGACATGCGATTAAAACCCATAAACCAGCGTGATGGCTGTTAAGGTGTCTAAATTTTCACGATTATCCAACACCTTAGAGTTATGTTTTAAGGTATAACTGAGCTTTAACGCTAAAGATTCCGTCATATTAACTTTAATTCCACTGGTAGACTCACTATGCACATTACGATCACCTGTATTAACTAACAAATCTTGAGCAAAACTAACCTGCTTATTCAACGGGTAACGCATTTTAAGCGCTGAACGCAAAATCGGATTGGCATGTTCTGGCTGGTTTTGTAATTTATCCACTTGATAACCTGCACCCAACTCTAGATTCAAAACCTCGGTTTTAGGCTGCCAGAAACGGCGACCAATACCCGCTGTCAGATTGGTCTGATAGTCATAACCACTGAATAAATCGCGATCATAACGCAAATTACCAAAGCCATAGTAAACTTCAGAAAAGGTTCGTGATGCTTGACCATCGAGTAAATAGCGTTCGCGCGTACTCACGCCCTCATTTTGAGCAGAAACTGCATTCAGCGTTAAGTTATGTTCCCAATCGGCCAACACATAGGTCAAACCTAATTTGGCATTCAAACTACTCGTGTTACTGTTGCCAGCCGTGCTGTTGTAACCCAACTCGCCTTCTCCGCTAAAATCGCCGTCAGGGTTGGTTTCTGCACTCACCAAGGGCGAACAGATGAGACTCAATACACATAAAGACATTGTGTAAGCTTTGCACATGCGGATCATTCTTACTTCTCGGTTATTCACAAATTGGTCTGCTATTATATGCGCGAAGCTCTATTTTGCCGACTCTGGCAAACCAAACACCCGATCGAATGCCCAAGTAAAGGCAATCGAGTAAATGAAAAACACCAACAATAAACTGGCATCGGTGATCAATGCTACCCACCAACTAACCGATAACCACCAAGCAATCAGGGGCACAAAAAACAGTGCCAAACCACCTTCAAAACCCACGCCATGCGCTAAACGACGTTGCCAGCTACGCCCTTTAACCGACTGTTTTCTTTCCCATGCCTCAAAGCCAGAATTAAACAGGTAATTCCACGCCACCGCAATCGTGGACATAGCCACCGACAACCAAAAACTGGATGCAACATCGTGATCGAACACCCAGACAATAATGGGCGTGACGACAATCACCGCCCCTGTTTCATACAGCAATGCCTGCAAGAGCTTACGTTGGGTAATAGTCATGAAGCCTGAGCAACCAACTCACTCGCCGCTTTCACCATGTCGGCATGGTCAAAAGCCAAGGCTACTTCGCCATTCAACACTGATGATAAAGTAAACCAACGTGCCTCGGCGGCATCATCACCAGCCTGTACTTCGGGCATAGCCTGAGCACAATATAAAAACGCCTGCGTCACCACCCGCTGATCGCCTTCCGCACGCGGATCTCGCCCCCAAGCGTCATAGGTCGCAATCAGTTGCAATTCCGTTTCAGCAACGGCCACACCCGTTTCTTCTCGTAACTCCCGTTGTGCTGCCCGCACATGGCTTTCGGCAAAGACAAAAACCTCACCCGCGGGCGTCAAACTGTTGACAAAACCGCCGGGTAACGCCCAACAATCCTTAAATGGCTCGTGTTTACGTCGAATGAGCAACAGCTTGCGTTGCGCTCCTTCCTCGCTAATCACGACGATATCGGAGGTAAAATTATCGCCCAGATGCCACAATGCCATCATCAACGACCATTAAATCCGAGTGATCACTTGTTCGGCAGGAAAACGTGATTTAGGCAATTTCGCATTCGCATCTGTTTCGCTACGATAACCCAAAGCCACCACCACCGTGCTGCTCAGCCCTTTATCACGCAAACCCAAGGCTTCGTCTAACAAAGCGTTATCAAATCCCTCGATTGGGCAAGCATCAATTCCCATCGCCGCCACACCTAACAGCAGCGTTCCCAAGGCTAAATAAACTTGTTTATCTGCCCAATGTTGTAAATCTCGATATTGAAAGCGGTGCAAATTAAGAAAGAATGAACGACCTTTGTAAGTTGCTAATTTTGCCGCCTCATTGGCAATGCGTCCATCGACATCCTCTTGATCAATCACGCGCTGTAAATGCTCGCCATTCAGTTCCATACGTGTACACAAGACCACCACATGCGATGCATTCAGTACCTTAGGCGCATTGCTGGCATAAGCCCCTGTTGTACCTTGTGCCACCAACGCCTTACCCGCTTCTGTACCGGCAATGACAAAATGCCACGGCTGCGAGTTAATCGACGATGGCGCAAGTCTGAGTAAGGTTTCGATTTCTGCCATTTGTGCATCGCTAATGCGTTTGCTCGCATCGAATGCCTTGGTTGTATAGCGTTGTTGTGCTGCGGTTAAAATAGGGTGCATTAAAGACTCCTTGAGTGTCTGCTTATTTTATACTGAACACAAGAAAAAAACTATAGATACAATAATATCTATTTATTGACATATTTAGCACAAATAGATATAATAATATCCAATTTTCTGACTTGAGATGAATAACCATGCCACCCTATCTCTCGCTCCTTTCGGTTGCCGATCTACAAGAGGCTTTTGCACGCCACCTGCGCCATCAGCGCCAGCAATTAAAACTGTCACGCGAAGCGCTGTCTATCAAAAGTAGTGTACCCGCTGCCACCATTAAAAAGTTCGAGCTGACAGGACAAATTTCCTTACGTCAATTATTGTTATTATGGCAATCGCTCGACCGTTTAGAACGTCTAGAAGCGGTTTGTCATGCCCCAAAAACGCCACCCAAAAGCATTGATGAGGTACTTAATCGATGAAGCCAACGTTAGCCAATCAACACCTCAGCGTGTGGCGCACCTTCAG
>CAZBQD010000043.1:0-17671 GCA_964493995.1 uncultured Francisella sp.
GTTACCATCTTAAATCAGATCGGTAATTTGTTCAAAAACTGGGGTCCACTATACCATTCCCTTTGAATATTGGACTGAACTCAGTCTGTCTTGTGGTAAAGAACAGATCGCTTACGATTACCCTCATCGCCGTTTTGGTCGTGATGCTTGGTTGCACAATTGGATGCGGAGCTTAGCCCAATCACAACAGCCGATTATCGTCACCAGCGCCCGCCAAGGATTCGATGGCAGTTTATTGCACCCCAGTAAGCAATGGTTCACTTTTGCCCAAGTGTTTTGCGATGAACTTAAACCAGAATGCCTGATTCAGCCCATTGAATCGGCACAACATCCGTTATTACGCTGGCAGTCTGTTACCTTATCGCCGATGCAAGCGATGAATAGCCTAACAGAGCTTCAGTTTGATCAAGACATCTTCTCCCTCATCACCCAGTTGAATGGTGAAGCCAGAGCCGAGTCGCCCAGTAGCCTAGAAACCATGATGGTGTCGCCCTTTGCTTGGTTGCTAAACCGCATGGGCATCGAGTCGAGAGAATGGGGAGTGCAAACGCTGGATAATGCCTTACAAGGCACCATTGCCCATAAGGTGTTTGAGCTTTATAAAGATAAACAGCAGCACAGCCTTGCTTCTGCCGACTTTGATGCCTTATTTGAATCGGCAGTGCAACGGGTAGCACCCTTTATGCACCATCCGCAATGGCGTATCGAAAAAGCCAGTTTACACCGTGAAGTCAAACAAGCCTTTGATGCCTTTGTGCCTTGGTTGAAAGCGCATGGCTGGACGATTGCTGAGGTAGAGCAGCGTTATCAAGGTGAATTGTGGGGCTGGGCAATTAAGGGCTTTGTCGATGCGATATTAGCCTCACCTGAGCAAGTTTTCATCATGGATTATAAAAAATCCAAATCCGATGATCGCTTAAAACGACTCAATAAAGGCTTTGATCTGCAAACCTACATCTATCGTCAACTCTACACACAAAAGCATGGCGATACCTCGTTGGTGACAGGTTACTTTAACCTCAATGATCGGGTGATGGTGGTCGATCAAGCGGTTGCGGTTAGTGAAGATATTGAGATTAAAGTGCCAGACCTTGAATTGTCCGAACAATCTGCCCAAGCGGTTGAACTGGTTAATGAGCGCTTCGCTCAACTGCGAGCAGGGAGTATCGTCATCAACACCCATGATGAAGCCAAGCAATGGAAGGAGCGGGGTATTAAACCCTATGCCTTTGAAAACACCCTAGTTAGTCGCTTTATGATCGGTGAAGCCCCGCTGGAAGAAGAGGACGAGTAAGCATGAATCACATCCATCAAGCCATTCCACCCTTAACACTGGTCAAAGCCGGTGCTGGTGCAGGTAAAACCTACCTCATTCAAAAAACGCTGGTCGATTGGGTATTGGAAAAAGGACTCTCCCCAAGATCCATTCTTGCCGTTACCTTTACCAATGCCGCTGCTGCGGAAATGCGCGAGCGTATTCGCACCAGCCTGATTAAAGAAAGTCAGTCAACAAAGCAAGCGATTGATTTAGATGGCTTAGATCAAGCACAGATCACCACCATTCATGGCTTTGGTTTGGCGATCATTGAACGCTTTGCTTACGAAAACGGCTTAACGCCCAAACCTCGTCAACTGACCGAAGCGGAAAAGAATCATCTGATCAAACAAGCCGTTGCTTCCTTAGCGGTGATTGAATCCGTTACCCAACGCCTAGATGAATACGGCTATTCAGGTACTTTCAAAAAAGATAAATTCATCAGCAAGTCCGATCAATTTCGTGGCCATTTATTGGCCGTGATCGACCGCTTGCGTAGTCTTGGTAAGGGGAGCGATGATAGCGCTGAAACACAGCGTCTACTCAGCCTAGCACAAGCGCGTATTGAGGAACTTTATGGCAGTTATTTAGCCAATGCCGACACCCTAACATCGGATTTAATGGCGGCGATTATTGCGCTAAAAGGGCAGTGGAGCGATAAAAACCAGATGCTTGAAGCAATCGGTTTTAATAAAGAACTGCGAGAGCTGGTCAGCGCCGTTTATAAGGCCAATGCCGAAAAGCTGAACACCGATTGGAAACTCTGGGTCAAGTTACAAGGGAAAGAAACTAAAAAGCTCGATAAACATCCCTTCTCATCCTATGTGAATGCTGTCATGCTAGCTGCGAGTAAACTATCTGTTCATCCTGGCCCTTATCAGCAAGCCTTAGCGCAGGTGCAGGTGTTAATCGATGGTGCCAATCAGGCATTAGCCGCCTATCAGCAAGGTAAGACCGAAGCGGGCTTAGTCGATTTTTCCGACATGGTACAAATGGCGAATGCCATATTGGCTGATGATGCGTGTTTTGCTGAAATCCGCCAAGAAGTCGG
Source organism: uncultured Francisella sp. (assembly GCA_964493995.1). Lineage (GTDB taxonomy): Bacteria > Pseudomonadota > Gammaproteobacteria > Thiomicrospirales > Thiomicrospiraceae. The sequence goes on from CAZBQD010000043.1 coordinate 2,367, forward strand.
TTGTTTAATCATCGATGAGTTTCAAGACACTAATCCCCTGCAATTTACCTTGCTGCGACGCTTTCAACAAGCGGGTGTGCCGACCTTTATTGTCGGTGACTTAAAGCAGTCGATTATGGGCTTTCAAGGGGCAGATAGTCGTTTATTTGCTAGCCTACTAGAACGGGCTAAGGATAACGAAAAACAAGAGCTGACCAACAACTGGCGCAGCAGCACGGGTGTGATGACGTTCATCAACGCCATGGGCAAACAACTCTATGGTGATGTTTATACCCCATTGACCCCATCAGCCAAGCATAAAGACCTATCTAAATTGATACCAGTACGACGTGTGTTATTTCATGCCGACAGATGGTTGCTTAAATCTCATGCTAAGAGTGATAAACTCGTATTCAACCAAGAAGGCTATGCCTATCTGGTTAATGAAATTCGTACCTTGGTTGCTTCGGGCGTCCTGATTACCGATAAGGTAACTGAACAGCAACGTCCCATCGCTTATAAAGATATTGCAGTGTTGGCACCCAGTCACTCGCAATTAAAGAACTTTGCCGCCCAGTTACGTGCTGTGGGCATTCAAGCGCAGTTATTAGAGGAGGGTTGGTTTGCATCAGACGGGGTGCAATGGTTGCTGCATGCTTTGCAGTACCTCAATAACGACACCGACTATTTCGCCGCACTCAATGTCATCACCAGTCCCTTTGTGCAGGCCGCCCAGCCACTTCTGGCGCACGAGTTTGCGCGGTGTCTTGAAGAAGTCGGGATCGTTGGCCGCAGGGTTGTTCGTCACATCCGGCAAGACCGGCGGCTCCGTGCCACAGGCCATGTGCGGCCTGGCTGTGTTGCGAGTAAAAGGGGTCAGACCCCTTATTGACAACCTAACTCAATGAAGATTGTCCGAATTGATCGTTGAACCACAGCAGAAAATAAACTTTCTTTGTCACCAAACCTCAGGTAAAAAGCAGATTTACCGCAATCTGATACACTCAGGATCTGACTAATCGAAGTTCCACCGTAGCCCTGTCTCATGAACAGATCTGTGGCACAGGCTAAGAGCTTTTCTTCAAACACTCCCGCATCACTCGCTTTTGGACGTCCTTTTTTCTTTGTCGTCATAACGCTTCATAAACTCTAAGATAATTGGAACGGGCACTTGGAATGCATAATACTAAATTTATGCTGACAGAAAGAGAAATGAACCAAGAAAAGTTTAGCCTTCCTGCATCAGAGTTTTCAAAGTCCAATTCCTTGTTTTTCTATGACCCTCAAAAAAGCACTTCTAACACTTCTCGCTAAACGTCCGCTTTCAGTGAAAAGCGCCGATTTAATCGTTTCTCAGCGAATTTCCGCTTCTGGCACCAAGTAGTCAGACCGTTAAGAGCAAAAAGCGGATATTCACGCAATCAAAGCTGAATTGGTTAGCCGGTTTTGACTTTGAAATAAAAGTTATCGTTCGCATTCCTTAAACCTTTTGTATTCCTGATCGATCGGTTGTTTACAAAAGGCTTTTATAAACAGCTCCACCAATTCCATATAAGAAGCCGCTCATTCGAGCGGCTTTTTTGTGCAAAAAACAAAACCTAACCCGCTATTTATCTTTGCTCGAAAAATTCTCCCTCAGCGAGTTAACCCAGCTTGAAAATTTATGTATTAAGTCACCGCCTTTACCCAGCAGTTCCCTTAGCTCTTCTTCAAAGTGCGTTTGCTTTTTCTCCTCCGGTTCGGGCAGCGGCGGCAGTATGTGGGCAAAGTAGGTTTTGTCGAGTAAGCGATGCAACATACGCTCGCCAATAAAAGGCTTATTGCTATTGAGCGCTCTGGCACCTTTTATGATGTTGCGAATATCGTATTGGGTGGGGCTTATATCCGGCACCTGTTTGGGAATATTCAGCAGCTTATACACACCAATACGGGCGGTGCGAATGGAGGCTTCCATGGTGAATACTATGTCATTGCGAGTTTCTACAAATTGCCCCACTAGGCCTAAATTGGTGCAGCCGTCAGGCACTACTCTGGGTCTATCGCCTGCTGCTCTGGGCATAAACTGGGCGGTAATGTAAGGCATAAGCGCAATGCGTATTTTGGTGTTGGCTATAACCTCATCTAACTGGTCTTCAATACCCAGATGATGGCAAAGCTCGGTCAGAATTTCTTTGCCGGTACATTCCGGCATAGTTTTGTTAATACGGTTGCCTTGCTTATCCATCAATAGACCATAAACCCACAAAACTAAGGTATCGTCTGGTTGGTCGGGGAAGTGGGGTTGGCGATTACAGGTAACACTTAACAGCCAGTTGGAGTCAGTAAAAGTCACTATGCCGCCGGTTACGGTTCGACCGGAGTATGGGTCGTTTACTGATAAGGTTTTCAGTTTATCGACAAGGGGGGAGGGCTTGCAGGTAAGGGTGGCCGACTCCCATATAGACTTGTCTACGTCACCATAAAATTTTTCTGGCTTACCGAAAACAGGAGATTTCTTGGCGAGGTTCTTCCATAAGTTCCAGCCACTTTCGCTACCCGGGTCATGCCTTTCACAGTTAATCTCCGGGGCATCATCCATACCGGCATAAGCCGTCTGTTCAGTCATTGATCCGGTGAGGGCGAACACTAAATCATTCTTGCCAACTTCAATATATTGCTCTTCACCTTTAACAACGGCCTGAATTCCGGTTACCGTCTTGTTGTCTCCGGTAAAGCTCATATCAAGGTCATCTACTCTGGCTTCAAAGGTAAATTTCACTCCTTTTTCACGCAGAAAATTGGTCAGTGGCTTTATAAAGGTGTCGTACTGATTGTATTTAGGGAAAAGCAGAACAGACATGTCACCAAAACCGTCAATTGAGTCCAGAAAACGATGCAAATAGAGCTTGGTTTCCAACAGGCTGTGGCAGTTTTTAAAAGCAAACATAGTACGGAATAAAAACCAGAAGTTGCTTTGTAAAAAGCCTTCACTGAAATATTCCTCAATGCTTATGTCGTCTAACTCTTCCTTGCGTTTCAGCATTAAGCGGATAAGTTCCCATTGCTGAGATTTACTCAGCCCCATGTCTTCTGAGTCAAGGATCTCGCCGGACTTGTTAATTAAACGGGCCTTAGAGTAATTTGGGTCGTTGTCGTTTATCATTCGGTATTCATCGAGAACAGAATACTCTTCGGGAAGTTCAAGGGCGGGAATGTCCTGGAATAGATCCCAGAGGGTGTCGTAGTTCCAGTTCATTTCACGACCACCGCGAATGATGTAACCGTCTTCGGGGTTACCCGCACCATCCATAGAGCCGCCTTCTACACTCATTTCTTCTAAAATAGTGATATTTTCGGCGGGCATATGACCATCGCGAATTAAATAAAATGCCGCGGCAAGCCCCCCGATACCACCACCAATTATCCACGCTTTACGCTTTTCGACTCCTGGAGTTGGTAAGGTTTTATGACGCGAATAGGGCGATATAAAATCCCCCGGTGGCAAAGTGTTAAGCCGTTTATGGCACCAAAAACCGCCTGTTGCGTCAGGCTCATGTTCAAAACCCTCTGGTGCGGTTGCCGAGATATCAAATTTCGCAATTGTCTTTTTAGCCATTACGGATTCCTTCCTTTACTGAATAGAAATACTTGCTGTTCTCGCTGATACCCTTAGTGGTATTGCGAACGGAAATTTTAGCATAGTTGAATCGCCATCTTAGTAAATTAATGCGAATAATTTTGCTAGCAGTTATAGTCATTACCACTCTTCTTTTTACCACGTTGAGTTTTTAACTCTCACCTTTTCAAGGCGATGTGTCAGATCAAGTCGAGACTAATTCCAAATAAGCCTCTGAAAAGAGCCTTTTTTGTTCTTTGCCGTAGCTACTTGAGCATAAAGTCATTAGTCTACTTGCAGTGCGTTCACCGTCACCTGAATTAGTATTCGACACTACGAATATGCTCCTTAAAAAGACAACGCTACGCTTACGTTTATTTTTTTTAAGAAAAATGATAAAAATAAACTTAACGAATACTATTAGTCGGGCATCATGCCCTTTACATAGCGTTTTTTCTATATTGATTTCAATTTACATTGTACTAAATATCGGGGCAAGGATATTTCTGGTCCCTGACTAATAAATACAAAGCTGTTTGAAACGTTTCGAAAAAGCGATGAGCTCTCGAAATTCTCGAGAGGCTTGGTTCATTTTTTGTTGGCAAATGTCTGCTTTCAGTGAAAAGCGCCGATTTAATCGAATCTCAGTGAATTTCCGCTTTTGGCACTTAGCTGCCAGGTGGCATAGGTCTGCTAGCAGCAATGAGTGAATAGCGGACGCGACAATAAAAACTGCGTGACTCATTAAAATTTATACTGTTTGTCTATTTCGCATATCGTAAGGTAATGGTTTACCCATTTTTCACCATTCCTTCTATATTGGACAAACACAACTGGGTTTTCTGGATTGCCACGAGATGAGCTGAACTCTACTAATTCAATCTTGTTACAATACGGCTCTCGCCTGACTATTTCGGCTGCCTTATGCAAATATTCCTCGTACTTCTTATATTTGTCATTGACGAGTAATTCGCGAATAGCATGGTCTTCTACCTCAGCCAAACCATCCATATATTTTTTTACCCCTTGATACTTATCAACGAGTTCTTCCGCTTGTAAAACATAGCTTCCTGCCTTCAAGACAATATTAAAATAAGAGACGCCTCGTCCCTGAAGTTTCTCCATCATTAGCACTTTTTGATCTTCTGACATTCTTGCTCCGAAATACACCGACGTTAGAGCCCGATAGTCATAGTGATGCTTTCCTGATTTCGACGGTACAACCCTTATTTCCTTCTCATACTCCCAAGCGTTGGACTTCGAACCAAGCATAGCTTTAAGCACTTTAGATGGATCGTTGCCACAAACGCTTGAGAAATCGATTGATTGGGGGGTGTTTGAATAGGTAACGGTGTTTCACTAAACATTGTGTTTTTTGATTTGAATGCAATGTGTATGATTAAAATGGGAAAACTAAAAGTTCAAAATCGTGCGGTCATTTGTCAGTTTATTGAACAAAACTATCAATCAGTTGACAACTCATTCCATTAGTTTGATAATTCATATATGTGCCATTTTGGCACATGTTAGGCAAGGAGGTCATTATGACAACAGCATCATTACCCAGAATCACCGCACGTGTTGACTTCGATACTCAAGCGTTGCTGTTACAAGCAGCGGCAATTACGGGTATGACCAGCCTGAATGCGTTTGTGTTGAATGCAGCTATTGAAAAAGCGAAAACTGTACTATTGCAGGAACAAGCATTGACGCTATCGGTGCAGGATGCTCAAACGCTGGTCAATGCCTTAGACGCACCACCTAAAGTGAATGAACGACTTAAAGCAGCGGCACAACGTTATCAGCAGTCTTTATGATGCAAAGCGTTAAACTGAATAAAGACCTGCACGACCGTGATAGCTTCGATTGTGGCGTTGATGTTCTCAATCATTATTTAATGATGATGGCGAATCAACAGGCTGGAAGAGATAATTCACGCACCTATGTTATTACACCTACCGATCAACCACACAGAATTATCGGCTACTACACACTTACAATGGCATCGATTGACTTGACTGGACTACCGACAGCCATACAGAAAAAACATCGTCAAGCAGCAACCGCTGGCTTAATTGCACGTTTAGCAGTTGATAAACGCTTTGCTAAGCAGGGTTTTGGTGAGTGGTTATTAATTGATGCCTTACGTCGTCTGTTAGATGCCAGCGAAACGGTTGGTTTTCCTTTGGTTGTTGTAGATGCTAAAGATGGTGTTTCTGATTTCTATAAACGCTTTGGTTTTACAGCCTTTGAGGACATACCTAATAAGTTGTTCATGACAATAGCGGATATTAGACATAGCTTAGGTTAGGCTGTGTAAATACCCCTATAACTGAGAAGAGACTAAAAAGTTCAATTTAATGAACCCAAAATAAATGCCGATATTGATTCCTTCAACCGAAAACACGGTGAAGATCGAAAAGAGCTATTGCTTTAAGCGTGTTGCCTCGGACAAGGATGTGCCGCTAAACAATGGTTTTTTTGATTTGCAAAAAGGTGAGTTTAAGGATGGCAACGGCTTACTAGGAGGGCAACATGCCTATCGCGTCTATATCACACTCACCAAACCATAAAATCTAAATTTGACAAAATAATTCCTCAGCACTAACATATCAATGTATATCTATTGTATTACAATCTAGCTAAGGGGTTTTGATGAGAACCGCTGCCATTAATCTTAGAGCTATGCCAGAACAACGGGATTTAATTGATCATGCCGCGGCTCTGCTAGGTAAGAACAGATCGGACTTTATGCTTGAGGTGGCTTGTGAACAGGCGCGCTCCATTGTTCTGGATCAAACCTTTTTCGCCTTGGATTCAGAGAAATACAAACAATTTACTGAATTACTTGATGCACCTGTGTCTGAGAATACCGGATTAGCTCGGCTCATGAATGTCGTTGAGCCTTGGTCTGCAAAGTAATGGCGTTAGAGTTACTAGCACCTGTACCGCTAAATACAGAACATCGCTTTTCCGACTTTAATTGCGGTGAGTCTTCTCTAAATGATTGGTTGAAGCGTCGTGCCTTGGCAAATCAACATAATGGCGCAAGTCGTACTTTTGTCGTGACTGATCGCTTAGGGGAAGTTTACGGTTACTATGCCTTGGCCGCAGGTGCTGTTTCGCACAACATGGCGAGCAATTCAATTAAGCGCAATATGCCCGACCCCATTCCTGTCATGGTGCTTGGAAGGCTTGCCGTTGACTTTCGTGCTCAAGGAATTAAGCTAGGAGCATCTCTACTGAAAGACGCGGTAACGAGAAGTACGTTAGTTGCTCAGAATATTGGCGTTCGTGCCATACTTGTTCATGCCATTAATGACCGTGCAAAGCAGTTTTATGAACATTATGGATTCAAAGCTTCGACTATTGATCCGTTGGTATTGATGTTGAAACTTTGAGTGTCCCAGTTGTTAACACTGCATACATAGCCGCTGAAGGTTGCAAAAATGGTTCTCTCACGTTTTAGACTCTGAGCTCATGATGAAAATCAAATGGTTAAAAACGCGCACTATCTGCTTATTTATCTATTCACTTGACAGGCGAACCCCGTGAGTCCCACGGTTCTTTTCTTTGGCTGGTGTTGATGCGAGATACTCAAATCCTCTCTTGAGGATGTTTTTCGCAGCATGCTGTGCCGTTTGGTTTTTTTTGGTTAAGTAGTCCAAAAAGAAAACATCTTTTACTAGGAGGGTAGCCGTTCCGTAGGCGGGTCAATTTTCAAATGCCGCTAGTGGGGCAAAACCTGATATTGCCGTTAATGGTTTACAGATGAATAGTTTCATACCACCGAGATAATTCGGTCTCTTGAACTGAATATTCACCACGCGCGCTGCGCCAAATTAATGAAGGCTCTCGATTGCGCATTTTTTCGATCGCTTTTTGTGCTTTAGACATGTTAACTGTTTTGCCACAATACTCAGTATAGAACGACAGAGCTGCATTATCATAAGGCTTAAAACGCTCCTTTTGTGCCAACAGATGCAATAGTATGGCTTGTTCTAACTTGCTCAAACCGTTAAACAATTCTTTCATGTCATTTTCGATTGCCTCATGGTAAGCAACAGCGACCGATAACAAACAACTATTCAAATCGATTGAGTGTTTTAATGGATTAAGACAATCACCAATGGCATCGATGAACGGCTGGGGTCGATGATTAAATAAGTTAAAGGCTTCTAATAATTTTACTTCATCAATGGCCAGACTGATTCTCTGCTCTATACGAGAAGCCACGAACTCAATAAAATCCTTACCCAGTACGGGCAGTGTTTCTACCTTAGATCCATAGAATGGCGCACTATTTCCATGTACCAATCTCACTAATTTATCGCGATCTGAACCGGTCATAATGAGTATCAATTGAGTATGACTGGGTGAGTTCATTTGATCTCTGGCAGATTTAAGTGCGAACATTAGGTTCTCACCATCACTGCTACTTAGTGCTTGTTGCGCTTCATCAACGATCAAAGCAATAGGCTTGTCATGGGATTTATGTAACACTTTTAAGGCTTCTGCAATCGTCAATTCCTCTGCGGGTTGTGTACTGTCAAATTTAAACCCGGCAAAGGAAAAGTTCTTTGCACCAAATAACTCAGTGTATTTTTTTACAGATGAGAATCCGGCAGCAAACTGATCAGCAATTGCTTTCTTAACTAAAATAGAAGGATCGATAGAACGATCTGACCAAAGATCAACATAAATGCACAGTACTTTCTGTCGGCTCAATTCAGGCATTAGATCATGTTGTAAAAACATGGATTTACCTGTTCGTCTTGGCGCAGTCAAAAAAAGCCCATTACGAATATCGCTAAACATGTCGGGCTCAATCAGTGCTTTAGCAATGCTTTTAGCCATATCGGTGCGATGAAAGTGCATAAAATTATCCTCTTATATCTAGTTATAGATATTATATCCTATTAAAGATATTTAAGGATAAAATCATCAAAGAAATTGTTTTCAGTTCAGAGGAGTCTAGCTAACCACATAAAAAGAGGATTTATCATATCCGATAATGCAGATTATCGGATATGATAAGAAACTGTGATCACTGTACAAAATTTACAACTCTTGTACGAAAAAGTGTTGACACGTCAGGATGATTTTCTTTCAGCTCTTCCTCAAATAGCACATCTGGCGTAACGAACTCGTAAGGTAGTTTGAATAAGGATGACAGCAGTCCGCTATCATCCATATCGATCAGAATATTGGCATCACTGATGAGAAGCTGCATCTAACAGCTCCAATCTTCGTGTTTGCCTAAAACGCATTAAAGACATGCCTAATAATTCTGCTGCCCTAGAATCACTAATGATATTTTCAGCCAGCGCATAATAAACCAACTGCTCAAAAAAGCTGGTTTTTTCGACAGGATACGGCTCACCTGGCTCCGATTTCTTCCAGCCATTTTTGCCAAATCGAATATGATAGGTTTTGTATAGGCTTTCTTTAATAATACCAATTTCTTTTGCTCGGTATAAACAAGCATTCATGCTAATACCAAACTCATGCTTGAGCAAATATAGCTCTTGCAGCTCAATGTTATTACGTCTAATGCCAAGTTGTTTGCGCAGCGACACTTCTGGCAGCAAGAAGCATGAAGCAAAGCGATTACACGCTTTCTCTTCATCGATGCCTTCTGATAATCGACCATGCATCAATAAATGCCCAAGCTCATGCGCCAAAGTAAATCGTTGACGATCACCAGTTGCATGGGCAGAGACAACCAAAACAGGTTTATCGTTTGCATGTGCTTGCAGACCATCGATGGTGCCATCTTCGACAGCACCAGTCACAACGACCAAGATACCATGTTGCTCTAAGAGGTCAATTAAATCAGAGATACGATCAAAGCCAAGTTCCCATTCGTTACGTAAAGCATCAGCCAATCGGTCAACATCATCCAGCGATTGGATGATGCTCGGAACGCATTGTGGTACTTCGTATTTTGGTACAGGGAAAACAGGCCATTGATTTTCTAAATCAATCCACCGTTCTACTTGTTCTAACACATCTGCCTGTACGCGCCCCATCACACCTTTACTGGTGTTAGCACGTTTGCGATATTCAATGTTGCTCAACTGGACGGTAACAGGTCTAAAAAAATACTCAACGCGTACACTCAATGCTTTTGCCAGCTTAAGCAACGAATCAGATGATGGCATACTAACGCCATGCTCGTATTTTTTAATCATATTGGCACTAAGCCCAACCGCTTGTGCAAGTGCCTGCATAGAAAGACCAGCAGCGGTTCTTGCACGCAATAATCGTTCACCAAACATACCAGCCCTCCTTGAGTATCGGTTTATGACTTGTTAATATTTTTACAAATTGTAAACCAAAGATCTAGATAAGTCCACAATTTCAAAACGGATAAAACTTGCTTCACTTATGCAACAGCTAGAGCTACCTTTCCAATGTCATCAGCCTTGCTTGAAGTGGTTACACTACCCCGCCCTCTACCTGGCCACACTCACTTCGCTAAAGTTCGCGCCTCGATGCAGAGATTGCTTAATCGGTAAATAACTTTGCTGTTATTTTCCACAATTTACGACAATAGATTCCGTAATTTACGTTGTTAAGCTACTATATTTACGGTAACATTATCACATGATTACATCATCTCTTTTCTCACGCTGGATAGAACCCCGCATTACTGAAGCTTTGCTAGATACGCCTGTCGTATTACTGGCAGGTCCTCGTCAGGCAGGGAAAACAACATTGGTACGGCAAATCGCTGAACAACAGGGATTGCGCTACTTAACGCTGGATGATGCCCTAACCTTACTTTCTGCACGTGAAGATCCTGTTGGCATGATTCGTAGTTTAGATCGTGCTGTGATCGATGAAATTCAGCGTGCGCCACAGTTATTATTGGCCATCAAAAAAAGTGTTGATGACGATCGCCGTCCTGGTCGTTTTCTAATAACTGGCTCAGCTAATTTGATGGCTTTGCCTACTGTGGCAGACTCACTCGCTGGTCGTATGGAAACACTTTCATTGTTACCTCTATCACAAAGCGAAATTGAGTCAAACTCAGCGAATTGGATTGACCGCGCCTTTACAGGTCAACTACTTCAAGTCGATAAACCAGCCCTTGGCTCTGAGTTGATTGAGCGCATTTTGTGCGGCGGATATCCTGAAGCCATTTCACGAAGCTCGCCAAGACGTAGATTGACATGGGCGCGTCAATATATCGATGCGATCATCCAGCGTGATGTTCGTGATGTGGCTGGTATAGACAAGCTGGATCACTTGCCTAGATTTCTACGTGCATTGGCACAGAAAGCGGGTCAGATGTGTAATTACACCAAACTTGGCGGTCAGGTTGGGTTAGACGGTAAAACAGCCGCGCGTTATATTAGCGTGTTTGAACAGATGTACCTACTAAAACGTGTTGATGTCTGGGCACGTAATCGCCTTAATCGTGTTGTGAAAACACCTAAGCTTCAATTTCTCGATTCTGGATTATTGGCATCATTGCTAGGTCTGAACACTGAAGCGTTGAATCAAGATCGTATGCGACTGGGTAGCCTGTTAGAAAGCTTTGTATTTTCTGAGTTGCTCAAGCACACTACAACCGCCGATGATGACTATGACCTAATGTACTACCGCGACGCAGATAAATATGAGGTTGATGTCGTCATCGAGAATACAGCAGGACAACTGATCGGTGTAGAGGTCAAAGCCGCAGCCAGTATTAAAGAAAGTGACCTACGTGGACTGAAAAAACTGGCTAGTCTTGCAGGCGATCAATTTAAGATGGGCGTGTTACTTTACGATGGCACCGAGATCATGCCACTGAGTGAGAAGCTTTGGGCAGTGCCGCTGTCTACGTTATGGGGTAAGTGATTTCTGCAGTCTGCGACACAAGCCCAGCAAGGTTTCAGCAAGTCAACGCCAATTATTATAAACAAGGTCAATATTGCTTAATGGGATTTAATATAATGCACGCATCCATAAACACAGGCTCCACTCCATGACCAGATCAGAACTCATCACCTTTATTGCGCGTCGTCATAACGAACTGCCTACTCGTGACATAGAGCTTGCGGTTAGTCTGCTAATTCAAACAATCAGCGAAGCATTGGCCAATGGTGAGCGTATTGAAGTACGGGGATTTGGTGCCTTTTCAATCAGAGAACTTAAACCTCGTATGGGGCGTAATCCCAAAACAGGCGAATCAGTAGCACTGGGTTCTCGTCGCTCCATTCATTTTAAAGCAGGCAAAGAGCTTAAAGAAGGTGTTAATGCAGTCTCAATAAGCTCTTAGACAGTTAAGGCTATATAAATAGTTTTATAAAACCGATCCAGACATTCGGGAGTCACTGACTCCCAAATTAGCCTTTAAAAATTTAGAAATGTAAGTCGGCAACTTCACAATTATTCTTTCGTTTATGGATTTATAAGCTCTAGTATGCACAACTACCCCGCCCTCTACTTAGCCACGCTCACTTCCGCTAAAGGTCGCGCTTCGATGCAGCGACTGCTTAATCGGCTGCCTGAGCACAATAGTGGTCAACCGGTGGACTGGACGAATATCACGCCATCGCAAGTAGTGATGATGATTGCCAGCATGGAAGATAAAGGGTTATCAATCTCCACGCTTAATACAGCCCTATCAGCGATTAAAGGCGTGTGCCATGCGGCTTGGCGTGAGCGTGCCTTATCTGATGAGTCATACTCGCGAATAAAAGACATCAAGCAGAAGAAACAGTCTAAATTGCCTACTGGCCGCGCAATCACTCATGATGAAGTGCAATCGCTTCTATCTGCCTGTCTCCACGATAAGAATCACACCAAAGGGTGCAGAGACGCTGCCATCATCTCCTTAGGTGTTTACGTTGGCCTTCGTCGTTCTGAAATTGCCGATCTGAAAGCCAAGAGTATTGATTTAGAAAATATGACGATTCGGGTGTTGGGCAAAGGAAACAAGGAAGAAGTGTTGCCACTGCCTGAAGCGATGAAGCAATACCTGATTCCTTGGCTCAATGCTCGCACTCACGCTATGACCGATAGGCATATTAGTGGTGTGTATCTTTTCGGCAAGATTAGTAAATCAGGCAATTTACTCAATCTCGATGGCATATCAGATAAGCAAGTTTGGGAAATTCTTAAGCTGCGATCAATGGCTGCGGGTATCGACATGGACAGCTTACCTACCCCGCATGATATGCGTCGCACTCGTGCCACTACCCTGCTCGACGCTGGTGTTCACCCACGCATAGCTCAAAAGATGATGCGCCATGCCAATGTTGAAACCACCATGCGCTATGATCGTGGCAATATTGACGACGAACTTAGGAATGCGGTAAATCATGTGGATTAAGCCATGTAACTGGATCAGAACCTGCGCAGCACATAGTTTACCCGTCTTGGTAGAATTAAGATGCTATGCAGGGATGCCAGGTTAATTTAGTTACCTATCCAAATAAAAACGAAAAGGTGTGTGATGAAAATACAACGCAACGAACCCTGCCCCTGTGGTAGTGGCAAAAAATATAAACACTGCTGTATTCATCAGTCAGATAAACCACGTGCTGATATTCATGATGAAATCGCTCATATCGTCGCCATGAACCCCAACCTCACCTTGGACGAACTGAATCTGGTGCTTGCGAATAAGATGGAGAGGATCAACAACCAATCCAATCCAGACTTTTGCGGTTTATCGGCCACGCAAATGCAGAATTGGCTCAATGCGCCATTCGCAGAAAAAGTTGCCGTACAGATCACCACTCCTGAAGATTTTAGTAGCAGTCCTGTGATGGAATATTTGCGCTTGATCGTCAAAGAAGCCATGCAAAACGAAGGTAGCTTTAAGGCTACCAGTGCGGGTAATCTCCCCACCAAGATCGTCAAACAAGCCAGCGAACTACTGCCGAACTTTGCAGTATCAGCACGCAATACACACTACAGTATTTCCGACTACACAGGTAGCAATGAAGCCAAGTTTAATGCGCTCCACTATACACGCTTATTAGCGGAACTGGCAGGGATAATTTACCTAAGAAGCGGACGCTATCACGTTAAAAAAAGTGCGCAAAAGGAATACCTAAAGCACGGATTGCAGGCGTTTTTCAAACCCATGCTCGAAGCAGCAACCCAGCAATTCAATTGGCACTATTTCGATGCGATTGAGTTTGGTGACAATCTACAAATCTTTTGGCTGTTTATGCTTTGGCGGCTGCAAAAAAACAGCAAAGTCGATCAACTGACTCAAGAAATGGCGATAGCCTTCCCTGATTTACTGAATGAAACTGCGCCAGAATACTTAGAAACACCACTAGCAGCACTCAATCACGTCATTAGCGTTCGCTTTCTCGAACGCTTTTTAGAGTATTGGGGATTTATAACACTAGAGCCGAGTGTACATTTGTTGATGGGTGCGCAGCGAAAAGCGAAGAACCTCGTTATACAACCCTTGTTGAATGAGAGTTTTAAATTTTTGGTTTGACTATTTCTTCTACGAAACAGGGGTAGCTGATCCTGATGTTTTTTAAGCGAGTTGTCGCAAAAATCATGCTGCGACTTCCAACTCTACGCATGACTAAGTCTCAGAGTTCAATGTGACCATCGTTCGAGATGCTTCACAAACATTAGTGCGAGAAAACCTTCCTACCTCATGACATGGGTCGCACTAGCGCCACTACCCTGATCGACGTAGATGTTCACCCGCGCATAGCTCAAAAGATGATGCGCAACGCCAATTTTGAAACCACCATGCGCTATGACCGTGGCAATATTGACGACGAACTTAGGAATGTGGTGAATATTTAAGGTAGTTATTGCTCAATCCTAATCTGTTAGTCACGATTTTTGCCTAGTCATCTTTCAGATTAAGTCAGATCTGACCGAGTAACCTTTCCAGCTTTAGGTAAGACTTGTTATGCTCTTTGGCGTTCATTTGTGATAAGTTATGAAGTTTCCACTTCACCGCTGGCAGTTCTGCCACTTGCGGATATGCAAATAATGACCAGTCTGGCCGAGCAGATTTAACACTGAGTAGGAAACGCTTGTCCTTTTCGTTCAGCTGCGTTTGTAGTTGATGAACCATGCGTTCCCGTGTAGAGACTAGGGCTTCAATTGCAACGCTCTCCTGAGTCATATTGATAAATTCCGAGCCATAAATGTCAGCAATGTCTTTAAAGTTGGGGTTAAGCAATTCATGGATTGGTCGATGATGGCTGATCAGATAAACAAGAAAGGTGTCTTTCAAACCCTCACTGATGCCTTCATGCGTCAGCAATGCCCTAACATCGTACAAATCTCTAGGGTGTTGACGATCTAAGGCGGCACAGAGTTTTCCTGCATACAAATCCTCGAAGCTAAGTACAGTGGTTTCGACATAGCCAAATAAAGATTCAACTTTCGGTGTCACTGTCATCTGTCGCGTTGGATGCACTGTTCCTCTCAGCACTGGTGATGTTTCAATTTTGATTTGTGCTTGCCCATTAGATACCGTCAAGCGCGTTGTTTCTTGCTGTTGGTTCTTTTGGATGCTCAAGCCTTGCTTAGCAAGCTTTTGGGCGATCTGGTCTAGGTTGAGATGAATATCCGCCAAACTTTCTGCTCTCGGCTTCACTGGCTCATAGGCAAGATCAATATCAACCGACAAACGTGGCAAGTCGCGCACAAACAAATTAATGGCCGTACCGCCTTTCAACGCAAACACGGGGTATAGTGGACCCCAGTTTTTGAACAAATTACCGATCTGATTTAAGATGGTAAC
>CAZBQD010000044.1:0-17322 GCA_964493995.1 uncultured Francisella sp.
TTGCGTGAAGAGTTTCAACGTGCACAGCGTACTCAATCGCCCTTGGCGGTGGTGATGATTGATTTGGATCATTTCAAGAATATTAACGACACCTATGGTCATTTAATGGGCGACCGGGTATTGATTGAAGTGAGTAAAGTGGTGCGCCAATCGTTACGTGATGAGGATATTTTGGTGCGCTATGGCGGTGAGGAAATGCTGATGGTGCTGCCGAGTGCGGACTTGCAAACGGGTGTGTCGATTGCCGATCGTGTCCGACGCTTGATTGAAGATATCGAACTGAAAGATGACCACGGCAAACGTTTACCCATTACTGCCAGTATGGGGGTGAGTGCCATTCCGCGTGCCTTTACCGAAAATGAATTGCAACTGATTAAAGCGGCCGATGATGCCCTTTATCAAGCCAAAGCGGCGGGGCGCAATCGCGTGTTGAGTACCCGTTAATGTCAGTGTTTGAGCGTTTTCAGCAGGGCTTTAGGCGTCACCGTTCGGCTTGGTTTGTCGGCGGTGTGTTTGTATTGCTCATTGTATTTGGCTTGATGTGGCGTGGGCTTTACCTGTATTTTTTGGATGAACAAATTGAGCAACACGAAATCACGGAAGCACTGATTGTTAAAAGTGAGTTGATCGAAAATCTCATTATTTCGGCACGTAATCGCTCTGTGTTGGTGTCTCAACTCTTGTTTCAAAATCAACCGCAAGACCCTCGCTTTGCCGAATTGGTCAATCGTTTTGAACAAGAAGCGGTGAACGTCATCGATAGTCGGCAGAAGTACTTGGCATTAGCCGATGATTATGAGCGGCGGATTTTGAATCAACATTATGAATTAGCCAGTCTGAATCGATCACAACAAGATTATCTGTTGGCATTGCTGCAAGAAGGTGAGCACGATTTAGCGGTGCACGAATATGTGGCTTCTACCTTGCCGGTACAAGAGCAGGCTCTGGCTTTACTAGACGCACTGCATGCGCACGTTGCTAAAATGCGAGAAGTGAACAAGCTGCGCATTGACGAGCATACCGATATTTTGACGCGCATTGTCACTTATTCCACTAGCTTTTATTTGCTCTTGCTGCTCGCCTTAGCGGTTTTTGTGGTTTGGCGTTTGGTCAAGATGAGCCGAGTACAAGGGCATTTGCAAGATCAGCTGAACAACCAATTGGTGGCGACCACCGTTGCTTATGAACAAGCCGACAAGGAATTGATTCGTTTAGCTCATTACGATACCGTGACCGACTTGCTCAATCGGCGTTGTTTTGAGAAACAATTAAATGAATTGTTAGAGCAGTCACCTTATTTGTCGTTGTTGTTTATCGATTTGGATAATTTTAAGTGGTTCAACGATACCTTGGGTCATGCCGCCGGCGATGCCTTATTACAACGTTTTGCCGAAGCCCTAACGGCCAAAGACTCCCCAGTGAGCCAAGCTCCGATGGGGCGCTTGGGTGGCGATGAGTTTGGTATTGTTTTGGTTGAGGCGACGCAAGAGTCTGAAGAAGCTGCCGTTCGTTACATTTTGGCTTCGATTGCCGAATTAGATGAACACTATGGTCCGGCTAAGCCGTTGAATGCCAGTATTGGTATCGCGCGCTATCCCGATCATGCGCAAGTAGCCGATTTGCTGATGCGTTTTGCCGATATGGCCATGTATGAAGCAAAATCGCAGGGTAAGGGTCAATCGGTTTTATTCAATAGTTCCTTGTTGCAAGTCATGTACGATGAGCTGGATTTGGAGCAGGCACTGAGGCACGCCTTACACGAGCGTCAGATTCAGGTTTTTTATCAGGCACAATATCGCTTATCCGATTTAAGTTTGTCGGGTGCTGAGGCATTGGTGCGCTGGCAGCGTTTCGGGCAATGGGTTTCACCAGCGGTGATGATTCCTTTGGCAGAAAAAACGGGTCAAATTCACCAACTGGGTTTACAGGTTTTGGATCGAGTCTTGAGCGACCTAGCGAACTGGGATGCGCAAGGTAAAAGTATGCCTAAAATTGCGGTCAATGTGTCTGCAGTGCAAATGCGCATGGAAAATATGCATGACGATTTTACCGGTCGTATTCAACAAAGTGGATTAGATAAAACGCGTATTGAAGCAGAAATTACCGAAAGTGTGTTTGCCGATATGGAAGTGTGTTCAACCTTTATTCACCATCTTTGCCAGCGTAATATCCGTATTGCACTGGATGATTTTGGTACGGGCTATTCCTCCTTGTCGCAAATTACCAATCTGAAAATCGATAAGTTAAAGATCGACCAGTCCTTCGTGGCGCAACTGGGTCACAACGAGCAGGTGGGTGTGTTGGTGAAAACCATCATTCGTATGGGGCATAGTTTGGGCTTGGTGGTACTGGCAGAAGGCATCGAAACGCTGGCGCAGTACGAACAGCTCAAGGCTTGGGGCTGTGATGAAGGGCAAGGTTATTTATTCGCTCGCCCCGTTCCCGCCGATCAGTTTTCTTTTGCTCCATTAGACGCTACTCAGTTAAGCGCCTGAATCTGATAGCAGGGGTGATAGGGTTTATCGCCTAGCTTCATGCGTTTCTGTTCGATAAAGACCGTTAACAGCGTGTCGATGGCCCGCATAATGTGAGCATCCCCGCTGAGCTGATAAGGCCCATGTTGTTGCACGGCACGTAATCCGCTGGCTTTGACATTGCCCGCGACAATGCCTGAAAAGGCTTTGCGTAACTGACTAGCCAGCAAATGCGTGGGTTGATTGGCACTGAGGTTGAGTTGTGCCATATTGTCATGTGTTGGTTCAAAGGGACATTGCAATTCCCAAGGGATGCTCAGCTGCCAGTTGAAATAGTAGGCGTCGCTGTTGCTTTTACGTTGAGCACGAACTTGTTGTAACGCCGTTAGGCAAGTCTGGGCAACTTGGGGGGCATCTTCTATCGTTAGGGTGACTCTTTGCCAAGTGTCCTCGCCAAGGGTGTTGCTAATAAAGGTTTGAATGGCGCTAAAATAGGCTTCACTGCCGCTAGGGCCAGTTAAAATCAGTGGTAATTCAACTTGCTGGTTGTCAGGATGCATGAGGATGCTCAGCAAATAGAGCAGTTCCTCCATGGTGCCTGCACCACCAGGAAAAATGACAATGCCATGCCCTAAGCGCACAAAGGCTTCCAGTCGTTTTTCTATGTCAGGCATAATGACCAATTCATTCACCACGGCATTCGGTGCTTCGGCGGCGATAATGCCGGGTTCAGTAATGCCAATGTAACGCGCCGTGGCAGTGGTGCGTTGTTTGCCACGAGCCACAGCGGCGCCTTTCATCGGACCTTTCATGGCACCAGGACCGCAGCCTGTGCAAATATCAATGCCTCTTAGCCCCAGTTCGTAGCCAACAAACTTACTGTAATCATACTCATAGCGTGAAATGGCATGACCGCCCCAGCAAACCATAATATTCGGTGATAGGTTGGGTTTGAGTAGTTGTGCATTGCGCAATTGGTGAAACACGACATTGGTAATACTGGAAGAGTCATTCCAATCAAATAATCCCGAAGCGCGTAGTTCATTTTTGGTGTAAATTAAATCACGTACCACCGCAAACAAATGCTCTTTCAGGCCGGTAATCAGCTCATCGTTAACTAAAGCACGAGCGGGTGGGTTGGTCAGCTGCAGTTGCATGCCTCGACCATGTGAGCGCACTTGAATATCAAAATCGGGGTGGCGCTCAATCAGTTTGAGTCCATTATCTTCATCAGCACCGGCATTGAGCACTGCCAAGGCGCATTGGCGTAACAAGTCGTTTAGGCCATCGTCTGATTGGTCGCACAGTTGTTGCACTTCATAGCGCGATAAAATTTGTAGAGAGCCTTCGGGACGAATGAGGAGTTGGGTCATGGTGATAGGTCGCTATTGGTGATGTGGTGATTGGTGCGTTCGAAACGACGTTGACGATAGCGTTGCAGTCGTTCCGGGAATTGATAAGTAAGATAGGCAACACTGCCATATTTCAGCACCTTGCCAGCCGCCAGTGCTGCCCACATGCCCCACCATGACTGCTCAGTCATGGCCAAAAACAGCAAGGCAGGGGTTTGTGGTAAGGGAGTGGCGGCAATGACCGTTAATGCCCAGAGTCCCCATTCGGCCAGCCAAGCCAGCATCAGTTGCCAGTTTTCGTTACTGAACCATTCCGGGTGGGCATTCATCACTTGATTCCAGCCCAAATGATGAAAAATGAGCAGAACAATCAGCCCGCCTAAGGCGCTACCCATACTGGTAAACAAGGCAATCCAATGCCAACGTCGGGGTGATAAATAAACAGCAATCATCAGCACCGGTACAAAGGCAATGGCACTGACAGAACAAAGCATGGCCACCAAACCGGTAAACAAGGGATAAAAACGGTGATGAACCCGCTTCTGTAAAAAATCATGAAAGCGTTGATGAATACGTTTATGGATGCGTTTAATCATAGGGGTATTGTCTTTTAGGCTTGCACATAGCGTAACCGATTGCTGAGCCAGCGTTCAATCAGCGGGGCAACGCGCTCTGGCGTGTGTTGTTCAATCCATTGCGCTTGCGCCAACGCGGGTTGATGCAGATTGGCGTCGCGCAATAAATCGGCGATGCGCCACTCACTTAGCCCAGTTTGTCGTGTGCCTAATACCTCGCCCGGCCCCCGTAATTGTAAATCTAACTCCGCTAGGGCAAAGCCGTCTTGGCTGTTGCGAATGGCTTCAAGTCGTGCCTGTCCTTGTTCCGATAACGGCGGTTTGTAGAGCAACACACAGTTGCTTTTCAGCGAACCTCGTCCGACGCGACCACGCAGCTGATGCAGTTGCGCCAGTCCGTAGCGTTCGCTGTTGTCGATAATCATTAAGCTGGCATTGGGCACATTCACGCCCACTTCAATGACGGTGGTGGCGACTAAGACATCCAAATGACCGGCCTTAAAGGCTTGCATTTGCTTATCTTTTTCGGCATTGCTGAGTTGACCATGTACCAGTCCCACACGCAACGCAGGAAATCGACCCTTGAGCCATTGCGCTGTGTCGTTGACATTATGGGCTTCAATGCTTTCGCTTTCTTGCACAAAGGGGCTAACCCAATAGGCTTGCGTGCCTTGCTGACAGGCCGATGCTAAGCGTTCAGCGACCTGATCTCGCCGAGCTTCGGGAATGACCACGGTTTCAATCGCCTGTCTGCCCGGTGGTCGTTCGGTGAGGTTGGAGACGCTTAAATCCCCGTACAAACTCATGGCGAGGGTGCGTGGGATGGGGGTGGCGGTCATCAGCAGTAAATGCGGCATCTGACTGGCGTGGCTGCCTTTATTTTTCAGTGCTAGTCGTTGTTCAACGCCAAAACGATGTTGTTCATCGACAATGACTAGCCCTAGCTTGTGGTAGTTCAGCTGCTCTTGAAATAAGGCATGAGTGCCGACCACCACTTGCAGGCGTCCATCGAGTAAGTCGAGCAGCTTTTGTCGCCTTTCGGCGGCTTTGGCGCTGGCGGTCAGTAGCGCACAGCTAATACCGAGCGGCGTGAGCCAGTCGTTTAGGCTGGCATACAGCTGTTCTGCCAAGATTTCTGTCGGTGCCATGATGCTAGTTTGATAACCAGCGCTGGCGGCTTGCGCTGCCGCTAGGGCAGCTAATACCGTTTTGCCGCTTCCCACATCCCCTTGCAGCAAGCGGTGCATAGGGTGCGGCTGTTGCAATTCATCCGCAATCGTTTCCCAAATATGGGCTTGACCTTGGGTGAGTTGAAAGGGCAATCGCTCAATCAGTTGCGCTACTAACGCGCTTTGTGCCACCAATGCTGGCGCTTCGCTTTGTGCAAAGGCATGCCGAGCCTGTCGTGCTAACAGTTGTTGTGCGGTGAGTTCTTCTAGGGCTAAACGTTGTATGGCGAGGTGCTGCCCCGTGCTTAACGCCACCGCATCACCGGGTTTGGCCAAATGGACGGCTTTCAGCGCCTCAATGAGCGTGATTGGGCTTTGGTGCAGTAACTCGCTGGGCGGTTGTTGACTCAGCCGAGTTAAGGCGTCGGCTATGGCTTTGCGTATCAGCGCCTGTTTGAGTGTGCCAACGCTGGGGTAAACGGCGGTGAGTCGATCGGGTAGGGGATGGGGTTTGTGCGCATCTAAGCGGGTCATCGTGGGATGCAAAAGCTCCAGTTGCCCGTGCATATCGCTGCGCAACTGACCAAAAACCCGAACCGACTGCCCCACTTTTGGCAAGGTATGCGACCACTTTTGATAGTTCAAAAACTTCAGTTGAATCGTCATCCCTTGCGTTTGCAAGCTCAGTAAATGAATGGGACGACGCGCGGGCACTTCTTGACTACGGCTGATAATGCCCTCTAATTGCACCAGCTTGCCCGATTGACAGTCATCCGCAGGCGTTAGTTGTGTTCGATCTTCATAGCGTAAGGGTAAATGCAGCAGCAAATCCCATAACGTGAAAATGCCCGCTTTATGCAGGCTATCTTCGGCAGCAGGCCCAACGCCTGCCAGTTGGTTAACGAGCGTTAACAGGACGGACATTAGTAGTTATCAAGCACCGCAATGCCATCGGCTTCTACTAACGCGCCTTTGGGTAAGGCAGAAACCTGCACCGCAGCTCGTGCTGGGAAGGGTTCTGGGCAGTATTGCGCCATAATGCTGTTAATGAGCGCGAAATCACCCAGGTCGGTTAAGAAAATGTTTAATTTAACCAAGTCTTGTACTTTGCCACCTGCGGCTTCAATGACGGCAATGAGGTTTTTGAATACTTGATGTGCTTGCGCTTCAACGCCCTCTGCTAACTCCATGGTTTTCGGATCTAAGCCGATTTGACCTGACAAGTAAAGCGTGCGAGCCGAACGAATCGCCTGTGAATAAGTACCGATAGCGGCTGGAGCATTAGGAGTAGCAATTACTTCGCGCATAATAAATTCCTATGAGGTTGTCTGTGTCCTGAGTGCTTCAGGGTTGATTAATGAAAGTTGTTTAATGGTTTGTGCCAATAGGCGTAGGGCTTCTCGACGAGAGTGAGTGGGACGCGCAATGAGTACCACGTCACGGAAAGGAGCCGGATCGACCAGCGGTAAGGTCACCAGTCCTTGCCAAGGATTCGCCGCCGCTAAACTGGGTAATAAGGTCACGCCCATACCACCGGCAACCATGGCACGAATGGTTTCGAGCGAGCTACCTTCAATTAAAGACTGCCAGGGGTGATCTGCCACCTGCGGAATGGCCGATAAGGCATGATCGCGAAAACAGTGTCCTTGCCCCAAAATGAGCAGCGGTTCGTCTTGAATATCGCTTACGGACAGCAGGGCTTTTTCGGTGAGCCTGTGTTGTTCCGGTAGCACGGCAACAAAGGGTTCGCGATAGAGTTGCCAAGCGGTAAAGTCGTCTGTTCCGGGGAAGGGTAGGGCAATAATGGCCGCATCCAGCTCGCCTTGCGTCAGTTTATGCAGCAGGTCGTGTGTGTAACCTTCGGTCAGTCTTAAGGGGGCTTTAGGGGCAACATCTCGCCAGGGATGAATCAGCTTAGGCAATAAATAAGGAGCGATGGTGAAAATGATGCCCAGTGATAATTCGCCCTGCAAGGGATCGTTGGTTTTCACCAAGCGTAACAAGTCATCACTACGCGCCAAAATATCTTGCGCATGTTCGACAACTAACTCACCAATAGCGGTAAACTGCAAAAACTGACGACTGCGCTCAACTAACACCACGCCTAAACTGTCTTCTAGGTGTTTAATGCCGGCAGACAAGGTGGATTGCGTCACATGGCAGGCTTCGGCGGCGCGCGCAAAATGACGTTGCTGGTGTAAAGCCACTAAATAACGTAGTTCGGTCAGTGTCATGATGATAAAATTAAATACATAGTCTGTTCAGCATAGTAGAGTTGATGAAAAATGACAATCACTTCTTGGTTTCTCATGGCGTTGGGCGCTCTTTTGCTGGTGCTGTTATTGCGTTGGCTTTTTCCCAATACTGGCGCAGGTTGTGACGGTGACAGCTGTCGAGTCGATGGAGGACGTTAATGCAATTCATTCACCTGATTATTATTGGCGATGAAATTCTCTCCGGTCGTCGCGCCGATAAACACTTCGAGTTTGCCCGCGAGTTACTGGCAGAACGTAACCTGAGTCTAACCAGTGTGCATTATGTTGGTGATGACACCACTGAGTTGGTGCAAACGCTGAAAGCAAGTTTTGCTAGAACCCATGCCATTACCTTTGTTTTCGGTGGCATTGGTGCCACGCCCGATGACAAAACGCGTCAAGCTGCGGCGGCGGCTTTGGGTTTGCCTTTGGTGCGTCATGCGCAGGGTGTGGCAGAAATTGAAGCCCAGTTCGGTGCCGAGGCTTACCCCATTCGCGTGCGCATGGCCGACTTTCCTGAAGGGGCAAGCTTAATTCCCAATCCGGTCAATCGGGTGTCGGGTTTTGCCATTCGTGAGCACTATTTTATGCCCGGTTTTCCGCAAATGAGTTGGCCAATGATGCGTTGGGTGCTCGATACCCACTACCCAGATTTGATCGGTGTGCCTCAGCAGGTTTCCAGTATTTTGGTGCAGGGTCAGTCGGAATCCCTTTGGGTGGAGTGGATGGAGCAGTTTGAACAGCGTTTTCCGCAGTTAAAAATTTACAGCTTGCCGCATTTGGGTGAAGATGGCAGTCGTCATATTGAGTTAGGCTGTGTGGGTGAAGAAGCGCAAGTCGCTTTAGGGTTGAAAACCTTGATTCAAGAAGCCGAAGCGCGGTCAGCAGACTATCAAATCCAGTCGCCTAAACTGTAATCGTAACTTTAACTATTTAATCATTGTTTAATCGTTTTTTTCGATTATAACTTCATAAAACATTAATTAGATTTATGGGGTCATTAGTCGTATGATTAGCCCATCGAAACAGAGTACGAGGGGAGCAACAATATGAACACCGATATCCAACAAGGTCTGCAACAAGTATTGGCAGATACTTACAGCCTGATGGCGAAAACCCATTTGTATCACTGGAATGTGACGGGTGCTGGTTTTATGTCGTTGCACACTCAGTTTCAAACACAATACGAAGCGCTGTTTGAAGCGGTAGATGAAATTGCTGAGCGCATTCGACAATTGGGTGAGTTGGTGCAAGGCGGATTGCCTGCTTTCGCTCAAAATGCGCATATTGAAGCACCTAGTGCCAAAACAGGCGAAGAAATGCTTAAAGAACTGGCAGAAGATCATCAAACCATGGCAAAATCTCTCGTGAGCTTTGCCGATGCCGCTGATGAAGCAGGCGATCGTATCACCGCTGATCTGCTCACCGTGCGTGCAGCCGATCACGATAAAACAGCATGGATGCTCAATGCACAGATTGTGCATCGTTAATTCAGAATCACATAAAAATTTGTCACAAGCAATCTAGGAGTAGTTTATATGCAATTTAAAGACATGACAGGTCAACGCGTTCCTAACGTCACTTTCCGTACCCGTGGAAATGGCGAATGGATTGATGTCACTACCGATGAACTGTTCAAAGGTAAAACAGTTGTTGTTTTCTCTTTGCCAGGTGCGTTTACACCCACTTGTTCATCAACGCACGTACCTCGTTATGAAGAATTGTCGGGCGCATTGAAGTCAGCCGGTGTGGATGAAATCGTGTGTATGTCGGTGAACGACGGCTTCGTCATGAAAGAATGGGCTGCAGACCAAAAAGCGCCTAATGTACGTTTCATTCCCGATGGCAACGGTACCTTCACCGAAGGCATGGGTATGCTTGTAGACAAAGACGATTTAGGTTTTGGTAAGCGTTCATGGCGTTACTCGATGCTCGTTAAAGACGGCATCGTGGCAAAAATGTTCATTGAACCCGTGAAAGAGGGCGACCCCTTTGAAGTATCTGATGCGGATACCATGCTTGAGTTTTTAAGCCCCTCGGCTAAGAAGCCTCATTCTGTATTGGTATTCAGCCGCGAAGGTTGCCCATACTGCATGAAAGCCAAAGCCATGTTGAAAGAAGCGGGTATGCGCTTCTGTGAAGTGAAAGTCTATGACCAAATTCAACTCATGGGCTTGCGTGCGGTTTCTGGTCGTGAAACGGTACCGCAAGTGTTCATTGATGGTAAACACATTGGTGGTAGCGACGATTTAGAAGCCTATTTCGCTGCTAAGTAATTCGTTTCTCTCTCTGAGGCAAACGCTTGGATCTCACCAATGATTTATTGGTGAGATTGCTTAAACGGTCCAAAATGACATGCACCACGTCAAATTGTTTATGCCGTTTGCCTACTTTTTATATTCATAACCTATCTGACGTTTCAACAGCCTGTTTGTGCCGTTGCATAGCTTATGGATAAGATTCAGCACAATCAGCTCAGTTAAGGAGTAAATCGCATGGATAAATTTGATGTCATCGTTGTGGGTGGTGGTTCGGGTGGTCTGTCTGTGGCAGAACGCGCGGCAGAATATGGCGCTAAGGTATTGCTCATTGAGCGTGATCGCATTGGTGGTGCTTGCGTCAATCGTGGCTGTGTTCCTAAAAAAGTTTGGTGGTATGCTGCCGGACACGCTGCTGCCTTAAAAGATGCCAAAGGCTGGGGTTTCTCGCCTAAAGTCGGTGATGATTTTGACTTTAACTTCGATTATGCCGATTTTGCGCAACGTCGTTTGAACTATACCACCGGCATTGGCGATTGGTACGGTGGTTACTTAGAAGGCAAGGGCATTACGCGTGTCGTTGGCGATGCAGTGATGTCTGGTACGCATTCGGTTAAGGTGGGTGAGGTGGAATACACCGGTGAGCGCATTGTGCTCTCGCCAGGTAGCGTGCCGATTGTGCCACCCGTGGCGGGCGCTCAGTTGGGCGGCACTTCCGATGATGTGTTCAAGTGGGATGCGATGCCCCAATCTGTCATTCTCATTGGTAGTGGTTATATTGGTGTCGAATTGGCCAGCGCCATGAAGGCTTTCGGTGTCGAAATTACCTTGGTTGATATGGTCGATAAGCCACTGCCTGCCTTTGATGAAGACATTCGCGATACCTTTGTTGAAGTATTGGAAAAAGAAGGTATTGTGTTCAAGGGCGGCGTTAAAGTCACCGCCTTGAGCGAAGCGGAAAATGGCGTTACCGTAACGTCCGAAGATGGTCAAAGCTGGACGGCTGAAAAAGTGGTTTGGGCGGTAGGTCGTAAACCGGCAACGGCCAGTTTGAATTTAGAAGCCGCTGGTGTGGCGGTGGAGCGTGGTTTTATCACCATTGATGAATGGCAAAAAACCAGTGTTGATCACATTTTTGCCGTTGGAGATGCCACCGGTCAAATCGCCTTAACACCGGTTGCTATTGCCGCAGGTCGTCGTTTGGCGGACCGTCTGTGGGGCAACAAGCCGCATCGTAAGCTGGATAACAAATACGTTGCCACGGTGGTGTTCACCCATCCGCCTTTAGCCATGATTGGGCTAACCGAAGCGGCTGCCAAAGCGCAATATGGCGAAGAAAACGTGAAAGTTTACAGCAGTAAGTTTACGCCTATGCGTCATCTCATGTCGGTACACCCCATGCCAGTGCATGTGAAGCTGGTTTGTGTGAACGACAATGAAGAAGTTGTCGGTGTGCATTGGTTAGGTGAAGGCGCCGATGAGGGCATTCAAGGCTTCGCCATTCCGATGGGCATGGGTGCAACCAAAGCCGACTTTGATAATACCAATGCGGTGCATCCGAGTATTGCTGAGGAGCTGGTAACATTGCGTTAAACTGGCTGTGTTGATAGCTTATAAAACCACCTTCGGGTGGTTTTGTGCGTTATAAAGCACTTGCCAGTACGATTGCTGGCGTGCATCGGTTATGATTAGTTTCTTGAACAAATAATGCTAGGGTTATTGAGCGTGAACAGGCTAAGACTGATGGGTGGGTTGGGGTTAATACTGAGTATGACGGCGTTGCAAGCTGCGGCGGTTTCGTTAGGACTAAAACCCCTGCAAGAGGTGTTGGTTTATCCGCAGTTCGAGTTGCCTGCGCAGGTGATTAGTCAAAATGAAAGTCAACTCAGCGCTGAGATTAATGCCAAAATTGAACGGGTACTGGTTCGCCCTGGGGATAGTGTGAAGTTGGGTCAGTTATTGGTTGAGCTGGAATGCCGAGATTACCAACTGCAACTCGACAAAGCCCAGGCGGCTATTAAAGAACATCAGGCACAACTAGCCTACGCGGCTGCGCAACGCAAACGCTTCGCACAATTACAAACACAATCGCTGGCTTCAGCCAGTCAGTTAGAAGAAGCCACAGCCGATTACGAGCGTCGTTTAGCCATGTTGTCGGGTTTGAATGCGCAACTCAAACAAGCGCAGCAACAAGTTAGTCGTTGTCAGATCAAATCGCCTTATCAAGGGGTGGTGCAAGCTCAGTTAATGGGCGTGGGTTCCTTGGCCAGTGTCGGCACGCCATTACTTAAGCTAGTACAAACCGAAGCCGCCGAAATTCAAGTGGCGGTACCCCAGTCGTTAGCGGGCAATTTGCAACGCTTGCCAGCGCGTTTCAAGGCGGGTGTGATTGATGAAGTCAGCGTGAAGCTACTGCGCATTAGTGGTGCAATCGATGTGCAAACACGTTCGGTAACGGCTTGGTATCAAAGTAGTGTGCCCTTACGCATTGGGTTGGCGGGTAATTTACTGGTTGCCGATGCAACACCTCATTTACCCGCGCACCTGTTGGTCAAGCGTGGCGAACAGTATGGATTTTTCATTCGTAGCGATGCTAAAGCTCAGTTCGTCCCCTTACCTATGGCGCAAGAAGGTCGAGCCAATCCCTTACCCCCCGCTTTGCATAACGCCAAAATGGTGGTGATCACTGAAGGCTTTCAGCGTTTGACCGATGGGGAAACTCTACCATGATCCTTCGCGCCTTAATGGGGAACAGCGTATTAGCCAATTTGGTGTTTGTGCTGGTGTTGGCTTTGGGCATTATGTCTTATCAGTTAATGCCGCGTCAGCAAGATCCAACGGTGAACTTTAACTGGATAATCATCGTTACCAATTTGCCGGGCGCGAGTGCCGAGGACATGGAAAGTCGGGTGACGCAGCCGCTCGAAGATGCACTGCGTAAGGTGTCTGATGTGAAGTTTATGACCAGCACCTCTCGTGTTGGGGTTTCGAATATTTTGGTGCGCTTCCGTGATCTGGATGATCGTCTGTTCGATAAACGGGTGAATGACTTGCGGCGCGAGATACAAAACAAGCGCAATGAACTGCCCCAAGATATTGTCGAACCGGTGATTTTAGAAATCACCAGTGCCAATGCCTTTCCAGCTGCCAGTATCGTTTTGAAAGGGCAAGCCAACGATGAGCTGTTGCGCAGCACTGGTTACATGCTACGTAAGGAATTAGAGCGTTTATCGGGTGTGGATCGGGTCGATACCCTTGGCCTGGATGATCCCGAATTGCAAGTGGCACTGGATATGAATGCGCTGGCGAATCATCAGTTAACGGTTGCCAGTGTTGCTAACGCCATTAGCGCACAGTGGCAAGATGTGGCTGCGGGCAAGTTGCTCATTGGCGGTCAGCAGTGGTTATTGCGCCATATTGGTCAAAGCATTGAACCTGAAGCGCTGAGTCGTTTAATCATTAGCCGAGCGCAGGGTGAGGTACGTTTGGGCGATATTGCGCAGGTTTATCGTAGCCGAAAAGATGCGGCGCAGGTCGTGAGTTTTAATGGTGACCCCGCCATTATGATGGCGGTAATGAAAAAAGAGGCCGCTAATACCTTACAGTTGGTCGAGCGTTTGTCGGCATTTTTAGCCGAATTTAACGAGCAACATCGTTCCACCGGTTTAACGGCTGTTTTAGCAGATGACCAAACGCTAGCGACGCGCAGCGCCATTAGCACTATGGAAAGTAATGCGTTACAAGGCCTAATACTGGTGCTGTTGGTCTCTTGGCTGTTCTTGGGTTGGCGCGTCGGTGTGTTAGTTGCTTTGGGCATTCCTTTTTCGCTTGCAGGGGCGTTTATTGTGCTTTATGTCACTGGCGAAACGCTCAATCTAACGGTATTGCTGGGTGTTATTATTGCGCTGGGTATGTTGGTCGATGATGCTGTAGTGGTGGTCGAGGCCATGACCTGGCGCATACGTCAAGGGATGTCGAGTTTGGAAGCGGCACAAGTGGCCATTGCCGAAGTCGGTTGGCCGGTGTTAGCGGCGGTATTAACGACCGTGGCGGCATTTTTGCCATTAATGCTCTTGCCCGGTATTTTGGGTGACTTTATGCGCGTTGTGCCTTTGGTGGTTACCATTGCGCTGTTGGTGAGTTTGATTGAAGCCTTTTGGATGATGCCTGTGCATACGCATTTGCTCTATCAACACCGTCAACATCAGCCTTCACGATCGGAACAGCGTCGAGCGCATTACTTGCTGAAATTGCAAAATGGCTATGGCCGTTTATTGGTAAAGAGTTTTCGTCATCCCTTACTGACACTGGGTTTGTTAGGCTTGTCCTTTGCATCGGCTGTTTGGTTGGTGGTTTCTGATCGCATTACAACTAATTTCTTTGCCACCGATCCGGTACAGGCTTTTTATGTCAATGTGGAAATGCCTGCCGGTACGCCTTTAGCGCAAACACTGAGCACCACCTTAGTGGTCGAGCAGTTGACGCGTCGATGGTTGCATGAGGGAGAAACGAGAGCCATCGTCAGCTATGCTGGGCAAATGTTCACCGAAACAGAACCACGCTTGGGTGATGTATATGGACAAATTTTTGTCAGCTTAGCGGAACCAACTGAGCAGCGCCGTAGTGTCGATGCAATTTTGGCAGAACTGAACGAGGCGTTGGTCGATGCACCTAAAGTGGCTAAGGTCAGCCTGTTGCGATTGAGTAATGGTCCACCCTCATCGAAGCCTGTGAGCATTAAAGTACGTGGTGATGATTATGGGCAAATTCGTGCTGCCAGCCAAGCGTTGATGCAGTTAATGCAAGGCATTAGTGGTGTGATGAACATCAGTGATGATGCCGCGTTGGGCTCACAACAGTTGATTACACGCTTAAATGTGGATGCCATCGAAAAATCGGGATTGAGTGTGAGCGATGTGGTGCGTAGTTTACGTATTCTCTCAGATGGCGAGATTTTGGCGCAGTTGACCGATCAAGGTCAGAAAGTCGAGTTGCGTTTGCGCAGCCAAAGTCAGCAAGTGGCTGATTTAATGACATGGCAAGCAATTCCGCTGGCGACACCTTCGGGCAAAGTGATTCCGCTCGGCGCTTTGGTCGATATAGATATTAAAACGGGTTTTGCCAGCTTGCGCCATCACAATTATCGTCGTGCCATTACCGTTGAGGCCGATTTAGATAAGGCGGTAATAGATACTTTGCAAGCCAATCGCGCCATTGCGCAGGCGTGGCTTGCGGTTGCGGCCGACTATCCAGAAATTAGCCTCGACTTTTCGGGTGAACTGGATGATTTGAATGAGTCGCTTGCCAGTATGGGCATGTTGTTTTTGCTGGGGATTGGTTTAATGTACCTCATTTTGGGCGCTCAGTTTAAGAGCTATTGGCAACCCTTGCTCATTTTGGTTTCGGTACCTATGGCATTTACCGGTGTGGCTTATGGCTTGTGGCTGAATGATATTGCACTCAGCTTATACACCCTTTACGGTGTCATTGCTTTGTCGGGTATCGCGGTGAATGCCGCGATTGTGCTGATTGCGGCGGCTAATGATCGTCGTCGCATGGGCATGAGCGTGTTGCACGCCAGTGTTTACGCTGCACGTCGTCGTTTAGTACCTATTTTAATTACTTCAACCACCACCATCGCTGGGTTGATTGGTTTGGCATTGGGCGTGGGCGGGTTTTCGCTTATTTTTGGTCCGGTCGCTACCGCTATTGTCTGGGGGATTGTGGTTTCTACCCTGTTGACGCTTTTCACCTTGCCGTTACTTTATCGGCTAACCAGTCGGTGATGGGGAGGCTGAATAAAGCCTAGTGCTAAACCATCCGAATTTCTAGGCTTTTACCCAAAGCGGCAGCATATTTTTGCAAGGTCGCAATAGAAGGTGACATTTTGCCCGTTGCTAAGGCGCGCTCTAAACGCGCTACAGCCGAGGCTTGCGTGCCCATTTTTTCAGCAATTTGCGCTTGCGTCATACCCACTTCTCGGCGTGCTTTTAGCAACATGTCGAGCATTGGCATTTCTTCGCGTTCGATGCGGTCGTATTCGGATTTCACCAAGGGATTGCTCAATGCCTGAGCAACTAACTCTGCGTGACTAAGCATTTTTTATCTCCTTTAAGCGCTGCAAAGCTGTGTTCAATTCTTGTGATGGTGTTTTTTGTGTTTTTTTAACAAAGCTATGAAGCATCACAATGCGTTGTCCGATCAAAGTACAGTAAAAAACACGTCCAATACCTTCACTTGATTTCAATCTCAACTCAAACAAACCACCTCCAAATGCTTTGGTATGAGGTTCGCCCAAATTCGAACCGACCATCAACATTCGCTTTGTTAAGCTGAGATAGCGTGCCAAAAGAGTTGGCGGCAAATTCAAAATATCTGCCTGAACCGCTTCGTTGTAGTAAGTTATGCTGTAATTCATAGGATATATAATAACATATTTGTTAAGTTATGCCTCACTCCGCTCCTCATTCAGGCTCAATAAGCGCGCGAGGATTTCTGAATCGGGCATATCGGGGGGCTATTTAGCCTTCCATTTTGCCAGTATGCGAATCTTGAGCTTATTAGCTAAGTTCTGATTACCCTTCGCGCTATCCTTAGCGATTCGTTCGGCATAGTTGTTCATATCGCTAACAGAGCGCCAAGATTTACCATCTTTGTTCATTGCCCAAGGGTTGGAAACGTCATTTTTATGCGTTGTGAGGTAATCTTCTGTCTCGTTTAATGTAAGCAGTTTATCTCTTTCTGTGCTCCGCCACCGACCATGCCAAATGCGTTTATCGTCGGCTTCTGACCTTGCGGTAGTAATGCCGTGGATGGGATTTTTGCGCAGACTTCGGCTCATTATTATCATCCTCTTCATCATAACCATACCAGCCATCGACCAATTCACCGACACTGACGCTTTCGACCATCGGATGATGATTGAACCACGTTAAAACTGCTTCTCTATCTTGTTCTGTTGGTGATAAGTTGGTGCTTTTATAACTGGCTTCAACGAGACCATTGGTTTCCTGTAAAGGAAAACTTCCACCGAATGCCCAAATACTGAGCAATCTCTCATCTGCCAAATCGAAAAATGCGTCAATAAAAACATCGTAATCTTCATGTGTTAAGGGCGGGTTAAAACTTGCCTTTACGCTAAAAATGCACTCCTGAAATTCGCCAATGCGGTGCTTTTTGCGTTGTCTGGAGTGGCTACACTATTTCGTACAAGGATTAGTTAAACTAACCCGCATACGG
>CAZBQD010000045.1:0-16361 GCA_964493995.1 uncultured Francisella sp.
CCATGCAAGCGCTCTACCAATTGAGCTATAGCCCCTAAGATTTTTCAAATTATAGAGACTAAGCCCGACACTGTCAAGTTGAATTGCCGAAAAAGCGACAATTTTATGACAGTTGTTCCATAGCGGTGGTTAAACGACGCAGCACGGTCGTTTGACCCAACACATGCGCCACACTATCAATAGCCGGAGACTGACCCGAACCGGTTAGCGCCAAACGGAACGGCATACCCACCTGCCCCATTTTCACGCCATTAACCTTGCCTGCTTCGACCATCGCCTGATGAATGAATTCAACGCTCCATTCACCCTCAGCTGCCAATAACTCACGCAAGCTGGCTAACACCAACTTAGCCGTCGCTGTTTTCCAATGTTTTTCCACCATGGCTTCATCGAAACTGGTCGGATCAGCATAAAAGTAATGCGCCTGTAACGCCAATTCACCCAAGGTTTTGGCGCGTTCTTTTAACAAATCACACACCGTTGGCAAGTCTGGACCTTGATCTAAATCGATACCAGCCAATGCCAAATGGGGCGCCACATGCGGCGCTAAAAATAAGCCACCGTGCATTTGGATGTGTTGCTGATTCGTCCATAAGCACTTATCCGCATCAAACTTACCCGGAGCGCCATTAATATGCCCCAAGTCAAAATATTGAATCAATTCATCACGATTGAAAATTTCTTGATCGCCATGAGACCAACCCAGTCGCGCTAAATAATTCAGTAAGCCGTCAGGTAGATAGCCCGCTTCCTTATATTGCAGCACACTCACCGCACCATGACGCTTCGATAAACGCTGTCCATCCTCACCCAATACCATGGGCAAATGCGCATAGACCGGAGGTTCAACGCCCAAGGCTTTCAACATATTAATTTGACGTGGCGTGTTATTCAGGTGATCGTCACCGCGAATGACATGGGTGATATTCATTTCCCAATCATCGACCACCACGGTGAAGTTGTAAGTGGGTGAACCGTCCGAACGCTGAATAATCAAATCGTCCAACTCGCTATTCTGCACCACAACACGACCTTTCACCATGTCGTTAATCACCACTTCGCCGTCTAACGGATTTTTGAAACGCACTACCGGCTTAATGCCTGCAGGTGGCGTGCCGGTAAAATCACGGTAACGACCATCGTAACGCGGTTTTTCTTTACGCGCCATTTGTTGCTCACGCAGCTCGTCTAATTCAGCGGGTGACGCATAACAGTAGTAGGCTTTGCCTTCTGCTAACCATTGTTGAATGATTTCGTTGTAACGATCAAAACGTTGCGTTTGGTAGAAAGGCCCTTCGTCATAATCCAGATTTAACCAAGCCATGCCTTGTAAAATGGCATCGACTGATTCGGGTGTTGAGCGTTCTAAATCGGTGTCTTCAATACGCAGAATAAATTGACCGCCATGCTTACGCGCATACAACCAGGAAAATAAAGCGGTACGCGCACCACCAATGTGTAAGTAGCCTGTCGGGCTAGGCGCAAAACGAGTACGAACCAAAATAACTCTCCTTAGAAAACACGATATATGGGAACCTCTAAAAACTCCACTTCGTGGCATTTTTAGAGTCTCCAAGTTAATTTAATCTCTGGTGGAAGGGGTTAAATCAATAGGTTATGTGCAATTATTGTGCATCCCTTCCCCCAGTCCCCCATCCCATTAGGGTTTTTAGAGGTCAACTTATGATTGTCATTATAAACGACACACTCACTGCTGAGCACAATGACAACACCTGAATCCATAAAAAAGCTCCCAACCAGTGGGAGCTTAATGAACCGAACAACTGAATGGCGTTGCTGTTATTTTTTACGATGCTTAGGAGCAATTAAGTCCGTAATCGTGCCTTCTGCCATTTCAGCGGCAAACGCAAAGGTTTCAGACAAGGTCGGATGGGGGTGAATGGTTAGGGCAATATCGGCCATATCCGCACCCATTTCCAACGCCAGCGAGGCCTCTGCTACCAACTCACCGGCATTGGGTCCAGTCATGGCTGCACCTAATAAACGATGGGTTTTAGCATCAAAAATCGCTTTACTCATGCCTTCATCTCGACCTAAACTCAAGCTACGACCACTGGCTGCCCAAGGGAACATACCGACTTCAATCTCAAAACCCTTTTCCTTAGCCTCACGTTCGGTCATGCCGACCCAAGCCACTTCCGGATCGGTGTAAGCAACGGAAGGAATGCTGACGGGCGTGAATGCTGATGGCAAACCACAAATCACCTCTGCCGCTACCTTGCCTTCATGAACCGCTTTATGCGCTAACATGGGTTGACCGATAATGTCACCGATGGCATAGATATGATCGACATTGGTTTTCTGACGCTGATCGGCGGGAATAAAGCCACGTTCCGTTACTGTCACGCCCGCTTTTTCGGCAGCAATCGTCGCACCATTGGGCGCACGACCGACGGCCACTAACACCGCATCAAAGTCTTCTTGCCAAGTCTTATCGCCTTCGCCAACGAAGGTGACACTTAAGGCTTCTGGCTTAGCTTCTACAGCCGTCACTTTGGTTTTCAGATGAATGGCTTTGTATTTGGGTTTAATGCGTTTAACCAACGGACGTACCATATCCGGATCAGCACCTGGAATCAGTTGATCCATCAACTCAACAACGGTAATTTCCGAACCCAAAGCACCATATACCTGTGCCATTTCCAAGCCAATGATACCGCCACCCAAAATGAGCAAGCGATTGGGAATGGTCTGCAAATTCAAGGCATCGGTTGAATCCCAAACACGAGGATCATCATGCGGAATGAACGGTAATTTAATGATACGAGAACCAGCGGCAATAATGGCTTGTTCAAAACGAATCGTTTTTACCGTGCCTTCTTTGTCCGTCACGGCTAGCGTATGACTATCGGAAAAAGCACCCAAACCATGCACCACTTGCACTTTACGTTGCTTAGCCAAGCCCATTAGGCCTGTGGTGAGTTTT
Source organism: uncultured Francisella sp. (assembly GCA_964493995.1). Taxonomy (GTDB): domain Bacteria; phylum Pseudomonadota; class Gammaproteobacteria; order Thiomicrospirales; family Thiomicrospiraceae. The sequence continues at coordinate 2,948 of CAZBQD010000045.1, forward strand.
TTAATGACGCTTTCTTTGAAGCCACGCATTTTATCTAAATCGATTTGTGGCTCGGCAAAGGTAATACCATGCGCGCCCATTTCTTTGGTTTCATTGAGAATGTGCGACATATGTAACAAAGTCTTAGAAGGAATACAACCGACGTTTAGGCACACACCACCAATCACATCATAGCGCTCAACCAAAATGACCTGTTTGCCCAAATCGGCAGCACGGAAAGCGGCAGTGTAACCACCAGGACCACCGCCTAACACTAATACCTCACAGCGCATATCGGCATCACCGGTTACCGGCAAGGCAGCGGGTGCAGCATGGGTTGCTTCAATAACAGGCTTAGCCGTCTGCTTTTCCGCTTCACTCAATTTGGCGGTATGGGAGCTGGCCATTTGACCAATGACCACACCGCTATTGATGATATCGCCCACTTTAACCGTCAAGGAAGCAATTTTTCCCGAATGCGGGCTAGGAATTTCCATCGTAGCTTTGTCGCTTTCTAGCGTAATCAGCGGCTGGTCAATCGACACATCCTCACCGACGCTAACCAGAATCTCAATAACACGAACGTCTTTGAAATCACCTAAATCAGGAATCTTAATATCAATAATCTGTCCCATAGCCGTCCCTTAGAGTAACAGTTGACGAATATCGGTCAGCATTTGACCCAAATAAGTGGTGAAGCGAACACCTTGCGCACCGTCGATGACGCGATGATCGTAAGACATCGAGAAAGGCATCATCAAGCGCGGTTCAAAAGTTGAACCATTCCACACCGGCTGCATTTTCGCTTTAGAAACCCCTAAAATAGCGACTTCAGGTGCATTGACAATCGGTGTAAACTGAGTGCCGCCAATACCACCTAGGCTAGAAATCGAGAAGGTCGCGCCGGACATATCAGTCGGTGACAACTTACCCTCACGCGCTTTGTGACTCAAATCTTTCAAGGCCTCCGCCAATTCCCAAACTGACTTTTTATCGGCGTCACGAATCACCGGCACAACCAAGCCATTAGGCGTATCCACGGCTACACCAATATGGTAATACTGCTTAATGATGAGATTCTCGCCATCGGCAGATAAAGAGGCATTCACCTGTGGGAACTTCTTCAATGCCGCAATCGCTGCTTTAATGACAAAAATCAGCGGTGTCACACCCACACCACGGGCTTTCGCCTGTTCTTTCAAGCTGGTGCGGAAAGCTTCCATCTCGGTGATGTCACACTCATCAAATTGCGTCACATGCGGTACGTTTAACCAGCAAGCGTGCAAATGTTTACCCGAAATTTTCTTAATGCGTGATAGTGGCTCAGAAATAATGTCACCAAAATCGGCAAAATTAGGCTGTTTAATGGAGGGAATGCCCATACCACCTGTCGCGCCAGCCGCATTGGGTAAGGTTTTAGCACCTGACATCACGCCTTTAACAAAGGCTTGCACATCATCTTTACTAATACGACCCTTAACGCCTGTGCCAGTTACTAAAGACAAATCCACACCCAACTCACGGGCAAACAAACGCACCGATGGGCTAGCATGCGCTTTAGCACCCACAACAGGCGCATTAATCGGTTTTTCCGCTGACATAGCCGGAGCGACAGTTGGTGCGGGTGTCGCAACAGGAGCTGAGGCAACGGCTACCGGTGGTGCAGAAGTTGGCTGAGGTGCAGGCGCAGCTTTCACCGCAACAGCTGACTCATCCGCTTCCACCTCGGCAATCAACACACCTGTCGCGACCTTATCACCGACCTTCACTTTCAAGCTAATGATTTTACCGGCCATCGGCGAAGGAATTTCCATCGTTGCTTTGTCGCTTTCCAACACCAGCAAAGCATCATCAACGGCAACCACATCACCTTCTTTCACTAAAATTTCGATGACATCGACACCCTTAAAGTCGCCGATATCGGGAAGAAGCATTGGTTTAATAGACATACTGCATCCTCCCCTTAAACCGTCCAAGGTGCGGGTTTATCCGCATCGATACCGTAACGCGCAATCGCATCCGCAACCATTTGCGCTGGTACTTCACCACGATCCGCCAAGGCCTTGAGGGTTGCAATAACCACATAATGCGCGTTGACTTCAAAGAACTGACGCAGCTGCGCGCGTGTATCCGAACGACCATAGCCATCCGTACCCAAAACGACAAAATCACCGGGAATGAAAGCACGAACCTGATCGGCATAAGCACGCAAGTAGTCGGTCGCCGCAATCACCGGACCTTCACTGCCCGCTAACTGTTTAGTAATGAACGGGACGCGTTTGTGTTCGAGCGGGTGCAAGGTATTCCAACGTTCGCACTCATCACCGTCTCGTTTGAGCAGATTGAAGCTAGTAGCCGACCAAACATCAGCCTGAACGCCCCAATCTTGCGACAGAAGTTCAGCTGCTTTAATCACTTCGCGCAGAATCGTACCCGAACCCATTAACTGAGCACGAGGACCATCGCCACTCGCCTCCGACAGACGATAGAGACCTTGAATAATCTGATCTTCAACGCCGACTGGCATGGCAGGATGCTCGTAATTTTCATTCATGACGGTGACATAGTAGAAAACCTTGTCTTTTTCAGCTGTCATACGACGTAAGCCATCTTGAACAATCACCGCCAATTCATAAGCAAAAGTCGGATCGTAAGTCATACAGTTAGGCACTTGACCAAACTGAATGAGGTTGTGGCCGTCTTGATGTTGCAGCCCCTCACCCGCCAAAGTCGTGCGACCGGCAGTACCACCCAGCATAAAGCCACGTGCTTGAGAATCGCCAGCAGCCCAGACCAAATCGCCAATACGTTGGAAACCAAACATGGAGTAATAAATGTAGAAAGGAATCATCGCCACGCCATGGTTGGCATAACTGGTTGCAGCCGCGATCCAAGACGACATAGCACCGGCTTCGTTAATACCTTCTTGTAACACCTGACCATTTTGTGCTTGTTTGTACCACATCACTTGGTCGGCATCGACTGGTTCGTAAAGCTGACCCGCAGGGTCATAAATACCCACTTGGCGGAACAGACCTTCCATACCGAAAGTACGCGCTTCGTCAGGAATAATGGGCACCACACGCGGACCAACCGCTTTGTCACGCAATAACACCGCTAAAATACGCACAAATGCCATAGTGGTCGACATGGTGCGTTCACCCGTGCCTTGTAATAGTGCATCAAAGGCCGACAACTCAGGCACAGGCAAGACTTCAGAACGATCCTGACGCGAGGGCAAATAACCACCCAAAGCAGCACGACGCTCATGTAAATATTTCATCACGGCTGAGTCGTCTTGTGGCTTATAGAAAGGCACATTATCGAGTTCACTGTCAGAAATGGGGATGCTAAAACGATCACGGAAGTGACGCAGACCATTAATATCTAATTTTTTCTGTTGGTGAGCGGCCATCGCGCCTTCACCATATTCCCCCATACCATAACCCTTAACCGTGTGGGCTAGGATAACGGTAGGTTGACCTTGATGTTCGGTTGCTTGCTTATAAGCGGCATAAATTTTACGAGGATCATGTCCACCGCGCGACAGCTTAAAGATTTCATCGTCAGACATATCTTTAACCAGATCAGCGGTTTCTGGATACTTACCGAAGAAATGCTCGCGCACATAAGCCGGACCACGCACTTTGTAAGCCTGATACTCACCATCAACCACTTCCATCATGCGTTGCATGAGCTTGCCGGTTTTATCACGAGCCAACAGGCCGTCCCACTCACTGCCCCAAACGACTTTTAACACATTCCAACCAGCACCACGGAAGTTACCTTCCAATTCTTGAATGATTTTGCCATTCCCACGCACCGGCCCATCTAAACGCTGCAAGTTACAGTTGACAACAAAAATCAAATTATCCAATTTTTCACGATGCGCTAAAGCAATTGCGCCTTGTGATTCCGGCTCGTCCATTTCGCCATCACCCAAGAAGGCCCAAACTTTACGACCCGTTGCATCAATCAAACCACGCGCATGCATATATTTCATGAAGCGAGCTTGATAAATCGCCATTAACGGACCCAGACCCATAGACACTGTGGGGAACTGCCAAAAGTCGGGCATCAACCAAGGATGGGGATAAGAAGACAAACCTGGACTGGCTACTTCTTGACGGAAACGGCCTAAATCCGCTTCGCTCAAACGACCTTCCATGAAAGCGCGAGCATACATACCGGGCGAGGTGTGACCTTGGAAGAAAATCATGTCTGCACCCGTTGGCGCATCAGGACCTTTGAAGAAGTGGTTGAAACCCACTTCATAAAGCGTTGCGCTAGAGGCAAAAGAAGCAATATGACCACCCAATTCGGTCGACAAGCGATTGGCTTTCACCACCATCGCCATGGCATTCCAACGAATTAATGAGCGTAAACGACCTTCGATTTCTTGATCGCCTGGATAAGCGTGTTGTTGCTCAGCAGGAATGGTGTTGATGTAGGGCGTATTCGCACTGTAAAGCGTATCAATGCCATATTTTCGCGCGTGTGCAATTAGGCTATTGATGAGATGTTGTGCTTTCTCCGTTCCTTCAAACTCCACCACCGACGCTAGGGCATCCAACCACTCTTGCGTTTCTTGTGGATCAAGGTCAACAAAGGTTTCGCTCATATTTCTTCCTCATGGGGTCATGAAAATTAACACACCACGAACACACGCAGACGGGTAAGTCAGGCAGGCATGCGCTATGAGCCCGCCCTTTTATGCGCCCATTCATGGCAAAATGGTTTTAATATGATACCAGATGGCACCTCTAAAAACCCCTTTTAGTGGTGTTTTTAGCGTCTCAAAATGATTTCATTTCTGGGAGAAGGAACTAAATCAAGACGTTACAGGCAATATTAGCCCACTCCTTCCCCCAGCCCCCCATCACTCCAAACTACCTCACATAGGTTGCTTAAGATAACTAAACTTCCCGTAGCGATAGGATTGGCCAGCCTTGTGCTTGTGCATAATCACGCAAAACATCATCCGGGTCAACCGCCACAGGATGAGTAACTTGTTGTAATAAAGGTAAATCATTACGCGAGTCAGAATAGAACCAAGTTTCAGACGGCATGAACCCTTTTTGCGCTAACCAGTGTTGCAAGCGCTGAATTTTTCCAGCTTGAAAACTGGGAATACCCACCACATCACCTAACACATGCCCTTGCTCATCAAAGGCGGGATCGGTAGCGATGATTTCTTCAATACCCAACCAACGCACAATCGGCTCGGTAATAAAACGATTGGTTGCGGTAATCACCAATAACTGATGACCTTGGGAACGATGTTGTTCAATCAAGGCAAAAGCTTTAGGCAAAGCCAAAGGCTCTATCACCGTTTGCATAAACTCTTGGTGTAATGCCCTAAGTTGAGCAACCGGAATGCCCACTAAAGGCGCGAGCGCAAATCGCTGATAAGCAATAATATCTAATTGACCCGACTTGTAGTCTTCATAAAAGGCGGCATTTTGGGCGGCATAAGCCGTCGCATCGACTAAGCCCTTGCGCACGACAAATTCACCCCATTCGTAATCACTATCGCCAGCAATAAGGGTGTTATCTAAATCAAAAATCGCCAATTTCATGCTTACCCACCTAAAATTCAAATAATATGGTGCATGCTATACGATGTTGATAGGCATGAAAACGCTTTTTCGCTAAAATAGCGTCAAACAAAAGCACAAAAACGCTTACTTCCTCTTTTCGCAAAGGACCACGCACCCGTGATTGACGACAAAGGCTATCGACTTAATGTTGGCATTATTTTAGTCAACCGACAGAACCAACTGTTTTTGGGTCGCCGTATTGGTCACGATGATGCGTGGCAATTCCCACAAGGTGGTATTCGTTCGCATGAAACGCCTCAACAAGCGCTTTTTCGTGAATTAAAAGAAGAAATTGGTCTAGAGCCGCGTCATGTTCGCATTTTGGGAAAAACACAAGATTGGCTGTGTTACAACCTACCCAAACGACTGATTCGCCATAATGCCTCACCCGTTTGTATTGGTCAGAAACAACGCTGGTTTATGCTCGGTTTAGTTGGCGACGAACAGGCGATTAATCTAAAAGCTTCTGAGTCACCTGAATTTGAAGAATGGCGCTGGGTTCCCTACTGGCAACCCGTGCATGAAGTGGTGAGTTTCAAAAAAGACGTTTACCAACAAGCTCTGGTCGAACTCGAACAGTCGCTTATTCGTTACTGGCAACCACAACAAGAAAGTGTTTAATTCACCCTCTGTGCATTAAGTTGTACCTTTTTGTGCCGATAAAACAGTTATCCTTTTTGATACGAACAACTGTGATACGGACACCATGATGTTAAAGCCACTGCTCAGCTTAGCCCTGCTGCTACCCAACCTGGCCTGGACGGCAACCCCTTCTGACTTTGCGTTATTGGGCATGAAAGTGAGCGAAATGAATCAAAAAGAGATTCGCCAAACCCTGTATAAATGGGATGGGGTGATGAAACCTCAAGCGTCTTTGCACAGCAAACAAATGGATCGGTTTTATCCCGTTAATATTCTTAGAGAAACCTATCGCATCGATTTTCGCTATGAACTCGATGGCAGTTTTTCCAGTTTACACATTCACTATCGCCCCTATCACAGTGAATATAAGAACAGCAGCTTACCACTAAGTATTAAAGATGTTCGCGCTCAAATAGAGCCGATCATTGGCAGTCCAACCAGTCGGGTTAGACGAACCGAATCGGTATTACAAAGCTACGAAAGTTATCGTTGGGAAGATGAGCAAGTGAGCATTACGCTTGATTTCGAAGATCAACAACCGGGTCGCCCCATTGTGCTGCAGTTACGTAAGAAAAATACCACCCTAGCGAGCAACTACCGCAGTTGATACACGAAAAAATTGCGTATAAACACGCCAACCCAAGCCAATCGCCGCCACCGTCAAACCAATGACAAAACTTAACCAAAAACCGGTAATGCCTAACCACACACCCGACTCAGTGTTCCACGCGCCATAGCATAAATAAAATCCGGTCGGCAAGCCAATGCCCCAATAACTAACCAGTGTCACCCACATCACCGAGGTGGTATCCCCAACACCCCGCAATGCTCCCGCACAAGCCACTTGCAAGGCATCGGATATTTGGTAAAGTGCGGCCATGAACAGCAGGGTCACAGCAATCATCGCCACACTCACATCGTCTGTGTAAAGGGCGACAATTTCCTGCGCAAACAACCAAGTCAACACCGCAACCAGTGTGCCCAGTGCAACCGATATCCACAAGGCTGACGCAATCGCCATGCGAACTTGCGCCGATTCTCCCGCACCCGTTAACTGCCCCACACGAATGGTCAGTGCCATGGCTAAAGACAAAGGCAACATAAAAATCAGTGCGGTAAAACTAATGGCGACTTGATGAGCAGCCAACGCATCCGTACCCAATGGCGTAACTAAAAAAGCAATGAAGGTAAAGAGTCCCACTTCAAACAAAATCGCCCAGCCAATGGGTACGCCCACGCGCAATAACTGTGACAAACCTAACCATTCTGGTAAGCGCCAGAGTTTGGCCTCGTGACGATAAGACCGGTAATGAGGATGCGCCCAATATAGCCACCAACCTACCAAAGCCATCGCTAAGTACACCAAACTGGTTGCAAAACCGCACCCCACGCCACCTAATGCCGGAATGGGTCCGTAGCCATAAACAAACAGGGCATTGAGTGGGATGTTTAGCAAAAAGCCGATGATGGATAACAGCATTGTCAGCTTGGTTAAACCATGTGACTCATGAAAAAAACGCACCACCTGAAAGAGCAACGCAGGCAATGCGCCCCAAGCCAAAGCTTCAATGTAGTCCACCGCAATATCATAAACAGCAGCTTCAAGTGTAAAAAAGCGCATCCACCATGACGCTGACAATAAAATCATCAGCGTCAGCGCGGTCAACAACAAAGCCAACCAAATACCTTGCATCACGGACCGCTTAACCGCCGCACTATCCTGTTTTCCAACGGCTTGAGCAATACGAGGCGTCAGTGCCAGCAACACACCACTCATGAATAAAAATGTCGGCAACCAAACCGCTGAACCCAAAGCGACACCGGCTAAATCGAGTTTACTAACGCTACCCGCCATCATAGTATCGACCACACCCATGCCGGTTTGCGCTAACTGACCCGCTACCAGCGGCAGACTCAATAACAACAATAACTTGATTTCTTGCCAGTTGAGCTTAGTCATGGTCATCCATCTGTTCGCGGGGTTCAAGATAAAGCTGACCTAAAGCACAACTGAACAGACGTACCACGCCCATCCAGATAATCGACCCCACTAAGCCCATAGCAAATAGAATGGGCAAACCCAGCAATAAGTCGATCAGCTGTAACTGACCGGCATCGGCATAACCGGCAAAGTCTTTAACGATAAAAACATAACCTAACCAGGTCATTAATACGAAAAAGGCACCCCAGCGCTCTAATCGCCACCAAAAACCTTGCGCTCGACCAAAACGCCACAATTCTTTAGTGCAGGGCATCGTCATTCCTTGTTGGCTTTTCGTACCACTGAGAATCGGCTGCCGACAATACCGCGGGAACCCGTTTTGTCACACCGCACAGTAATTCATAGCTGATGGTATTCGCTGCTTGCGCTAAGCGCTCAATCGGCAATCCCTTACCCCAAAGCACCACCGGATCACCCACTTCCACTTCACCTAAATGCGACACATCGACACTGATCATATCCATCGATACCCGACCAACAATCGGTGCTTGACGGCCATTAACCAGTACCAAAGTGCCGGAGGGAATATGACGCGGATAACCATCACCATAGCCAGCGGCAATAATGGCTAGTTGTGTCGATTGCGTTGCTTGCCAACTCGCTCCATACCCGACCGACTCGCCAGCAGCCACCTCTTTAACGGCAATGACGCGCGTGACCAGCGTCATCACCGGCTTGAGATCCAAGGCTTCAATGCTCACCTGTGACGGGCTGACTCCATACATCATCAGACCTGGCCTGATCCAATCGCCATGACTTTCGGGCAAGTGAATAATCGCTGCTGAATTAGACAGACTGACGGCCAGTGGATCGGGTAAATAACTCAGTAGCTGTCTAAATTGCGCCAACTGAGCGGCGTTGCTGGGAGCGTTTGGCTCGTCGGAACTGGCGAAATGCGTCATTAAGCGTAAGGGTTGCGCTAAACAGCTCAGCCCTTGCAGCTGATGCCAAACTCGCGCCACTTCACTGGGAGCGAAACCCAAACGGTGCATACCGGTATCGACCTTAATCCACACCACCAGATTGTTACAACCACGATGGGTTTTAAGCATGGCAATTTGTTCGTCGGAATGAACCACCAACTCCAAACGGTGTTCGACAACGGCACTCAATTCACTGACGCAGAAAATACCTTCCAGCAACACAATCGGATGGCTCACCCCCAGATGCCTTAATGCTAAGGCCTCATCAACCGATGCCACCGCAAAGGCGTCGGCTTCCGACAAGCAGGGAGCCATTAATTCAATGCCGTGCCCATAAGCATTGGCTTTGACCACTGCCATCAACTTGCTTTCCGGTGCCATAGCCCGAATGCGTTGCAAATTATGGCGCACAGCCTCGCAATCAATCAGCGCACGAATCGGTCTAGCCACTATTCATCCACCCAACCGCTACCCTGAGCGAAGTTTTCGAAACGCGTAAACTCACCCATAAAGGTCAACAACACCTTACCAATCGGACCGTTACGCTGTTTGCCAATAATAACCTCAGCCACCCCTTTCTGATCGGTATCGGGATGATAAACCTCGTCACGATAAATAAACAAAATGATATCGGCATCCTGCTCAATCGCTCCCGATTCGCGCAAATCCGACATTTTCGGCCGTTTATCGGGGCGTTGCTCCAAGCTTCGATTGAGCTGAGACAAAGCAATCACCGGCACTTCCAACTCTTTAGCCAGCGCTTTCAAAGAACGCGAGATTTCGGAGATTTCTTCGGTACGGTTATTATTCGGCGAATTACCGCGCATCAACTGTAAATAGTCGATAACGATTAACCCTATATCATGTTCACGTTTCAGGCGACGCGCTCTGGCACGCAATTCTAAGGGGGATAGGCCAGCCGTCTCGTCCACATAAATCGGGGCATCGGTTAAGCGTGAAATGGCCGAGGTTAAACCAGACCAATCTTGTTGCGTTAATTGTCCGGTACGCAGTTTTTGCGCTTCAATGCGACCGACAGAAGAGATCATCCGCATCATCAACTGTTCGCCGGGCATCTCTAAACTGAAAACCGCTACCCCTTTTTTGCCCTTAATGGCCACATTTTCCGCCACGTTCATGGCAAAAGTGGTTTTACCCATTGAGGGACGACCCGCCACAATCACCAAGTCACCTTTCTGCAGACCGGCCGTCTTCGCATCAAAATCCTCGTAAAAGGTTTGAATACCGGTAACCTGATTGGGATTTTCGTAAAGATCACTGATGCGCTCGACACACAGCTTAAGCAAGTCCTTACTACTGGCATAACTCTTTTTACCCGATTGACCTTGCTGTGCCACATCAAAAATCAACTTTTCAGCGGTATCAATGACATCGAGTGCACTGCGCCCCTCAGGCAGAAACGCCATATTGACCGCTTCTGTGCCTGCTGTAATCAGCTTGCGAAGCAACGCCTTCTCGCGCACAATTTGGGCATAAACGCGAATATTCGCCGCACTGGGCGTTGAGCTTTCTAAGGAAGCCAGATAGGCAATACCGCCCGTTTCCTCGAGCAAATCATGACTTTTCAGCACGTCGGCCAGCGTGACCAAATCGAACGAAATGGACTTTTGCGCCAACTGAAACATGGTACGCCAAATCAACTGATGCGCATGACGGAAAAAATCCGCTTCGGTGAGCATTTCTGCCACATGATCCCAACTGCTGTTATCAATCAGCAAACCACCCAAAACCGACTGTTCGGCTTCTATCGCGTGCGGTGGTGTTTTTAACTGCTCCGATAACAATGTCAAAGGTGTGTCAGTAGATTGTACTTTAGCCATATATAAAAAGAGTTCACTTGTTGCTTAGACGACCAGCTCAATGCAAAACCAGTCTAAAATAATACGGCTATTATAGCGGTTTGCTATGAAAAAACTCAGTTCACGCGCAAAAAGAAAAGGGCCTTTCGGCCCTTTTCTTTCAATCAACGTAAAGCGAGCAAATTAAGCTGCTTTAACATCGACGGTAATGGTCGCATTCACGTCAGCGTGTAACGCCAAAGTCAATTCAAACGTACCCACAACGCGAATCGCGCCATCGGGCATTTGCACTTGACGACGTTCAACGGTGAAGCCTTGAGTTGCCAAAGCATCAACCACGTCTTGCGTGCCCACAGAACCAAACAGCTTGCCTTCGTCACCCGCTTTCGCTTCGATAACGACCACCAAACCTTGCATTTTTTCATGCAATGCTTGAGCGTCTGCCAGGGCTTGAGCCGCTGCTGCTTCTAATTCAGCACGACGTGCTTCGAAAACTTCTACGTTAGCCGCAGTCGCCATCTTAGCTTTACCATTAGGAATCAGGAAGTTACGCGCGTAACCGCCTTTAACGGACACCACATCACCCATGGCGCCCAATCCTTTAACTTTTTCCATCAGAATGACATTCATTGTCTGTTCCTCTATCTAGGATTGTGAATCCGACGCGATTCTATCGCGCCAGTTTATCCAATTTTCTAACCAACCGAGTGTGGCTACCATCATCATCATTTGTGGTAACACACCCAATAATACATAAATCAGTACTAACCAACCCTTGCTGACTTGTTTCACGCTTTGCCAAAAATGGATCAGCGCCAACCCCTGCAACATAAACACCAGACTCAACACACCCAAAGCATCTTGAATCAGCAGTTGTTCTGGCATAAACAACACCAGTACCAACATCAACGCCATCAAACCTGCCAAGCTATTGCCTAAATCAATCGCTTGAAACTCCAGCGAAAATGGTGTCATCTCATATAAGCGGCTTTGCCACCAACGAGCCAACAACACCATACTGATCCAGACCATTAACAGCCCCATCGCCACTAACATCGTTAGCACCGCTGGCAACTGTTCTATCAGCAAACTGGCCGCTTGTGGTTCGATATCCAAGCCTTGTGTTTGCCAGCTTTCTAGCAACTGACGCATGGTTTCTAACCAGAAAGCCTCTGGCGAACCTATCCAAAGATACGTCAGCACCAAGGCACCTAGCATTAAACCTGTCGCCACTTGCAACATGCGAGATAAGGATGCTGAAGCACCCAAAATCACCGCTAAAGCAAACGCCGGCAACCAAAACTCGAACATGGCCAAGCCAAATGCCGACCACTGTTCGGTGAAGACAGACAATACAGCCGCCCCCGCCAAACTTGCCAACAAGGCTCTCACACCCGGCACCAATCCAGCTGCCAGAGTTACTAAAGCAATGGCTGCGCCCGATAGCACGCCAAAAGCTGAAAGAACAAGGGTTGCTGCACCTAGCATTGCCGACCACATCAGCGCCTGTTGCGGCGACTTCATGATGGCGTTAGCTAAAAACAGCATAGTCAACTAAAACAAACAATTAATACTGAATAAACAGTAATTATTTGTGTTGATCAGAAAACGGCAACAAGGCTAAGTAGCGCGCGCGTTTGATGGCAGAAGCCAACTGACGCTGGTAACGAGCACTTGTACCTGTGATACGACTAGGAACAATCTTACCCGTTTCGGTAATATAGCCCTTTAACAAAGAAACATCTTTGTAGTCGATTTCTTTAGTTGCATCTGAACTAAATTTACAAACTTTCTTACGATAAAAACGTGCCATCTTGATTACTCCTCACTACCGCGACGATCGTTACGATCTGATGAATCACGCTCACGACGTTCGCCGCGCTCGCTGGTTTCACGACGCATCATCGGAGACTCTTCCGTAATGGCTTCGTCACGTTGCATAATCATATTACGCAATACCGCATCGTTGTAGTAGAAAGCATTGTCAAGCTCAGCAACGACTTCAGGCGTCGCTTCAATATTCATCAGAATATAGTGCGCTTTGTAAGCTTTTTTGATTGGGTATGCCAATTGACGACGACCCCAATCTTCTAAACGGTGAATTTTACCGCCCTTGCCTTCAATCACGGCACGGTAACGGTCTACCATAGAGGTTACTTGCTCGCTCTGATCAGGGTGAACAAGAAACACAATTTCATAATGACGCATGAATGCTCCTTATGGATCAATGTATTAATTTACATGAGTCAACACCAAAAAACCTCTGTTGACAAGGAGGATGTACTCCCAAAAAGTACAAGCGTAAGATTTTAACACGCTCAACCCGCTTTAAGCAAGCAAATAACCCGCTTAGGTCATTGACTTAGCGCTAAGTTGGCGTTAAAATGCTTAAATAAATTGACCGAGGTACCCCATGAAAATTCTATCTTCTTTGAAATCTGCTAAAAC
>CAZBQD010000046.1:0-15723 GCA_964493995.1 uncultured Francisella sp.
TTACCATCTTAAATCAGATCGGTAATTTGTTCAAAAACTGGGGTCCACTATACAGCTCGGCCTTTAGTTGGCGGTAGCCTTCCGGCGTGATGGGTTTTAATGTCATAGTGTTATGTTGAATACTAGGGGTTATTTTGTGCAGTCGATTATAATACAAGTTTGAAGAAAAGCCTTTTAGGAAATAAGTGATGATGCAGGAATTACTGGCGCGTAGCCAACAACGTTGTGAATTGTCGGGTGAAGCCTGTGATGATTTAGTGATGGTGGCCGTGACGGGTAAAGATGATTCAGCGGACAGTCATATTCTGGTCTGTGCGCCATTGGCAGCGGCGATTGCCGACCCTGCTAACCTTGACGCTAACCAATGGCGTTTTTTAAGCGAAGCGATTTGGTCGCCAGTTGCGGCGGTGCAAGTGGGCGCTTATCGTATGGCGCATACCTTGACGGAAGGTGGGGTGACTTGGGCGCAAGATTTGCTCGACACCGCTTATTTAGAAGAAGAGGTGAAGGCTTGGGCAGAAGCGGGATTGAACCTCGCCAGTGACGACGATGACCCCAAGCCACGTGACAGTAATGGCATGGAATTGTCGGAAGGGGATAGCGTCACGCTGATTAAAGACTTGGATGTGAAAGGCATGAACTTTACCGCCAAACGCGGTACGCTGGTTAAAAATATTCATCTAACCAGCAATCCCAAACACGTCGAAGGGAAAATTAACGGTACGACGATTGTCATTGTGTCTGCGTACACCAAAAAAGCCTAATCATGTCTTTTTCGCTAATTACCGATATTTGCCAACGCGTGTTGGGCGATAAGGTGCATGTCGAAGCCAGTCAAGATGCGCTGCACGTGTGGCAAGTGGGGGTAACGGGGGCTAAAGCAACCGATCCGCTCACGCGCAGTCAGCAAGAGATGGACATCATCATGTCGTTGCAACACGGACTCAATGGCGCAGCGGTGCGCTTGTTGATTAACTAAAAGGATAAGCAGATGCAACGCATTCGTGTATGGGATTTGCCCACCCGTCTATTTCATTGGGCGTTGGTGCTGATTGTTTTTTTAGCCTGGTTTACCGGCGATGTGCTTGAAAGTAGCATGGAGCTGCATCAGTGGCTAGGCATTGCGATGGTCGGGTTAATTGGCTTTCGACTAACTTGGGGGCTAGTGGGTTCTCGTTATGCGCGTTTTAGTCAGTTTGTGGCTAAGCCCGCGCAGGTAAAAGCTTACCTAAAAGGCGACTGGAAAGGCGTTGGGCATAATCCTTTAGGCGGTTGGTCGGTGGTGGTTATGTTGCTGCTATTAACGGCTATGGTGTTGACTGGGCTATTTGCCAATAACGATGCCGATTTTACCGCGCCCTTGGCCTTTATGGTCACTTCCGATGTCAGTAGTTTCCTAACGCGCGTACATCACCTAGTGTTCAAATTGCTGTTTGTGGTCATTGGTCTGCACATATTGGCCGTGTTTGCCTACAAGTGGATTTTGGGTAAGGATTTGATTCAACCCATGATTGATGGACACAAAAAGGCTGAAAGTGAGACAGATGAGTCGGCAACGGGTGGCGGATGGTTGGCGTTAATCTTGGCGTTGAGCGTGGCCGCTTTGGCCATGTGTGGAGCGAGTGCCGCTTGGTATACACCGCCAGCTAAGCCAGCGGTGCAGACGACACCCGATTGGTAATAAGATGTTATTCTTTAGCGCGATATTTGTCGTGGCAAGCTTTACAGCTAGCACCGACTTCTTTGAAGGCTTGGGCTACCGCCACTTTGTCGCCTGAAGCAGCTGCCGTTTGCAACTCATTCGAGGTTTGAATGAATTTAACGGCAACGGCCTTCACGCCTTCGCCATCGGTAAAAATTTCTGGCTTAGCACGGGTTTTCATGTCGCCAATGCTTTTTTCTGAACCAAGGATGTAAAGTGCACCCATGCCTGAATTGGCAATGGCCGCGATAACATTGCTGGCAGCGGCCACTTTTTTAGCATCAAAGTCCATTTCATTGTCTAGCACGTCTTTAATTTTGTTCATGTTCCATGACAAGGTATTATAATTGGCTTTACGAAGCTTAATGGCATCTTCAGGTTTAAGCTCGGCAGCCGAGACATTCAGCGCTAACATGCCTGCTACGGCAGCAAAAACAAGGCGGTATTGGGTTTTCATAGCAATGCTCCAACAGGTAAAAAAGAATAGAGTTTATAACTCTGAGTTGATTGTACCAATATGTTGATGCCAATTGCGTGAAGCCTAGATGAATAAATCAATGATGATAATATAACCTATGGAAAGACGCTTATTCATTTGATAATATAACCTATGGAAAGACGCTTATTCATTAAAACGCTCGCTGCCAGTTTGTTAGTGCCCACAGCCTTGCCCGCTCAGGCCAAACAAACGGGGCGCTGGCTAAACTTAAAGCGGCCGCAGTCGGGTGAGGTGCTGTCGGTTGTCTACAAGCGAAATGGACTGTTGGATGAGCGGGCTTATCGACAAATTTGTCATGTCATGCGCGATGTGAAAGCCGATCAAGCCTCGGTCATTGATGTACGCTTGCTAGACATTATGGATGGTATTCGGGTGGCGCTAACGCAGGCTGGGGTGCTTAATCCGACCTTTTTGGTACACAGTGCCGCCAGCATGCACCATCAAGTAGAAAGTTTGCAGCAAAGCATGGCGTTTTTTCAGGTGAGTGGTTCAGGTTTTGCCCGTGTACCCAGATTGAAGTAACTCAAAATCAATTTGTTTGTTGATAAGATCCCGCTACCATAGCGGGTTTTTTTATTTCAGCAGAGATAATCCTTGGGTGTGATAGTCGTTCATTTTTTGATCATGGGACACTAATGTAAGCTGCTCATAAATTGCTGTCCAAATTAAAGCACGATCGAAAGGGTCTTTGTGTCCCTCTATTAACGGTAATTGATGAATACTGGCTAATACTTGCGCAGAAGATTCTAAAGAGGTAATTCCCATCCGTTGCGTTAAAGTGGGGATGTCTTCGGGTGTTGCGCCTTCCAGGGTCAGCTTGCCAAGACTATATTTTAATGCAATTTCCCAATAGCTCAAGTGACTAACATAGAGTTGGTTATCAGGGTTTTTCAAAGCACTTAACCAGTGCGAGGGAAGTTTGTCGGGTGAGTAAATAAGCCACAACAGAATATGAGTATCTAACAGCAGCTTCATAAGCCGAGTAACTCATCTTCTGTTATGTCAAAATCATCATGAAATTCGACCTTGCCTTTGCCTTGCAAAATGCCAAATTGACGCTCTGCCTGTTCTTCGTATTTTGATGAGTAAGGCAACAGAACGGCAACTTTTTTATGCAGGCGTCCATACTCGACAATGACTCCTTCGCCCGTTTGTTCAATTCTGGATAGAATGCCAGAAAAATCAGCCTTTAATTGGGCAACAGCAACTGCTTCCATTTTGATGCCTCCTGCGTATTTTTCTCTACATTATTCAATACAGCTTGTCAACTTGTCAACTTGTGCGGTGTTGACGCTAATTTTTAAGTAGGCTATAAAACAAAACCCCGCTAGGACAGCGGGGGGATAGCAATCAGGTTAAGCTGTCAACTGAGTCATTTAATCCGATCAAAGCCCATCTTGCATGAGCACTTTTTCGAGCTTAACGATTTTGGGTTTGATTTGCTCAGCAAAGCCGTAAGGTGGGTTGATGATGAGCATACCGCTACCATTCATGGCGAGGGTGTTTTCGGGGCCTGTCATGATGCTTAAATTCAACACCTTTTCATCATCGCCGACCAGACGTTTCATTTTATTAACGAAAGGCAGCGCCCCAGCACGGGTTTTCACCGGGTACCAAATGGCAAACACACCCTGACGAAAACGATGCAAGGCTTTAGGAACTATGTCGTAAAGCTTGGCAAAGTCATCTTGTTCAAAAGGCGGGTCGATGTGAATGAGCGCGCGTTTGGCTGTCTTGGGTGGCAGCAAGGCGAGCAAAGCTTCGTAGCCGTCGCGTTGATGCACATGAATGCGACGCTCATGGGCAAAGTTGTGTCGTAAATGTTTCATCGGACCATCAGACACTTCGCACAGGGTTAGGTCATCAATTAAGCGTAATTGTTCCGCCAAAATAAATGGCGAGCCGGGATATAAACGCAATTCCTTGCCTTCATTAACGCTTTGCACAATCGACAGCAAGGCTGACCAATCGGGATCGGTGCTTTCCCAGAGTTTGCCAATGCCACCTTTCCATTCACCTGTTTTTTGTGAAGGGGTGGCCGCCAAATCATAAATGCCGGCGCCCGCATGAGTGTCATACAGGGCTAACGGGGTGTCTTTACGTTGCAAAAAAGTAGCCAGTTCGATGAGAACCAGATGCTTGAAAACATCGGCAAAATTGCCAGCGTGATAATGGTGTAAATAATTCATAGTAAGATTGTATCACAGACCCATGGCGAAGCACGGCTCTATTTCGGCATGACACAACGCGGCTTTTTACCAGTGGCATGCGCCGCTTTCATCAGATAGAGAGCCTCATCCTCGCGCTCTTGTAGGCTTATGATGCGGGTGTCGTCGCTGGGGTGGGTCGACATCCATTCGGGCACACTTTGTTTGCGGTCGCCTTTCATCGCTTGCCAGAGTTTCGCCGCTTCGCGAGGGTCGAACCCTGCTTTGGCCATGATATCTAGGCCAAGTAGGTCGGCTTCGGTTTCGTGGGCGCGAGAATAGGGCATGATGACACCATATTGAACGCCCAATCCGAGAGCGGCAACGGCCAACTGCGTGTTTTGATTGCGACTGCCCGCAATGGCTAAGGCCACCATGCCGATGTTGGCTAAGGTGGCGGCACTGACGCGTTCGTTGGCATGATGAGACAACACATGGGCAATTTCGTGTGCGACCACGGCGGCGAGTCGGTCTTGATTATTGGCAAATTTTAAGATGCCCGTGTAAACACCAATCTTACCACCGGGTAGGGCAAAGGCATTGACTTGATCGGATTCAAACAGCGTCACTTCCCAGTTGTCTCCCACCACCTCTTTAGTTAAGGGGGCGACCACGCAATTCACATAAGCGGTCAGGGCTTTGTCTTTGCTAATGGGGACTTCTTGTTTCATTTTTTGATATTCTTGCAGGGCGGATGCCGCTAAGCTGTCCTCGCTTTGCATTAATAATTGTGAGCGCCCCAGAGGGCTGGTGGAGCAGCCTTGAAGGGTGAGCAAGGAGAGCATTAGGGCAAGCGACAAGCGTTTGAGTATCATGCGTAAAATTCCCATTCATAAGTGTTACGGGCATTATATAATAGTCGTTGGTTTTTGATTGAGCAAAAGGAAAGCGAATGCCATCGGTTAAGTTGCCGAGCGCGCGTGCATTGCAGTTGTTGCATGAGCGTAAGCTATTGCCTGTGTTTCCAGGTATTTTGACGCGCCTAGATGAGACGATGGATAACCCACGTTCGACAAGTGCCGACATTGCGGATATTGTCGCTGCGGATATGCTATTAGCATCGCGAGTGATGCGTTCTGCCGGTGCGGTGCGATACGGTCCTAAGCCGCCTGTGTCCTTGCTCGAAGCGGTGGCGCGTTTGGGTTTTGCCGAAGTGAGAGCGCTGGCCATTGCCCTGGCATTCAGTCAGGGTTTTAGTCGCCCGGCGAATATTCCGCTGACCCTATTTTGGCAGCACGCCTTTGTATCGGCAGTGGCGACGCGTGTTCTGGCTCAGTGGTTGGCTGAACAGCGTCAGCTGGTGACCTGTGACCCAGCGACCGCGTTTTTGATGGGCTTGTCGCACGACATGGGTATGCTATTATTAGACCTATTAGAGCCGGCTCATTACGCGCAGGTGTTGGCCGATGTGGCAGCCGGCGACGATCAACTGATGGCGGAGCAAACGCAAGTGGGGACTACCCATGCCTTAATGAGTGCGGCTTTGCTGCACCATTGGCGTTTTAGCGACCAAATGTCCATGGCAGTGGCGGGGCATCATTATCCGTTACGCTTACAGCCGGCGGTTCAGCCATGGGCCGACCTAGTATTGTTAGGTGAGGCGTTGGCGGTTTCTTTAGGTTATGCAAATGGTGTTTATACTCAGTTTTCGGCCAATATGCAGACGGTGGTTGAGCAGCGACGCAACGCGCTCACGCTGGCCGATGCCGTTTGGCATGAGTTGGGGTTAATGGTTTCTGCTCAATTAGCAGACGAAGGCTGGTTAGAGCTGGCAAATGGGGTATCAGAATGAGTGCAGTTCCCAAATATACGGCCAAGTCGTTACATGAATGGTTAGAAAGACATAAACACTTGCCGAGTTTCCCTTCGGTGTTGACCGAGTTGGATAATGTACTGGCTTCGGAATCGGTGAGTGTCGAGTCGGTGGTTAGCGTGCTGCAAGTGGATGTGAGTGTGGTGGCGCGTATTATGAAAACGGTCAATTCGGCGCGCTATGTGATGCACGAACCGGCGCAGACCTTAACCGACGCGGTGTCGCGGTTGGGATTTTCAGCTACGCGCATGGTGGCCATTGCGGCGGCATTCATGAGCCTGATGGAAAAACCGAAGAGTTTCGTTGAGCGCGACTTTTGGCGCTCTGCCTTTGTTACTGCGGTAGCCTGTCGAGAAGTGGTGGGCATGGCACGCCTTCATAAGGGTTCTTTTGATGCTTCATCTGCCTTTACCCTGGGCTTAGCTAGTGATTTGGGCGTATTCTTACTCGATGCCTGTTGCGCTGATGACTATGTTGAGGTGGTGAACAAAATCCAGTCTAATCCTTTGGCATTGGTGAAAATGGAGCAACAAAAACTCGGTGTCGATCATGCGATTGCCAGTGCGATTTTACTGCGTTCTTGGCGTTTTCCTGAAAGTTGGGTCATGGGCGTGGCCGGACATTATTTCCCGGCTCGCTTACCGAAGGATCAACAGCCCTGGGCTGATGCCTTGTTAATTGCGGAAAGCGTCAGCTACTATTTGGGATATGGTCATGGCGTCTGTCCGTCTAGTCCACCGGGCGTGTTGCTGGAACTGACTCAGTTGCGTCTAAGCTGCTTAGGTCTGACCGAGGCTGATTTTTCGCATTTGGCCAGTCGCGTCGCTTTGATGGTGGAACAAGAGGGCTGGTTAGGCTTAGCGGATGAAGTGACCGGCTAGTTAATCGTTGGGTTCTTCGACCAGTTTTAAGGAAAAACCAGCGCCTTCAAGGCGTTTGGCTTCAATTTCCAAGTCTAGTTGTGTTAACGGGTTCTGGGCTAACCAACCGTTGGGAAAGCAAAGGGCTAGCTGATTTTCTTTAATCAGTTTCAAATTTACACGCATCACCTGATCTTCGCGACCACGATGTAAGCGCGTGGCGAGTCGCAATAACACCAACACCTTAGGCAAGACGGCAAGACAATCTTCAGGTAGGGTGAGCAAGTCTTTGGCGCTCATTTTCGAGCGGTGGTGCAAGACCAGCCATGCCAACAAACGCTGTTCTTCTTGATTAAATCCGGCCAAGTCGGCGTTTTCTAAAATATAAGCGCTGTGCTGGCGATATTTGCGGTTAGAAATAAAATGCCCCACTTCGTGCGTTAACGCAGCCCACACCAGTAGTGATTTCAGCGGTAAGATGGCGTGTTTGAGTTTCCAGTCGTTTTTGACTTGTTCAAAAAAAACGCTGGCGCAGTGGGCAACCCGTTCGGCTTGCGCTTGGTCGATGCGGCTGGAAGTCAGTAGCGCTCTGATGCTGGTTTCGCGCACATCTTGTGTGTGGTGCACGCGTCCGAGCATGTCTAAAATTAAGCCTTCGCGTAAGGCTCCTGGCGATACCTGCATTTGTTCAATGCCGAGCAGCTGAAAGGCGGCCATCAGCACCGCTAAGCCGCCACCGATGACCGGCTTACGGTTGTCGGACAAGCCTTCGATTTTCACCTTGTCGAGCGAGCCAGCGGCGATCAGCGCGTCGCGCAGTTTTTCCATGCCGGCTAGGGTGATGCCTTCGCTCGACCAACCATTGCTGATGAGTGCTTCGTGAATGGCTTTGATACTACCACTGGCGCCAATGGCTTTATCCCAGCCGAGGCGGCGCAGTTTAGGCACATGCGGACGTAGCACCAACTGACAAGCGGTGAGCGCGGCACGGAAGTCGCTGGCGCTAATCCGTTCAATCAGGTGATGCTCTTGACTGATGGAAACGCAGCCCATTTCAGTACTGGTCATCGAACGGGGATCGAAATGCGTGCCGATAATAAACTCGGTGCTACCGCCGCCAATATCCATCACCAAGCGTTGCTGGTCGTCATTCGCCAAAAAGTGAGAAACGCCCAAATAGATAAGGCGTGCCTCTTCGTGACCGGGAATAATGTCGATTTGTGCGCCTAAGGCGGTTTCAGCCTGGGCTAAGAAATCACCCGTATTGCTGGCCAGACGTAGCGTATTGGTGCCAACCGCGCGAATGTTTTCACTGGGAATGCCACGTAGGCGTTGACCAAAACGTGTCAAGCAGGCCAGAGCGCGCTCTTGTGCCGATTGGTCGAGTTGACCATCTGCCGCCAAGCCCATGCGCAAACGCACCGTTTCTTTGTGACGGTCTAACAGTTGTAATTGACCGCTCACTTCACGAGCGATAATCATGTGAAAGCTGTTAGAGCCTAGGTCGATGGCAGCAAAGGTATCGGGTGTGTTCATAGATGTGAGCAATTCTTAACTTATTATGCTCATATTTTACGCTATTCACTATCCCTTGTGATATTTTTCTGCCAGCAGCTGTTGCGCACTAAAGGCCTCGCCATCGCTGTTACGCTGATGGTAGTCGCCATTGGCATCCAAATGCCAGCTGGTGGTGTCTTTCAGATAATTGGCCAGTCCTTCTTCGTAAACCCGTGCAAACAGTGCCGGATCGCGAACGGGGAAGCAGGTTTCGACACGCGAAAGTAGGTTGCGGCTCATCCAGTCGGCACTGGCCAGCCATAACTGAGGTTGGTCATCGTTTTGGAAGTAGAAAATGCGATGATGTTCTAAAAAACGTCCGAGCACCGATGTGACACGAATGTTTTCGGAAAGCCCCGGCACGCCAGGACGCAGGCTACACATGCCGCGCACAATCAAATCAATTTGTACGCCCGCTTGGCTGGCTGCATAAAGACCTTCAATGATTTCACGCTGTTGCAAGCCATTCATTTTGGCAATAATGCGTGCAGGTTTGCCTGCTTGCGCATTGGCGGCTTCTTGCGCGATGGCGGCTTTGAGGTTGGTGTGCAAGGAGTGGGGAGCTTGCCATAAGGCTTCAAGCTCGGTTTCACTGGCAAAGCTGGTGAGTTGTTGGAAAATGCGATTCACATCGCGACCAATATCAGCGGCTGAAGTGAGCAGGCCAAAGTCGGTGTAAACACGCGCGGTACCGGCATGATAGTTGCCTGTGCCTAAATGGGTGTAGTAATGCAGTCCTGTGGCTTCTTTGCGCAATACCGAAATCATTTTGGCGTGGGTTTTATAACCGACAACGCCATAAACAACGTGTGCACCGGCTTCTTGTAAGCGAGTCGCTTGCTGAATGTTGTTGTCTTCGTCAAAACGGGCGCGTAGTTCAATCACCGCCGTCACTTCTTTGCCACGTTTGGCGGCTTGTTCTAACGCTTCGACAATGGCGGAGTTGGTGCCCGTGCGGTAAAGCGTCATGCGAATGGCTAGGACTTGCTCGTCGGCCGCCGCTTGGCGAATGAAGTGAATCACCGGTGCAAAAGACTCAAAGGGATGGTGTAACAGAATGTCCTGTGTTTTCAAAATGTCGAAAAAGTGGCCTTTTTGCCCGTCAAGCTGAGAATCTTCGAGCAGGCTGGGTGTCGATGGTGTGTAAGGCGGGAAGAGTAAATCAGCACGCGCCACCATGTCGGGTACGGCCGAAAGTCGATGCAAGTTAACCGGCCCGTTAACTTTGAACAGCGCATTTTCGGGTAAGCGGAAGCGTTGTAACAAATAGTGAGCGATGTCATCGGGGCAGTTATCGGCAACTTCTAAGCGCACGGCATTGCCGTATTTGCGCGAGGAAAGTTCACCTTGCAGTGCCGTGAGCAAGTCATCGACTTCTTCTTCATCGACAAACAAGTTTGAGTTGCGTGTGACGCGGAATTGAAAACAGCCTTTAATCGACATGCCGGGAAACAGTGAGTGAACATTGGCATGGATGGCGGAGGAGAGGAAAATAAAGTCGTGTGCGCCACCGCTAACGGATTCGGGCAACTGAATAATGCGTGGTAGGGCACGCGGCACTTGTACCACCGCCAACTCACCCACACGACCAAAGGCGTCCTTGCCTTCAAGCGAGACAATAAAATTGAGCGATTTGTTGAGCAAGCGCGGGAAGGGATGCGCCGGGTCTAAGCCCAATGGCGTGAGCAAGGGCTGTAATTCGGCAGCAAAAAAGTCGGCTACCCAGGCGTGCATGGCTTTGCTCCAGCGATCACGACGCAGGAAGCGAACGCCTGCCTGCTCCAGCTCCGGTAGGATAACTTTTTGTAGGGCTTGATATTGGGCATCGACCAGTTGATGTGCACTGGCATTAACCAGTTCAATCGCATCTTTGGGGCGCATGCCATCGGGCTTGGTGCGGGCGTCGGGGTCTTTGGTCAGTTCTACCAGGCTGGCATAGCGAATTTCAAAAAATTCATCTAGGTTGCTGGAAGAAATACACAGGTAGCGAAGGCGTTCTAATAACGGATAGTTGGTATTGAGCGCCATATTGAGTACGCGACGATTAAACGCCAACACAGAAGTTTCACGGTTAATGAAGGGGTTGTGGGTGCTATCGCTAGCCAGAGTTGGGGTGCTAATCGTCATGGTGTTTTTCCGTCGTCAGAGCATAAAATTACAACTTACATTGTCGCACGATTTAATGACAATTGGATGAAAGTTGAGTCTTTAATCGGTGCATTCCTCTGCAAGAAATAACATAAGTCATTATAATGGCAATATATTTGTTGTTTGGCTAGTGCTTATGAGCAGTTTATTTTATGTGATTGGCCCTTCGGGTGCTGGTAAGGATGCCATTATGCAGGCGGCTCGACTGGCTTTGGCCGGCAAGCCGGTTTTGTTTGCGCATCGCTATATTACCCGTGCCACGGCCGATGCGTCAGAAAATTTTGTCCAGCTATCCACGGCCGAGTTTGAACAGCGTCAGCGCTTAGGGTTGTTTTGGTTGACCTGGCAATCGCATCAATTGGCTTATGGTGTCGGTTGTGAAGTGAGAGACTGGTTGCACCAAGGCATTCGGGTGGTGGTGAATGGTTCGCGTCAGGCTTTGCCGGAAGTGTCGGCTATTTGTGCCCAAGATGGGGTGACCTTAGTGCCCGTGTGGGTGCAGTGCGAGATCAGCGTGTTAGCGCAACGCTTGCGTGCGCGTGGTCGGGAAAGCGAAGCGGAGATTCAAGAGCGATTGCATCGTGCTGCAGCATTCGTACCGCCAGCAGGGGCGTTGGTGGTGGATAATTCGGGTGCTTTGTCTGATTCGGTACAGCAGTTTTTAGCCTATGTGCAAAGCGATGCAGCTGACGAGGTTGTGCATGTCGATTGAGCTGCTGCTGACTGCCTTGATGGTTGGCTTTTTGGGCGGTGTGCATTGTGTGGGTATGTGCGGTCCTTTGGCGGGAGCCTTTACCTTTTCGTTAGCCCCCGATATTCAGCGTTCGCCACAGCGACTGTGGTGGATGCAACTCGTTTACAATCTGGGACGTTTAACCAGTTACGTTATCTTGGGGGCGATTGCCGGTTTGGTTGGTTTGTTATTAATCGAAGCCGGTGAGTTGTTGTCGATGCAGCGCTGGTTGTTGGGTTTTGCCGGCGTGTGGATGCTAATTCTGGCGGCTTGGCTGATGGGGTGGTCGGCTTTGCCTGCTCGATTAGAAGGCTTGGGGGCAGGTGGCTGGGCGCGTTTATCGCAACATTGGCGCGCGCACTTTTTACCTGTTCGTCGTGGTACTCAGGCATTTTTAATGGGTCTGCTTTGGGGGTGGATGCCCTGCGGTTTGGTTTATTCAACGCTGATTTTGGCGATGAGTGCGGGCTCTGTTTGGGCGGGCATGACGGTGATGTTGGCGTTTGGGCTGGGCACCTTGCCCAATTTATTATTAGTGGGTGCGAGCGCTTTTTGGTTGATGCGTTTTAAGCGCAATCCTTGGCTGATTCGCGTGGCGGCAGTGGCTATGGCCGGCTTTGGGCTGTGGACCTTGTGGCAAGCGCTTTATGGTTCAGCGTGGTTAGGAGTAAGCTAACATGAAATCTTGTTGGTCTTGTTGGTTGTCGGCATCGCCTTATTTAGGGGTGATGTTGGCGCTGACCGCTTGGTGGTTGTCTTGGCCCGCTGCACCAGAGCCGACAGTGGCGGTGAGCGATGAACCCATTGCGCAGGAAACCATGCGTTTCGACGAGGCGGAATCAGACGATGGTAGCGGCCTGCAAGTGACGCTGATACCAGCGCCTAATTTCTCGGCGATTAGCCTGTCGGAGGAACGCAAGCAAAGTTTCATTGCTTGGTTGTTGCCCCTAATTGCGCAAGAAAACGCGCGCATTTTGGAGTTGCGGCGCGAAGCGGTGCGTTTGTATGGTTTGTCGCAGCAGAATCGTTTGTCGTTGAAGCAGAAAGAGTGGTTGGTCAATGTCGCCATTGATTATGAGGTCGATGTCGGGAATAAAGGCTTTGATCTGACTTTTTGGCAAAACATGCTGCATCGGGTGGACGCCATTCCACCCTCGTTAGTGCTGACACAAGCGGCGATTGAATCGGGTTGGGGCACGTCACGTTTGGCGAAAGATGCGCACAACTTCTTCGGCATTATGTGCTTTAAGCCCGGTTGTGGTGTGCCGTTCGATGGCGGTCCGGGTGAGTTTCGACGTTTTGCTGGCGTCAATGATTCGATTGCTTTTTACATGCGGCTCATTAACACCAAGGGCGCTTATCGTGCGGCACGGGCGGAGCGTATGCGTCATCGATTGATTGGTGATGTACCTTCGGGTTTGGCGTTAGCTAAAACCTTGTTGAACTATTCAGAGCTGGGCGGTCGCTACATCGATTTTTTGCTTAAAATTATGCGCGAAAACAAGCTCGATGAATACGATGGCGCCGACTTGCCGCTGACGGTTGAGGTTAATCAAGCCCCTGTGCCCAGCGTGCAAAGTGAGCCGGTATCTTAACCTTGAGTGGCACGGCTAACAGCAGGCGCAGTGCGCCATAACGACCCAAATAACATACCGAATATGGCCGCCATTAAGCCCCACCATTGAGCGCCGACCTCGCTGTCATGCCAGTGCCATTCGCTCACTATCCACACGCTCAATCCCAGTAGAATACTCAACCAAGCGCCGCGATTGTTCGCCTTGCGCCAATAAAGTCCTGCTACTAGGGGTACAAACGCGACCACCAGGGTTACCTTGTAGGCCGCTTCGACCATCGCGTGTAAACCGGCATCCATTTCTCGCGCTTGCAGAGCATAGACACACACCAATAAGGCAAAACTGACAATCACCGAGCGGGTTAACAGCAACATCTGTTTGTCGCTTAAGGGTTTGGAAAATAAGCCCTTTAACACATTTTCACTGAGCATAAAACTGGGCGCTAACAGCGTGCTGGCCGAGGTACCCAAAATTACCCCAACCAGTGCGCCATAAAATACAATTTGTGCCAACAAAGGCAACTCTTGTTGAATTAAGGCGGGAATCAGTGCCTCGCCATCGACGGCCATGATGCGTTCGACCAAGCCCGGATCAATTAAATGTGCTGAATAGGCAATCATCAGTGGAATGCTGGTGAAAATCAGGTAAAGCAGGCCACCGCCGATAGCGCTCCAGGCAGCAATCTGTTCGTTGCGTGCGGCATTCGCCCGTTGAAACACGTCTTGTTGCGGAATTGAACCAAAAGCCAGGGTTAAAAAGCTGGTCAGCATCGCCAAGGCCAATAATGGCGAAACGTCGCTTGGTAGTTTGAACGCATCGTTAGTTAAGGCATGTTGCCACAGTGGGGTAAAGCCGCCCACCTGATCGAGCAATAGCCACGCAATGCCACTTAAACTGATGACGGTAATAACAATTTGAATGGAGGTGGTAATGGCCACCGACCAAAGCCCCCCAACGACGGTATAAATGACAACAATCAAACTGGCGAGCATAATGCCATCGCTAATCGACAAAGCCTGCTGGGTAAGCAAATTAATGAGCATGCCTAAAGCGGTGATTTGTGCCGCCACCCAGCCTAGGTATGACAGCGCAATCGCTAAACCAGTGAGGACTTCGACGCCACGACTGTAACGCTGACGATAAAAGTCACCGATGGTGAGTAGGTTGAGTCGGTAAAGATGTTTGGCAAAAAAAACACCAAACAGCACTAAACAGGCAGCCGCTCCCAGTGGGTCGGAAAGGAGTCCAAGCACGCCTTCTTCCATAAAGGTGGCGGGAATGCCCATCACGGTTTCGGCGCCAAACCAGCCCGCGAACATCATGGCGGTGACCATCGTCAGTGGCAGAGAGCGCCCCGCAGTGTAAAAGTCGCGTGTGTTGTGTACGCGTCTGGCTGCCCAAAGGCTAACGGCGACACTCAATAGAATATAAACAATAACGAAGTTAAGTAGCATTTAGCCTTGGTTTCGCTGCAGTAATAATATGGCTAACAATTTTAGCAGAATTGGCAGTCCTGCATAGCACAAGAGCATTGGCCAATCGAGCGACAGCGCCTTCGCCCACTCAATGATAGGCAAGCTCACA
Source organism: uncultured Francisella sp. (assembly GCA_964493995.1). Lineage (GTDB taxonomy): Bacteria > Pseudomonadota > Gammaproteobacteria > Thiomicrospirales > Thiomicrospiraceae. The sequence continues at coordinate 14,678 of CAZBQD010000046.1, forward strand.
CCCACCGCTAAGGCGAGGGTGAGTTTGGTAATCATGCCCCATAAACCAAACAGGGTTCCCGCTAAGGCTGGTTGTTGTTGACTCATATCAGCTTGCATTGAAGCGGGCAGAGCCAGATCAATCGCTAAGCTTAAGCCGGTGAGCACGCAAATGATGAGATAGAGCGTGAAGTCGCCGGCTTCCAACGTTAAGACGGCTATAAAGCTGACACTGGCCAATGCCATCGATGCTTGCCAGGTGCGAGCTTTGCCCCATCGTTTCGATAAGCTAAGCCAAACAGGCAGCGCCAGGATGCCAGCGATAAAGTAAGTCAATAAAAAGAGTCCCTGCTGTGCTTCCAGTTGTAAATAATCGGCAACAAAAAACACGAATAGCGTCGCGGGCAAGGCATTGGCCAGATTGTTGAGGAAATAAATGGGAAAGAGGCGCAACACTTCACGATGAGCCACCAGTTGTGCCAGGGTGTGGGCTAAGGAAACCACAGGGCGTTCAATAGTCGTGGTTAGCACGCGCACCTGCAGCAACGCCACGCCTGCCAGTACTAAAGCCATACAAACGACGCCCCAAAACACTTGGTAAAGTTCAATATCGTTAATGCTGTGCTCGGTTAAGAGCGGTAGCATTAAGGCCAGCAGCACGCCAACAATCGACCAGGCTTCACGCCAAGCGCTCAGGCGGGTTTTGTCGTAATCATCCCGACTGATTTCGGCCGCTAAGGTTAAATAAGGAATTTGAATCCACGTCCAACCCAAATAGCTGATAAAGCTCCACAGTCCCAGTTGCCATAGCGATACCTGTTCTGCCGTCGGAAAAAAGAGTCCGTAAAGCCCTAACAGCAGCAAACCAAAACCCGCCACCACTTGCCATTGGCGGTTCAGCTTCGTTACATAACGGTCGCTCAATAGACCTATGAGCGGGTCGGTTATCACATCTAACAGTCGAGCCAATAGCAGTGCCAAGCCAATATCGGTTAAGGAAAGTCCAAATTGATGATGGTAGTAGCTGGGTAAATAGAGGTAGAGCGGAATGCCCAGCATGGCTAACGG
>CAZBQD010000047.1:0-14993 GCA_964493995.1 uncultured Francisella sp.
CAAAGCTTTTAGATAAAAACCAGATTCCTTGTACGAAAAAGGGTTGACACTCCAGACATCGTTCGCTGCGCTTGCTCGACAGTTCCAGTCGGCGTGCGTTTTGCATTTCCTTGTTTAGTTGTTACATAAATAACGCTGGATCTCACCCTTCGCAGAGCATCATAATTTGATTGAGCGACTCCAAGACTTCACGCATGGCTTCTGCGTTCAGTTTTCCCAAGGGGTGAGGTTTGGCAAGGCGCATGCGCCAGTCAAAAGATTTGGGTTGATGGCACAACACATAACTGTCTTTGTCAGCTTTTTTACCTTGTGCCTTACCGACCAGCACCGCAAACGGATTATCAGCGTTGTATGCAGCGGTGGTCATGGGAAGCCCAACCACCAAAGAAGTTCTGTTGTTAAAAGCAGCAGGGGAAAGCACAAGAAAAGGATGAATGTCTTTCATTTCTTGTCCGACTTGTGGGTTGCAATCAATCCAAATAATGTCTTGTCGATCGGGAATCCAGAGTGCTTTCATGCTAGATGCGCTCAGCCCCGAGTGCGCTAGTCGAAGTCATCACCTCGTCGCCGTGACGTTCTGGATTGAAACGCGCCAACTTGTCATTTAATGACTCTTTAATAGGTGTGATGATAATGCTATCTGCTTCAACCGTTAGTTTTACCTGTTGATTGGCGTGCAGGTTGAGCAGTTTAGCGATGGCCGCCGGCAAGCGAACGCCTAAGCTGTTGCCCCAATGTTTTACCTGAAGTACGGCTTGTGCCATGCTGTTTACTCCCGACGCATAAAAGTTATACATAAGTTTATACGTGAAGTGTGGGTGGGTCAAATTTTTCATTCAGTTAGATGTTTTGGTTGACAGCCTAAATATTTGGTCATGCGATGCAGCTATCGAACACCTGCGCTTTTCCTTACCCTACGCCAGTTGACAACACCTTCCGTTAAGTTAATAATTCTCCCATGTGCCATTTTGGCACATTTAGGAGGTCGTTATGACAACAGCATCATTACCCAGAATCACCGCCCGGGTTGATTTAGACACGCAAGCCTTGTTGTCGCAAGCGGCAGCCATTATGGGCATGACCAGTCTGAATGCGTTTGTATTGAATGCCGCCATTGAAAAAGCGAAAACGGTTCTATTGCAGGAGCAGGCATTGACGCTATCAGTACAAGACGCTCAAACCTTGGTCGATGCTTTAGATGCCCCCGCTAAAGCAAATGAGCGACTCAAAGCGGCAGCTCAACGCTACCAGCAATCCTTGTAATGCAGAGCGTTAAACTCGACAAGACGTTGCATGATCGTGATACCTTCGATTGCAGTGTTGAGGCGTTGAATCATTATTTAGTGATGATGGCCAATCAACAAGCGGGCAGAGATAACGCACGCACCTATGTCATTACACCTATCGATCAGCCACATCGAATTATCGGTTATTACACCCTAACCATGGCATCGATTGATTTAACAGCGTTGCCGACAGCAATTCAGAAAAAGCATCGTCAAGCCACATCGGCGGGCTTAATCGCGCGTTTAGCCGTTGATAAACGTTACGCCAAACAGGGTTTTGGTGAGTGGTTATTGATTGACGCCTTACATCGTCTGTTGGATGCCAGTAACACGGTTGGCTTCCCCTTTGTGGTTGTGGATGCGAAAGAAGGTGTCGCCAATTTTTACGAACACTTTGGTTTTACAGCCTTTCAGGACACACCGAATAAGCTGTTTATGACCATGGCGGATATTCGACATAACTTAGCGCCTTTGCCAGGTTAGTTGCGACATCAGTGATGCAGGGTCTTACCCCTCGCTACCGTGACGTTGATCCGTTTAGCGATGGCCACCGGCAAGCAAACACTTAACTCAGTCCCCTAAACCGCCATGCCGCAAGCGACGCCACTGGCCCAGGCCCATTGAAAGTTAAAGCCGCCTAAATCACCGGTTACATCGAGTACTTCACCGATGAAGTACAACCCTGGTTGCGTTAGCGCTTCCATGCTTTTCGAAGAAATGGCTTGGGTGTCGATACCACCAACAGTCACTTCGGCTTTGTGATAACCGTCGGTGCCGCTGGGGGTAAGTGTCCATTGCTGCAAGGCGTGCGCCCAGTGGCGTAAGGCGTCGTCCGACAGTTCGGCAGGCTTGCCACCAAGCGGATAAAGCTGCCAATAATAGTCGGCTAAGCGTTTGGGTAGCTGACTGCGTAACCAAGGGCGCAGTTCTTTGTTCTGTGCTTTCAGTGCTAGCACCGCAGCCACGGCATCCAGTTCGGGCAATAGGTTCAGCTGAATCGAGCGCCCTGGTTGCCAAACATTGGAAATTTGCAGCGTCGCAGGGCCGCTCAACCCCGTGTGGGTGAATAGCAGATTACGAGTCCAGCTCCGCCCCTCGCAACTCAAGGTGGCGGGTAGGGCAATACCAGCCAATTCCGACCAATTCGGCAGATCAATGGTTAAGCCCACTAAGCCGGGTCGAGGCCTAATCACCGGTAAACCGAATTGCTTGGCGATGTTATAACCCAAATCACTGGCTTTTAATTTAGGAAAGGATAGGGCGCCAGTGGCGATGACCAGCTTATCGGTGCTGAAAACCCCTTGCGAGGTGTGAAGCACATAGCCGCTATCAGCTCCCTCTCCTGTTGGGCGAGGGTTGGGGTGAGAGGCGATTTCATTAATGCTGCAATTCAGCCGCAGCTCAACCCCTGCCCAATCACACTCGGTGCGTAGCATGGCGATGATCTCACCCGCGCCATTTAGCGTAAACAGCTGACCATGCTCGCGTTCTTCATAGTCGATACCATGACGTTCGACCAGTTCAATAAAGGCGCTAGAAGGGTAGCGCGCTAAAGCCGATTTCACAAAATGCGGATTCTGGCAATGATAATTGGCTGGCGTCACTTGCCGGTTGGTAAAGTTGCACTTACCACCACCGGAAATACGAATCTTAGCCCCCGCTTTGGGCGCGTGATCGAGCACTAATACCCGTTTGCCACGATAACCAGCCGTGGCAGCGCACATCATGCCCGATGCGCCTGCACCGATAATGATAACCTGCCAATGATCGTCTGCGCTGGCAGCCATGGGATTAATGAACGAGACTCGTACCCGTCATTTCGCTTGGTTGTTCAATACCCATCATGTGCAATAGCGTTGGCATGACATCGGGCAGCGAGCCGCCTTCAGCGCGTATCTGGAAAGGGCGATCACTCATCACCACCAGCGGCACTAGATTGGTGGTGTGTGCGGTATGCGGCTGACCGGTAACGGGATCACGCAGTTGTTCAATGTTGCCGTGATCGGCGGTGACAATCATCTCGCCACCCACTTGCTTCATCGCCGCCATCACCTTACCTAAAGCGGTATCGACGGCTTCCACGGCTTGAATACAGGCAGGTAACACACCCGAATGTCCGACCATGTCGGGATTAGCGAAGTTACAAATGAAGGTATCGTACTTGCCCGATAAAATGGCTTCCACCAGCTTATCCGACACTTCCGCCACGCTCATTTCAGGCTGTAAATCATAAGTAGCGACTTTGGGTGAGGGCACGAGAATGCGATCTTCTCCGGGATAAGGAATTTCCACGCCACCATTCATAAAGAAGGTAACATGCGCATATTTTTCCGTTTCCGCAATGCGTAACTGCGTTAAGCCGAGCTTAGACACATACTCACCGAAGGTATTGGCCAAACTGCTGGCACCAAATGCAACCTCGGCACCGTAAAGCGGTGCAAAGTCTTTATGGTATTCGGTCATGGTGACAAAGTGCGATAAGGACACTTTGCACTGGCGTTCAAAGCCATCGAAATCGGGCTGAATAAAGGCGCGACTGATCTGACGCACCCGATCAGAGCGGTAGTTAACGAAAATGAGCGCATCGCCATCTTCCATGCGCACACCTTCCCCAATCGTGGTAGGGGCAATAAACTCATCGGTTTCACCACGCGCATAAGCATCTTCAACTGCTGCTAAGGCGCTGTCGGCTTGATGTTCGGCCATGCCACCACAAATTAGGTGATAGGCTTTGCTGACACGTTCCCAGCGGTTATCGCGGTCAAGGGCAAAATAACGACCAATAATGCTGACAATGGCAGCATTGGGGTGATCCTGTAAAAAGTGATTCAGCTGTTCAATGTATTCCAGCGCACTTTTCGGTGCCACATCACGCCCATCGCTAAACACATGAATACAAATACGACTGATGCCGCGATCACTGGCCATTTTAATCGCTGCTTTCAGATGGTAAATGTGTGCGTGTACACCACCATCAGACAGCAACGCCAACAGATGCAAGGCTTTGCCATTATGGGCAAGTGTGTCTAAGGTGCGAACAAAAGTCGGATTGGTGAAGAAATCACCGTCGCTAATGGCTTTAGAAATACGGGTTAACTCTTGGTAAACCACTCGACCCGCACCGAGGTTTAAGTGACCCACTTCAGAGTTGCCCATCTGTCCATCGGGTAGACCCACTAACATGCCAGAGGTGTTAATGAGGGTGTGTGGGTAAGACTGCCACAAAGCGTCGAAATGAGGCGTGTTCGCCAAGGCAATCGCATTGTAGTCGCTGGATTCGCGGTAGCCCCAACCATCAAGAATAATCAGACCAGTTGGTTTATGTTGGGGGCGTAGATCGCGCATTGGGGCAAGTCCTATCAAAATTAACATTAATCTTTTCATTATAGCGAAAAAATCGGTTAGAATCATGACCAATATTTTACAGATTGATCGGAATGAAAGGGCTTTAGCGCATGGAATCGGCTTTAATTATAGAATTTATGCAGCAACAATGGTTGTTATTGTTGGCACTGATGATTGTGCTGTTTATGCTGTTTCAAAGTCATTTTGGCGATAAGCTTTCTGGTTATGCCAGCATTGCTCCCGAACAAGCCGTGCGTATGATGAATGATGGAGCCTTTGTGTTGGATGTGCGGTCAATTGATGAATATCGTGGCGGCCACTTAACGGGTGCGAAAAATCTATCCGTGGCCGACTTGCCCACTAAGTTAGATTCGTTAGAAGCGCATAAAGCAGGGCCAACGATTGTTTACTGTGAAAGTGGTATGCGTTCAGCACGTGCTTGCGGTATCTTACGCAAAGCAGGCTTTGAGCAATTGCATAATCTTTCTGGTGGCATCAGTGCATGGCGTGGTGCTAACCTGCCGATCGTTAAGCAAGGTAAGAAAAAATAAAAGGCGCTTCGTTATGAAACCCATCGTCATTTACACCTCCTCGGTTTGCCCTTATTGCACTATGGCCAAACGATTGTTAGAGCGTAAAGGGATCAGCGAATGGACCGAGATTAATGCGGGTGTCAGTCGCGAAGTGTGGCAGGAGATGATGACGAAAACAGGTCGTCGTACCGTACCGCAAATTTTTATCGGTGATGTGCATGTGGGCGGTTATGATGATTTGTCAGCGCTCGATAGAGCCGGTAAACTCGATGCCTTACTCGGTGTGGAAACCATCGACCGTTCCGATGTCACTTAATTTAATGCCCTCATCCTAGCCTTCTCCCAATGGGAGAAGGAATTTAATAGCGACGTTCATAACCAGTTAAACCGTTATTAAGATCAAATCCCCTCTCCCGCTGGGAGAGGGTTAGGGTGAGGGGAGTATAAACATGATATTTAGTAACCCGTTTTAAAAGAGAGTCTTCATGAGCGAACAAGCGAACGCACCTCATTTTGTTATCGAAAAAATCTACCTAAAAGACGTGTCTTTTGAATCGCCCATGGCGCCTCGTGTGTTCACCATGCCCTTTGATTCTAGTTTAGATTTGCAAGTGAAAGTCGAACCAGAACAAGTAGGCGATCATCACTGGCAAGTGACGCTGCGTGTGACGGCAACAGTGCGTTTGGCTGATCAAGTGGCCTTCTTGGTCGAAGTCGAACAAGCGGGTTTGTTTGCACTGGCCAACTTTGAAGCTGAAGCGATTAATAGCTTACTGAACAGCTATTGCCCGACCCTGTTGTTCCCTTATGCGCGTGAAACCATTGCTAATCTATCGTTAAAAGCGGGTTTCCCTCCGTTAGAATTGCAGCCGATCAATTTCGAAGCCTTGCATCACGAACAAATGGCGAACGAGCAGGCATAAGCCGATGCGAATTGCCGTATTAGGGGCAGGCGCTTGGGGTATGGCGCTGGCCATGCAGTTGGTACGAGCCGGACAAACCGTCAGCTTGTGGGCGCACAAAGATAGTGTGGCTCAGTCGTTACAGCAAACACGGTGTACACCGCTGTTAGCTGATATTCGTTTGCCCGATGCCATTGAGGTCACGAGTGATCTTACCCAAGCATTGAAAGGGGCTCAGGGATTGCTCATCGCCGTGCCCAGTCATGCTTTTACGCAGTTATTGCAACGCCTAGCACAGTTGCCTGTCGGCTGTCTGCCGCCTTATGTGGCTTGGGCGACTAAGGGTTTCGACCAAGACTCGCATGAATTGTTACACCAGCAGGTGCATCATTATTTACCGCAGGTGTCGGGTACGGTGTTGTCGGGGCCAACCTTTGCGCACGAAGTGGCGTTAGGCTTGCCTACCGCTATGGTTGCGGCCAGCGATCAGGTCAGTATTAGCGACTGGTGGGCGAAGCGCCTGCATCATGCCCATTTCCGGGTTTACACCAACACCGATGTCACCGGTGTTGAAATTGGTGGCGCCGTTAAAAACGTCATGGCCATTGCCGCCGGTGTTTCCGATGGTCTAGGATTTGGCGCCAATGCCCGTGCCGCCCTGGTGGCGCGTGCTTTAGCCGAAATGATGCGTTTGGGTCAGGTATTGGGTGCTCAACCCGATACCCTAATGGGATTAACGGGGCTGGGTGATTTGGTACTCACCTGTACCGACGATCAATCGCGTAATCGTCGTTTTGGCATGGCCTTGGCACAAGGGCAATCTTTAGCACAAGCCGAGCAAGCACTGGGTACGGTCGAAGGTCTGTTGGCCGTGCGCAGTGTCATGGCCTTAGCCGAACGTTATGGTTTAGAGTTGCCTATTGCTCAATCCGTCTATCAGGTCATCAGCAGTCAACTGAGCCCGAAAGCAGCGGTAGCGCAGCTGCTAGCGCGCGAGGCGGGAGTGGAGTAGGGTTTCTACTCCTTCTATCCCCGATTCGCTTTCTGTTCTAACCATTTCACTAAAAATAAACCAATCAAACTGGCCATGACGATCAGTAGTGCGGCACTAGCGGCTTCGGGAATGCGCTCGTCTTGTGCGTATTGATAGGTAATCACTGCTAGGGTATCGAAATTGAACGGGCGCAACATCAGGGTCGCCGGCAGTTCTTTCAACACCTCAATCGCCACCATTAAGCTGCCTGCTAGTAGGTGGGGAGACATCAGTTGTAGGGTGATGCGCCAGTGCTGTTGCCAGCGAGCATAGCCATGCAGTTGCGCCGCTTCTAATAAACGGGGTGAAAGTTGTGACAAACCCGCTTGCGTGCTTTGTACCGCGACACTCATAAAGCGCACACAATAGGCAAACACTAAGGCGACCACACCAGCAGCGAGACCGAGTTGTTGCCAGGTGAGTAAAATGGCGACGGCTAGAGCGGTGCCGGGAATACCGTAGCCAATCGATAAGAATCGCAATGACCACTGATGTGCCTGACTATGAGGATGGCTATAAGCTTGCCAACTGACCCATGCCGCCATGCTAATGGCAATAAGGGCGGCGGCACTGGCTAGGGTTAGGCTATTGGTAAACCAAGTGCTCAGACGCTCTAAATCCCAACTGTCTGTGTCTGCCGAAAGGCTTTGCCACAGCAATAAGGCTAGGGGTAAAACAAAAGACAAGGCAAAAATGGTCCAGGCATAACCACTCATCCAGAATGCCGTCAGGCGCGTTTTCGGCGCTCTGGCGCTCTGCGAGCTGCCTTGCTGAGAAAGCTGTTGTTGTTTGCTGGGTTGAATCAGAAATAACAACAACACAATGACACTAATGAGCGTCACGGCGAGTTGCGCCGCTAAAGCCCAATCGCCCATATTGAACCAGCTTCGATAAATGGCCTGCGTTAAGGTGGGTACGGCAAATAGGCTGCTGGCGCCATAGTCGGCGAGGGTTTCCATCATCACCAGTGCGGCTCCCGCAATAATAGACGGCTTGGCGATGGGTAAAGCGACCTTAATAAAGGCTTGATAAGGCGATAAACCTAAGGCTCTGGCGGCTTCAAAAGCTTGTAAGCCTTGGCGTTGGAAGCTGGCGCGCGCCAGTAAAAACACATAAGGCATAAATACCAATGAAAACACCAAGGCCAGCACCGGAAGGTTGCGAATATCCAACCAGTGTTCGACCCAGCCTAATTCTCGAAACCACAAATGAAGCGTACCGCTACTGTCTGCCCACCAAGTGACCAACATTGCCACCACATAAGGCGGTAAGGCGAGCGGTAATACCAACAACCATGCCAGCAACTGACTGGCAGGAAAACGATAGGCAACGGTTAACCAGGCTAGGCTAGTGCCCAGTGTGACCGCACCCAATGCGCTGAGACTGGTGAGTAATAGCGTGTTAATCAGGGCTTCGCCTAACCAAGTGGTGAGTAGGTGATGCCAATGATCGCTTCCCTGGCTGAAATCGAGCGCTTGCCAGACTAACATGAAAATCGGTAGGATGAACACACCACTGACAGCCAACCCTAGCCAGGCGTGCAGGCTAATCCAGCGAAGCGAGGTTTGTTGCGGGGCTTTCATGCAAAGGCAACCACGTGACCACCGGTGTCGAAACGAATGCCCGTTTCATCTCCTACATTCAGTTGTATGTGACTAGGCATGAGTGCCACCACCACTTGTTGATCTGGTAACGCAAGTCGATACAAGGTGCTAGGACCTTGAAAGGCTTTGTAAACCACTTTGGCGCGAAAGCTACTTAACGGATCATAAACAATGTCGTCGGGGCGCACTAAGACACTCACTTCGGAAGCACAGTCTTGTTCGGTACATTGCCCATGCACCAAGCCCAAAGGCGTGTGAATATGACGTGGACTGGTGACCTGCGATTGTAAAAAACTACCCAAACCAACAAAGCTGGCAACAAATCGGTTGGCGGGTTCGTGGTAGACACGATAGGGATGATCCCACTGTACAATGCGCCCTTGCTGCATCACACCAATGACATCGGCCAGGGTGAAAGCTTCGGTGGGGTCGTGAGTGACGAGCAAAGCACTGGCACCCAGTGATTTTAATAAGTCGCGCACTTCTAAGCTCAGGCTTTCGCGCAGGGCAGCATCTAAGTTAGCAAAGGGTTCATCCATCAGCAATAATTGCGGTTGTGGTGCTAGGGCACGCGCTAAGGCAACGCGCTGTTGTTGTCCGCCCGATAATTGATGTGGGTAGCGTTGAGCTAGGTTGTCGAGCTGAAGGCGTTGTAACCATGCTTGGCAACGACTTTGTTGTTCGACCTTGCTCAGCTTATGCAAGCCAAAAGCAATGTTTTCGGCCACCGTTAAGTGAGGAAATAACGCATAATCTTGAAACACCATGCCAATGCCGCGCTGTTCGGGGGCTTGCTGCTGACCGCTACAAGCGACGCAACGTCCTGCGATGTGAATCTGTCCTGCTTCAATGCTTTCAAAGCCAGCGATGGCGCGGAGTAAGGTAGTTTTGCCACAGCCGGAAGGACCCAGCAGACATCCGATTTGTCCGGCCGCTAAGCTCAGGCTAACCTCATTCAGAATAGGGCTATTCGCTCGCGTTAAGTTAAGCGCTTCAATGCTAAGAGCTGGAAAGACCGTCGTTGACATAGGGGATACCCAGATACGTGAGCATAAAGTGGAAAAAAAGTGCAAATAGTGAGTGCAAATAATAACAATTATCGGTAATATACGCAAACACAGTCTGTTAAATGATAACTATTCATATTTGGTGGTAGGTTTTATATGAAAAAGAAAATCCTTGCGGTATTGCTCTCAGTCGCCTCTTTTGGTGTGGCAGCGGCAGAAGTGAATGTTTACTCTTCGCGTCATTATGCTTCCGACGACCAGCTTTATGCTGCTTTTACGCAAGCAACGGGCATTAAAGTCAATCGCATTGAGGCGAAAGATGAAGAGTTGGTGGAACGCTTGAAAGCCGAGGGCGCGCGCTCACCAGCCGATGTGTTAATTTTGGCCGATGCCGCGCGCTTACAAGCGGCGCAAGATGCGGGTTTGTTAGCTCCAGTCACTTCCTCAACGCTGGCGGCTAAAGTGCCGGCTCAGTTTCGAGAGCCGAACAATCACTGGTTTGGTTTTTCATCACGTGCTCGTGTCATTGCCTACGATCCCGGTGTGGTGAGCGAAGCCCAGGCTAAAAACTATGCGACCTTGGCTGATCCCAGCATGAAAGGTAAGGTTTGTGTGCGTTCAGGAGCCCATCCGTACAATTTGTCTTTGCTGAGTGCGATGATGGTGCATGAAGGTGAAGCCAAAGCAGAAGCTTGGGCGAAAGGCGTGGTGGACAATTTAGCCCGTAAGCCCAAAGGTGGCGATACCGATCAAATTCGCGCCATTGCCGCCGGTGATTGTGCCATTGGTTTAACCAACAGCTATTACTACTTGCGCTTACAGCGTTCGGATAAGCCAGAAGATGAAAAAGTCATTGACCGCGTCAAAATGGCGTTCCCCGACATGGCCGGTCATGGCACCCATGTCAATATTTCCGGGGGTGGTATGCTGGTGAATGCTCCCCATAAAGCGGAAGCGGTTAAATTGCTCGAATTTTTAGCGACCGATGAAGCGCAGCAATACTTTGCTAATGGTAATAATGAATTTGCTGTTGTGGCTGGGGTGAAATTAGACAACCCTGAGTTAAATGCCGTCAGCAACTTCAAAGCCGACCCATTGAATGCCGCCGCCATTGGTGCTAAACGGAATGCGGCCGCTCAGATTATGGATCGCGCAGGTTGGAAATAAGCTGAATGCGCTTTCGTTCCCTTAGCCTAGCGGTTGCCATTGCCTTAACGCTGTTCATACATGCTGTTTTGGCCTGGTGGTTGTGGCAGCTTAAACTGGCCGAACCCATTAATCCGGTGGAATTGATGTCGATGGAGTGGGTGGATGACAAGCCCGATGTGGCAGCACCGGTGAAAGCCGAAACGCCACCACCCGCACCAACCGAGCCAGTGGATGAGCCAGAACCTGTGTTGACTAAGGAGGTGGCGCCACCGCCACCACCGCCTGTACCCAAGGAAAAGCCGAAACCACAACCGAAACCCACACCGGCGAAGGTGCCCGTGGCTCAGGCAACGCCCAGCACGGAAGTGAAAGCCGAGTCAGTCGCCCCGCCAGCGCCGACACCGGCGTCAGCACCGCCTGCTAGTGCCTTGGTCGAGCAAAAACCCTTGGTGCGGGCCGAAGCTGATTATTTGAATAATCCCAAGCCCTCTTATCCGCGCTTATCCAAACGCATGGGCGAGCAAGGTGAAGTGCGTTTACGGGTACTGGTGGCGGCCGATGGTCGAGTGGCTTCGGTGCAGTTAACGAGCAGTTCGGGTTACGAACGGCTAGACGAGGCCGCCGTCGAATCGGTGAAGCAGTGGCGCTTTAAGCCAGCCACTCGTGGTGGTGAAGCGCTGGAGACTTGGGTCGAAGTGCCAGTGAAATTTGTATTGGAGAATGATTAATGAGTCAATTTGAACAATTTTGGACAGCGGGCGATGCAGTTATACATGCCGTCTTTTGGGTGCTGGTGGTTATGTCGCTGTTGAGTTGGACACTGATTTTTTGGAAAAGTTGGCAGCTGAGTGCGCACCGAATCCGAGCGGCCGCCGCCATGCAAGCCTTCTGGCAAGCCAACGACTGGCAATCTGGTGTTGCCGCGCTGGCCAGTTTACCGGCTTATGCTTTGTTGGCTCAGGCGGGAGAAAAAGGCGCGCGTTGGGTCGCTGAGCAACAAAAGCAGCAAGGCAATTTGGCCGACAACTTGCCCGCCAGTGAATTGATGGTGCAGTCGTTACGCGGCGGCCTGAGTCAAGCCAATAACCAATTAGAAGCAGGGCAAACCATGCTCGCTTCGATTGGTTCTACTGCGCCCTTTGTGGGGCTGTTTGGTACGGTATGGGGCATTTATCATGCGCTGATGACCATTAGCGGCACACAACAAGTGGCTTTAGATCAAATTTCCGGTCCGGTGGGTGAAGCACTGATTATGACGGCATTGGGCTTATTTGTGGCTATTCCAGCGGTATTGGCTTACAACGCCTTTAACCGTCAGATTCGTTTGGTTTCGAGCGACCTAGATGGTTTTGCTCACGATTTGCACCTGTATTTTGTGGGTCAACAACGCAAGGGGTAAGCTATGGCATTCGGAGGATTAGAGGGCAATACCAATCGCCCCATGGCCGATATTAACACCACGCCTTTGGTGGATGTGATGCTGGTATTGCTCATTATTTTCATTATTACCGCGCCGTTAATGACGCAAGCCTTGAAAGTGGACTTACCCAAAGCCAACGCCGATGCCTTGCAACCTAAGCCGGATGCCATTGCGTTGTCTATTGATGCGGCTGGCGCTTTGTTTTGGAATAAAGAGCCGGTGAGTGATGCCGAAGCCTTGGTGCGCATGAAAGCGGCGGCAGTTAAAGACGAACAGCCACCGGTGCACTTGTCTGCCGACAAGCAACTGACCTATCAGCGCATTACCGAGGTGTTGGCGCTGTTAAAGCAAGCCGGCTTGAGTAAGGTCGGATTCGTCACCACACCGGCTGGCGAAGCGACGCCATGAGTACGGACATGCCAGCCGAGGGGGTACAGATTCGGGGTATCGATGCCCAGTCGGGCGCTTATCGCGTTGTGCCTTCTTCGCTGTTATTTGCCGGCAAAAAAGAGGTGCGTATTTTACATGCAGGGGTCGAATACTCGCTACGCATCACCAAAGAGCAAAAATTGGTGCTGACTAAATAATCAGCACCTCTGATGAACACATTCTATTTTTGAGCCATGACTGAGGAGAGCAAGCCATGAGTCAAGCTACTGAAACCACCGATCGCGTTAAGGTTGCCGTGCCGGTCGCCTTGTTGGCACGCTTAATTGCCTCACAGCAGTTGTGTGCAGCCGATTTACAGGCGCTAGATAGCGATTCGCACGAACAGCTACGTCATTTAATGTTGAGTGTGTGCGCTCAGCAATTAAAAGGTGAGTCACATCAGTGTTTGGGCTGTGCCTCACAAGCCCTTTGTCAACAGCTTGGTGCTGAGTCTGCTCCTGCATTGGGGGCGACATGGTCAGTGGGTTCAATGCGTTTGCAATGAGTTGGTGATGGCTTAATCGACTTTCTCGATTAGCTTGTCATAAAAAATACATTGGCATAGATAAGTAAAATTAATTATTATAGAGCCTGTCCCAAGCAATGGGGCTTATTTCCGAGTTCAATAATCGATCAATACCATTCAAGGAGAATGATAATGGAACAAACTACTCAAACTGTTGGTTTACCTCGTTTGAACGCACCAGCACCGGATTTCACAGCGGTGACCACTCATGGTGTTAAATCCTTAGCAGACTACCGCGGTAAGTGGTTGGTGTTATTCTCGCATCCGGCTGACTTTACGCCTGTATGTACAACTGAGTTCACGGCTTTTGCACGTGCTCACGAAGAGTTCAAAGCCTTGAATTGTGAGCTGTTAGGCTTGTCAATCGACTCTATCTTTGCACACGTGGCATGGGTATTGAACATTAAAGAAAAATTTGGTGTGGATATTAACTTCCCCATTATTGAAGACTTGAAAATGGACGTGGCACAAGCTTACGGTATGATTCACCCAGGTGCAGCGGATACACAAGCTGTTCGTGCGACTTTCTTCATTGACCCTGAAGGTATTTTACGTGCGATGGTTTACTATCCGATGAGCAATGGTCGTTCGATCCAAGAGTTCATTCGTTTGGTTAAAGCGATGCAAACATCGGATGCGAACAAGTGCGCTACGCCAGAAGCATGGCAGCCAGGTGACGCAGTGATTGTCCCTCCGCCTAAAACAGTTGACGCGGCCATTGCCCGTAAAGATGAAGGTTTCCAATACACCGATTGGTACTTCTCTAAGAAAACGGTCTAAGTCGCTTTCAGACACAAACGGCACCCACATGGGTGCCGTTTGTTTTACCCACTAGCATAATAAAGGTTTATGACATGAAACAAGCTGTCTTTATGGAAAAGTATCCTATCTACGAATTAACCCTGGCTAAAAGCGAATGCAAATATGCCAGCACCGCTGACATCATCGCCGATTTAACGGCTAAAGTCGAAGCGCATCCCATTGCTAAGCTAATTGGTCATTTTGATCACTATGCACACACCCAATCGATTGACGGTGAAATCAACCCCGATATTCAGGATGCACAACATATTGTTTTCTGCTTCGGGACGAAAATTCCCAATGCTCAAGTGATGGCCGTGCGTCCGCGCAGTATTGGTGTCACTGAGTTCGCTGATCATTTTGTCATTGCTTTCTTAGAGCCGCCTATGCCGGTTGCCACGGAAGCGATGATCGGTTGGGTGAAAAGCTTGCAAAAGTCGGCTTAAGCGAGGGATTGGCATGAAACTCTTGCGTTTTATGGCGTTGCTAGAAGGTAGCTCATTGCTGTTGCTGTTAATTGTGGCTGTGCCGTTAAAGCGATTGATGGGTATTCCCGAAGCGGTGCAAATTATTGGTCCGATTCATGGATTGTTGTTTATTGCTTTTAATGCGCTGTTGATTGCGGCGATGCTGAAAAAGCAAGTGACCATTAAACAGTATGTGTTGGGCTTTGTGGCTTCGTTAATTCCGGTTGGCACCTTTGTTTACAAAGCGAAAGTGTTGAATCAGATCGAAGTAAAATAAGTTATATTGATAACCGGTAGTGACCTCTAACAACTTAGCGGGAAGGGGGTCTGGGGGAAGGGGTCTAAAAAAGAACATATACCCTTTGATTTAATCCCTTCCACCAGAGGTAAAAAATTTGGGGACTCTCAAATGCCACGAAGTGGAGTTTGAGAGTTGTGGAGTGTCAACCCTTTTTCGTACAAGGAATCTGGTTTTTATCTAAAAGCTTTGC
>CAZBQD010000048.1:0-13321 GCA_964493995.1 uncultured Francisella sp.
TTGCTCGAAGCCTTGGGCGATAAGCAAAAAACAGAAGTTTTTGCCCGCGCTATCGAATCATCCATTCAAGCGATCGATGATAAGGCAGTGGCTTCTATCATCGAAAAAAAAGAGCAAGTTAAATCCGAGCTTTATAACGACCTACGCACCGAATTAGCAACGAAAGAATTTGTGCGTGCAGAAATCAGCGACGTTAAAACCTATTTTCATGCCGAAATGAGCGATATACGCGCAGAAATGAGCGACATACGCGCAGAACTGAAAAACATGCAAATGATGATGAAGGTGCTCATTGCCTTAATGGTGTTTGGCTTAACCTTCGCTAATCCGGCGTTTATTGAACTGATTAAATCGGTTAAATAAAGTCTTTGGTGTATTCCGTCTTTTTCAAGCGAAAAGGGGTCTGACCCCAATGCTGTTTTTAATTTTGTTCATTTAACCGTTCGTGGTGAGCCTGTCGAACCACGAGTTGTTTACCTGTATCCCTTCGACTGTTTGACAAGCTCACAGCTCAGGGCGAACGGAAATATTCTTTAAGTGAACTCTATTGGTGTATACCGTCTTTTTCTGCTTTACGATTCTGCCAATACCTGTCTAACCGCTTCCGTTTGCGGTCTGACGCCACGCCAGAGGTAAAAGGCTTCTGCTGCTTGTTCCACCAACATGCCTAAGCCATCGGCTTGATGTTCTGCTCCTAACTGTTGTGCGGCTTGCATAAAAACCGTGGGTTCTTTGCCGTACATCATATCGTAAGCCAAGCAACCCGCATCGGCGAACCAGCCTGCTTTGAGTGGGGGTAAGTCTCCGGCTAAACTCGCTGCAGTTGCATTAATAATAATATCGTAGGGTTGATTCGGTACCACGTCGAAGCCACAACCATTGACGCGACCCTGTGCGGCACGCTGGGCTAAGTCGATGGCTTTTTGCGCCGTGCGATTGGCGATGGTCAGTTGATCGACTTTGGCGTCTAAGAGTGGCTTCACCACACCGCTGGCCGCCCCACCAGCACCCAGCATGAGCAGGCGTTTACCGGCTAGGCTACCGACCAAACGGGTTAAATCGGCAACCAAACCCGCACCGTCGGTATTGTCGCCTTGCCAGCCCGAATCGGTGCGAATGAGCGTATTCACTGCCCCAGCCAGTTGCGCGCGTTCACTGACGCTTTCGCAAGCGGCAAAGGCTTCAAACTTGAACGGCACAGTGACATTCATGCCCCTATAGCCTTGCTGATGCAGTGTTTGGATACCACTCACGAAGCCATCGAGCGGTAAGCAGAGTGCTTCATAAGTCATGACTTGCTGCGTTTGTTCAGCGAACAGGCGATGAATGAGCGGTGATTTGGAATGGCCGATCGGGTTGCCCAATACGGCGTAGCGGTCGGGCTGATTCATGCCTGAGCTTCTCGTAACCATTGCGCTGCGACTTTGGCGTAGTAGGTGAGTATGCCATCAGCACCAGCGCGTTTGCAGGAAAGCAGCGTTTCTAACACAATGGCGCGCTCGTTAACCCAGCCATTTTGCGCCGCGGATTTAATCATGGCGTATTCACCGGAGACGTGGTAAACAAAAGTCGGTGCTTGGCATTCTTGTTTGACTCGACGCACAATATCTAAATAAGGAATGCCAGGCTTCACCATCACCATATCCGCCCCTTCGCTGATATCAATCGCCACCTCGGTGATGGCTTCATGGCTATTGGCTGGGTCCATTTGATAGGTTTTCTTATCCGCCTTGCCCAGGTTGGCAGCGCTGCCAACGGCATCACGGAAAGGACCATAAAAAGCGGAAGCGTATTTCGCCGAATAAGCCATAATGCGTGTGTGAATAAAGCCGTTTTCTTCGAGTGCAAGGCGAATTTCGGCAATGCGTCCGTCCATCATATCGGAAGGGGCAACCACATCAGCTCCGGCTTGTGCATGGCATAAGGCTTGTTTCACCAGCACTTCGCAGGTTTCATCGTTCAATACATAGCCTTGTTCGTCAATAATGCCGTCTTGGCCGTGACTGGTGTAAGGATCGAGCGCAATATCGGTCATAATGCCTAATTGTGGCACGGCGGCTTTTAATGCCTTCACCGCACGCGGCACTAGCCCATCTGGGTTGTAAGCTTCTTTAGCCGATAGCGATTTTTTGTCTTGATCGACGACAGGGAAGATGGCCATCATCGGAATGCCCAAAGCCACGGCTTGTTTGGCTTCTTCAATCAGTAGGTCTAAACTGAGTCTTTCCACGCCCGGCATCGAGGCAATGGCCTCGCGACGTTGCTCACCTTCCAACACAAATACCGGCCAAATCAGATCGTCACTGGTTAGTGTGTGTTCGCGCATTAAGCGACGAGAAAAGTCGTCTTTACGCATGCGACGTGGGCGGGTTAGGGGGAAGTTGCGTGCAATCATTTTTCTCTCTTTTTAATAGAAGGGCGTATCAAATATTGTATTATAAGACGAAATAATGCTTTGGATGTGGTGGATGTTAGATTTTCTCTTTTTCGATGCGACCCTAGCGCAACGCTTTGCCCAACAAGCGCAACAATTGGGCGGTGAGGTGAAGGTCGAGTCGGTAACAGCGGGTGAAGCGGTTGAGGCCGGGGTGCAAGTGCGTGTGCGTCAGGCCAGTTTGTCTGAGGCTGCCATCACTCAGTTAGATGAGGTTTACGATCAGCTCTTCTTTGTTGAGCAGGCAGAATTGGTCGAGGAAGGTGGCTCAGTTGCCGATGCCTGTGGCGTGCAACTGCAGTTGAGTTCAGGTGAATTCACAACGGTGATGATGCCGCCGGAAGAAATGAACCGATTACTGTCGGTGTTTTCACCCGAAGAGGTGCAAGCCCTGTTTGCGCGTATTGCCGATGCGGTGGAGCATCCTGAGCAACATCAGTGCAGTGTTTGCCATGTGATGCACGATGGTTTTATGGAAAAGTTACTTGAAACTGCGTGAATGAGACTGCCCCCAATAGCGTTCACTTAACCGTTCGTGGTGAGCCAGTCGAACCACTGATTACTCATCTGAACCCCTTCGACTGTTCGACAAGCTCACAGCTCAGGGCGAACGGGGTTCTTATTTAACTGAACAGTATTAGAACTAGCCTCATTCTGCGTTAAAAATATACTCGAAACGAATTTGCTTGCTTGTAAGCTTGCTTTGTCTGTGCTGTTTTCGTTGCCTGTTCACTGTGTTCTATTTCATGCGTTGTTGTTAAATCTGAGCTGTTGAAAGGCAGCAAAGGCGGGTTGCTGAATCAGCTCGTCGAGGTTGCTGTCAATGCATCCCGGTAATTCGGCGTGAACTAGACGGTTAGCAAAGCCCCAATCTTCCAATAACGGACAAGCGGCAATGGCATTGGGAAGGGCTTCGACCATAAACTTGGCCGGTTTGATGATACAGGGAAACCGGTCGGCGCTTAGCAGCACGAGACTGTTGCCGGCAAGCCTTTTCAGGTGACTGGCGGCACGCAAGGCGTCGGCAATGCCTAAGCCTTCTCCCGTTATCAGTAGTGGCTGCTGGCTGTCTAAATGTGGCAGAGCTTGCCCAGCATGAACCAGTTCAATGGTTGCTTGCACGGCGTTATCGACTGCGGTCATGCATAGGCAGTCAATGTGGGCGTCTTGCACACGCCAAGGTGCTAGCAGGGTTTCACCCCATTGAAGTCTTGCGCCCAGTTCTAGTGTAAATGGGAGGTTCAGCGTGAAACTCACCTGCATCCAGCCATTGGGTAAGCTGGTGACGCTGGGCGGGTTATGCGGGAGTGGCATCATCATGCGCCAACGCCAATAGGTTGGTGTACAATGCGGCCTTGGAAGAGGGTGGTGTGTACTTTGCCCGTGAACGGCCATTTATGGAAAGGTGTATTGTCACCGGCGCTAATCAACTGGCGACGATTAAATAACCAGTCGGCTTCCAAATCGACAAGGGCAATATCGGCTGGCGCACCGACTTGCAGACTGCCTCGATTAATGCCCAATAAGCTGGCGGGTTGATGCGTCACTGCTTTGATCGCTTGTTCTAGTGTCAGCACATGCTCGCGTACCAGTGCGAGCAATAACGGCAATAAGCTTTCTAGTCCACTGATGCCGGGTACCGATTCAGGGAAGGGTAGCAATTTATCATCGTGCATGAGAGGCGTGTGATCCGAACAAATAGCACTGATTACACCGGCTTTAACGCCAGCACGTAGCGCGTCTCTATCACGCTGACTGCGCAGCGGAGGTTGTACGTGCATAAAGCTGGCAAAATCGGCGACGTCAAATTCGGTTAGGTGTAAGTTGTGAATAGCGACATCGGCGGTGACCGGCAAGCCGCGCGCTTGCGCATCCTGAATCATCTCAACAGCGCGAGCGGTCGAGATCTGACTTAGGTGCAAGCGAACCCCAGTTTCTTCTGCCAATAACAGCAGTCTGGCTAGGGCAAGGGTTTCCGCCGCTGAAGGAATATCGGGTAAACCCAGTGCCGAACTAATGGCACCACGATGCGCGACGCCATCCTTGCCTAAATAGGCGTCAATCGGGCGCATCATCACCAATAACTTGTGTGTGGCGGCATAGTCAAAAGCATTAAATAGGGTTTGCGTGTTCACCACAGGTTGGTTAGCCTGACTAAAGGCAACACAGCCTTCACGGTGCATGGCCACCATTTCCGACAGAGCTTCCCCTTTCAATCCTTTGGTTAATGCACCAACGGGTAGTACGTAAGCGGTTTCTGCTTGACGCGCTCGTCGCTGAATCAGTTCCGTCACGGCAAAGGTATCATTGACAGGATCGGTGTCGGGCATCACGCATAAACTGGTAATGCCGCCAGCGACGGCGGCTTTGGTTTCACGGGCGATGGTGGTGAAGTGTTCTAATCCCGGTTCACCCAAGCGCGTAGACAAGTCAATTAAGCCCGGAATAACCAACATACCTTTGGCATCAATCACTTTGCTGGCGGTAAAGTCGGCTGGCGCCTCACCCATGGCAATAATGCGTCCATGATTGATGTGAAGGTCGGTAATCACATCCAGTTGGTTGGCGGGATCGAACAAACGACCTTGTTGAATGGTGATGGCGATCATGGTTGGGCTCCTTGTTCCTCATCGGCATGTGTGTGCGTGAGGGTGAGGTGGTTGTCTTTACTGATGATGCTACGCCCTAATTCTTTTTCAGTTTCGGTACGAGCGGTTCCTGCAACACGTCCACCACGTTGTGCTACTTTTTTACTACCTTCAAACGTATCCGGTTTTTCGCTGGCAGAAATTTCGGTGGTGACGCGTTCACCTAGCATGGTAAAAATCAGTTCTAAATCGGTCATGTTGTCGCGCAAATTGGCTTTGCTGTTAGCGGGCAAGTTTTTATGCTGTTTGTACTCAGTGGGTGTCATACCGAAGGTGGCTTTCGAGATTTCAGCCGTTAAAATCGCATAATCTTTAGCGCTGCTAATGCCGCGTTCTTGCCACTCATCGGTTAGGTTTTGGCGAATGGCGATACCACGCAAGCGTTTATCAATCCAATCTTTAGGGTAGCCTTTTTGTTCGTACAAGGTTTTCATTCGCGCTTGCGCAAGCTCGGGATTTTCTATTTCCTGAATACGCTCGTAGCCTACCTTAGCTAACCAGCGCTTGAAAGGCTCTGCTTTAGGTGAAGGGATTGATTGGATGATGCGTAACAGTGATTCGGTGTTGGCGCAGTCTGTTTCACGTTGTTTACCATCTGGTGCACGTAATTTCAACTGTACGATTTTTTCGTACAGTTCAGAATAATCTTCTTTTTCAGTAAGTTGTCTTTTTAAGTCTGACCAGTAACGACGTGCATTTGCACTTTCTGTTAACGCGCCAACAATATCCACAACCGAAAACCACCACTCTTCGTTATGCCAAGTGCGACGAATAGTTTGTTCATTAAAAAGCACAATGGCGTTCGTTTGATGACTCATGCGTTGGTTACCTGTTGTTGCATAATCCCCGCTATCACCGACATACGCACAGCAATGCCAAACGTAACTTGGTCTAAAATAACCGATTGAGGACCATCTGCTACGGTTGAGGCGATTTCTACGCCACGATTAATGGGGCCAGGGTGCATGACAATGGCATCGGGCATGGCGAGTTTTAAGCGTTCTTCGGTAATGCCATAGGTTTCAAAGTATTCTTGTTCAGAGGGTAAGCGAGCGCTGCTCATGCGTTCGTTTTGCATACGCAGGGTAATCACCACATCGACATCTTTCAAGCCAGCTTCAATGTCGGTAAAGCAATGAGCGCCCATAGCGCTGGCATCGTGTGGTAGCAGAGTTTTTGGGCCGACTAGTCGAATTTCTTCGGTTTCTAACAGATTCAACACTTGGATTTGTGAACGAGCGACGCGTGAATGTAAAATGTCGCCAACAATCGCCACACGTAATTGAGAAAAGTCTGCACCCTTAAAGTGACGAATGGTGTAAGCATCCAACAAGGCTTGTGTGGGATGGGCATGACGACCATCACCGGCATTGAGCACATGCACATGAGGCGCGACGTGACGGGCAAAAAAGTGCGCTGCCCCCGATTCGGCATGACGCACGACAAACATATCGGCCTGCATGGCTTCGAGGTTGTAGATGGTATCGAGCAGCGACTCGCCCTTTTTGGTGGCACTGGTGGCGACGTTTAGGTTAATGACATCGGCGCCCAAACTTTTCTCGGCAATTTCAAAGGTGGTGCGCGTGCGTGTCGAGGCTTCAAAAAACAGGTTAACGATGGTTTTGCCTTTCAGTAACGGCTGTTTGTGAATCTGGCGCGTGTCGGTGTTAATAAAGCCATCGGCACGGTCTAATATATCGCGAATATGATGCGGTTTAAGTCCTTCCAGCGTCAGCAGATGTTTGAGCTTGCCAGCGTCGTTTAATTGAATATTCGGCGTAGATAAGCCAGGGTAGCCAAACATGGGTGACTCCTTATGCGGGTAATGGTGGGTGACGACTGGCATCACGGTGGGCAAGGGGTTGAGATAACCAAGTTTCTAAAATAACGGCAGCAGCTTCGGCATCAAGCATGGCGGGATTGTCGCAACGCTCATTGGCTTCGCTGGAAGACAGTTGCTCTTCTACCCAATAAAGGGGTAGCGGAATTTGGCTGAGTAGTAGGTTGGCAAACTCGCGTACCCGCTCGGTTAAGGGTTGTTCTTTACCGTCTAACAACAGGGGTAATCCTAACACCAAGGCTTCTGGTTGATATTTGCTCAGCCATTTTTTCAGCTCTTGCCAGTCGGGTACGCCCTGTTTCGCTTTGAGCACGGCCAAACCGCGTGCATGTCCCGTTAAGCTTTGTCCGACCGCCAGACCAATACGTTTTTCGCCCCAGTCGAGTGCCATAAACACGCCCTTTGCCATAAGTTAAGCGTGTCCTGCCGTGCGTGAAATTTGATGGGTGTTGATACCTAAACGCGCAAATGCCGCTTGCCAACGCGCTTCGGGTGGCAAGTCGAAAATGAGTTCAGGGTCGGCTTCGGCAAACAGCCATTGGTTATTACGCAACTCTTGTTCTAATTGCCCCGCACCCCAACCAGCGTAACCCAAGTAGACTTCATATTCTTCGAGTACGCGATCATCGGCGATGCCTTTCAAAAAATCGAGCGAAACAGTGAGCGATAGGCTATCACTCAGTCGTGCCGTATTTTCCCAGCGTGAACGACCATGATGCAAAATAAAGCCCCGATCGGGCTGCACAGGACCACCAATCATCACCGGTTGCGATAAATCGCGCTGTTCATGACGCAAAGGCATATCGAGATTGTCGAGTAGGGCGTGCATGTCCATATCGGAAGGGTGAGTCAGCGTCAGTCCCATCGCACCCTGCTCATTGTGTTCTAGCATTAAAATGACGCTTTTTTCAAAAAAACCACCCCCCTGATCGGGCATGGCAATCAACAGTTTGTTGGCAATCGCTTTTACATTTTCGCGCTGTGGCATGGGTTTCCTAAGTTCGACTCGGTTTGATGGGTTTATTTTAACAGCTTTTGCTCTCTTACTGACGCGCTAAGCGTGGCATGATTGGCCAAGTGGGAGCGTGCTTGTCGTGACCACGCCAAGGATTAATATCCAGCCCGCCGCGACGCACATAACGAGCGTAAACGGTTAAGCGTTCTGGTTGAAAGGCGTGCCATAAATCGCTGTAAATACTTTCAACACAGTGTTCATGAAAGCCTTGGTGGTCACGATAGGAAACAATATAAGCCAACAGGCTTTCTGCCTTAGGCAGTTTGCGTGCACGCATTTCAATCACCACGCTGCCCCAGTCAGGTTGGTTGGTGACAGGGCAATTGGATTTCAGCAAATGACTGTGCCAGCAACCATCGCCCGACAGATGCGGGTCAAGACTCAATAATGCGGGATCGGGCGTGTAGCTATTAATACTGACGGGGAGTTTATCTAAACACTGCCCCGGCAACTGTCCGATGCTGAGGTGATTGACATCATGCAGTCGCATGGTCACCATCGCGCCCGCACAGCCAGACAAATCATGCGTCACTTGCGTCATCATGGCGTGGCTATCGCTGAACTTATGCGCATTGAGCGAATTGAGGTAGAGCTTAAAGGATTTAGACTCGATTAGGTTCGGGCTGGAGGCAGGAATGCTAAACTCGGCAATCGCCACTTGCGGCAGTCCCTGAGCGTTCAGCCACGAAAGCTCATAAGCCGTCCACACATCAACCCCGTGCATCGGCGAAGGCGACAACTGCGCCCGATTGAGCGCGCGCGGCACTGCAAACAACAGGCTGGGGTCGTAATGGGTGGGATAGTGGGTGTGATGACCGAGTTGGCTTTGTTCAATCGCAGACATGGCTATTCCTTATTAATGGCCATATTGTACGTTATCTGAGCCTGAGTTTCATGGGTTAAGGGAAAGGTAATTTGTTACATGGTTTGGTGTTTATTTGACTAATTTCTTAATCTTTTTAACGGGACGTTGAAGCAGACTTGAACAAAGTCGTCCTTTGGACTACACTTAAACCATGATCTATGAATTTGAATGGGATAATGTCAAAAGCCAGCGTTGTTTTGTCGAGCGCGGGTTTGATTTTGCCTACGCTGCTCGTGCTTTTTACGATCCTAACAAAAAAATAAAACCAGATCGACGTTATCAATATGGTGAGGATAGGTTTACATTAAGCGGGTACATTGAAGCGCGTCTTTATGTCATCGTTTATACCATGCGTGATGATGTTATCCGCATTATTTCAGCGCGTAAAGCCAACGCTAGAGAGGTAAAACAACATGAGCATGGTTAGAATGAAAATTGATCCAACAGATGCCCATTCTTGGTCAAGCGGTCGTTGCGATATGGCTAGAGTCGATGCAACCACCGAGAAAGAGATTGCAAAGCAAATAGCACAAGATGAGCAAGCAGCACGCCAAGATGCCGCTCAGTTTACTCGTTCTGTACGTGCGCGTTTGGGGTTGACACAAACCGAGTTTGCAGCACGCATTCGCGTTTCCTTAGATACCTTGCGTAATTGGGAGCAAGGTAAGCGTCAACCGACAGGCGCAGCTCAAGCTTTATTATTGGTGCTGAATAAAGCGCCTGAAGCGGCATTGGCCGCGTTGAGTTAAGGGAATTTGAGAAAGTCACTGTCACAGCGCGTATTGTCTTTAAGGCTTGTGTTGTGATTTTAGCCTAGTGAATCGTGTTATGCGGCTTATTAAAGTTAAGATCTTGAATCGCTGAGGGATGGAATGGTAATGAATGTTTTGAAATCGTGTTGTGCGGTGAAAGTACCGCATAATTATAGTTAAAAACTACAGGAGATATTCGTGGCGAACGAAAACGATAAGAAGCGATTCCTGTGCTACGAGCTTGGTCTACTCAGCCTAAAAGCCGCACTATCTACTAGAGATGGTAATGCACCTGTCTACGCAAAGGGAATCAAAATCCATCAGCGAACCAAGGAGAAGAAAGTTTTTCGCGGTGTTCTTGAAAAAATAGAACGGATGTATGTTCAGGGTGGCGTAACTGAAAGTCAGCACGTTGATTTAATTCGGGATACTGCTGACGATGTATCGAAAGTACTTGGAAACAAACTGCATAACGGAAGATTCAGAATTGGTGTGACTCAGAAGCTCATAAATTTACACTTAAAGTATTTATGGGCAGCGGGCTATGTCCAGGAACCTCCACATTGTCCAATTGACGGGATCATTCGAGATAAGGCACAGATTGTCTACGACTGGACGACAAATGATTCAATTGAAGATTACGAACAGGCAGTGGCGAGTCTGAAGGAAGTAGCAAACGGGCGAAGTTTGTCCGTTTGGGAGCTTCAAGAGTTCCGTCGAAGAGACGAGTGATAGGTTCTAACCAATCGTTGCAGACGCGATGGCTCTGAGGTGCCACGGTCTGAGCTCAAACGTTAGCAACTTTCAACAACCAACACTTCCGATCAAATTCAAGCTCATAAAGTTAGTTCACACACCCGTCATTAAAAAATCGACGGCAGCGATGATGTCATTTCTGAATGTGCTTAAATCAGCAATCGGTTCGGATAGCATTTTACTCGGTACACTGGTCATCTGTTGTGTCAGAATGACAAAATCACCAGCAGGCAAATGGATGCTTGGGCATAATCTGCTAGGCGCTAGGTTATCAAGCTGCGTTAAGGGCGTGAGTGGAATCACCATTCTGGTATTTAACCCATTGAGTAAGTCATTTTGTACGTCAATAAAATAGGGGTATACAGCTGAGGAGCGTTTATCTTTGTTTGTATAAAGTTGAAATTGCGCCATTTAGAAGGCTCGATAAGCATCAGAAAATAAGCCTTCGCGCTCGGTAAGTGCGTTATAGGCGTCGATGGCGGCGTTATTTTCGGCTAACCACAAGGCTTGTTTACGCACCGAAACCTCTTCGCGCAATGCTTTTTCAAGGGTTGCAGACAAGTTAATATTCAGTTGCTTTGCCTCGCTGAGTAAGGCGGGGTTTAAGCTGACATTGGTTGACCTTTTGGGTGTTTGTGCAAGAGGGGAACTCATCATGTTTGAATCCTATGCGCATTAACGATGTGTACTCATTCTAGGGGTTGATAGGTGTTATTGTCAAGAAGCCATCATTCTCCCCAGCCAAAGCTCTAGCGACCTATCGGGGATAAAGTAGCGATCATTCTCTTTGTCGATGAGTTCGCGTTAGAATAGATAGTACATTTTTATTATTGTTACAATGACTTGCGCTGAACAGGTTATTTTGTTAAATTGTGTACACAAATAACTGATCCCGAGGGCTGTGACTATGTCTGTTGAAAAAGTGGGTGTCCGTAAGTTTAGAGCAGAGCTTCCGCATTATGTTTCTCAAACTGACACACCTATAGCCATTACTAAGCATGGAGATGTATTAGGTTACTTTATTCCAAGTCGGAATTTGCCTGCATCGGATACTGATTTAGAGCAACTAAAAATCGCTTTTGAAGCATTGCAAACAGCGTTATTACAAGCGAATGTCAACGAAGATGAGGTAGTGACTGAATTTCAAGCTATGCGTCAGTCGGCATGAAGAAAAGTATTGTTTTACAAGACGATTAGCCGCTCAATCTTTACTGAGTATGCTGGTATGCGATTGTTATACTTTTTGGTATATTTTTCTCGGTATAAAAATTAAATACCAAATTCCCGTCAAGCCATTTCCCTACCCATCCCCTTGCTTTATTGCCCCGACTACCGCATGATGACGCCTATGAAAAACAGCCTTTTCCCTACATTTAATGCGCGTTTTGCCCAGTTGGGTAAAGACTTTAGCCTGCCCGTTTCTGCCGACCCTTTACCGCAACCGCGCTTGGTCGATGCCTGCCCCGTGTTGGCGGCGACTTTTGGGCTGGATGTGCAGCAGCAAGCGCATCAAGACTGGTTAACGCAGATAACGGCGGGTGGAGCCACCCACAAGGGTATGTTTCCGGTGGCGGCTTTGTATGCCGGTCATCAGTTTGGTCATTATGTACCGCAATTAGGCGATGGTAGAGCTTTGTTATTGGGCGATAGTGCCTCGACGCAAGGCTATCGGGAGTGGCAACTGAAAGGCGCGGGGGTAACGCCTTTTTCACGTCGAGGTGATGGGCGTGCCGTGTTGCGCTCCAGTATTCGTGAGTATTTGGTGAGTCATGCCATGCAAGGTTTGGGTATTCCGACCACGCAAGCTTTGTCCTTGGTAGCGAGCGATTTACCCGTTTATCGAGAAACGGTCGAAACCGCTGCTTGTGTCTGTCGTATCGCGCCCAGCTTTGTGCGTTTTGGTAGTTTCGAGGTGTTTTATTATCGCGGTCAGCATCATTTGTTGCGCGAACTGGTCGATTACGTCATTCAGCACGACTATGCCGAGTGTTTGATCCAGCCGAACCCCTATGCCGCTTGGCTGGCGCAGGTAGTCGAACGCACAGCACAGTTAGTGGCGCACTGGCAGAGTGTCGGCTTTATGCATGGTGTGATGAATACCGATAATATGTCGATTTTGGGGCTAACGCTCGATTATGGTCCCTTCATGTTTATGGAAACTTACCAGCCCGATTTCATCTGTAACCATTCCGATGACCAAGGGCGCTATGCTTTTAATAAACAGCCCGAAATTGGCTTGTGGAATTGTGCCTGTTTAGCGCAAGCGGTGATGCCACTGCTGGCCGACGAGGAATCTGAATCGCTGAGTATCGCTAGGGATATCCTAGATGCTTATTGGCCACAGTATCATCGTCATTATTTGCAGTTAATGCGCGCTAAGTTGGGCTTGCAACAGGCTAAAGATGACGATGCCTTACTCATTCGTAACTGGTTGTCGTTATTGGCGCGCGAACAGCAAGATTTCACCCTCGCGCATCGACAACTCAGTCGAGCTCAAGTCAGTCCGTTTCAGTCTGCTGAAGGGCAGGATTGGTGGCAGTGGTATCAGCACCGACTGAATAGTGAAACCCGATCGGCAGCGGAGCGTGTGCAAGCGATGGAGGCGGTGAATCCGCTGTATGTGTTGCGTACTTGGATCGCCCAGTTAGCCATTGACGTCGCCCAGCGTGGCGATTTTAGCGTGGTTTCTGAATTACGTCAGTTGCTCGCTCATCCTTTCACTGAACAAGCTGGCAAGCAAGCCTACGCCCAGCCAGCGCCCGATTGGGCTAAGGGGCTGAGTTTAAGTTGTTCTTCTTAACTGCCTAGGGTGCGTGTTTTTAACCATAGCGTTAAAGCAACATTCAGCCCAGAGTTTTCGTGGTAACCAATAGCAGTAGTATTCAACAAGCGCTTTTGATATGATGGGCGTTCAGTCCGATAACAATGGCAACAAAACCGTTAGTGCTTTTCTACATGTCGGGTATCGACTGGTTATAATCTTTTTTAACAAAAAACTCAGGATAGGTTTT
>CAZBQD010000049.1:0-12556 GCA_964493995.1 uncultured Francisella sp.
AGCTTTTAGATAAAAACCAGATTCCTTGTACGAAAAAGGGTTGACACTCCAACTACTTTAGAAATGCAAAATAAACGCGTGCTTTATTTTTGGGGTAGTACATCCGATTGCATAAACGATAAATGCGATAACTGGAAGGCAGCAGCCGCTATGTCGTTGTTACTGGTTAATGGCAAGGTTAATCGCACTTATAATGCACCTGGTTTTTGGTCGGATGACTGGGATATCACGCCATTGGATCGGGGCTTCTTCTTTAATGGTAATCGGTCGTCTAAAACAAAGGTGGGTGATGTCGATTTAAGGCTGAAATACAATAACGCAACACGCAATCTAACAATGGATTTAGCCATTGTTTATCAAACTTTGCCTACCGACAAGCAAGGAGCTACCTTTAGCACAACGCCAAACATCACCACGCGCAGAGTAACTTTATTGCTCGGCTCAACCGATGATTACAGGAATATGTCTGTCCTTATGGATGGCTCTTTGTTAAGTGGACAATGGAGTGAACACGCCGGTTCTGTTCAGTTTAATAATACCGTGAGGTATTCAGCAACCTCTAAAGTCCACATTTTTGATTTGAATAATGATCCTACTAAGCCTTACGTTTCAGTGACCAATGTGGGAGATCAAAATAGTACGGGAATCTGCCCGATGATTGGATCTAAGTCTGACTGCAGAGAAATGGGTTGGTTTACCGTGAACTACGCCAATAATATTATTGGGGTAAATGGTTCGGTCAGTGTAGCAAAACTTGAAGTAGCAGATGCGCTTAAACCTTATCATTATGGCTTGGAAAACATGGCATTCAGTGCGCTTAATATTAATCAACCCGCTACTAATCCATTTTATCCCTTTCCAGGCGCTTTTCCGTTCGACATGAATAGTTCGGGCATTGCCCTAATGGGTGTTGGAGAAACGGCTAGCTTATCTTCTAAACGCTATTTACAGGGCTATAATGGCGATGCCTTTGTCTCTAAAAGTCCTTACAATGGTGGGGTTAATGGAGCAATTAATGGTGTTCTGAATTTAGGAAAAATGCGTGCTATTCTCGTACCTGATCATTACAGAGCAACAGATACCAGCTTTGCACGTTTGTTTATTATTATCCCCGTTATTGATAACTTCCTTTACAATCCCATTACCG
Organism: uncultured Francisella sp.; assembly: GCA_964493995.1. GTDB lineage: Bacteria > Pseudomonadota > Gammaproteobacteria > Thiomicrospirales > Thiomicrospiraceae. The sequence goes on from CAZBQD010000049.1 coordinate 1,148, forward strand.
ATGGTTCAGGCAAAGCCAATACCAAAGGTGGGCTATTGATGTGTACGGGAAATGTGGATTTCAAACAGTTACCAGCATCAACAGTGACAGCGGCTGATTTACTCAGCGGTTTAGATTGTAGTAAGGAATGGCAACCCGGTATGACCACAGGGTATCGCTATGCTTCGGCGCAAGATATTGTGCTCAATGGTACTTATCAGACCAGTATTGCCGGAATGGATATCGCAGTATCTGCTACTGGTCAGGTGAATTTAGGTTATGTATCTAGTGCAGGTGCATTATTGAATCTCAATATTACAGACTCGGAGCAAGCTTGGACTGGCCAAACATCTTGGACCATGGTTAGCCAGGGACGTGCTGCATCTTGTTCTAACGAACTTTACAAACCAGTAGTCAATGAAGAAGAAAAACCTTTCTGGAAAAAAGCTTTATCTAAAATGATCCCCATTGCAGGTCCCATGATTGCAGGAGAGTCTTTCACTGCTGCTGTTGAGGAGTCGCTTGTAAATGTTGCAGAAATTGGTGGAGATTTAACTTGTGATGAGTTCGGTCTAGGAGCTGTTTCTCCCTTGTGTGGTGTACAGGCTGGTAAAGCTGCCGATTTTTTGATTGACGCAGTAGACTCTAAAGCCAAGCAAGATGACAATCCCTACAAAACTGCTTATGAGCAGACTCGAGAATTGACTAAATGTACAGGCGGCTAACCACATTGGAATCAAACATGACCACAAGACGAGACTTTATTAAACTCAGCGGCGGAGCGATGGCTTTCGCCGCACTAGCAGGCTGTCAGCAGCAACAGGGAGGGACGTCTGTGTCATCTACAACGCAGCATTCGAACTCTGACTTTGATGCGGTTATTTCGCGCTTGAACACCAACTCAGTCAAGTGGGACGGACGAACGGCTGTATTTGGTACAGACGATATCATGCCACTCTGGGTGGCTGATGGCGATTTTGCTGTCGCTAATCCCATTCAACACGCTTTATTGCAACGGGCGCAACATCCTATTTATGGCTATACGCGTCATCCGCACGACTTAACGCAATCGCTCGTTAACTGGCAGTTGCAACGTCACGGTTGGGCGATTGAACCCGATTGGCTGGTCACCATGCCAGGCGTGGTACCGACACTTTATGCGGCTGTTAAAGCCTTCACCAACGAAGGGGATGCGGTCATTGTGCAACCGCCCGTTTATACGCCTTTTTTTAGTGCCGTGACCGACAATAATCGTCGGCTCATGTTGAATCCACTCAAACATAATGATGGTCATTACGAAATGGATTTTGAGCACTTAGAGCAGTGCGCAAAACAAGGTGCAAAGCTGTTGCTCTTGTGTTCACCACACAACCCAATTGGACGAGTGTGGACGCGTGATGAGTTGATGAAGCTTGTCGATATCAGTAACCGTTATGATATGACCATTATTGCCGATGAAATTCATGCTGATTTGGTCTATGCACCGCATCAACATATTCCCCTGCTGAGCTTAGATGATTTATCTGATAAATTGGTAACCGTTTTTGCCCCTGGTAAAACCTTTAACATGCCAGGGCTGAGCATGGCCTTTATGGTAGCCAGCGATCCAGAACTGCGTGCAAAATTAACCGCTGAATTCAAACGTTTACATATCGAAAATAATAATCCCTTCACCTTAGCCGCAGTGCACGCCGCTTACGCACAAGGGGCGAGCTGGGTTGACGACCTATTGCCTTATCTTGCGCAAACACAACAAGCTGTTGCAGAGTTCGTGCTTAGTCGCTTACCACAAGTTAAGGTTCAGCCTTCAGAAGGGACTTTTTTAATGTGGTTAGATTTTTCTGCCTTGGGGCTTGATGATAACAAGCTGCAAGCCTTTTTAGTCGAGCAAGCCAAAGTCGGATTAAGTTCGGGTATCAGCTACGGACAAGGAGGGGAAGGGTTTATGCGACTCAATATCGCTGCACCCAGATCTTTAGTAATGCAAGCATTAACACAAATAGAACAAGCGTTGAAGCAACGCTAACCATAACGCTAGGAGAAACCCATGAAAAAACTTACACTTCCATTATTTATGCTCGCAGCCGTGAGCTTGACCGCGTGTAATGAATATAAAGAAGATTGGATTCCGCCTGCCACACCGATGGGAACGGCGTGTGTGTCTCAGTGTAATAATAGTAAGCAAATGTGTCAGGTATCGCAGCAACAATTACAGCAGCAGTGTCAGGCAAATCATCAGCGCGCCATGGCCGATTACCAACGCTGTAAGGCAATGAATCCATCAACGAGTCAATGTAGCAGCTATAGAACCAAAACAGAAACCATTAATGGTCAGACTGTTACCAAACAAGAATGTACCTCTACGCGTTACGGTTCACCCTGTGGAGATGAGCCACGTAATAGCTGTACTAATTCAACGAATATGAGTATGTGTGACGCTAATTACAAAAGCTGTTTCACCAGTTGTGGCGGCGTGATTAACCGTTACGAAGTGAAATAACACCTAGCAAAAAAGCTAAGCATTTGCTTAGCTTTTTTATAAGTAGTGACGTGAGCATAGACTATTACTTGTAAGCTATTACTCGTACTGAATCACCGAACGCACGGTCATGCCTTGCCAGCTAAAGCTGTTTAAACTGGCCAAATCGACCAAACAGGCCATGCCAGCTACCTGATAACCCACTTGTTGACATAACTCTGCTGCTGCACCCATAGAGCCGCCCGTAGCGATTAAATCATCACAAATAAGCACTCTACGCCCATCACCCGCTTGCATATGCAGGCTATCGCTACCATACTCTAGTCCATAGTTAATACTGGCAGCGACATTGGGTAATTTTCCTGGCTTGCGAATTTTAACAAAGCCTTTACCATGCTTGTAAGCCAAGGCAGCTGCGAAAATAAAACCACGTGATTCGATACCAGCTAGCATATCCATTTCTTGCCATTCTTCCGCTGTGTAAAGCGCACTCATGGCATCAATCACTTCAACAAACTGATTATTGAGCAGCGGAGAAATATCACGGAACAAAATACCGGGCTTAGGAAAGTCAGGCACTTCGCTCATTAACGCTTTGAAATCTAGCATGGTTGATTCCTCTAGCCTTTTTGCACCGCAATGCTGGATTTTTTCGCTGTCACACAGTTAGCGGCATCGACGTACACCAATGTTGGGTGATGCTTAGCCATTTCCGCCGTGTGTATTTGTGCAAAAGTACAAATAATCAGCAAATCCCCCGGGCGTGCTTTATGCGCCGCCGCACCATTGACCGAAATAATGCCACTTTTGTCTTCCGCTCTAATGGCATAGGTCACGAAGCGTTCACCATTATTGACGTTATAAATGTGAATCTGCTCAAACTCTTGAATGCCCGCCACATCCAACAGCTGACCATCAATAGCACAAGAGCCTTCGTAATCTAACTCAGCATGGGTGGTGGTAACACGATGCAACTTTGCATTTAATACTGTTTTAATCATTGATCTCAATTTCCTAACCCGTATTTCGCATACCAGCCGCAATGGCGTTAATGGAGCGCAGTAGGGGTCTTAACCACATATCTCGTTCTTGTTCCGTTGCTTCAGGATTACGATAGCGTTTGAGCAACACAATTTGTACATGATTAAGTGGGTCTAAATAAGGGTTGCGACGATGTAAAGACAAGGCAATCTCAGGCGTATCAGCCATGAGGGTTTCATTACCGCTGATTTCGAGCACTTGTTTACTGGTACAGTGAAACTCGTTGGCAATGGTTTCGTAAATCGACAAAGCTTGCCCACGATCTTGTGCTAGCATCGAGTATTCTTTACCGGTGGTTAATTCGGTTTTGAACAGTGACATTTGAATGTTGCTCACCATCGAACGGAAGAAAGGCCAACGTTCATACATATCGCGCAACGCGGTGGGTTGGTCTGGGTGTTCTTTTTGCCACTGATCCAAGGCACTACCCAAACCATACCAAGCAGGTAGGGTTAAACGCGCTTGCGCCCAGCCAAATACCCACGGAATGGCGCGAATAGAAGACTTACTACGATTCCCCGTTTTCCGATGCGAGGGGCGTGAGCCCATGTTTAACATGCCAATTTCAGTAACGGGTGTGATTTCATAGAAATAATCTAAAAAGCCCGGCGTATTGTCGGTTAATTGACGATAGCTGGTTTCACCGTACTGCGCCAATTCAGCCATAATGGCCATATCTTGCTCATCTTCTACCTTAACCGATTGCACCAAATGTGTGCTGGCCTTCATTAAGCCTGTCACACCCAATGACAATTCATAGGCGGCGGTTTCTGAGTTGCTATATTTATAAGACAGCACTTCGCCTTGCTCGGTAAATTTGATTTGACCATGCACCGTGCCGTAAGGTTGCGACTGAATGGCAATATGCGTTGGACCACCACCGCGACCTACCGTACCACCGCGACCATGGAATAAGCGGCATTCGATGTCATGTTGATCGAACACAGCCATGATGTCTTTTTGTGCACGGTATAAATTCCAAGCCGAGGCAACGATGCCACCGTCTTTGCACGAATCGGAATAGCCCAGCATGATTTCTTGTAGCTTGCCAGCACTATTGACAAGGGCGCGATAGGTCTCATTTTCCATCAAGTCATTCATCACAGGCACAATGTGCTGCAAGTCTTCGATGGTTTCGAACAGCGGCGACACTTGAATATGACAGTAAGTCTCGCCGTTAGAAGCACCCGCTAAACCAGTCTGGTGTGCTAGGAACATCACTTCCATGACATGGCTGGCATGGTGTGTCATCGAAATCACATACTGACCAAAGGCTTTAGGACTGATCTCTTCACGCATTTGACGAATAACATCGAATACCGCTAACACTTCTTTCGTTTTTTCTGAAAGCACCAGATGTTTACGATCGATAATGACCGGAGAGGCAATATGCTCTGCTAATAGACGAATTCGAGCTTCTTCCGTTAACGCATTGTAATCAATACCTAATTGCATTAACAATTCGGCAACACATTCGCTGTGTACCGTCGATTCTTGGCGAATATCCAAGCGCATGAGGTAAAACCCAAAAGTTTTAACCACACGAATTAAATCAAGTAAATCGCTATCGGCAATGGTTTTGTCACCATGTCCGCAGAGAGAATCATGAATCAGTTGTAAGTCTTCTAAAAACTGGTATTCATTTTCATAAGCAAAGCGTGAGCGCGGGGCAGGCTCTTTATTAATCCGACTTTCAATCCAGCTAAGCGTTGCTTGAATTTTACCTTCGATGATATACAAAAAGCGACGATAAGGCTCATCACTAAAGCGATTGGGGCGATTATGGAAAATTTCGTGTAATAAATCAGAGTCAACAATGGTCGCACGATTAATGACTTCTTGGCTGATGTTACACAGGTGACGCGAATGGGTTAAATGACGACTTAATTTGAAAACGGTGTCACGGTAATAATAGAGAATGGTACGTGCGTGTAACAATACCGCCATTTCGGTTTTTTGATGCGTAACAAATGGGTTGCCGTCACGGTCACCCCCAATCCAAGAACCAAAAGAGAGGAAGGGCGATACATTAATGTTGGATTCTGGGTAGTGATGCGCCAGCGCCCGTTCCATAAATCGATAGACTTTAGGGACTGCTTCAAATAATGACTGACGGAAATAGAAAATGCCATGGCGAATTTCGTCATCGACTTCTGGCTTGGTCGAGCGTACTTCGTCGGTATTCCACAAAACTTGAATTTGCGTTTGTAACCGATTGATAATATCGGGATCATTCCAGTCATTGCGACGTTCATCGAACACTAAATCTTCTAGGGTGAGGAAAACTTCGCGCAAGTTTTCCATCACAGCGCGGCGCTTAGATTCGGTCGGGTGAGCGGTAAAGACAGGGCGGTACATTAACCCCTGAACCAGTTCGTTCATTTGTTCGGCGTTAATGCCTTCTGCTTTCAGTTCGCCAATGGAGGTCATGAAAGAACCCAACCAAAGTGGACCTTCTTCACGCATTTGGTGCTGACGACGGTGGAAAGCGCCTTCTTCTTCGGCTAAGTTAGCCAGGCCAAAATAGATGTTAAAAGCACGAATGACATGCGTCATGGTATCGGCGTCTAACTCAGCAATAAAATCGTTGAGTGATTGACGTAGAACGGGATCGTCTTGCTTACGTAAAGTAATGTAACCTTGGCGCAGACGCTCAACCGCTTCATAAACCGACTCACCTGCTTGTTGGCGTACGACATTACCTAACAGCGTTCCGAGTAGTTTAACACGAGCACGCAACTGCTTATCTTGAATTTCTTTCACTCTACCTGTTCCTGTTGTACGGAAACAAAACCGTTTCTCTCAGCCGAATGGTCGACTTTTTCCGATGACTTTTTAGCCACGAAGCGCATCACCCTTGGGGATTGCCAAAGGCAAACTTGAGAATTATAACCTATCGACAGGTTTATGACAAAAAATACCCTGCTGGGTGCAGGGTATCTTAAGTCAACCGATTGATGTCAGTTTGCAAGCTATTATGCTTGACTCGCCTGGTAACGAGCAACGCCATCAAGTAGTTCTTGTTTAGCGGCTTCAACACCTTCCCAGCCATCGATTTTTGCCCATTTGCCTGGCTCTAAATCTTTATAACGCTCGAAGAAATGCTGGATTTGTCCCTTCAGTAGCGCAGGAACATCGGCCAAATCTTTAACGTCTTTGTAAATGGGGGTCAGTTTATCGACGGGTACCGCAATGATTTTGGCATCTTGACCGCCATCGTCAGTCATTTTTAACACAGCAACCGGACGACAACGAATGGCCACACCAGGTTGGAGTGGGTAAGGCGTTATGACCAGTACATCGACAGGATCGCCATCTAAGCCGAGAGTTTGATTCACAAAACCATAGTTAGCGGGATAAAACATCGCCGTAGCCATAAAGCGATCTACCCATACCGTGCTGGTATCTTTGTCCACTTCGTATTTGATTGGAGTAGAGTTGGCCGGGATTTCGATAATCACGTTCATTTCATCAGGTACTTTACCAGCGGAAATATCAGCTAAACCCATAATGAGTATTCCTTTTAATAATGATTGGTCAAAAAAGCCCCGCATTGCAGGGGCTTAACTATGTTTTGTTGCTAAAACAGCTATGAGCATCCAAAATAGCTAGGCGCTAGCCACGCAACACAAGGAATGTACATGCGTAGATGACGCAGTGTGAGTACCGTAGCAACAACGCCAGATGGATGCGTAATCTGTTTTAATTAGATTTTGTAGTAGCTCTGAACCGTCTTAACTTCTTCTTTAGAACCTAATACCACACCACAACGTTGGTGGATTTTTTCTGGGTTAATGTCCATGATGTTTTCGTAAGGTGTAGTAGACATTGCACCAGCTTGCTCTAATAAGAAACTCATTGGGTTGCCTTCGTACATCAAACGTAATTTACCAGGTTTGCCTGGCTCGCGGTTGTCGTAAGGGTACATGAAGATACCGCCACGCGTCAAAATGCGGTGAACTTCGGCAACCATCGAGGCAACCCAACGCATGTTGTAACGCTTACCTAATGGACCGGTTTCGCCAGCAATGCAATCCGCAATGTATTGTTGCATTGGCGCTTCCCAGAAACGTTGAACTGACATGTTAATGGCAAATTCTTTTGTTGTTTCAGGTACTTTCACTTGCTCTTTAGTCAGAACGAATTCACCGATTTTGGTGTCAAGGGTGAAAATATCAACACCTTTACCCAAAGTCATCACCAACAAAGTAGAAGGGCCGTATAACACGTAACCAGCGGCTAATTGCTTGCGACCTGATTGCAAGTAAGTTGCTTCTGCGCCACCGTCAGCACCATCAGCAGCCGGTAAAACAGAGAAAATAGTACCGACAGAAAGGTTAACGTCGATGTTAGATGAACCATCTAATGGGTCAAATAACACTAAGAATTTACCGTCAGCTGAACCGGCAACAGGTAAGTCTTCTTCTTCAGAAGCGATACCACGAACGACACCAGAAGATAACAAGGTATCTTTCAATAGGTCATTAGAAATGACGTCCAGTGCTTTTTGATCTTCACCTTGAACGTTTTCTGTACCTGCAGCACCTAAAATGCCTGCTAAAGCGCCTTGATTCAAACGAAACGCGATGTCTTTACATGCAACCATCACGTTGTCTAATAAATAAGCTAAGTCCGCATCGGCGTTTTGTTTGAGGTATGTGCTTAGCAACATATCGGGAAGCTCCTGTTCAAAAATTAAATAAAACTTTTGTAATTATATCAGAACTTGTCAATCTGGTTAGGACGCATTACGCAATTCATTCACAATTAAGTCCATTTTGCTTGCTGTTAGCAAAGCATTGCGCCAGCCTTTGCTCAAACGCGCTGGCCGAACTCCACTGGCTAACCAGTGTGATAGCTCATCTTTATTGGCTAAGAACGAGCTTTGACGTAGTCCCATGTCCGTCGCCAGTTGTTCAATGCGCAGACGTAAAGCCTTCAGTTTTTCACCCTCCACGCTCGGTATTTGAGTTGCCTGTGTTATGGCAGGCGGATGAGCTAATAATTCAATGAGCGTCTGCCCATGTTTACGAATGGTTTGCGGTGCGAGACCCAGTCGATTCAGTTGTTCTAGTTGATTGGGCATTTTTTCCGCCAACGACAAAAGTTGACCGTTGTCTAATATCCATTGTCTGGGTTTGTTGGCTTCCATGGCTTTGGCTTCTCGCCACAATAGCAAGGCATCGAGGCGTAATTTTTGTTCGGCATTGAAGAAAGGGGGGGCTTTCACCTTTTTGCGTAAACTAATGATATCGGCTTGATATAAACTGATTTCACTTAACTGTCGATTGTCATCGTCAATCCAGTGTAAGCGGCCATTTTCACTGAGTTTTTGCAGAAGTTGTGGGTAGAGTTTGGCTAAATACAGCACATCATCAATGGCATACTGTAATTGAGCATCGGATAAAGGTCGCTGACTCCAGTCGGTTTCCGTTTGATCTTTGGTGAGCGTCACCCCTAATTCCGCTTCGACTAGGCGGGCAAAGCCACAAGACTCACCTAATCCGAGCATTAGGGCAGCCAGTTGGGTATCAAAAATCGGTGAGGGCAGTTGTCCCGATTCCAGCCAGACAATTTCTAAATCTTGACGGCTATCATGAAATACTTTAACAGCGTCGCTTTGCTGTAAACCCTGCCAAAGGGGTGATAAATCCAATGACAAGGCATCGAATAAGAAAATATCGCCTTCATTGGTCATCGCTTGCACCAAGCATAAAATGGGTTTGTAGGTATTGCGACGAACAAATTCGGTATCTAAGGCAATAAATTGGGCTTGTGCTAGTGAAGTTAGAGCGTCGGTGAGTTCTGAAGTGTTTTGAATGAGGCGAGCAGGAGTCATGATAGAAGATACAGTTTATTGGCTAATGGGCTAGCATAAAGCCAATGCTCGAATTGAGCAAGTTGCCCGTGTTACAATGCGCTTAAAACAACCTGGAAGATTGCATGACTTTTGAAGAAGCGTTAAGTCGCTTGCCCGACTTGCTCAAACGTGATATGGAGCAACCCTTATGTGTTTGCAACCAAGTGATTAAAAGCGATGTCATTAAAGCCATTGCCGATGGTGCGCAAACCTTGCAGCAGGTGCAACAGCAAACTTACGCGAGCGATGGTACGGGTTGTTGCAAGCGTCAGATACAAGCTTTAATCAAAGCGATTCACCCAGAGCATGCTACCGTTCCGCTCACCACCTCGTCACCGAATTAAGAGATCATATTTCATGCCTTTATCATCAGCTAATCCGCACATTCATATTTTGGGTATCGGCGGCACTTTTATGGGCGGTTTGGCACAAATTGCGCGCCAAATGGGTTATCGGGTGACGGGGCAAGACAATCCTTTGTATCCACCGATGAGTGACCAATTAGCTGCGCTCAATATTGAATTAGCCGCGATGGATGATTGTACCTTCATTCAGCAGCAACCCGATTGCGTCATTGTGGGTAATGTGATGAAGCGCGGCATGCCTGCCATCGAAGCGCTACTCGAATCCCAGTTGACTTATGTGTCTGGACCGCAATGGTTGCATGAGGTGGTATTAAAAGACAAATGGGTGTTAGCTGTTTCTGGAACGCATGGTAAAACAACGACATCCAGTATGTTGGCTTGGATTCTCGAAGATGCCAAGTTGTCACCAGGCTTTTTAATTGGTGGTGTGCCGAGTAACTTTGGCGTATCTGCGCGCTGGAGTCACGATTCACCTTTTTTTGTCGTTGAGTCAGATGAGTATGATAGTGCGTTTTTCGATAAACGGGCTAAGTTAGTTCATTATTGTCCTAGAACTTGGGTGATTAATAATTTAGAGTTTGATCATGCCGACATTTACGACAATTTAGCGCAAATTCAAAAACAGTTTCATCATGGTATGCGCTTGGTGCCGGCTTCAGGTTTGGTGATCACATCTAGCCAGAGTGATGCTATTGAGACCTTATTGGCTCAAGGTTGTTGGTCATCTATCGCTCAGCATGGTTCAGAAACCACAGCCGAATGGTCATGGCGATTGTGTGGTGCCGATGCCAGTCATTTTGCGGTATTGCATCAGGGTCAGGTTGTGGGTGAAGTTCGTTGGTCGTTGCTAGGGGAGTTTAATATTCGCAATGCGCTGTCTGCAATAATTGCCGCGCAACATGCCGGTGTTCCCGTTGCGATCGCTTGCGAGTCATTATCGCAATTTAAGGGCGTTGCCCGCCGTCTAACCTTGTTAGCACATCGCAATGAGATTCGTGTTTTTGAAGACTTTGCCCATCATCCGACGGCAATTCAGGTTACCTTAGCCGGCTTGTCGCAACGCTTTCCTGATCACCGACTGATTGCCGTGCTTGAACCTCGCTCTAATACCATGCGAATGGGGGCGTTTAAGGATCAGTTGGCAACGGCATTAGCTGAAGCGGATAGCGTTTTTATGTATCAGCATCCTGATTGGGATTGGCAAATTCCGCTAGAAAGTTTCTGTCAGCCTGTTTTCATCGCTCATGATTACGACACATTACTAGCCCAGGTATTAAACCAAACGCAATCGGGAGATGTGATTGTTTGCATGAGTAATGGCGGTTTCGGTGGCGTGCCTAAACGCTTAGCAGAAGGTGTTTAAGTGACATGGACTTGTTACTATTGGGGTTGTTGAGTCTAGCCTTAGGGGCGAGTTTTGTTGCTTCTGGTTTTGGATTTTCGGGTGCGTGGCGTCAATTACTAGAGCAAGGTAAAACGCATGGTACTCGCCTGCAGCTGATTTTATTGGCACTGCTCGTTACGATGCTTTACCCGTTAATCGATGAACACAGTCTGCTTCATCAACCCATTCAACCTTTTGTACGCCCTTTATCACTGAGTGTGGTGTTTGGTGGGTTGGTGTTCGGTATCGGCATGCAATTAGCAGGAAGCTGTACATCTGGCTCTTTAGGCAATGCAGGGCG
>CAZBQD010000050.1:0-12270 GCA_964493995.1 uncultured Francisella sp.
AAAGTATGACCGAAACCGCGTTCAAGCGGTTCCAGTGTTACTTGACTATGTGTGCTCGACAAACGCACCACATCGACTAAACGTGGCGTCAGCAACTCATTCATCATTTCTCGCTATCCTTGGGATCAACCCTTTTTACGGATTACTTAGAATACAACTCGACAATCAAGTGTTCTTTAATATCAGCAGACAAATCGCTACGATCTGGCAATGATTTAAATACACCTTCAAACTTGCTGTGATCTACTTCTACCCAAGAAGGCATGCCTTTACGACCAGCCAACTCCATAGCAGTAGCAATACGTTGATGCGAACGAGCGCGCTCGCGAACGCTAACCACATCACCTGCTTTAACTTGCATTGAAGCAATGCTAGCAGTACGACCGTTGATCATAATCAAACGGTGCGAAACGATTTGACGCGCTTCGGCACGAGTTGAAGCGAAACCCATACGATAAACAACGTTATCTAAACGACCTTCCAACAACTGTAACAAGTTTTCACCTGTTGAGCCTTTAAGACGTGCAGCTTCTTTGAAGTAGCTAGCAAATTGCTTTTCTAATACACCATAAATACGACGCACTTTTTGCTTTTCACGCAACTGAATACGATATTCAGTTGGCTTAGAAACAGCTGCGCCATGTTGACCTGGTGCTTGTTGTAAATTACATTTACTTTCTAGCGGACGTAAAGCACTTTTCAGTTCTAGATCAGTACCTTCGCGACGAGAAAGTTTACATTTTGGACCAATATATCTTGCCATGAAAACTAACCCTGCTTACACACGACGTTTCTTCGGAGGACGGCAACCATTATGAGGAATGGGCGTCACATCGGAGATGTTCAAAATTTTAAAACCGAGCGCATTTAAAGCACGGACAGCTGATTCGCGACCAGGACCTGGTCCTTTAATGCGAACATCCATGTTCTTAACGCCATATTCAAGCGCTACAGTACCAGCACGTTCAGCCGCTACCTGAGCAGCAAAAGGGGTACTTTTACGTGAGCCACGGAAACCACTACCACCAGCAGTTGCCCAGCTAAGTACGTTGCCTTGACGATCAGAAATACTAACAATAGTATTGTTAAAGCTTGCATGCACATGCGCAATCGCGTCATTTACCGTAATTTTAATTTTCTTACGGACGCGTGAATCTTTGGAAGGTCTAGCCATCTTGATTCTCTCTTCCTAATTATTTCTTGATTGCTTTGCGTGGACCCTTACGAGTACGCGCATTAGTCTTGGTACGTTGACCACGCACAGGCAAGCCACGGCGATGACGAATACCACGGAAACAACCCATGTCCATCAAACGCTTGATGCTCATGGATACTTCACGACGTAAGTCACCTTCGACAGCAAACGTACCCACTTGCGCACGAATAGCTTCTAATTGATCTTCCGTCAATTCACGTACTTTAGTCGTAGGATTAATACCTACGGCAGCACAAATACTTTTAGCACGTGTGGGACCAACGCCATAAATAGCGCGCAATCCAATCACAAGGTGCTTATTGACTGGGATGTTTACACCAGCAATACGGGCCATACCCATCTACTCCTAAAATTTTGTATGCCAAAGCGGGAAACTCGCAATTATAGCAAGTTAACCCACCTCATTCAAGCTTATTAACGCATCTGCATTTTCTTCATCATACCTGGGTATTGACCCGACATAATGAATGATTGCATTTGAGTCATGAAATCCATCACAACTACCACGATGATCAATAATGAAGTGCCACCGAAATAAAAGGGGACATTCCAATAAAGAATCAAAAACTCAGGCAACAAACAGACGGCTGTAATATACAACGCACCTGCTAAAGTCAACCGACTCATAATGGTATCTAGATAGCGCGCCGTTTGATCACCCGGACGAATACCTGGTATAAAGGCACCCGAACGTCGTAAATTATCGGCTGTATCTTTCGGATTAAACACAACAGCGGTATAAAAGAACGTAAAGAACAATATCGCTAAAGCATATAACCCAACATACAGCGGCTGACCTGGCGACAAGGTTGTCGCAATGTCTTTAAGCCAACCCATATTTTCACCAGAACCAAACCATCCGCCCAATGAAGCCGGAAATAGAATGATGCTCGATGCGAAAATAGGAGGAATAACTCCCGCCATGTTTAATTTGAACGGAATGTGAGTAACCTGTTGTTGAAACATGGCACGCGCATTCGTTCTCTGTGAGAAGTGAACCGTAATTTTACGTTGACCACTTTCCACAAATACGACGAAGGCAGTTACTAATAGAATAACAGCCAACAACAAGAAAACGACAAAAACACCTAACTCACCCGTGCTAACCAGCTCAAGCGTACCACCAAAAGCTGATGGTAAACCGGCAACGATACCAGCAAAAATGATAATAGAGATGCCGTTACCCATACCACGCTCGGTAATTTGCTCGCCTAACCACATTAGAAAAATGGTACCAGCAACCAAAGTAGAGACTGCTATGAGTTTAAAACCTAAACCGGGATCAATAACGACAGAAAGCCCATTGATCTGTTGAGCCTCAAGTGCAATCGCCACACCCAACGCCTGAAAGGTTGCCAATGCAACCGTACCATAACGTGTATATTGAGTGATTTTACGACGTCCACTTTCTCCCTCTTTCTTGAGTTGCTCTAACGTTGGCGAAACAATCGTCAACAGTTGTACAATAATCGAGGCAGAAATATAAGGCATAATGCCCAAGGCAAGAACAGATAAACGCTCCAAGGCACCACCCGAGAACATGTTAAACATGTCCAGAATCGTGCCTTTTTGCTGAGCGAACATCGCAGCTAAAGCGATGGGATCAATAGATGGAACCGGGATATGAGCCCCTAATCGATAAACGATTAGCGCACCAATCACGAAAAAGATGCGCTGAACCAGTTCTTGAGACCAACTTGTTTGTGCTGATGTCATTGCCGACATAGTTAAGCTTCTTTAACCTGACCACCAGCTGCTTCGATTGCAGCTTTAGCCGTTGCTGTCGCTTTTATACCAACCAAAGTGACTGCTTTAGTGATGTTACCGCTACCCATAACTTTTACAAAGTTATATTTGCCACCGACTAAACCAGCTGCCTTCAATACAGCAATGTCAATCACATCAACATCAATCGCATTCAATGCGTCTAAGCGTAGATCCGTAGTTTTCAGTGCCTTTTGTGACACAAAACCGAACTTAGGCAAACGACGTTGCAGAGGCATCTGACCACCCTCAAAGCCTACCTTATGGTAGCCACCTGAACGTGATTTTTGACCTTTATGACCTTTACCGGAAGTTTTACCCAGATTTGAGCCAATACCACGACCCAAACGTTTAGGCGCTTTTTTCGCACCAAATGCTGGTGCTAGATCGTTTAAACGCATCAAGCCACCTCTTCCACTTTAACTAAGTAGCTAATCGTACGAATCATGCCACGCACTTCCGGAGAATCCTTAAGCACACGTGAATGATTCACTTTACGCAAGCCCAAGCCTTTAACACAACCAATGTGGTTAGGTTTACGACCAATAGGGCTTTTAACCAATGTAACTTTAACTTGTGACATGATTAGTTTCCTAACACTTCAGCGACGGTTTTACCACGTTTAGCCGCAATGTAATCAACTGTATGCATTTCTGTCAAACCTTTAACGGCTGCACGCACAACGTTACCGTCATTACGCGAACCTGTGATTTTTGACATAATGTTATGCACACCTGCTGCTTCCATTACCGCACGCATAGCACCACCGGCAATAACACCAGTACCTTCAGAAGCAGGAACCAGCGTAATTTTAGTTGCACCAAATTCTGCAATCGTTGGATGCACAATCGTGCCCTTGGCAAGGGGAACTTCACGCATTGTTTGTTTAGCACGATCCATCGCTTTTTTAATCGCGACAGGTACTTCACGTGCCTTACCCGATCCAAAGCCAACGCGACCGTTACCATCACCCACTACTGTCAGCGCAGAGAAAGTCATAACACGACCACCCTTAACGACTTTAGTAACGCGACGGATTGACACCAACTTCTCGATCAACGCATCTTGCTGTTGATCATTTTTGTCTTCAATTTCAACGCTCATTTTGTCAATCCTTAGAATTTGAGACCGGCTTCACGAGCGGCATCAGCTAATGCTTTAACACGACCGTGATACAGGAAACCGGAGCGATCAAATGCGACTGCTTCAACACCCGCTTGTTTTGCACGCTCAGCAATGGTTTTACCAATTACTGCAGCTGCTTCCGCGTTACCTGTATATTTGATTCCCGTTGCAATCGCTTTTTCAACAGTCGAAGCGGCTGCAAGTACAGAACACCCATCAGCTGAAATCAACTGTGCGTACATATGACGAGGTGTACGCATGATGCTCAAACGTGGCATGCGTAATTCGCGGATTTTCATACGCGTGCGCTTAGCACGACGTAGACGACTGGTCTTTTTATCCATGTCTTAACCCTTATTTCTTCTTCACTTCCTTACGAATGATAACTTCATCCGCATACTTAACACCCTTACCTTTATAAGGCTCAGGAGGACGGTAGCCACGAATCTCTGCAGCCACTTGACCCAAGACTTCTTTATTGATTCCCTTAAGAACAATTTCAGTCTGTGATGGGGTTTCAGCAGTGATTCCAGCAGGCAACTGATGAACGACAGGATGTGAAAAACCTAAACTTAGGTTAACCGCATTACCTTGAGCTGCAGCACGATAACCAACGCCAACTAACAAGAGTTTACGTTCGAAACCAGCGCTTACACCTTGAATCATGTTTGCTAAGTTGGCGCGCATGGTACCTGCTTGAGTCCAAGCAGAAGCAGTATCGTTCGCTACATTAACAACAACATCAGAACCTTCAACAGCTACAGTAACTAATGGATGAACACTACGTGTTAACGAGCCTTTAGCTCCCTTAACCGTAACGCTACCGTTAGCAACCGACAATTCAACGCCTTTAGGAAGCGCAATTGGTTTTTTAGCAATACGAGACATCGCACAACTCCTTAGGCAATCGTACAAATGACTTCGCCACCCATGCCCGCGTTGCGTGCTTGGCTGTCGGTCATAATGCCGCGTGAAGTTGAAACAATAGCAATACCCAAACCGCCCATTACTTTAGGTAATTCATCTTTACCTTTGTAAATACGCAAGCCAGGACGGCTTACACGTTTGACTGATTCGATTACAGGTTTGCCCTGAAAATATTTTAGCTCAATCGTCAAGTTAGTTAATGCGCCATCACTAGTTTCAGCGAAGTCAGCAATGTAACCTTCATTTTTGAGCACAGTTGCAATCGCTTTCTTCATTTTAGAAGAAGGCATTGGCACCGTACGATGGTTTGCACGTTGCGCATTCGAAATGCGAACCAGCATATCACCAATAGGGTCAGACATACTCATGGTCTATGATCCTTCTAGAAATACTTACCAGCTTGCCTTGCGCAAACCGGGAATTTCCCCGCGCATGGTTAGCTCACGCAGCTTGTTACGGCACAAACCGAACTTACGATAAACACCGTGTGGACGACCAGTTAGTCGGCAACGACGTTGTTGACGTGTTGGGGCTGAGTCACGAGGCATTTTGTTCAACGCATCAGCCGCAGCCATACGTTCTTCAAAACTTAATGACGCATCACGGCTTTTAGCACGTAGAGCATCACGTTTAGCCTTATAACGCTCAACCAGTTCGGTACGCTTTTTATCGCGTTCAATCATGGAAATTTTAGCCATAACTCACCTTACTTCTTGAACGGGAAATTGAAAGCTGCTAATAAAGCTCGGCCTTCTTCATTCGTTTGGGCAGTTGTTGTGAAGGTAATATTCATACCACGCATCGCATCAACTTTTTCAAATTCGATTTCTGGGAAAATAATCTGCTCTTTAACGCCGAAGTTATAATTACCCATACCATCAAAACCTTTTGGATCTAGACCACGGAAGTCACGTACACGAGGTAGTGCAACGTTGATTAAGCGATCTAAAAATTCGTACATTTGCGCACCGCGCAATGTTACTTTACAACCAATTGGCCAGCCTTCACGAACTTTAAAGCCCGCAACCGATTTTTTAGCCAATGTTTGCACTGGTTTTTGACCAGCAATTTTTTCCATATCGGCAATAGCGTTAGCTAAAACCTTTTTGTCTGCCAAAGCTTCACCCACACCCATATTCAGTGTGATTTTAGTGAGGCGAGGTACCTGCATAATAGATTTGTAACCAAATTGCGACTGCAATGAAGGTACAACATCTTTGCGGTAAATATCTTTTAAACGTGCCATCTATACACCCGCAAATCAGTCAACGACCTTGCCGGTCGACTTGAAAAAACGCACTTTCTTGCCGTCCACAAATTTGTAACCAATACGGTCAGCTTTTTGTGTTTCAGCGTTATAGAGCGCCACATTGGAAGCATGAATGGTCGCTTCCTTTGCAATAATGCCACCTTCAACACCCATAGCTGGATTAGCTTTAACGTGCTTTTTGCGGATATTGACACCTTCAACCACAATGCGGTCATTTTTAAGAATAGTCGCAACAACGCCACGCTTACCCTTATCACCACCAGTGATTACAACAACTTCATCGCCTTTGCGAATACGGTTCATACTTAAATGCTCCTTACAGCACTTCTGGCGCTAGTGAAACGATCTTCATGAATTTCTCACCACGAAGTTCACGAGTCACTGGTCCAAAAATACGGGTACCGATTGGCTCCTGCTTATTATTCAGGATCACAGCAGCATTATCGTCAAAACGAATTACGCTACCATCTGGACGACGAACACCTTTAGCTGTACGAACGACAACCGCAGTGTATACATCACCCTTTTTTACGCGTCCACGTGGCGCAGCGTCTTTGACGCTAACCTTGATTAGATCACCAACGCCAGCATAGCGACGCTTAGATCCACCTAGGACTTTGATACACATTACTCGTTTAGCGCCTGAGTTATCGGCCACTTCGAGAACTGTCTGCATCTGAATCATTGCAGCACCCCAAAAGGAATAAAAATTACAATAACACAATTACCGCTTTTATGGTCAGTTTCCAAAAGGACTTAACCAAGAAAGCGGTAAAAACATCTGATTTTTTTAATTATATCAGTCTTGAGCGCGTTCGTCAACTGATACCAATGCCCATGCTTTACGCTTAGATATTGGTTTCGTTTCAGAGATAGTTACTTTGTCACCAATACGACTTTCGTTGTTCGCATCGTGTGCCATGTATTTATCTGTTTTACGCATTACTTTGTTGTACAGTGGGTGGCGAACTGAACGCTCTACCGCTACAACAATCGTTTGTGGTGTTTTTTGTGCGCTGACAACAACACCCTGCAAGCTACGCTTAGTGCCTACACTCATGCTGCAACCCCTTTCTGTGTCATGTAGGTCTTAACACGTGCAATGTTACGACGCACTTTGCGCAGTAACGAAGTATCACGAACCTGACCCAGTTTAGTTTGCATACGTAAGTTGAATTGCTCTTTACGTAGCGCCAACAACTCTTCTTTCAGTTGTTCCATAGTTTTATCTTGCATTGCGTCCATGTTACATCACCGAACGTTTAACAAACACTGTCTTAACAGGTAGTTTGGCGGAAGCAAGTGCGAAAGCTTCACGTGCTGCTTCTTCGCTAACACCTTGGATTTCGTACAAAATCTTACCTGGTTGAATTTGAGCAACCCAGTATTCGACGCTACCCTTACCTTTACCCATACGCACTTCAAGTGGTTTTTGAGTAATAGGTTTGTCAGGGAACACACGAATCCAAATTTTACCACCACGTTTAACCGAACGGGTCAACGCACGACGCGCTGATTCGATTTGACGTGAAGTAAGGTTACCACGATCGACTGATTTCAGACCGAACTCGCCAAAGCTGACCGAGCTACCTGTCTGTGCTAGACCACGGTTGCGGCCTTTTTGTACCTTACGAAACTTCGTACGCTTAGGTAATAACATAACAGTAACTCCTAATTATTTAGCAGCATTCGCGCGAGGGCGACGTTGCTTTGGTGCTTCTGCTTGGCGTTCTACCAGTGCTAATTTGCCCAGCATTTCGCCTTTGAAAATCCACACTTTAACACCAATAATACCATAGGTGGTTAAGGCTTCAGCGAAACCATAATCCACATCAGCGCGGAATGTATGTAAGGGTACACGACCTTCACGATACCATTCAGTACGCGCGATTTCTGCACCGTTTAAACGGCCAGATACCATGATCTTAATACCTTTAGCACCAGCACGCATTGCATTCGCAACAGCACGTTTCATTGCACGACGGAATTGAACACGTTTTTCGAGTTGTTGTGTGATTGACTCACCCACCAACTGTGCATCTAATTCTGGCTTGCGAATTTCTTCTAAGTTAATAGAAACTGGTACGCCAGCCAATGCCGTTACTTCTTTGCGTAGCGCTTCAATGTCTTCGCCTTTACGACCGATAATATTACCGGGACGTGCAGCATGTAACGTCACACGCATACCATTCGCTAAACGATCGATATGAATTTTACTAACGCCATTCGCCATTAATTTTTTCTTCAAAAAATTACGAACTTCGAAGTCACCGACAACGAAATCTGCAAAATTTTGGCTGTTAGCATACCAACGTGAGTTCCACTCTTTAGTGATACCCAGTCGAATGCCATTAGGATGGACTTTCTGACCCATTGCTCACTCCTTAACGCTTATCGCCAACAACAACTGTGATGTGGCTTAAACGCTTAACGATGCGATTACCACGACCTTTCGCACGAGCGCTCATGCGCTTCATACGAGGACCTTCATCAACATACACAGCAACAACTTTCAGCGTATCGATATCTACGCCTTCATTGTTCTCTGCGTTTGCAATAGCAGAATCCAACACTTTTTTAACTAAATCGCCAGCTTTCTTATCAGAGAAAGCCAACATGTTTACTGCAGCTTCCGCCGACTTACCACGAATCAAGTCCGCCACTAAGCGTGCTTTTTGCGGAGAGATGCGGGCATAACGATGCGTTGCACTTACTTGCATGGTTCGCTCCTTACTTCTTCGCTTTCTTGTCGGCCGCGTGTCCGCGGAACGTACGAGTCAACGAGAATTCGCCGAGCTTGTGACCGACCATGTTTTCATTTACATAAACAGGAATATGTTCACGACCGTTATGAACAGCCAATGTCATCCCGACCATTTCTGGCAGAATCATGGAACGGCGCGACCAAGTTTTGATCGGCTTTTTCGAACCAGACTCCTTGACTTCGAGCACCTTTTTCCACAGGTGATGGTCTACAAATGGACCTTTTTTAATCGAACGAGGCATGTCTCAATCCTTATTTCTTAGCTTGGTGACGGCTACGAACAATGAACGAATCGTTCAACTTGCTCTTACGAGTTTTCTTACCTTTAGTCTGCACGCCCCATGGAGTCACAGGATGCTTACCAAATGTACGACCTTCACCACCACCGTGCGGGTGATCTACTGGGTTCATTGCTGTACCACGAACCGTCGGACGCACACCGCGCCAACGAGCCGCACCAGCTTTACCCAATTTGCGCAGATTATGTTCTGTGTTACCCACTTCACCAATCGTTGCCTTACATTCTGGATTAACACGACGCAACTCACCTGAGCGCAAACGTACTAATACATAGGCACCGTCACGACCCGCTACTTGGATTGAAGTACCAGCAGAACGAGCAATTTGTGCGCCCTTACCAGCCTTCATTTCCATCGCGTGTACAATGGTACCCACAGGAATGTTGCGCAGCGGCAGGGTGTTGCCGACTTTAATATCTGCAAAATTTGCAGAGATAACGCTTGCGCCTGCTTCGATGTTACGTGGAGCCAAAATATAGCGACGTTCACCATCAGCATATTTTAACAATGCTAAATGTGCACTACGGTTTGGATCGTACTCTAAACGCTCAACTACCGCTGGAATGTCTATTTTGTCACGTTTGAAGTCAACAA
Organism: uncultured Francisella sp.; assembly: GCA_964493995.1. Lineage (GTDB taxonomy): Bacteria > Pseudomonadota > Gammaproteobacteria > Thiomicrospirales > Thiomicrospiraceae. The sequence continues at coordinate 9,960 of CAZBQD010000050.1, forward strand.
TACGATAATGCTGTTTGTGACCACCACCTTGGTGACGTACGGTAATATGACCATTGTTGTTACGGCCACCTTTACGCGACTTGCTTTCTAATAAGCCAGCAAATGGCGCACCTTTATGCAGATTGGGTTCAACAATTTGAACGACAAAACGCTGACCAGGTGAGGTCGGTTTTTTCTTAACGATATTTGCCATGATGATTGTGTCCTTATTCTGCTGACATCAACTCGATCTGTTGACCGGGTTGTAGGCTAACAATCGCTTTACGTAAACCGTTACGACGACCAGAACGGCCTTTGAACACTTTACGCTTACCAGCAATATTGATCACGTTAACAGCATTAACCGTCACATTGAACAAAGCTTCTACAGCAGTTTTGATTTCTGCCTTGGTTGCTGTTGTATCAACGTCAAACACATATTTGCTGTTCTCAGCCATGCGAGCGCTCTTTTCAGAGATGCGTGGCGCACGAATTACGGTGTAAATTCTTTCTTGGTTCATGCTAAATGCTCCTCAATTGCCTTGAGTGCATCACGTGTAACAATAATTTTACCGTAACCAATCAGGCTAACAGGATCAATGCTGTCGACATCACACACACCACCTGCGTACACATTACGTGACGCTAAGTATAGGTTTTCGTCTAGCATTTCGGTCACGATCAACGCATCAGACACACCTAAAGATTTCATTTTGGCAACAAATTCTTTAGTTTTTGGCGTTTCTAATGTGAAGTTGTCCACTACCATTAAACGATCTTGACGATTCAATTCAGCCAAAATGCTACGCATCGCTGCGCGGTACATTTTTTTATTGACTTTCTGATCGAAATTACGTGGTGAAGCAGCAAATGCGCGACCACCACCAACCCAGACTGGGCTAACTGATGAACCAGCACGAGCTCGGCCTGTACCTTTTTGGTTAAAAGGTTTAGCTTTACCGCCAACTACTTCTGCACGTGTTTTTTGAGCTTTGGTACCAGAACGTGAACGTGCCATAAAGGCAACAACCACTTGGTGAACCAACGCTTCATTGAAATCAGCACCAAAAATGGTGTCGTTAGCCATTACAGAGCCAGTGTTAGCACCTGTATTGCCATCAAAGAGTTTGATATCCATCTCGTACTTTCCTTAGCCTTTGACCGCTGGCGATACGATAACATCTGAACCTGTCGCACCAGGAACAGCGCCCTGAACTAAGATTAGACCTGTATCAGCATCTACACGAACGATCTTCAAGTTTTGAGTAGTGACTTGTACGCTACCCATATGACCTGGCATCTTTTTACCCTTAAATACGCGACCTGGAGTCTGGTTTTGACCAGTTGAACCCACAACGCGGTGAGAGCGCGAGTTACCATGCGTCATATCTTGTGTACGGAAATTGTGGCGTTTAACAGCACCGGCAAAACCTTTACCTTTTGAAGTACCTGTTACGTCAACCATTTGTCCGTCGCTAAAGAGAGACACTTGAAATTCTTTAGCATCAGCGTGAGCTGTGGCTTCTTCTGCAGAAAGTGTAAACTCCCACAGACCGCGACCTGCTTCAACACCATGCTTGATGAAATGACCTGCTTCAGGCTTGTTAATACGGTTTGCTTTTACAGCACCCGTTGTAACCTGAACAGCAACATATCCATCGGTTTCTTCAGACATGAAGCGCACGACGCGATTAGGTTCAACTTCGATAACAGTTACCGGAGTTGATGCACCTGTTGCATCGAAAACACGCGTCATGCCCAGTTTTTTACCTACTAGACCAAGGCACATTGTTTAAACCTCATTGTTATTACAGTTGTCATTACAATTGATGACAGCCAATTAATGGATTAGCGCAGTTCGATCTGCACATCCACACCCGCCGCCAAATCCAGCTTCATCAAAGAATCCACAGTTTTTTCGGTCGGTTCCACAATTTCCAACATGCGCTTATGAGTACGCAATTCATATTGATCGCGTGCATCTTTATTAACATGAGGGGAAATGAGTACGGTAAAACGTTCTTTTTTGCTAGGAATCGGGATAGGACCACGAACCTGAGCACCTGAACGCTTAGCAGTGTCGCTGATTTCGCGTGCCGCTTGATCAATTAAACGATGATCAAAGGCTTTTAGACGAATACGAATGCTTTGAGTTGCCATTAAAATTCTCCAAAGAACAAATAATACGACACCATATAGCATCGCGGAATTTAGCATTATAGGTGAGCGCTTCCCATAATGCAAATGGTTTTATTGAATTAGCTTTACTACATAAACAAAAAGCCCATCATTGCTGACGGGCTTTTCTGGGCATTCGATGCAGAAAGTTCAT
>CAZBQD010000051.1:0-12158 GCA_964493995.1 uncultured Francisella sp.
TTACCATCACCAATTTTGCCGGTGTGAGCTGCGCCCGTAATGGCTTCAATAACCGATTCCACCTGATCTTCTTTCACGCCCACTTCCAACTTGAGTTTGGGCAAAAAATCGACCACATATTCAGCGCCACGGTACATTTCTGTGTGTCCTTTTTGGCGACCAAAGCCTTTCACTTCCGTGACGGTCATGCCATGCACACCCATATCAGCCAAGGCGTCGCGAACATCGTCTAATTTGAAGGGTTTAATAATGGCGGTAACGAGTTTCATAATTCCATGTTCCTTATAAAATAGAGCGGGTAAAAGGTTAGAGATGGCAAAGGTCAGGCGCTAGCATAGTCAATGACATCGTCGCCCGTTTCGTTAGCAGAATCGGCATGCTGTTCGGTGTTGTCGCTCATTTGCCCTATGCTGGCAATGGCTTGCCCCATGAGTACGGGGAGGTCATCGTGTTGGCTGAGGCCATGACTTTCGCCAGCAGGCAGCAACATGACCACAGTCGAACCCATGTTAAAACGACCAATTTCTTCACCTTTCTTGAAGCTCAGTGCTTGATCGCGATAATCCCAATACACGAGGCTGGTGCCATAATCAGGTGTGATTTTTCCTTGCCACACGGTTTCCATGCTACCGACAAAAATGGCACCCACCATCACCAGTACCATCGGACCAATCGCGGTTTCAAAGGAAATCACTAAGCGTTCATTGCGGGCAAATAAATTGGGAATCATGCGCACGGTAGCGGGGTTGACGGCGAATAAATCACCAGGAACATAGGTCATACTCAGTAATTTGCCATCCATGGGCATGTGAATGCGATGATAGTCTTTCGGACTTAAATAGACCACAGCAAAGTCGCCGTTGTAAAAAGATTTGGCTAAACTAATATCACCACCTAACAAAGCTTCGACCGTGTAGTCATAGCCTTTGGCTTGAATCAGTTGGTTGTGCTTTAGAGTACCCGATTGACTGATTTTACCGTCGGCAGGTGAAACAATGCTGTTCTCGTTGCTGTCGATGGGACGGGCGTCAGCGGCTAAGCTGCGTGTGAAAAAATCATTAACGCTACGATAGTCTTCTCTTTCTTTACGTTCAGCTTCGGCCAAATTAACACCATAAAAGCTGACGAATTGCTTGATAACAAACTGACTGAACCAAGGGGTTTCACGATTCATTAACCAATGCATCAGCGTCGATAACAGATGTTTTGGAACCAGATATTGCCAAAAAGTTTTGAAGAAATCGATCATGAAAGTGGCTCTTACCAATGAAAATAACAATGTCAGTATATTATCACGCTTGATGCTGCCCGTGGCGCATCCATATTCGGTATAATAATGTTTATTTTTTGCATTGTGTTACAGGGTGTGGATGATGTCGTCAAACAAGTCGTCGATTAACAAGGTGGTTTTGGCCTATTCTGGTGGTTTAGATACATCAATTATTTTGCGTTGGTTGCAAGAAGAGTACAACTGTGAAGTAGTGACTTTTACCGCTGACATCGGTCAGGGTGAAGAAGTCGAGCCAGCGCGCGCCAAAGCCATCAAAATGGGTATCAAGCCTGAAAATATTTTCATCGATGATTTGCGCGAAGAATTTGTACGCGATTTCGTTTTCCCCATGTTCCGCGCCAACACCATTTACGAAGGTGAATACCTGTTGGGTACGTCGATTGCGCGTCCCTTGATTGCCAAGCGCCTGATTGAGATTGCGCGTCAAACGGGTGCGGACGCCATTTCGCATGGCGCGACGGGTAAGGGTAATGACCAAGTGCGTTTTGAACTGGGTGCTTATGCGCTGATGCCAGAGGTAAAAGTCATTGCACCTTGGCGTGAATGGGATTTGAACTCTCGCGAAAGCCTCATGAACTATGCTAAAACGCACGATATTCCGGTCGATTTCAATAAGGGCAAAAAGTCACCTTATTCTATGGATGCCAACCTGTTGCACATTTCTTATGAAGGTGGTGTTTTAGAAGATCCAGCAGCTGAGCATGAAGAAGATATGTGGCGTTGGTCGGTTTCTCCTGAAAAAGCACCCGATACGGCCACGGTGATTGATATCACTTTTGAAAATGGCGACCCGGTTGCCTTGAATGGTGAGCGCTTGTCACCGGCTACCATGCTGGAAACACTGAATAAATTAGGTGGCGCCAATGGTATCGGTCGTTTGGATTTGGTCGAAAACCGTTATGTCGGTATGAAATCGCGTGGCTGTTATGAAACACCCGGAGGTACGATTTTACTGCGTGCACATCGTGCCATTGAATCCATTACTTTAGATCGTGGTTCGGCGCATTTGAAAGATGAGCTCATGCCACGTTATGCTGAGTTGATTTACAACGGCTATTGGTGGAGTCCAGAGCGTCTCATGTTGCAAGCCGCCATTGATGCCAGCCAAGTTCACGTTAACGGCAATGTGCGTTTGAAACTCTACAAAGGCAATGTGATTGTTCTGGGTCGTTCTTCAAGCGAAAGCCTGTTTGATGCCGCTATTGCCACCTTTGATGATGATGCCGGTGCTTACAATCAAAAAGATGCAGAAGGCTTCATTCGTTTGAATGCCTTGCGTTTGCGCCTAGCTGCTCGTAAGCATGGTCCGATTCGTTAATGCTTTCGGCTACTGGTTAGCCGTTGGATGGGGGAGTGGGCTGATTAAGCCTGCTCCTGGCACTTGGGGCTCCCTTGCGGGAGCTCTTGTCTTTTGGGGGTTGCTGTCCTTCTCACCCTCTTTAACTTGGGCAGTGTTGTTGATTGGTACGCTGTTCGGCGCTTGGGTGTGTCGTATCGGCGGCGAACGTTTGGGCGAGGTGGATCATGGCAGTATTGTCTGGGACGAGATCATTGCCATGGGGTGGCTGTTAGCCGTCATTCAATTTTACTATGAACTGAATTGGCTAAATGTTGCACTAGCCTTGGTGTTATTTCGCGTATTCGACATCCTTAAGCCCTTTCCCATTAATCGTGTCGATGCTTGGCATACCCCTTGGGGCGTGATGCTGGATGACCTATTAGCTTTTGCTTATGCGGTCATTTGTTTTTTTAGCTTGATGTACGTCATAAGCTAACTTACAATCTGCGCATTAAAATAAGTAATCAAAGAGAAATCATTATGTTTATTTCATGTGATGAAGCGAAAAAGCTCATTAACGAGCGTAATGCTCAATTCGTTGATGTGCGCACACCGGAAGAGTTTATGTCGAGCCAGTTGCCGGGTGCCAAAAACATCCCGCTGCACGTGATTGAAGATCAGTGTGATGCGTCACTCGATAAATCGCGCCCTGTGGTGGTGTTCTGCCGTTCGGGTCAGCGCAGTCAAATGGCGCTACAGATTCTGAAGTCGAAAGGGTTTTCAGAAGTTTATAATATGGGTTCTTATATGGCTTGGAATCAGTGCTAAGTTGACTGCAAAGCTTAACCTTTCAAACAACCCCAGTTTATGCTGGGGTTGTTTGTTTTCGCGCTAGGTTGAGCGTTAAGGCGATGAGAATGGCGCCAAGTAATAAGCTGAGTAACACAATCAGTGAAACAACATCCACACTGCCAATCACCAATCCATAAATACTGACTGCCACAAACATGGCGATATTTTCCCAGAGGTTTTGCACCGCTAAGGCGCGCCCTGTTCCCATGTGGGCTTGCCCATGATGCTGTAAGGCGGCATTGAGTGGCACAATAAACCAACCACCTGATGCACCAATCGCAAGTAACAGCAGCACGGCTAATGACAGATTGGTGGTGTAGGCAAGTACAAATAACAGCGGGCTGAGTAGCAGTCCGCCGATTAACGCATGGATGAGCTGGTTGTGTTGTAAGCGCCAAGCAGCCAAGCCAGCACCGATCATAATACCAATCGATACCATGCCCATTAAGGTGGCGGGTAGTTGATTATCTTCAACTAATAGCGCTACCGGAACCCAAGCAAAGAGCATGAGTCTGAGCGTACTGCCTGTTGCCCAAAAGGCGCTGGTGCCAATTAGAGTCGTACGCGCTTGCGGATGCAGCCAAAGTGCTTTCACTTGTTGTGTAAAATTCAGCAACAGTTGCGTGGCGCTTTCGCCTTGATAAGGACGTTCTGCTGTCAGCTTGGGAATGGCTAAATTCAGTAAGGCGGCTAGGGCGTAAACACCCAGCAACAACCACAGACTGGCCACGACAGACCAATCCGCTAATAAACCACCCACGACCACCCCCAACAAGATGGCCACCAGTGTACTGCCTTCCATCCAAGCATTAGCTTTAACCAATCGTTCTGGGCTAACTAGCTGCGACAAAATGCCATACTTAGCCGGCGAATAAATGGCTGCGCCCATCCCCACCAGAGCATAACCCCACAGCGGATAAAGGTCGAAGACAAGGCTCGCAGCACCGATCAGTTTTAAGCCATTGCCCAGCATCATCACTCGCCCCTTGGGCAGACTATCAGCAAAGACACCAACGAAAGGAGCAAGCAAAACAAAAGGCAGCACGAATACCGCTTGCAGCCAAGGAATCTGTTGGCTTTGTTCCATGCTTTTCAATAACGCAATGGCGGTAATGAGCAACGCATTGTCGGCAAAAGCAGAACAAAATTGGGCGCTGTAAACAGCGAGTAAGGGGCGAGGTGTTAGCATGGTGTTGGTAAAACGGATTGAAACACGTATTATTATGCACTTTATTGAAGCTGGAGTGGCAAAATTGACTTGCCAAGTTTTTCCTGAAAGTTATCACACGCAACTCGCCGACAAGGTGGTGCGGGTGCAAAGCTTACTCAACCTACCCGAATCCTTTGCGCTGACGGTTGCTGAATCGGCACAGAGTCATTACCGTATGCGTGCCGAATTTCGCGTGTGGCATAAGGGTGATGAGTGGTTTTATGCCATGTTTGATGTGCAAAATAAGCGCCCTGTGTTTATTGAGCACTGCCCCATGGTGCATCAAGCCATTGCGAATTTAATGCAGCCGTTGCGGTCTCAGTTGTTGGCCAATGCTTTATTGTCGCATAAGCTCTATGCCATCGATTTTATGGCCAGTTCAGCGGGTGAGGTGCTGGTCACCCTCATTTATAAAACGCCATTAACCGATGAATGGCAACAGGCGGCAGCCTCCTTGTCTTTGCCGGAAACCGTGATGCTCATGGGGCGCTCGCGCGGTAAGAAGCGCGTGCTGGTAAGGGATTATGTTGAGGAGCCTTTGCAACTGGCTTCTGGCGCGAGCATTCGTTTACGTCATGTTGAAAATGCCTTTAGTCAGCCCAATGCCGGCATTAATCAGCAGATGCTTGATTGGGTGGATGATTTCTGGCGAAGCCAACCGCGAGCTTCGGCGTTATTAGAATTGTATGGCGGTGCCGGTAATTTTACCTGGGTGTTGGCGCAGCACGCTGACGCGGTGGTGATGACCGAGTTATCAACGCAAGCGGTTGAGGCGGCTCAACAAGCTTTCTCGCAAGCAGGGTTAAACCATGTGTCGATTGCGGCTATGGACAGTGCCGCTGTATCGGCTGCTTTATCCGAAACCTCTACCCCAGGTACGCAATTCAACTGGCAGGGACGAGTCTATGACTTTGCGGGTATTTTAGTGGATCCGCCGCGTGCCGGTTTAGATGAGTTGACTCGAGCCTTAACTCAGCGTTTCGACACCATTGTGTATATTTCGTGCAACCCAGAAACCTTGGCGCGAGATTTACAAAGTTGGCAGCACACCCACGAGTTAGTGCAAGCCGCCTTGTTTGATCAGTTTCCTTACACGCATCATATTGAAGTGGGTGTGGTGTTGCAACGAAAAAAAGATGTGGTTTGTTAACCTTTTGCGGTAGAATAAAACGGTAAAAACAAAGTTAAATTGTAAAGAGGATTGATTCATGTGTAATGCGGGTTTATTCGATCGTATTTTTCGTGGCGTGGCTGGGTTTGCGTTAATTGTTTCTGCCTTATACGGTTTTGTTTGGGGTTGGTTAGGCTTAGTGCTATTAGTGACTTCATTTATTGGTTTTTGTCCGCTTTACGCCTTAGTTGGCTTGAACACGGGTTGTAAAACAGCCGAAGCGCACGAGTAATTCGAGTGACGAATAAAAAGCGGTCGTATGACCGCTTTTTTTATGGCTCGTGTTTTAGCTTATTGCTGAGGGGTTAGTCTGTGTTACGGAAGCTATTGCGTGGCGCTGCCACCGTCGGCAGTATGACGCTGATTTCACGTGTGTTGGGCTTTGTGCGCGACATCATCATCGCGCGATTGTTTGGTGCTTCCGCTGAAGCGGATGCGTTTTTTGTCGCTTTCAAAATCCCCAATTTTTTCCGACGACTCACGGCCGAAGGCGCTTTTTCGCAGGCCTTTGTGCCAGTGCTGTCCGATGTGCGTCATCAGTCGGGTGAAGCCGAAGCGCATCGCTTATTAGATGCTGTGTGGACGCGATTAGCGCTGTTTTTAGTGGTGCTGACTTTATTGGGTATGCTGTTTGCCGAGCCGTTGATGTGGCTATTCGCTCCCGGTTTTGCTGATGATGCGCGTTTGCCAATGGCAGTGGATATGTTGCGCATCACCTTTCCTTATTTACTTTTTATTTCGCTGACGGCGATGTTGGCAGCGGTATTAAATACCTATGAGCGCTATTGGGAACCGGCGTTTAATCCGGTCTGGTTAAATGTCGTGATGATTGCCGCTGCGCTATTGCTCGCCCCATACTTGGACATTGCCGCGATGAGTTTGGCGTGGGGGGTACTGATTGCCGGTATGATTCAACTGGCGTGGGTGTGGTGGGCGTTAACACCTGTTGGCTGGCGACCCCGTTGGTCGTTAGCCAAGCATGATGGGGTAGGGCGAGTGTTGCGCAATATGGCGCCGGCCTTATTAGGGGTGAGTGTGGCGCAGATTAATCTGTTGGTTTCGACCATTCTCGCTTCTTTTTTGATTGCGGGCAGTGTTTCTTGGCTTTACTATGCGGATCGGCTGTTAGAGTTCCCAGTGGGTATTTTGGGTGTGGCTTTGGCAACCGTTGTGTTGCCGGGACTGTCTAAAGCACGTTCAGCACAAGACTGGTCTGCCTACAACCGAACCTTAGATATTGCTTTGCGTCTAATTTGGGTGATTGGCTTACCAGCGACGGTGGCGCTGGCGTTGTTAGCAGAACCTTTGATGTTTACCTTGTTTGCTTACGGCGCTTTTACCGCGGATGATGCACGTTTTGCCGGTCAGGCCTTGACTGCCTATGGTGTCGGTTTACTGGGGTTTTTAGCGGTGAAAGTGCTGGCGCCTGCATTTTATGCGCGTGAAGAAATGCGCTGGCCAGTGAAGATTTCTATCGTGGCCTTGCTGGTGAATTTGTTGTTGGCCTTGTTGCTGATTCAACCATTGGCACATATTGGGCTAGCGCTAGCGGTGAGTGTGTCGGCGTTATTGAATGCGGGCTTACTGTGGTGGGTGCTACGTCGTCAAGACTATTATCGCCCTGAAACGGGCTGGTGGCGTTTATTGCTTCAAAGTATGCTGGCGGCATCGGCGATGGGTGGGTTGGTGTTCTGGTTATCTTCGTATTGGTTAGCTGACTGGGCGTTAGCAACGGGCTGGGAACGGGCTGGAGTGCTGGGTCTTTTGGTGCTAGTCGGGGTGGTGAGTTATGCTGTGTCACTGTTCATGCTGGGTATGCGTAAACGTCATTGGGTTAATGTGGGTGAGTGATCAGTTGATATATTAGCGTTTGCTGATATAATTATCATGGTTTCGAGCAATGTATCGGAGTAGGCAACTATTATCAGTAAATAAGGAAGGATAAGTATGTTACGTCGTTCGTTTGTATTGGGTGTGTTAATGGCTGGCATGATGGGCAATGCTCTGGCGATTGAGATTCCGCAGGATCAAGTACCAGAAGTGAAGCGCACGGAAAATGCGAAATATCTGACGCCTAAAGAAGCGCATCAATTTATTACGCAAGAAGCAGCCACTACCTTATTAATTGACGCACGTACACCGGCGGAAGTGCAGTTTGTGGGTTACACCGACTTAATGGATGCCAATGTGCCATACATTACTTACGATTATTCTGCTTGGGATGATAAAGCAAAAGAGTATAAGCGTGTGCCTAACTCGGCTTTTTTAACGCAAGTGGAAGATGCCTTAGCGAAAAAAGGTATGGCAGGTAAAAAAGATGCGCGCATCATCATTATGTGTCGCAGTGGCGACCGTTCCGCTAAAGCAGTCGATTTGATGGCCAAATCAGGCTACACCAACGTGTGGAGTCAAATCGATGGTTTTGAAGGCGATAAAGCTAAAGATGGCGATAAAAAGGGCCAACGCGTTGTTAATGGTTGGAAAAACGAAGACCTTCCTTGGACTTACAACATGAACAAAGCTAAGGCTTACTACTTAGAATGATGCTTTAATGGTGTCTGTGTTGTGAAAAAGTCCCGCTTGCGGGACTTTTTTTGTCGGGTTTTTAGACATACCCACAATAATACGAATTTCTTGTAGCTTCATTAGTAATCCCATTTGCTCTATTAATATTTTTAATTGGACGCTCCGGGATAAATCGCCTAGTATTCGTGAGGATTAATTTTTATTTAACGACTAGGAGCAGCGTGTGAAGCAAATTAATGTCATGATGATTGGGTTAGGACGTATTGGCGGTAAGTTCTTTCAGAAGTTTACCGAGATTGACGCGTCACGAGTGAACATCATTGCGGTGAGTGAGCCCAATGAAGCCAACCCATTATTGGCGATGGCACAAGAGCGCGGGATTACGAATTATCCTCAATTCGAAGATGCGATTCGCGAATACGGTGATCGTATTGATATTATTATGGACACCTCGAATCGTCCTGAGTTGAAACAGGCATTGCGTCGCCTATTACAAGAAACGAATAATCAACATACCGTTATTGTTCCCATGGTGGTCGATTACCTGATGTGGTATTTGCTTCCCGACGCTGAAGAGATTCCTCAATCGCATCATGCTAGTATTGGTTACTGATAATAGCTGCGATTAAATTAAAAGCCGCACAGTTTTGTGCGGCTTTTTTGTTTGGTCTTAACAAGCTTCAAACCACAAGCGGTGCTCCCCCCGTATGCTGGTGAACTAGGTTCTTTATTTCCAACAGGTTGCGTTATAATGAACTGCAAACATCAATTACTGTAGTTACAATCAATTAACCTATCTTACGATCAAGCCAAACGTGACAAAACCCTTGCTGAAAGAGGGTTAGATTTTGCTGACATGTGCGAGGTGTTTGAGGGCAAACATTTTACGCTTGAAGATGATCGACTAGATTATGGTGAAACCAGATTCATTACGATCGGTTACTTAGATTCTCGGATGGTGGTTTGTGTTTGGAGGCCACGAGAAGATGGTATTCGTGTTATTTCAATGAGAAAGGCCAATGAACGAGAACAAGCAAAATATGAACAGCACTTGGGTTGATCCTGATGATGCACCGGAACTAGATGATGCCTTTTTTGCTGCTGCTGACCTATATGACGGTAAAAAATTGGTACGTAAAGGCAGACCCAAATCTAATGCTGCTAAGGTTGCGTTAACCGTTCGTTATAGTCCTGATGTTGTGGAGTTTTTCCGCAATACAGGCGAAGGCTGGCAGACTCGCATGAATGAAGTGCTAATGAACTACGTTAACACACATCGGACTGCTCATTAACTAAGCCCCTCAACTACGTTCAGGGGTGGCATAGTTGCTGGTGGTAAGTGTCGCCATGCTTCGCAAGGCTTAGGAGCATCAACACCGCAATCTATGCCTATACCTTCCCGATCAAACTCATAAAATCGCGGTATGTCAGTGCATCTACCCCTTGTACACGATGTAGTCGATCATCGTCTGTGACCAAAGTAGCCGATGCAACGATGGATGAAGCACAAATCAGGCTATCGGGTAATTTCAAGCCAGTGTTACGCCTAATCGCAATGGTTTTATCAACCACGCGAGCGTCACATTCAACAAGCTGCATACGACCTAAGACTGCTTGAATGGTATTGTTTTCGTCGGTTGTGAGCTTGGGATAAGCCAGCAACTCAATTTTAGTAATGGGTGAGTAGCAGTAGGTAAAAGATGGAAGCTTGGCTTTGCTGTTTAAGGCGTAGATGATGAAGTTGGTATCGAGCAGAAACTTACCATTCATCACGCATTGCCTTTTGATAGCTTAACGCATCGACATCACGAAAGGCTGTGACCTGATAAGCACCGAAATCGAGCAGTTCTGCTGGTTTGTCGGTTGTTTTGGTGTCTTGCAATACGTCAACTTTACCAATAGATTGAATTGTTTGCATAAGCTTATGGTAAATGCTGTCGTCATGAATCGCTAGTGTTAGGGTGTGCATGAGCTACCTCCTGTTTTGATGGTCTGATTTTACCATAACAGCAGACAGACAGGACAAAGCCCTTCGGGGTGTCGTGGGTGTCTGATTCAGCTTGCCAATTGCATCCTCAACCCCATTGCCTGAACGACCTTGTACACCGTGCTGAATCTCGGTTGCTTGCCTGTGCTTAATGCTTTGTACAGGCTTTCTCGACCTAATCCTGTGGTAGCGGCTATTTTGCTCATGCCTACCGAGCGTGCCGCAATAGCTAATGCGTCAATAAAGAAGTCTGGATCGTTTTCTTCTAATGCTGCTTCTAAGTACGATTTAACTTGTTCGGGGGTCTGTAGGTAGTCTGCTGTGTCATAAGGAGCTGTGTTGTATTTGCTTTGCGTTGTCATTTTAGCCATTCCTTCACCAGTGCAATATCGTTGGGCTGCGTCTTTTTCGTGCCAACAATCATTAACAGTAAAATTTGATCGTCTTCTTGGGTGTAGTAAACCCGCCAGCCTTCACCGACATCGATACGTAACTCCCATAGATTCTCTGTCAGTTGCTTGTGGTCACCCGCATTACCTTTCGCCAAACGGTCGATACGAACCTGAATTCGACTAACCGCATTCATGTCACGAATCTTTGCTAAACGTTCGTCAAACGGGATTGAGCCATCATCTCGTATGAGTTTTCTAATTTCCATGATGACAGTGTAACTTTGTATCCAATTTAATACAACAGGGTTTGCTAGAAATAGCTGATCTGACTTCAATCGATACTCAACGGACAGACAAGACAAAGCCCTAGGGGGTGTCGTGTCTGTCGGGTGACTCTATGCAAAGAATGTCTTTAACCATAATGCCATCATAAAGCTGTTGGACATTGATTTTCAGGGCAGCAGCCAGCAGTAACACCTCTTTATCCGTGACACAGCGAACATTGGATTCAATCTTAGCTAAAGTACCACGACTGATTGCCCAGCCTATCAGGTTACAGTGTGCAACTAATTGTTCTTGCGTTAAATTTTTTCTTTCTCTGGTTTTTCTGACAGCTGCACCAACGATATTCATCATTTGCTCCGAAAATGGAGCTTGATTCTTTCAGATTACTGAGCTAGTATTGCTCTGAATTCGGAGCAGATGTCTGCTGCGGTCTAATTTTTTGTTCACATAGGTCACTTATATGAAAAAAACTCTAGCAATCTTGATTACTCTTTTTTCCTTACAGGCAAATGCAGAGTCGGCAAAAATTGCATGTGAAGGTCCAACTGGCAAAGTAACTGTAAGATATGGTCAGTGTTTAGGAAATGAGGATTTAGTCAAGGTTTACAACACAGCCCCAAGTTCAAACGACGCAAACTCATCACAGCCAAGAGTTGCTTGTGAAGGTTCAAAATACGAAGTTACCATCAGGCGTAGACAATGCCTTGGGAATGAAGACTTAATTAAAGTAATGGATTAAAAATTGATTTTATCTTTTTCCGTATTACTAATTAATAAGGCTATGTATGTTTGCAGTAACATTAATTAAAGAAAACACTTTAGACCACGAAATGGTTAGTTCGATAATTGCAATTGAAAAATCAACCTATGAAGAAAGATTTCCAGAATTTGGAGATGGTGAAGTTTATCATATTGGAACATCGGAAAGCTGCGATGATTTTATTACAAAACAGCCAGCAAAATTAAAATCGGTTTTAATTAAAGTTTCTTTGTCTTCTGATTGAAAGGGCTGACTAAAGCTGTCCATGCTACCAGTGCTCAGCTCCTCCCCGTGACGTTGCGGCAGGGGTTGGCGCTCTGAAGTGCGAATCACGTAAGAGACCAATTCCCCCGAATTCGCACTAACTTACTTAGTGCGGATTATTAATTTTGGCGGAAGGGAAGG
>CAZBQD010000052.1:0-12134 GCA_964493995.1 uncultured Francisella sp.
AGCGTTCCGGTGTGTGTTTGTCGAGCGAGATGTGAATCAGTGCCATCAGCGATAACCCCAACTTTTCCCGATCGACTAAGGCCTGATAGCCCGTAATAATGCCTGCATCTTCTAATGCTTTCACCCGTCGTAAACAAGGCGAGGGCGATAGCCCAATACGCTCGGCCAATTCTTGATTGGTGAGACGTCCATTTTTGCGTAGTTCGTTAATGATGGCGAGATCAAATTTGTCTAAATTGTGCATTTTTACTATCCGTTGGCATTTTATGCCAATAGTAGCATTTTTTATCGCATAAAAAGCAATTATCTACGTTGTTATTGTGCTTATTATGATGACATTATTAGGAGAGATAGTTATGTCATCATTTAATGCACAAAAATATCAGGCCATCGCTGGCGTTAAACTAGAAAACCGCCAATGGCCAAATTGTACGCTAACGAAAGCGCCTATATGGTGTAGTGTAGATTTGCGTGACGGCAATCAGGCCTTGCCAGAACCCATGACGGTCGAACAGAAAAAACAATTGTGGCAACTGTTAGTGAGCATGGGTTTTAAAGAAATTGAAGTTGCGTTTCCTTCTGCCAGTCAGCCAGATTATGATTTTGTGCGTTGGTTGATCGAAGAAAATCAGATTCCAGACGATGTGCGCATTCAGGTTTTGGTTCAAGCACGGGAATCGTTGATTGCACGCACCTTTGAGGCGTTAGCGGGTGTTAAACGCGCTAATGTGCATGTTTATAACTCGGTATCGCCAACGCAGCGAGATTGGGTGTTTGGTTTAGACAAGGCACAAGTTCAGGAATTGGCCGTTCAAGGTGCGCGTTGGTTGCAAGACTATGCGCGGCGTTATCCGCAAACGGAGTGGCGTTTTCACTATACCCCTGAAAGCTTTACCCAAACCGAGCCAGATTATGCTTTGTCTGTTTGCAATGCGGTGTTGGATGTATGGCAGCCAACTAAAGACAACCCTGTTGTCATTAATTTGCCTTCTACCGTACAGGTCGCTAGTCCGAATGTTTTTGCTGATCAAATTGAATATATGAGTACGCGCTTAACTTATCGTGATGCTGTTATTTTAAGTGTGCACACCCACAATGACCGCGGTTGCGGTGTAGCCGAGGCGGAGTTAGCACTCTTGGCCGGAGCGCAACGCGTCGAGGGAACCTTGCTGGGCAATGGCGAGCGTACGGGTAATTGCGACATTACGACGGTGGCGATGAATTTGTACAGTCAGGGTATTGATCCTAAATTGGATTTGAGCAACCCCGATGAGGTGATTCAGGTGGTGCATGATTGCACCAATATTGAGTTGCACCCGCGTCATCCTTGGTTGGGAGAGTTGGTTTACACGGCTTTTTCGGGCAGTCATCAGGATGCGATTGGTAAATGCTTGCGCATGCAGCCAGCCGATGCGCCTTGGCAAGTGGCTTATTTGCCCATCGACCCGAAAGACATTGGTCGCAGCTATGAGGCGGTAGTGCGTGTGAATAGTCAGTCGGGCAAGGGTGGAACGGCCTTTGTGTTAGAACGCGATCATGGTATTCGTTTGCCGAAATGGCTGCAACCGGCGGTGGCTCAGCACGTGCAACGCTTAAGTGAAACGCAAGCGGGCGAAGTGCGCAGCGAGCAGATTTATCAATTGTTTGACCAGCATTTTTTGCAGCCGGTCACCGGATGGATCATGACCGCTTACACCTTAGATAGTCAGGATCAGCAAGATGTTTTGTCATTCACCCTAGATGATGGGCGGGTGTTGCGTGGACAAGGTGCTGGCGCCATTGAGGCGTTGATTAATGCTTTGGACATGAACATGAGCGTCGTTGATTATCAGGAGCATGCGCTAACGCAGGGTACAAAGGCGCAAGCCATGGCTTATGTGCAGTGTAAAGTCGGTGACAAGACATTGATGGGCGTGAGTCGAAGCGAAGATAGCGTTTTTGCCAGTATGCAAGCGATTTTGAATGCGGTGGCAAAGGCTTAACTGCTTGTAGTGTCTGAGTCCTGTAACGAAAAGAGCAGCGGTAAGCTGCTCTTTTTCATTCCGTTCAGAGGGTGAGACGGTGAGTTAGCCGTTCTGCACGCAATCAACCGAATAACGCTTGCGTCCGTCTTCCATTTCTTCGATGGTGAGGCCATGTACGTCGGTATCGAAGCCAGGGAAGCGCTCGTTGAAGACACGCGTGAACTTAAGATAATCGACAATGGTTTTATTAAAACGTTCGCCCGGAATCAGTAGTGGAATGCCCGGAGGATAAGGCGTTACCAAGCTGGCAGTGATACGACCTTCTAGCTGGTCAATTTCCACGCGCTCAATTTTGCGGTGCGTCATCATGGCGAAGGCGTCTGCTGGCTTCATCACCGCTTCCATTTCCGACAAATACATATCGGTGGTCAGATGCGCTACATCGTGTTGGGCATAGAAACTATGGAATTGCTGACACAAATCGCGCAGACCGATTTTTTCATAACGCGGATTTTTGGAGACAAATTCTGGCAATACACGCCATAGCGGTTGGTTTTTATCAAAATCGTCTTTGAATTGTTGTAATGCCGCCATTAGGGTGTTCCAACGACCTTTGGTGATACCAATGGTAAACATAATGAAGAAGCTGTAAAGACCACACTTCTCAACAATAACGCCATGTTCTGCTAGGTATTTGGTAACGATGGCGGCAGGAATGCCAATGTCATCGCTGAAAGCACCGTCCACATCCAAACCGGGTGTGATGATGGTCGCTTTCACGGGATCGAGCATATTGAAGCCATCGGCGAGGTTGCCGAAGCCATGCCAGCGATCATTCGCCTTGAGTACCCAAGCATCGCGGTCGCTGGCGCCTTCTTGATTGGAAACATCCGGCCCCCACACCTTGAACCACCAAGAGTCGCCATATTCTTCATCGACTTTCGCCATGGCGTGACGGAAATTAATGGATTCGGCAATCGACTCTTCCACCAGTGCTGTGCCACCGGGCGGTTCCATCATCGCTGCGGCAACGTCACAACTGGCAATGATGGCATACTGTGGGCTTGTCGAGCTGTGCATTAGGTAGGCTTCGTTAAACACGTGTAAGTCGAGCTTGTTGCTTTGCGCATCTTGCACCAGAATTTGCGAGGCTTGCGACAAGCCAGCCAGCAATTTATGCGTCGATTGTGTCGAGAATACTAAGGATTTATCGGTACGCTTGCCGTCGCGCGCAATGGCGTGCATGCCTTTGTAGAAATCGTGGAAGGTGGCATGAGGTAGCCAAGCTTCGTCGAAGTGCAAGGTATCGACCCAGCCGTCCAATCGTTCTTTAATCATGCCCGTGTTATATAACACGCCGTCATAAGTTGATTGGGTAATAGTGAGGATGCGCGGATTGGTACCGAGTTTACAGGCCATCGGGTGGGCGGCGATTTTCGCCTTGATGGTTTCGGGTTCAAATTCGCTGAGCGGAATCGGGCCGATGATGCCATAGTGGTTGCGGGTTGGTGTTAAGAACACCGGAATAGCGCCGGTCATGGTAATGGCGTGTAGAATCGATTTGTGGCAGTTGCGATCGACCAAAACAATGTCGTTATCGGCGACACAGGAATGCCAAACCATTTTATTGGAGGTGGAAGTGCCGTTGGTGACAAAGAACAGGTGGTCGGCATTGAAAATGCGGGCGGCATTACGCTCGGAAGCGGCAACGGGTCCGGTATGGTCGAGCAGTTGCCCCAGTTCGTCCACGGCATTACACACGTCGGCACGCAATAGGTTTTCACCAAAAAACTGGTGGAACATCTGACCCACGGGCGATTTTAAGAAAGCCACACCGCCAGAGTGTCCCGGGCAATGCCATGAGTAAGAACCATCGGCAGCGTAATGGGTTAAGGCGCGGAAAAAAGGCGGCGCCAGACTATCTAAATAGGCCTTAGCTTCACGAATAATATAGCGCGCGACGAATTCGGGCGTGTCTTCAAACATGTGAATAAAGCCATTTAGCTCACGTAAAATATCATTGGGAATATGGCGTGCGGTGCGGGTTTCACCGTGTAAGAAAATGGGGATTTCCGCATTACGCCAACGAATTTCTTCCACAAAAGCGCGCAGTGCGCCAATGGCATCAGCTTCTTTGTCGCTCGTATCGCCAGCGGCGGCGGCTAATTCTTCATCGTCAATCGACAAAATAAAGGCAGAAGCACGACTTTGTTGCTGAGCAAAGGTCGAAAGATCGCCATAGCTGGTCACGCCAAGCACTTCCATCCCTTCCGATTGGATGGCATCGGCTAGGGCACGAATGCCTAAGCCAGAGGTGTTTTCAGAGCGAAAGTCTTCGTCAATAATGACGACAGGAAAACGAAAGCGCATGGCGGAAACTTCCTTAAACGAGCGAATACAAAAATGATGAGCGAATTATGACACACTTGTGTGACAGTTAAAGGAAATTTTCACTTTATTGCCATGGCGTGCTTTGCAATCGAAAAAAGATGACTTAGAATAGACTAGACCGTCCAGTCTATTTGTGGTTGGTTAAGGATAATCTGTCAAATACAAAAGGGATGGGTGGGTTTGAGTGTCGGTTGATAAATACGCGCAAATTATTTTAGCGGCGAAAGTCGCTTTTGAAGACAAAGGCTATCGCGTCAGTATGGCCGATATTGCCCGTCGGGCAGGTGTGGCCAAGCAGACGCTCTATAACTATTTCGATAATAAGGAAGCGCTGTTTGCCGCGGTGATTGTCGATTGTGGTGCAGAAGCTCATGCTATTTTAGATGATGCCACTCTTGCCTTGCCCGATAAGTTATCTGCTTTTGCGCAGGCTTTTCGACGTGTTTCTATGAGTGCGCAGGGCATTGCGGGTTATCGTGCCATGACAGCAGAAGCGCATCAGTTTCCCGAACTAGCGGCCAGTTTTTACCACCAAGGTGTGGGCTTTTTGCATCAGCATACTCAGCGCTGGTTGGCGGAAATGAACGCCACAGGGCAGCTACATTGCCCCGACACGGCACTGGCGGCAGATATGTTATTTTCGATGCTGACTGGTTTTGAACGCAGTCGGTTGTTATTAGGGGTGGCGCATGAGTGCGATGGTGATGCATCGCGCGTTGCCCCGATTGTTCACGCTTTTCTCAAGGCCTTTGCGCCTGAAACCCATTCATTCTAGGAGAATTTTCATGAAGCCACTGCGTATCGGTGTGTTATGGTTGAGTATCGGTTTAGTCTTGGCCGGTTGTAGCGAAGAGCCTGCACAGAAAGCGGCAGCGGGCGGCATGCCACCGGCGCAAGTCGAAGTGGTGACACCGCAAAGCTTAATTCAACAAGAAACCTTAGTATTGCCAGGACGCTTGCAAGCGGTGCGTAGTGCCGAGGTGCGTGCGCGGGTTGAAGGGATTGTCGAGCGTCGTCTGTACAAAGAAGGTGGTGAAGTGAAAGCGGGTGAGTCGCTTTTTCAAATCGACCCCAAAGTGCTGCAAGCTAATGTACAAAGTGCCAAAGCAACGCTGATGCGCGCGCAAGCTGATGCGCGTATTGCCGAGCAAACCAGTGAGCGCTTGAAAGCCTTGGTACCGCAAAAAGCGGCCAGTCAGCAGGATTTAGATACGGCGTTAGCCAATTTAGCGCGTGCTAAAGCCGATATTGAAGCGGCGAAAGCAGCGCTTAGCCGAGCGGAAATTGATTTGGGTTATGCTAAGGTCACGGCGCCGATTAGCGGTCGCATTGGTCGCGCCTTAGTGACCGAGGGGGCGTTGGTGGGTAAGGGTTCAGCAACGCCGTTAGCGGTGATTGAACAGATGGATCCGATTTGGGTCAACTTTGCTTTGTCCAGCACGCAATACGCGCAATTACGTTCAGCGGTGGATGCTCAAGCAGGACAAGAAGCGGGCAAAATTAAGCTCAAATTGACGGATAAGGAGTCTTATCCTCAGTTGGGTAAACTCTTGTTTAGCGATCCGTCGGTTGATGCCAGCACGGGTAGCGTTGGGCTTCGCGCTGAATTCAATAACGCGGAACGTCGTTTATTGCCGGGACAGTTTGTGTCGGTAGTCTTGCCTATTTCGGGTGACAAGCCTTTCCTAACCGTGCCACAAAAAGCGGTACAGGCCTCACCGCAAGGGCAAATCGTTATGACGGTAACGGCTGAGGGTAAGGTAGCACCGCGCCCCATTAAAACGGGTGCGCTGATGAATGGTGCTTGGGTGGTGCTGTCTGGCTTGCAGGGTGATGAGCAGATCATCGTCAATGGCTTGCAGAAAGCGCGTCCCGGTAGCAGTGTCACGGCTGCACCAGCCGGTAGTCAGCCAGCGAATGCACCGGCTGGAGGTAAATAACCATGCTACCGCAGTTTTTTATCACACGTCCTATTTTTGCTTGGGTCATTGCACTGTCCATTTTAATGGCGGGAGCGCTGGCGCTGACTAAGTTGCCAGTATCGCAATATCCCGAAGTTGCGCCGCCAGCGCTGAACGTCGCCATTAGTTATCCGGGTGCCAGTGCGCAGCAGGTTGAAGACAGTGTCACCAGCTTAATTGAGCAGGAAATGAACGGTCTGGAAAACCTGCTCTACATGGAATCGACCAGTGAGTTTACCGGTGAAGCCAGTTTAACGCTGACATTCAACACGGGAACTAATCTCGACATTGCTAATATGGAGGTGCAGAACCGCATTAAGCGGGTCGAGGCTCGACTTCCCGATGAGGTCAAGCGGGCGGGAATTGTGGTGACCAAATCACGTCGTAACTTTTTGATGTTCGTGTTGCTGACCTCGCCAGACAATAGCTACAGCACCATTGATTTGGGTGCCTTCGCCTCGGCGCGCGTGCTCGATAATGTGCGTCGAGTACAGGGGGTGGGCGAAGCCTTACTTTTCGGTACAGACTATTCGATGCGGGTTTGGTTAGACCCGATTAAGTTAGCCAGCTATAACCTCAGCCCGAGCGATGCCTTAGCGGCTGTGCGTGCGCAAAACATTCAGGTGTCCACAGGCGGATTGGGGCAGCTACCTTCCGTGCCCGGTCAGGAGTTGAATGCTACCATTTTGACCAATTCGCGCATTAACACGGTGGCCGAATTTGAGCAGGTGGTTTTACGCACCGATGCCAATGGCACCAGTGTGCGCTTAAAGGACGTTGCCACCATTGAGTTAGGGGCGCAGGACTACTCACGCAATGTCAAATTGAATGGCAAGCCCGCAGTCGGTATCGGTATTAAGTTAGCGCCCAGCGATAACGCCTTAGAAACCGTTAAGCGTGTGAAAGCGCGTATGAACGAGTTGGAAGGCAACTTCCCCGCCGGCGTGAGTTGGGATGTGCCTTATGACACCTCGCGCTTCGTTGAAATTTCTATTAAAGAAGTGATTAAAACGCTGCTCGAAGCCTTCGTGTTGGTATTCTTAGTGATGTGGTTGTTTATGGGCAACCTGCGTGCGGCCATCATTCCGACCATTGTTGTGCCGGTATCCTTGATGGGAACGATGTTGGGATTGTATGTGATGGGTTATTCCATTAACGTGCTGACCCTGTTCGCCATGATTTTGGCCATTGGTATTCTGGTCGATGATGCCATTGTGGTGGTGGAAAACGTCGAGCGTATCATGACCGAAGAGGGACTGGATGCGAAAGCGGCCACGCAAAAAGCGATGAAGCAGATTTTCGGCGCCATTATTGGTATTACCCTGGTGCTGATGGCGGTGTTTGTACCCATGGCCTTCTTTACCGGTTCGGTGGGGGCGATTTATCGTCAGTTTTCAGTGACCTTGGTTGTCACCATTGCCTTCTCGGCTTTCTTTGCCTTGTCGCTGACGCCGGCGTTAACAACGACCTTATTGCGTCAGTCGGATATGCAGCATCACAAAGGCTTTTTAGGCTGGTTTAACGACAAGTTCGCCAGTTTCACCCAGGGTTACACTCGCTGGATTGGTGCTTTCTTAGTACGTCCGATTCGCTTGGGTCTCATTTATGCGGTGATTGTTGGCATCACGGCGTTTATGTACCTGAAATTGCCAAATGGTTTTTTACCCGAAGAAGATCAAGGTTATTTAATTAACCTGATTCAACTGCCTTCAGGGGCAACGCAAGAGCGCACACTGGAAGTACTTGCTGAGCTAGAGAAGTTCTACATGGCGCAGCCAGAAGTGTCGAAAGTGGTGGCAGTAGCGGGCTTTAGCTTTTTAGGTAAGGGTCAGGATGCTGGTATCGCCTTTGTCCGTTTGAAGGAATGGGATGAACGTATGGCGGCCGGCAGTGATGCGAAAAGCCTTGCCATGCGTGCCAATATGGCCTTTTTCAAAATTAAGTCAGCGATGATGTTTGCCATTAATCCGCCACCGATTCCCGAATTGGCCGCGGTAGGCGGTTTCGATTTCCGCTTGATGGATATTGGTGCGGCGGGTCGCGATAAACTGCTGGAAGCTCGCAATATGGTGTTGGGTATGGCCAGCCAAAATCCCAGTTTGGCGGGTGTGCGTCCTGAAAGTAAGGAGTTCGCCAGCCAGCTTTACTTCGACATCAATCGAGTTAAGGCACAAGCTTTGGGTATTGATGTTGCCGAGGTGAACAGCGTGCTACAAGTGGGATTAGGTTCGGCTTATGTCAACGACTTTATCCGCGATGGTCGCGTGTTGCGTGTGCAAATGCGCGTTAATGCCGAAACGCTGGCAACGCCCGATACCATTCTCGATTTGCGCGTTAAAAACCGCAAAGGTGAGCTGATTCCCTTGTCGGAATTTGTCACACCCAGTTGGGTGGTGGGTGCGCCTAAGCTAGACCGATATAATGGCGTACCTTCGATGAAGATTGCCGGTAATCCCGCCCCTGGCTATACCACCGGTGACGCCATGATGACCATGCAAGGCTTGGCAGCGAACTTGCCGCCTGGCATTGGCTTTGATTGGTCGGGCACCTCTTATGAGGAACGTCTGTCGGCATCGCAAGCGGGTATGTTGTTTGCCTTATCGATTTTAGTGGTGTTCTTGGTGTTAGCGGCTTTGTATGAAAGCTGGTCAGTTCCCTTTGCCATTCTACTGGTGGTGCCTTTGGGGTTGTTTGGTCAGATTTTGGCCGTACTCTGGGTGGGTATGCCGAACGACATCTACTTTAAGGTAGGCATGGTAGTGATTATTGGTTTGGCGGCGAAAAATGCCATTCTGATTGTGGAGTTTTCACGACAGTTGGAGCTGGAAGGCAAGGAATTGGTCGCATCGATTGTCGAAGCTGCCCGCTTGCGTCTGCGTCCCATCATCATGACTTCGATTGCCTTTATTGCCGGTGTCTTACCCTTGGCGTTATCGACAGGGGCAGGGGCGGCCAGCCGTAATGCGATTGGTACGGGTGTCGCTGGGGGGATGTTGTCGGCGACCTTCTTAGCGATTTTATTGGTGCCTGTTTTATATCTCATCATTCGTAAGATCTTCCCCGGTGGTAAGCCAATCGATCATGAGAAGGAGTTGAGTCATGCGTAATTTCCCTCATCCTAACCTTCTCCCAGCGGGAGAAGGGATTAATCAAACGTCGTCATCAGCAGTACTCCCTCTCCCCAAGGGAGAGGGCTGGGGTGAGGGACGAAACTGGTTACTAACACTGGCAGTGTGTGCCGGTTTATCTGGCTGTGCGCCGATGCAATCGGTAGAAACGGCCAAGGTCGATGCGGCCGTGGTGCCAGCCAGTAATAAAATGCAGGTTAACCTGCCCGATTGGCAGTCCTTTTTTCCCGACCCGCAACTGAAAGCGCTCATCAGCGCAGCCTTGGAGAATAATCGCGATTTACGCCTTGCCGTCGCGCGCGTCAGTGAAACACGGGCGCAATATGGTATTGTGCGTGCTGACCGTTTCCCCAGCGTTGATTTATCGGTTGCTGGTACACGTAGCAGCACACCGGGCACGGTATCTCCTTCGGGTAAACGCTTCGACCTAACCAAGGGTGAAGTGGGTTTTAGTTTACCCAGTTACGAGCTGGATTTGTGGGGTCGCATTAGTAGCTTAAACGAGGCGGCATTAGCCAATTTCTTAGCCAGTGAAGCCAATACTAAAGCGGTACAACTTGCCTTATTGGGCGATATTGCTGGCAACTACTACCAATTATTGGAGTTGGAAGATCGCGCCAAGCTGTTAGCAGCGATGAAAGACAATCGCGCTGAATGGTTGTCTCTCGTCGAAAAGCGCGTTGAAGTCGGATTAGCCAACGATGCCGAGCGTTTGCAAGCGCAAGCTGTGGTCGATGGGCTAGTGCGTGATTTAGCCGAACTGAAGCGTCAACACAGCTTAGTGCAAAATGGCTTATCGGTGTTGCTAGGTGTTCCCTTGAATAGCTTGAAACTGCCCGATGCTTTGTCACTGCGTCAGCAAGCCGATACCAGTGCCTTGCGTACTGATACGCCTTCGTTACGCTTATTGCAACGTCCCGATGTGCAAGCGGCAGAGTTGCGCCTCAAAGCGTCGAACGCCAATGTAGAAGCGGCTCGTGCGGCTTTCTTCCCACGCATTAGCCTGACCGCCAATTACGGCACGGCCAGTAATGAGCTGAATGGACTCTTCGCCAACAATAGCGAAAGCTGGAGCTTTGTACCGCAAATTACCTTGCCGATTTTCAATTCAGGTCGCACGCAAGCCAACTTAGATGTCGCTGCCGCGCGTCAGGTGCAAGCGGTAGCCGATTACGAGAAAACACTGCAAAACGCTTTCCGTGAAGTCGCCGATGCCTTGGTTAATCGCACCGGTTACGATGTGCAAATCGTTAGTCAGCAAGCGGTGTTAAGCAGTCAGAAAGAACGCTTGCGCGTTGCTGAGTTGCGTTATCAACGCGGTTTAGCCGGCTATATTGAGGTGCTAGACGCTCAACGCGATTACCAGACTGCCGAACAGCAACTTGTCAGCATTATTCGCGCACAAAAAGTGGCGGAAGTGTCGGTGTTCAAAGCGCTGGGCGGTGGAGTTTAGAGCGTGTCTGGGCTGAATGACGCTTTCCCATCCCAGCCGCAACCCATTGTCGGTTATCACCGCGATGAGGAGGGTGACTGGGTAGCCGAATTAGCTTGCGGGCATAATCAGCATGTACGCCACAACCCACCGTGGAATAACCGCCCTTGGACAGAAACAGAAGCTGGTCGCCAGTCAATG
Source organism: uncultured Francisella sp. (assembly GCA_964493995.1). GTDB lineage: Bacteria > Pseudomonadota > Gammaproteobacteria > Thiomicrospirales > Thiomicrospiraceae. The sequence goes on from CAZBQD010000052.1 coordinate 11,078, forward strand.
ATTGGCCAGCAGCTGGGGTGTCGTAAGTGCGTGGCGGGAGCGCAAAGGGATTGGGGGTGAGAGCGTTTCTGCCCTAGCTTGAGAGAGGCGTTACCGAGCTGGTTGGTTTTATAATTAGTTTATATTAAATTATGAAAAAACAATAAATTTACATAAGGCCGTTATAAAAGAGCCAATCTCATCTAAAGTAGCATTAATCTTGACCAGTACGCCGATAAGTTTTATAGTTGTTTTAACAATGTTATTACTTAAAAGGGTTGATGATGCAAGTAGCTCTAAGAAAAATCGGTAATTCTCGGGGAGTGATTATTCCATCGCCCATTATCGAGCAGCTTCACCTCGACACCACCCTTGAAATGTTTGTGCAAGACGGGGTGTTGCATCTTAAACCTGCGAATCCATTAAGAAAGGGTTGGTTTGATGGTTATGATGCAAGCAAAGACGACACGCCGCTCGCCCAGATGAAAGACCTAGAGAGCGAACAGGACGATTGGCAATGGTAAGGCGTGGTGACGTCTATTGGGTTGAACTAGATCCTACCGTTGGTTCGGAAATTCAAAAAACGCGCCCCTGTTTAATCGTTTCCCCCGACGACATGAACGCCGCTCTACCTCGTGTCATCATTGCCCCAATCACCTCAAAAGGTCAGGCATTAGGTTGTCGCCCAGAAGTGGTGATTGCGGGCAAATCAGGTCGGATTTTGTTAGACCAAATTCGCAGCGTCGATAAAGTGCGACTGAAAGGTAAGCTCGGCGACATTCCGCTTGATGCATGGCACGCAACGCTAATACAAATGTTGACTTAGTCATGACAACAAAGAGTGAGTGGGGGTTGATGTATTGTTAGCAAGGCTTATGTTATGATTTTGGGCAGTAAACGTGTGCTGCAATGGTATCAGATGGTGCACCAAGATTAATGTTATGAATCTGTGCAAGTTTGAGTTGTGATGAATGTTTTGATTTCGTGTTATGCGGCTGAATTTCCGTATAAAGGTATTTAGGTTCTGGAGTGGCTACACTATTTCGTACAAGGATTAGTTAAACTAACCCGCATACGG
>CAZBQD010000053.1:0-12065 GCA_964493995.1 uncultured Francisella sp.
GTCATCCATTAGTACAAAGGGTTATTGAAGCTTATGAGCGCTTTGAAACAACAACTGGCACAGCGTCTTAAGCAACGTCGCTTAAGACAAGCACAACGTCTTTCTGTAGCCATTGAATGGCAAACCGCATCGCTGAAAGGATTAATGACGCCTTTAGTGATGAAAGCGGTTCGCTTGGCTTGGTTAGGGGCGGGCAAGGCGAGTGTGAATCTTGCCTTGGTGGATTTGCAAACGAGTCAAACACTCAATCATGAATGGCGTGGCAAAGATAAGCCAACTAATATTCTCTCTTTTCCGTTTGAACTGCCCGAGGGTTGGGAAGATCGTCAACAGTTGCTGGGTGATTTAGTGGTTTGTGTGCCGGTGGTGCAGCAAGAGGCGGAACAACAGGGTAAGGTTTTGGCTGAGCACATGGCGCATTTATTGGTGCATGGCTTGTTGCATTTGCAAGGTTATGACCATGAAATGAAAGCTGAGGCGGAGCAGATGGAAGCTTTGGAAACAGCCATACTGGCACAGTTAGGTATTCATGACCCCTACACGATTAGGGAATGATGTTTGTTGATGGTTGGTTTGCCATGAAGTGAACTGAATCTTTTTAGCAAGTCACTAGATATTCACGACATCAAACAGGGCATGACAACTGAATTAACAGCAAAAATGCTTATTAATTATAAGTTAAATAAGATTATGGTTTAAAAGTAGAATTTAATGGGGTGAGTGATGGGGATCGAACCCACGACAACAGGAATCACAATCCTGTGCTCTACCAACTGAGCTACACCCACCATTGAAGGGGATATTTTATGTCCAAGTGCATGGCGCACCCGGCAGGAATCGAACCCGCAACCGCTCGCTTAGAAGGCGAGTGCTCTATCCGGTTGAGCTACGGGCGCGTATCGCAGAAACTTGTATTGTTGGTCGGAATAGAGGGATTCGAACCCCCGACCACCTGTACCCAAAACAGGTGCGCTACCAGACTGCGCTATATTCCGAATCAACTCCGCTATTATAGGGTTTAGGGCGGTTTAGTGTCAAGCGCTTTTTAGCGTTTTAGATGGTTGCTGACAATCCGTGCTTTTTCACGTTGCCAATCTTTATCTTTTTCGCTTTGACGCTTGTCGTGTGTTTGTTTACCTTTAGCCAGGGCTACTTCGACCTTAACCAAGGGGCCTTTCCAATACATCTTTAAGCACACACAAGTGTAACCCTGCTGCTGTACACGTCCCATAATTTTATGAATCTGGCTGCGGTGCAGGAGGAGTTTGCGAATGCGTTGTGCATCGGGACTGACATGAGTTGAAGCCGAAGAAAGCGGTGAAAAGTGGGCGCCAATCAAAAAAGCTTCTTGATTGCGGAACATAACGTAGCTGTCGCGCAGTTGTACGCGACCATCACGAATACTTTTCACTTCCCAGCCTTCCAAAGCAATGCCCGCCTCGAAACTGTCTTCGATGCTATAGTCGTGTAGCGCCTTTTTGTTTAAGGCGATGGTAGGAGATGAGTTTTGTTTTTTAGTGGCTTTTGTCATAATGATGCGATTATACGTTAAAAAAAGAGGATTGCGTAAGTGAGGCGTCTTCACAAAAGCTTAGTTATGCCTTATTCGGCCGCTCAAATGTACGACATAGTTGCTGACGTACCGGCTTATCCCCAGTTTTTACCTTGGTGTGGTGGGGCGCGTTTACTCAGTTGCGATGGGGATCGAGTGGAAGCGGAAATTACCATTGCTAAAGGTCCGGTTAGGGTGGCGTTTGCAACCGTGAACCAACAGATTCCGTATGAAAGAATTGACATGCGTTTGAAACAAGGCCCGTTTAAGCAATTATCGGGTGGTTGGACATTTGAGGCCTTATCCGATCACTCTTGTCGCGTCACCTTGGCTTTGGATTTTGAATTTAACAATCGATTGCTCGCCATGACCGTTGGCGCGGTGTTTGAACAGGTAATCAGTTCACTGGTAGACGCTTTTTTAGTTCGAGCGCGGCAATTACATGGAGGTTAAGATGATCACGATTGAAGTAGCCTATGCTTTGCCCAGAGAGCAGTTCTTAATTCAGGAACAGGTCGCTGAAGGAACTACTATTGAGCAAGCATTACAGCATTCGAGCATTCATCAGCTGGTGCCTCACCTAGAAATTATCGACGGCAAAGTCGGTATTTTTGGCAAGGTAGCCAAAATGAGCCAGGTGTTGAAAGAGGGAGACCGTATTGAGATTTACCGCCCCTTAGTGAATGATCCCAAAGAGGCGAGACGTCGCCGCGCGACGGAAAAAACTTGATTGTAAGTAATTAAGTCTTGTTGTTGGGGGTTGTCCAGCGCGTGACATAGCCTTGTGAATCAAATTCGATAATCAGCAGTTTAACCTTGTCGGCTTGAAAGGTGGGATCGTTCGAGCGAAACACATATTCCCAACGGTTACTGCTAAAAGAAGACTGATTCGAAGGAGGGCCAAAAATGCGACGTACTTGGTCTTGCGTTAGGCCAGCCTGTAAACTGTCAAGGCTTGATTGGTCAATCAATACGCCCTGATCGACTCTAACACGGTGAGGGTTGATACAAGCGCTGAGAGAGGTAATCAGTGCAATGGAAATGAGTAAACGAATCATGTTTTCGAAAGCCTATAACTGTCAAGGTAGGTGGTTTAGTCCCGCATATTAGGCTAAACTATACCGTAAACCGAATTGGAATACCATAAAGTAGGAATGTTATTGTATGAAACAGACAGCAGATCTGCGTAAAGCTGGGCTTAAAGTGACGCTTCCCCGTGTGAAGATTTTAGAGATTTTAGAAAGTGCAGGCGATCAACATCATTTAACGGCAGAAGATGTTTACAAAGTCTTGTTAGAACAAGATGAAGAAGTGGGTTTGGCGACGGTTTATCGTGTCTTGACCCAGTTTGAAGCCGCGGGTATTGTGCGTCGTCTGAACTTTGAAAACAATATTTCGACCTTTGAGTTGGACACCGGCGATAATCACGATCACATTGTTTGTTTACAGTCGGGTATGGTTGAAGAGTTCGTTGATCCGGTGATTGAATCTCGCATTCGAGCCATTGCCGATGAGCGTGGTTACGAGTTGTCTTGGCATAGCTTAACCATTTACGGCAGTAAGAAGCATCAAGATTAACCTGAATCTGAGAGCGAGTTGATGTCTGGAAATCTGGTCAGTGATTATGACTATGCCTTACCTGAAGCCTTAATTGCCCAATATCCTTTGGCAGACAGAGCGTCCAGCCGTTTGTTGTCTGTTGGTTGTGATGGTTCCTTGCGCGATGGCGTCTTTTCCGATGTGCTAGCACAGTTGTCGGAGCGGGATTTGCTGGTTTTGAACAATACGCGCGTCATTCCTGCTCGATTGTATGGACAAAAAGCCAGCGGTGGACGCTTTGAGATGTTAATTGAGCGTTTGCTACCCGATCATCAAGCCTTAGTGCATTTGCGCGTTAGCAAGAAGCCGGCAATCGATTCTATCTTCGAACTGGAAGGGGGTGTGCAAGCGCGTTTTTTAGGACGAGAAGGTGAACTGTTCAAAATCGAATGGTTAACAGAAGAGCCTGTCCTTGAATTTCTGAATCGTATTGGTCATTTGCCCTTGCCACCTTACATCGCCAGACCCGATAGTGATGCGGATGCCGAGCGCTACCAGACTGTCTTTGCACAAGAAGCAGGCGCAGTCGCCGCACCGACGGCGGGGTTGCATTTCACTGACGAGCTCCTCGCCGCCATAAGGGCAAAAGGAGTGCAAACAGCAACACTGACCTTGCACGTTGGGGCAGGCACTTTTCAACCGGTTAGGGTGGAGCGGATTGAAGATCACCACATGCATTTTGAGCGCATTCAGGTAAATCAAGATGTGGTTGATGCGATTGCTCAAACCCGGGCGCGAGGTGGGCGTGTAGTGGCGGTGGGTACGACCGTGGTGCGAGCGCTTGAGTCAGCGGCGCTTTCGGGCGAACTGAAGGCCTTCTCGGGTGAAACCGATATTTTTATCACACCCGGTTTTGAATTTAAGGTAGTGGATGTGCTAATTACCAATTTTCACCTGCCACAATCGACGTTATTAATGCTGGTCAGTGCCTTTGCGGGTTATGAGCGTATGAAAACGGCTTACGCTCATGCTGTTGCACAAGCATATCGATTTTTTAGTTATGGCGATGCGATGCTGTTATCGCGTTGTCCTCAGGAATCATCTTAATGTTAAGAAGTATGTGGGCTTTATCGGCGGCGGTCATGTTAGCTGGTTGTGCCAGCAATCCTTTGCCACCAGAAGCCAGTCAGCAAAATTTGGGCAAGGTGACGCTGCACACACCGATGGTGATTGAAAGCGAAAAAGCCAGTATTTCTGTGCAGGCTGGGCGTATGGTGGATCGTATTGATCGCAGTGAGGGGGTGTGTCGTTTTGAATCTTGGTTAAAAGCGGATACGCCTCAAACCATCCAAACCGATACCTTTCGCATTAGCCAGTTAGACGAACGCCAGGGTGATGTCAGTCAAGGTTTTGGCTTTTATGGCAGCAACGATGCTTCTATTGGCGTGGGGGTCGGTTTTCGACTTGGCGGCATGGGGTTAGGCGTTGGTCCGATGGGCTATCCTTACGATATGCGCGATGGGGCGCGAGTGGCGCAAGCTTTGGTGCAAATGCGCCTTGTTTCTGCTAAACAACCGATGATTTACCGATTGACTTGTTACAGTGCGGAAGGTTGGTTGGGATCGGTAGATGTGCCCACGGAAGCACAAATGAATCAGATATTGAACGGCATCGCTACCGTCGAGTTAGTCAAGTAAAAGAACGTTATGAGTAAAATGCAGTTTTTGTTGCTCAAGCAACAAGGTAAAGCGCGTCGTGGACGCATGGTTTTTGAACGTGGTGTGGTGGAAACCCCCGCTTTTATGCCTGTGGGCACCTATGGTGCAGTGAAAGGCGTTTCGCCGGATGAAGTCAAAGAGGTGGGTGCGCAAATATTACTGGGTAATACCTTTCATTTGTTTTTGCGTCCTGGTTTAGAAGTAATTGAATCTTTTGGCGGTTTGCATAATTTTATGAATTGGCAAGGACCGATTTTGACCGATTCGGGTGGCTTTCAGGTATTCAGTTTGGGTGGATTACGCAAAATTACCGAGCAGGGTGTGAAGTTCCAGTCGCCAGTCGATGGGGCTAAAATCTTTATTGGTCCAGAAGAATCGATGCACATTCAAACGGTGTTAGGTTCGGATATCGTCATGATTTTTGATGAATGTACGCCTTATCCTGCCACGCACGATCAAGCGCGTTTTTCCATGGAGTTATCCTTGCGCTGGGCGCAACGCTCTCGTGATGCTTTTCAAGGAAAGGGTGCTTTGTTTGGTATTGTGCAGGGCGGTATGTACGAGGATTTGCGCGATATTTCGCTGAAAGGACTGGTGGATATTGGCTTTGATGGCTACGCCATTGGTGGGCTATCGGTCGGTGAACCTAAAGCAGACATGGCGCGTATTTTAGATCACACCGCGCATCAGTTACCCACCGATAAACCGCGATATGTGATGGGTATTGGCAAGCCAGAGGATTTAGTCGAAGCGGTGCGTCATGGGGCGGATATGTTCGATTGTGTGATGCCAACTCGCAATGCGCGTAACTGTCATATTTTTACCCGACGTGGTGTGATGAAGTTGCGTAATACGCGCTATAAAAAAGATAGTAAACCGATCGATCCTCATTGTTCTTGCTATGCGTGCCGAAACTTTTCAAGAGGTTACCTGCATCACTTAGATAAGCTGAGGGAAAGTTTAGGGGCGCGTTTGAATACCATTCATAACCTACATTATTACCAGCAATTAATGCAAGCCATTCGCAAAGCATTAGACGAAGACCGCTTTGATGCCTTTGTCGAACAATTTTATGCCGAGCAAGCTATGGGCGTTGATGCCCTAGATGTGGCATAATAGACAAAATTTATCCTAATCGTATCCTATTGTTAAAGAGAGTAGTCACATGATTGATTTTTTGATTAGTTCAGCCCACGCTAACGATGCAGCCGCAGCGTCAACAGAGCAAAGCATGATGAGCATTTTAATGCTGGTTGTGCTGTTTGCTGTTTTCTATTTCTTGCTGATTCGCCCACAACAAAAACGCGTTAAAGAACATAAAGCTTTGGTTGAAGGTGTGAAAAAAGGCGATGAAATCGTTACCTTCGGTGGTGTGTTGGGTCGTGTGACTAACGTGGGTGATGCCTTTGTTGATTTAGAAATTGCCAATAACGTCACCGTTAAAGTGCAAAAACAGAGCATTGCTAACATTATGCCTAAGGGAACCATGGCTGACGCATAATGCTGTTTATTGAATAAAGGGGCAGTTTTGCCCCTTTCGTTTTTTCTGTCATCTCGACAAATAAGGTTTCTTGTCTATGCTCGCTCAACCTAATTCCCGTTCTGTTGCGAATATCTATCCGTTATGGAAAGCCATACTGGTGGTACTACTTTGTTTTATCGGTTTTGTGTATGCGTTACCGAACATTTATCCAGAAGATCCCGCCATTCAGGTTTCTTCAGTGAAAGGCGATCCCTTAGCGGAGCGTGAGTTGGGCTCAGTGCAACAAGCCTTGGTTTCTGCGGGCTATGACATTAAGTCAGTTGAATTAGATAACGGGCAGGTATTGGTTCGTTTTAATGACACAGAAACGCAGCTTAAAGCTCAGGACACCTTAAAGTCGGGTTTAGGTCGCAGTTTTATTGTGGCGTTGAACCTAGCACCCAGTACGCCGGAGTGGTTGAGCAGTATTGGTGGTCGTCCCGCACCTTTGGGTCTGGATTTACGGGGTGGTGTTCACTTCTTATTTGATGTGGATATGGATGCCGCCGTGGCTAGCTATTATCAGCGTCATGTTACCGATTTGAAGCGTTTACTGCGTAACGAACAGATTCGTTATCAAGAAGTGGCGCTTGAAAATGAAGTGTTTACCTTGCAGTTGCGTGAAGGTCAGGATGTCGGTTTTGACAAAGTTCGAAATATTATTGAAAAAAATCTGCCCGATTTGGTCTTGATGGACAATCAAGGCGTGACCAGTCGTTGGCAGTTTAATAAAACAGCCGTTGCTGAGTTTAAGAAATCGACCGTGCAACAAAACGTTACCACCTTACGCAATCGCGTTAATGAATTGGGTGTGGCTGAGCCTTTGATTCAACAGCAAGGTGAGCGTCGTATTGTGGTGCAGTTACCGGGTGTGCAAGATTCGGCTCGCGCTAAAGAAATTTTAGGAGCGACGGCCACACTGGAGTTCCGCTTAGTCGATGAAAAGGGTGACGTACAATCAGCGATTGCGGGACGTGTGCCAGCCGGTAGTAAACTTTATGGATCGCGTGATGGTCGTCAATTATTGCTGAAGACTGATGTGATTGTCACGGGCGATTCGGTTACCGATGCTAAGTCGGGATTGGATACGCAAGGCGGTTCACCCATGGTGAGCGTCAATTTGGATGAAGCCGGCGGACGTAAAATGCTCGAAACCACTAAGTCCAACATTGGCAACCGTATGGCGGTGGTGTTTATCGAGTCGCGCGTTGAAAGTAAAGTGGTGGATGGCGAAACAGTTAAAACGCGTGTAACGACGCAAGATGTTATTAACGCCGCTGTCATTCGCGACCAGTTCGCTAATCGTTTCCAAATTACAGGCTTGGATACCGTGCATGAAGCGCGTAATCTTGCCTTATTGTTACGTGCGGGTGCCTTATCAGCGCCGATGGAAATTGTCGAAGAACGTACCATTGGCCCTTCGTTAGGAGCCGAAAACATCGAGAAAGGGGTTTGGTCGATTATTGTTGGTTTCGTTGCTGTACTGTTGTTCATGTTGTGGCGTTACAAGTTATTGGGGCTTTATGCCAATATCGCACTCTTGGCAAACGTGTTTTTAATTATGGCGTTGTTAAGCACCATGCAAGCGACCTTAACCCTGCCGGGTATCGCCGGTATTGTGTTGACTATGGGTATGGCCGTTGATGCTAACGTGTTGATTAATGAACGTATTCGTGAAGAGTTGCGCAATGGACATACCACCTTTGCTGCCATTCAAGCGGGCTTTGATAAAGCCTTCTGGACGATTGCCGACTCGCATGTGACTCAGTTACTCACAGCCTTGCTGTTGTTTGCCTTCGGCTCAGGTCCCATTAAAGGCTTTGCCATCACACTGACGATTGGTGTCATCACCTCGATGTTTACCGCCTTGATGGTGTCTCGTTTGCTGGTGCATTGGACTTATAGCAATAAAAAAGTAACCCGTGTGTCGGTGTAAGGGGAGAAATGTGATGTTTGGTTTAAGTTTGGTTGACACTAAAATCCCGTTCATGAAGTATCAAAAATACTGGATGTGGTTGTCGGCGATATTAACGGCCATTTGTTTGGCTGGAATTGTGACTAAAGGCTTTAATTTTGGTATTGATTTTACTGGCGGCTTAACCGTTGAAGTGGCTTATGAACAGCCCGTTGAATTAGAGCCTTTGCGTCAGCAATTAGCTGCTTCAGGATTCGAACAGGCGGTGGTGCAACATTTTGGTTCGACGCGTGAAGTACTGATCCGTACCGCATCGCAAGCTGATGTGACAGCGCAAGCCTTGACCGATAAGCTGGTGTCGGTTTTGTCGGTAGATGCCAATCCTCATGTCATTAAGCGTACTGAATTTGTCGGTCCGCAAGTGGGTGAGGAGTTAGCCAGCGATGGCTTAATTGCCTTAATCGCCGCCTTTTTGATTATTACCGTTTATGTATCGGTGCGTTATGAGATTCGTTTCTCCTTAGGGGCGATTTTGGGCGTAGTGCATGATGTGATTGTCGTGGCGGGTATTTTTGCCTGGATGGGTTGGTTGGTCGATTTAAGTGTGTTGGCGGCTATTCTGGCCATTATTGGTTACTCCATTAACGATACCATTGTCGTGTTTGACCGAGTGCGTGAAAACTTCCGTACTCTGCGCGGTTACAGTCCAAAAGAAGTGATGGATGCGGCCATTAACCAAACCTTGTCTCGTACAGTGATGACCTCTTTCACCACCTTATTGGTGGTGGTCGTGTTGTTCTTCACCGGTGGTGAAGCACTACACTTGTTCGCTTTAGTACTGATTATTGGTATTGCTTTTGGTACTTATTCTTCAGTTTACGTGGCTTCGTCTTTAACGCTAGCCTTGGGTATTACGCAGGAGGATTTGATGCGTAAAGACAAGGGCAAAGATAAATCAGCGGTTGAAGAAGAGTTGATTGCGGACTTCTTGCAAAAAGAAGCGTCACGAGGTGCCAAATGAGTATAACGCTAAACAACCTGCTTCGCTTAGTTTTTAGCGTTTCTCATTTATTTATTGGCTGGTGGAAGGGTATTAAATCAACTGCTCACATTCTGTTGTATAAAAACCCTTCCCCCAGAACCCCCAACCCGATAGGTTTTGGAGGCGTGCTATGAGCCCAGTATGGCAAGATGAAATTGATCGTCGTCGAACTTTCGCCATTATTTCCCATCCGGATGCGGGTAAAACCACGGTTACGGAAAAATTGTTGTTATTCGGGGGTGCGATTCAGTTAGCGGGTACGGTCAAAGGGCGTAAAGCAGCACGTCATGCTACTTCTGACTGGATGGCGCTAGAAAAAGAGCGTGGCATTTCCGTTACCTCATCGGTGATGCAGTTCCCTTACCGTGATGCCATTATTAATCTGCTCGATACACCGGGGCACGAAGACTTCTCGGAGGATACCTATCGTACGCTTACTGCCGTTGACTCAGCGCTCATGGTCATTGACTGTGCCAAGGGTGTTGAAGATCGTACTGTTAAGTTGATGGATGTCTGTCGTTTGCGCGACACCCCCATTTTAACCTTCATCAACAAACTCGACCGTGAAGGGCGAGAGGTGTTAGACCTGTTGGATGAAGTGGAAAGTGTGTTAAAAATCCAATGTGCGCCCATTGTTTGGCCCATTGGTATGGGTAAGCGCTTTAAGGGTATTTATCATCTGTTGAATGATACGGTACGCTTGTTCGAGAATAGTAGCAACGATAAAGCCAGCGAAGGTCGCATCATTCAGGGTATTGATAATCCTGAGTTAGACGAAATCTTGGGTGACCAGGCCGAAGAGTTGCGTGCTGAAATTGAGTTGGTCCAGGGGGCGAGTCATCCCTTCGATTTAGAAGCCTTTATGGCGGGTAAGCAGACACCGGTATATTTTGGTTCAGCGATTAACAACTTTGGTCTGCAAGAATTGTTAGATGCGTTTGTCGATTTTGCGCCTAAACCACACGGGCGTAATGGTTCTGGACGTTTCGTCGAGCCGAGCGAAGAAAAAATGACCGGCTTTGTCTTTAAAATTCAAGCGAATATGGACCCGCAGCATCGCGATCGCGTTGCCTTTATGCGTCTGGTGTCGGGCCGTTACGAAAAAGGCATGAAGTTGTTACAGGTGCGTACCGGCAAGGAGATGAAAATTGCCCAGGCGATTACCTTTATGGCCAATGCACGTGAAGGGGTAGAAGAAGCTTTTGCCGGTGATGTGATTGGTATTCATAACCACGGTACCATTCAAATTGGCGATACCTTCAGTCAAGGTGAAGCGTTAAAGTTCACCGGTATTCCTAACTTTGCGCCTGAGTTGTTCAGACGCGCTCGCTTGTTAGATCCGTTAAAGATGAAAGCCTTGCAAAAAGGGCTGACGCAATTATCGGAAGAGGGCGCAACACAACTGTTCCGTCCATTGCTCAATAATGATTTGATTTTGGGTGCAGTTGGCATACTTCAGTTTGATGTTGTGGCGCACCGATTGCAAGACGAGTACGGCGTGAAATGCCTGTTTGAACCCGTCAGTATTGCCACTGCTCACTGGGTAGAAGGCGACAAAGCCGAAATTGAGAAGCTATTAGACAAGTCGAAAGACAACCTTGCTTATGATGCAGCAGGTCATTTGTGTTACCTAGCGCCTTCGCGTGTTAATTTGTCCTTGACCGAAGAGCGTTGGCCCAAATTGCATTTCACCGCAACGCGTGAACACTAACAGGGACACACGTTTTTGCATTTGTTGACGCTTAATCCCATTGCAGAAGATCGGCCATCGGTTGTTACCATTGGTAATTTTGATGGCTTGCATTGTGGTCATCAGCAATTGCTGGCTGAAGTACAAGCGCAAGCCAAACAGCTCAATGCGGCTAGTGCTGTGGTGTTGTTTGAACCACAACCATTGGAGTATTTGCGCCCAGAACAGGCACCGCCGCGCTTAATGCGTTTGGGGGAGAAATTGGCTGGTTTGCGCCGCTTAGGTATTCATCGTGTTGGGTTAGTGCGATTCGATACGCGCTTTGCTGCACTCACGCCGCGACAATTTGTTCAAACAGTATTATTGGATAAACTGCATTGTCGCTCTGTGTGGGTCGGTGATGATTTCCGCTTTGGTCTTCAACGACAGGGCGATTTTGCTACTCTGCAAGATTTAGGCGCTGAGTTGGGTTTTGGCGTGGCGCAAACACCTACTTACGAACTGAATGGTCGTCGTTTGGCCTCTACTTGGTTACGAGAAGCGCTCAGTCAAGCAGACTTAGTTCAGGCTGCTGAAATTTTGGGTCAACGGTATCAGGTAACGGCAAGGGTACTGCATGGACAGAAGTTGGGTCGTACCATTGGCTTTCCAACGCTAAACTTACTATTTAAATATGCTCCCGCGTTGACTGGCGTGTTTATTGTACAAGTGCATGGCCTATCTGCACATCCTTTATGGGGTGTCGCTAATGTTGGTAAACGACCAACAGTCGATGGGCAGCAGCATCGATTAGAAGTTCATGTGTTAGATTGGCAGGGTGATGCCTACGGAAAATCCTTAAGTGTTGAGTTTTATCAGCAAATTCGCAAGGAGCAAAAATTTGCCTCTGTTAATCAATTAATGCAACAAATTCAACAGGATGTTGTTAATGCGAGAGCTTGGATTGAGCGGCACCATCAACTTAACTAAAAAAAAGTTGCAATTTCATCAAAAAAACATATTAACAAGGGGTTAATTAGGCTACACTAGCCCTAACGTTGAATGGTAATTCACCAAACGACACTGTTTGATTCGCTTGCATCGGTGA
>CAZBQD010000054.1:0-11685 GCA_964493995.1 uncultured Francisella sp.
GAAAAACTTGAGAAACGCTGCATGATTTTTGCGACAACTATCTTGAAAAACACCGCCTGCAATATGTGTATAGGGCAAAAAACCTACAGGCATATAATATCTGCTAACTGAAGAAACATGAGGTAACGCTAAATAATGTCCTGTTTTAGTTTGACGAATAGCTTGAAACAATGTGGGCGTATTAGCATTTTTTTGCGTAGTTTTATCTGTACTGGCTAATCGCATAGCTTTAACCCCTTCAATCCGTTTGAGCACCAAGGGCATAGCACGTAATTCATTGGGCGGACAATCGACCAGCCATAGGCAATAACGAGGAATATTATTGATAAACTCATCGCCCATCGAGAAAGATTTAATGTACTTTTCGGCTTGCGGTTCTAAACGAATGAGTTCGTCTTTTTCTGCTTGGTTTAACAGCAAGTTACCGCCATCGGTGGGTTTACTGCCATTAACCATTTCAGGCGCATTACCCATAGGTGCATTACGAGCCGTCACCACCACATTGGGCGCATCAAGCAAATAGGGGTTAATGTTATTGGCAGCAACCGCGTGGGGTTCGCCTTTAATGTCATCGTAAACAAACAGCGTTTTCTGTGGCGTGTCTTGCAAAGCAAAGCCAATAATCACCACATGCACCGCTGCTTTGCCGCGCGCTTCATTTGTCCAGCTAAAGGTACGGTGGGCAAAGTGAATTTGTACACCAGCGTCTAGCAGTGGTTGCCATAAAATGGCGACTTGCTCGCCTTGGGTAATACTATTGGTGCTAACAAACGCTGTTTTGGTGCTGGGGTGCTGTTTCATGTAGGCGGTGGCGGTGTAATGCCACGCAGAAACAAAATCGAGACTTTTGTAGAGGCGGATGGGTGACAGTGTTTGACTTAATGGGCAAAAAATTTGGTCAGGACTGGCACGACGTTGACGATAATTACCAAAGCCAACATCCACTGAAGGAGATTCATCTTGGATTCCATTTTGTCGAACTTGTGATCGATATAATCCTTCATGTACTCTTTGGTTACCAGTCCATCCTGTGCTGTCGATATACTGCGCACAATCGCCTGAGCTTGAGCATCCGTTAAGTTCGCTTCTTTCAGTTTCTCGATCAAACTGACTTGATCGAAGTAAATGGTTGCCATTATTTGACTCCTGTTGGGATGGCTTCATTATAGGATGAATAAACGCCTGTGTAAACACACGCGCCATATCAGCGTCTTGCTGTTCATTGCGGTAATTTTTACCAATAAACGGCGGATTTCCCACAATAAAACTGGCATTGGGACAAACGCTGTGCCAGTCGATTTGCAAGGCATTGGCATGGACGATATTGGCCGACTTTTTCAGTGGAATGCGGGCAAAGTAAGCACCAAAATGTTCGCTGATTTGCTGGTTCATTTGGTGGTCGGTCAGCCATAAGGCGACTTGGGCAATTTGCGCGGGAAACTCTTCGATTTCGATGCCGTAAAATTGGTTAACGTCGATGCGGATAATGGCACTAATATCGAGGATTTGCTGGTCGTTTTTGTACAGCTTTTTCAATACTTCCAGTTCTAACCTGCGTAACTCGCGGTAGGTAATCACCAAAAAGTTACCACAACCACAGGCAGGGTCGAAAAAGCTTAGGCTGGCGAGTTTGTCGTGAAAAGCGAGCAGTTTTGTTTTATTTTTCTCGTTTTTATCAAACTCTGCCCACAAGTCATCTAAAAACAGCGGTTTGATGAGTTTTAAGATGTTCTCTTCGCTGGTGTAGTGTGCGCCCAAATTACGACGCGCATCACTGTCCATAATGCTTTGGAACAGGCTACCAAAAATAGCAGGCGAAATTCGGCTCCAGTCTAAGGCACAAGCCGCCAGTAAGGCATCGCGCATCGGGCGATCGAAACTGGCAGGTGGTAGCGGTTCTTCAAACAGTTTACCATTCACATAAGGAAATGCGGCTAGGTCTTCGTCGAGATTTTTTAGGCGAACATGACCACTCCCTCTACCAATGGGAGAGGGCTGGGGTGAGGGTGGCGTATTAAGGATATAAAACAGAGTGGCGATGTGGTGGGCTAAGTCACTGCCGTCTTCTTTGGTTTTATTCTCGATATAATCCTGAAAAGTGCGCTTTTCGAAAATCCCTGTATCTTCGGCGAACAAGCAAAACAGCAAGCGAACTAAGTAAACCTCTAACGCATGACCTTCGTAACCAATGGCTTTGAGCTGATCGTGCAACTTGCCCATTTTCTCAGCAGCTTTGATGTTAATGGGGTCTTGCGGCTGAATAATCTGCGTGGTGTAGCCAGCAATAAAACCAAAGTTTTTCACTTGCTGATGCAAGTCTTCGAGGTTAAAAATGATGGTTTCGTTTTTTTCGAGGTCGGTTAAGGCAAAACGGGCGAAGTCGCACACGAGCACATAACGGGGCAAATCGGCTTCTTTAATACCGTCGAAATAGCCCATCGCTTGGTCGTAAGCACGGGTTAAATCCTTGCCTCTGCTCTTCATTTCGACTAATAACACGCCTGGCCAAAATAGGTCGATAAAGCCTTGCTTGCCGCCGTACTTTTTCACCGCATGTTCAAAGGTGGCAAGGCGTTTGTTGGTAATGCCAAACACCTCGAAAAAGTCGATGAGAAACGGCTTGGCTTCACTATCTTCGTTGCTGGCGGTTGCCCATGTTTTGCTGAAGGCAAGGGCTTTAGATTTAATGTCGTTCCACGATAAAGGCATACAACTTCCCGATGGTTATGTTGGCAGATATTGTAGCGGAATTACTGTCTGTATGGGTTGAATCGTCAAGATTCTTCACAGCCAGTCCGTTAAAGATTTAATTAATCATCAGTGTGTCCTGCTGTTGAAATCATAATTTAACATTCTGGCAGTTGTCGCAAGGGTCTGCTCGCTTGTAGAATGGCAGGGTTGTTTGAGTCACCATTTATGTTGAGGTTAGTATTATGCCAGTAGGTTTGTCGGATCAGATGCCTGAATTGTTTCCGATTGCGGGGATGCGTTTATCGAGTGTGCGTTCGGGTATTAAAAAACGTCCCGGCAACGACTTGGTGTTAATTGAACTGAGTGAAGGCTGCCGAACCGCCGCCGTCTTTACTCAAAATGATTTTTGTGCCGCCCCCGTTACGCTGGCCAAAGCCCATTTACAGTCGCATCAACCTAAGTTGCTGATGATTAACAGTGGTAATGCCAATGCGGGAACAGGCCAACCGGGGATGCAAGCCGCCAGTGATAGTTGTGCCATTGCTGCTAGACTGGTGGGTTGTGCGCCTGAAGAAGTCTTGCCTTTTTCAACGGGTGTTATTGGTGAGTTGTTGCCTGTTGCACCCTTTGAAACGGGTGTGCCTTTAGCCATGGCAGAGTTGTCGGTGAATGGTTGGGCAGCGGCGGCGCGCGGTATTATGACCACCGACATTGTGCCTAAAGCGGTCAGTCGTAAACTCGACATTGATGGCCATGCAGTGACCATTACCGGTATTGCCAAGGGTTCGGGCATGATTCATCCCAACATGGCCACCATGCTGGGTTATGTGGCGACGGATGCAGCAGTCAGCTTACCTTTGTTGCAGAAAATGCTCACTGATGCCACCGATGACTCGTTCAATAGCATTACCGTCGATGGTGATACTTCAACCAACGATGCTTGCACACTGACGGCAACGGGTCGTAGTAGCCTGCCAGAAATTACCGATGTGCATTCGGCCGCTTATGCCCAATTGAGCGAGGCGGTGACGCAGGTATTAACCGAATTGGCCACCATGATTGTGCGTGATGGTGAGGGTGCGACCAAGTTTATGAGCATTGTCGTAGAAGAAGCGGCAACGAAAGCGGAAGCGAAGCAGGTTGGCTTTACCATTGCTCATTCTCCGTTAGTAAAAACAGCCTTTTTTGCTTCTGATCCCAACTGGGGACGTATTTTGGCGGCCGTGGGTCGTGCTGGCTTAGCTAACTTAAATTTGGAAGCCATTCGTTTGTATTTAGGTGATGTCTGCATTGTCGAAAATGGCGGTCGTAGTCCAACTTATACCGAAGAGCAGGGCGCGGCGGTGATGAAGGAAGCGGAGATCACCATTCGTGTTAAGCTGGCGCGTGGTAGTGCAAAAGCGACCATTTATACCTGTGACTTTTCGTATGATTATGTCAAAATTAATGCCGAGTACCGCAGTTGATTAACGTGGTGGTCGCGGTTGTCCGCGATGCTTCGGGGCGGGTGTTGCTGACACAGCGTCAGGCGCATCAAGATTTTGCTCATCATTGGGAGTTTCCAGGCGGTAAGGTTGAGTCGGGTGAGACAGTGAGGCAAGCGCTGCAACGCGAGATGCGTGAGGAGCTGGCCATTGAGTGTGTTGACGCAGAGCCACTCATCACCATCCCTTGGCAATATGAGCATAAGTCGGTTTGTTTACACGCCTTTAGCGTAACGGCGTGGCAAGGCGAGGCGAGGGGTGTTGAAGGGCAGGCATTGCGCTGGTTCGAGGTGGATGACTTGTCCGCCTTAACCATGCCAGCGGCGAATCGAGGTATTTTAGCCGCCATTCGATTGCCTTCTTGTTATGCCATTACCGGTGCATTTAGCGACTTAGCGGAGCTGAAGCGTGGTGTTGAGCAAGCACTCGCAAAAGGAGCGGGCATTATTCAGCTGCGTTCGTTGTGGCAAGGTGTGGATTATGTGCAAGCCGCTGAAAGTATTTTGCCGTTAGTGAAAGCCGCTGGCGCTCAGTTATTGCTGAATAGCGAGCTTGAGCAATGGCGTCTGTTGCCAGAGGCGGGATTGCATTTGTCTTCGCAACGAGCGGCGCAGTGGTCACAACGTCCTGTACCCAGTTCCGTGTTGCTGAGTGTCAGTGTACACAATTTGGCGCAGTTGCAGCAGGCGCAAGCGATGGGTGCGGATTGTGTGTTGCTTTCGCCCGTATTGCCGACGCAAACTCATCCCGATATGCCGGCCTTAGGCTGGCAGCAAGCAGCGGAATGGGTTGCTCAGGCGACCATTCCCGTTTATGCACTGGGTGGTGTCGGACCTAATCACCTAGCTCAGGCTGAGGCTTTAGGTTTTCAAGGTGTCGCGGCCATCGGGGCTTTTTGGAAAACATGAACAACCAACACGGCTCGTTTTTAGCTGGCTAAGACTGTGTCCAATGCTTCAATTTGGATTCCAGTTCATTCAGGTTAATGGGCTTGGTGGTGAAGTCATCCATACCGCAAGCGAGACATTTCTCGCGGTCACCTTCTAGCGCATTGGCCGTTAAGCCAATAATGGGAAGATGGCGTTGCGATCCTTGTTCCTGCAAACGAATGCGTTTTGTCGCTTCGAAGCCATCGAGCACCGGCATTTGGCAGTCCATTAAAATGGCATCGTAAGTCTGGGTTTCGATGCGTTCCAGTGCTTCTGCCCCATTTTCGGCTATATCGTACTGGTAACCAAATTTTTGTAAGAATTTGCCAGCAACCAGTTGATTGATTTTATTATCTTCCACCAAGAGCAAACGCTTGTCTTGATGCGATGTTGAGCTGATGGCGTCTGAAGGGGGCGCTGCGATCACAGGGCTGTCGGTTTCGCTTAAGTCTATGTCGAAGAAAAAGTGACTGCCTTTGCCTTCGCTTGACTCGACTTGTAAATTGCCTTGCATCAGCTCAACAATTTTTTTAGAAATCGTTAATCCCAGACCCGTGCCACCAAATTGGCGCGTGGTCGAACTGTCTGCTTGAGTAAAGGCCTCAAATAAACGAGCCTGCGCGGCGGGGCTAATGCCAATGCCGGTATCTTTGACCGAAAAGCGAATGCGAGCGTGTTGATTTTGTCGTTCGAGCTGCAGAACACGCACCGATACGCCACCACGCTCGGTAAATTTAAGGGCATTACCGACCAGATTAATCATCACTTGACGCAATCGATGCTCATCGCCAAGCAACCAGTCTGGCAGTTGTGGATCGACTTGATAGTGAACCCTTACGCCTTTTTGCGTGAATTGATCGTGAAACATGCTGTCCAGATCGTGCATGAGGGCACTGAGGGAAAAAGCACTGTTGGCCAACTGCATTTTGCCGGCATCCATTTTGGAAAAGTCCAAAATATCGTTAATCAGCGATAAGAGCACTTCAGCCGATCGTTTTAACGTGGAGACATAATGTTGTTGGTTGTCGTCTAGCTGGGTATCGCTGAGTAAAGTTGCTGTACCAATGACGCCATTGAGCGGAGTACGGATTTCATGGCTCATGGTCGCCAGGAAACTGGCTTTGGTGGCGGCCGCATCTTCGGCCAGCTCTTTAGCGCGTCGCAACTCGGTTTCAGCCGCTTTTTGTAATCGCATATCCCGAAAGACAACAACGTGCCCGGTAATCTGCTCTTCAATCCTAATCGGGCCTAGGGCGCAGGAAATGGGAACGGCTTCTGCATTCGGCAGCGTTAATAAGGCATTGTCATCACGCAGCGCTTGCCCCTGCGCTAACCATGGCTGCAAACTTTGTTGGGTAAAGACACTTTCATACTGCGTCAGTTCGCTGAGCGCTGAGTCATTCAGTGCAGTTTGATCGTTGGGTAGGTGTAATTGCATGAACGCGAGAATGTTCTGCCCAATGGGTGAGACAGCCCAGGGAGCCAGTGCTTTTTCTGCTGCGGGGTTAAGGAAGAGTATTTGTCCTTGCTGATCGATTTCAAACACACTATCGGTTAAAGAGGTAAGCACCGAAAGTAATTTGTTTTTTTCCTGACTGAGTGCCGATTCAGATGAGCGTTTGAGATTCTCATAGAGTTTTTGCATTTCGTTAGAAGAGATTTCTAGCGAACGCTCTAACACATAGCGCTCTTGATCCGCTCCCTGATAGGCCGTATTGATGCGTGCCAACAATTCTTGCCAGACTTCTGCTGCAGGTGGGTGACTGTCATCAGCTCCCACTCGTTTGAGTTGGCGTTTTAAGGTTGGATGCAGTTCCACTTAAACTGACTCGCTGATGAGGGTTAGGGTCATGGTTTGGTTATGTAAACGACAACTTAACGCACCGGTCGGGGAAAGTTCGCCGTAAGAGTAGAAGCCCACTTGTTGCGTATTGGCTGGTAAACCATCAAGCGTGGCTTCCACTTCTTCATCAATCCGTTCTTTCAAAATGATTTTGCGACCGACGCAGGAAATAGCAATCGACAAATAGTCGCCTGAGGCAACCGGTTCCTGAAGGGTTTGCTCGGCTGCCTGAGCCGCCCCCTTAATTAAGCGATCGAAGTTGGCTCGCATCAACTGGGTGGTCATGCCTTCGGGCACATCGCCGGCGAAAATCAGTGATTGTTCATCTTCGTTGATGCCCAGCAGGGTGCGCACAATCGGCTCTTCACCTGCGGGCATTTTCAGCGCTAAGGGGAACATTAAGCCAGAGGCAGGCAAGTCAACCACCAACTCGCCAAGGTATTCTTTATAGAGTGCTAATGCCGGTTGCTCGTCTAATTCGTAAACCACATTGTTGACTGACTTGGTGACCAGACGTTCAGGTCCAAACAAGTCCCAGCCGCCTTTGGATCCGAAAGACACCTTCACCGCGTCCCCATAAAAACCCACCGCTGTCACCATGCGTTGCTGTGGCATGCCGTTTACCAGTGTCCAAGTATCACCAAAATTGGTGCCATCGGCAGCTAAGCCGCCGGTTACCGTCACTTTGCTGTCGATTCCGGCCAGTATCCCTTGCACCAATTCAGAGCCATTAATGGTCAAACCATCGCTGAGCACCAGTAGGGCGCTGAGGTCGGCTCGATTGAGTTGTTGTGCTAATTGGCTGCCAGCTTCCTTGCTCACCGGCGTGGCGGCAAAAGCCAGTTCCGTTTTTTCAAACTGAACAATGGCAACACTGATGGTGTCGTCGTAAACCATGTCGCCTAAAATTTCACCGGCGGTAGAACATCCCGCGATGATGCTGTTAGGGTAGGTGTGCTTCAGCTCCTGCCAAACCGCGGCATCACTTTCGTAAGGGCGAGCCGCAAAAACCAGTACCAAGGTGCGTGCCGAATCTAACGGCGGTAAAGGCTGACTCCATTGGTTGTTTTTACGGGCAAGCATTACGGTTTTCATGCGGTATTTCCTTAATCAAAAAACTGAGCGATCAGCATATCACGAGCTGTGCTGAATTACACCAATCCCATGGCGACTTTGACGCGTGTGAGGGTATGGTTGGCGCTGGCTCGGGCTTGAGCGGCACCCTGTTTCATCACCTGCATTAACTCGGTTTCGTCATCGCGCAAGCGATGGAACTCGGTTTGAATGGGTTCGAGTAGGGCGACAATCGCATCAGCGGTATCGGTTTTTAACTGACCGTAGCCTTTGCCTTCATATTCGCTTTCTAATGCGCTAATCGATTTGCCGCTCGCACCCGATAAGAGGGTGAGTAGGTTGCTTACACCGGGTTTGTTGTCGCGGTCGTAGCGAATGTGATTGTCGGTATCGGTGACGGCACGCTTCACTTTTTTCACAATCGTTTTAGGGTCATCCAACAACGCAATGTAATTGCCGGCGTTTTCATCCGATTTAGACATTTTCTTTTCAGGTTCTAGTAGGCTCATAATACGTCCCCCTGCTTCGGTGCTGGGGATGTAGGGCTCTGGCACGGTAAAGAGTTGCCCGTAAGCATTGTTCATGCGGTTGGCTAAATCGCGCGCTAATTCCAAGTGTTGCTTTTGGTCGGCTCCCACTGGAACGGCTTTGGTTTGATAGAGCAGAATGTCAGCCGCCATTAACACGGGATAAGAGAACAATCCCAAATTAATGTTGTCGGTGTGTTTAGCCACTTTGTCTTTGAATTGCGTCATGCGTTCTAGCTCACCCATGTAGGTGTGGCAAGACAACAACCACATTAATTCACTGTGCTCGGGTACGTCGGATTGGGCGAAGATAATGCTCTTTTCTGGGTCGATGCCGCAAGCCATGTAAGCCGCCACGAAATCTAGGCTGCGTTTTTTCAGTTCCGCTGGCGCTTGACGCACGGTGATGGCATGCAGGTTAACCAAAGAAAACAGGCAGTCGAAATCCTCTTGCATGCGTAACCAGTTTTTAACCGCTCCGAAGTAGTGACCAATGTTCAGTTGTCCGGAGGGTTGAATACCAGAGAAGAGGATATCGCGTGCCATGAATCTGTCCTAGTGTTGATGTGAAATAAGCGCCTATTTTAACGCATCCAGACGCTACTGTGCCTAACTTGATTGGCGTCGGTGCTGTCCTTTAGAAGAGTTTGGGTAACTTAAATTGCTGCTGTAATTTTTCTTTCTCTTTGCTAAGGGCGTCTTGCGCTGCTTTTTCGGCATTTTGTTGTAGATTCTGTTTCAGGTTTTGTTGTAACAAACCGGAAAAGTCGGCACTAACACCTGGGCTGGTTAAGTCGCCTTTTAGGTGTACGGGTAAGGTCATGCCTTGAATATCGACGTTGAGTAGCATATCTAATTGCTGTTGCGCTAAATCAATGCGCGCGCCTTGGCTGGTCAAGTGCGTGAGCCGGCTTTGCATGTCCAAATCGGCGGTAATGACTTTTTGTTGGATGCTACCTTGGCTGGTGACGGTTTTGTAAACCTCGCGCGTGATGTCAAAACGCGCTGCTTGATTCAACAGAGCACTGACATCGTTGGGTAAAATTTGACCATCGGTTAACAAAGCTGAAAACTGACCCTGTTGCTGGTCGAGCTGATAAGTCAATTCGCCCGCCATGCGTGACTTAAATACCGGCTTCATACCGAGCAAACGAGAGACCTCAACGGCTGACAAGTCTTGTAACTGAGCCGATAGCTGCTGTTGCGCTAATTTGGCATCCACTCGACCACCCAGGGTATCGCTGTGTGCTGTGGCAGTTATCGCTTTTGATTTAATATTGAACTGGGCATCGCCGTTTATGCTGATGGCTCCATGTAACGGCATTTTGGTCAAAAAGGCGAGACGACTGAGCTCTGGAATCTGGCTAAGGTATTGAGTGCGGATATCCTCTTCGCCCAGTTGGTAACGACAGTCGGTCAGTTGCAGATTGGCCAAATCACTGTTCAGCTTCAATTGCGTAAGACTGTTGCCGGCCAACAGGTTGGTGTCGCTGTTCAGGCTGAGGTTAAGGTCATGTGGTAGTTGTATCTCTGACAGCTGATTAACTACTTGATGGTACACCTTGCCATCGCTCATGGTGAGTTTAATCTGCCCATCCAACTTTAGCGGGTCTTGACGTGGCAGGTCAGCGGAAGCCGCTACGGACAGGGTGCCGGCAGCGAGCTTGGGTTGTTGTAGCAGTGTCCATAAATCGGTTAAGGCCAGGTCACCAGAAAGTTGCGTTTGAATCGGGGCGCTGGCGCTGGTTTGTTGAGCATGAAGATTGAGCAGACTGTGCGGTAATTGCACCTTACCATCAACTTCTAATCCATCGGGAGCAAGGCTAAAGCGGCCTTCACTACTGATCGCACCGGCAAGCGGCATCGGTAACAGGGCTTGAAGTTCGGCTAGATCGGTAGCATGTAGCTTCCAGGTTCCCAAAGCGCTTTGTTGCCACAGGTTGGTAAGTGCGTTCACCTCTAAGCGTGCGTTTTGTTTCAGCGATAGGGTTAACTGGGTTTGTTCGGGGTGTAAGCTAAAGGCTTCCAGCTTAGCTTCCGGCACGTAGCCTTGAATGTAACTTTCTAGCCAGGGTTTCAAAATGCCGTTACCCGTGCTGGTAAAGAGCAACAACCATAGCGAGCCCAAGCCGAGAATGATGACGCTGAGTAAACTTAGCAATATGCGTTTCATGGTGTTGCTCCCTGTACGATTTCATGACTCAGCCGCAATAGGGCTCGTTTACCGTTCGTGGTGAGCCTGTCGAACCACAGATCATGACCTGCATCCCTTCGACAAGCTCAGGACGAACGGAAATCATCTTTAAGTGAAGGCCATTGAGCCAAACAACTATTTGTCCTAGGCCTGTTTAGGGATATTACACCAAAAAGTCGAGAATGGCATCCAATCCGCGATGATTGAGCGCGGTATCAGCCGCAGCTTGTACTGTCGGTTTAGCGTGGTAAGCCACTGAAAGTCCCGCATCTTGCATCATGCGCAGGTCGTTAGCACCATCGCCCACGGCAATGGCTTGATTCGCCCCAATACCCAGCTGGTCGCAGAGTTCGAGCAAGAACTCCCGCTTGGCTTCGGCGCCAACAATAGCACCCACGACTTTGCCGTTGGTGTGTGCATTGTCATCGAAACCCAACACATTGGCACGCGTAAAGTCTAACGCTAGTCTGGCTTTTAAGCGGTCGGTAAAGAAGGTAAAACCGCCGGACACCAAAGCGAACTTAATGTCTTTCGCCTTGGTCACGTCAATCAGCTGCTCAGCCCCTTCATTGAGTTTTAAGCGTTGTTGGTAGACTGTTTCTAACGCCGACAAAGGTGTGCCTTTTAATAGAGCAACACGTTTGGTTAGGGATTGTTCAAAATTCAACTCGCCACGCATGGCCGATTCGGTAATGTGGCTGATTTGTGCTTTGATACCCAGGTGTTCACCGATTTCATCAATGCACTCAATATTAATCAGTGTTGAGTCCATATCGGAAATAATCAATTTCACTTGGCTGGCGTCGAAGTCATCTGGCAAACAGTTAATATCCCAATCGCTCAATGCTCGGATGGCGGAAAGGGTTTCTGCCGAAGGCGTTTCGTTTAGCTCGATACGGTGATGTTGTGCTACTGCCGTAGCATGGCTACCAAAATGAGTTTG
>CAZBQD010000055.1:0-11577 GCA_964493995.1 uncultured Francisella sp.
TGGAGTGTTAAAATAGTCCCTAACGGGAATTCAAGAGCGCATTTATACGCTATTTGACGATTTTTTTCAAGTTATTCTTGCATAGTTTACCATTAAGGACATCCAGCGCATGAGCGATCAAAGTAACCCAACCAGCAATGTCATTATTAAAACGCCGTCACAGATCGCCGGTATGCGCGTTGCAGGCAAGATGGCAGCGGATGTGTTGGCCATGTTGAGTGAACACATCAAACCCGGAATCACCACCGATGAGCTAGATCGCCTTGCCTACAACATGATTGTCAATGAACAACAAGCTGTTCCTGCTTGCTTAAATTACAAAGGCTTTCCTCGCTCCATTTGCACCAGCATCAACCACCAAGTCTGTCATGGTATTCCGGGCGATAAAAAACTCAAAGATGGCGATATCGTTAATATTGATGTCACCGTCATTAAAGATGGTTTTTTTGGCGACACGAGCATGATGTTTGAAGTGGGTAAACCCACTATTCGTGGCAGTCGCATTTGTAAAATCGCGCACGAATGCCTCTGGGTTGGCATTAATTTGGTAAAACCGGGCGTCACGCTGGGCGATATTGGCTACGCCATTCAGCGCCACGCCGAACGCAATCACTGCTCGGTTGTTGAAGAATATTGTGGGCATGGCGTTGGTTTGGCTTTCCACGAGGAGCCTCACGTCATGCATTATGGTCGTCAGGGTGAAGGACTCGTACTACAGCCTGGTATGACTTTCACCATTGAACCAATGATTAACTTGGGCAAAAAAGACATTAAGGTGCTACCGGATGGTTGGACAGTGGTGACCAAAGACCGCACCCTATCTGCTCAATGGGAGCACACCCTTGCCGTCACTGATACGGGTGTAGAAATCCTTACGCTTCGTCCAGGAGAAGCTCGACTATGACCTTAGCTGCCCCATTGTTGGTTCAATCATTGCACGATAGCAAAGAAGCCATTCGTGTGGGCAGACAACTGCTAACTAACTTACAAGAACAACAATGGTTGCGTTTTGAAAGTAAAGCTCCCATTCAACACCTCATTAGCGAACGCACCAACTTTATCGACCAATTGCTTCGCCGTGTCTGGAAACACCACATTGGCCAAACACAACGCCTATGCCTGGTCGCTGTAGGCGGCTATGGACGCGCTGAGCTTCACCCCTTTTCGGACATTGACATTTTAATCTTGATTCCCGAAGAAGGAGCGAATGCAGAAGAACAGCGTCAGCTAGAAACCTTTATCACCTACTTGTGGGATATTGGATTACAAGTCGGCCATGCCATTCGTAGCCTGAAAGACTGTTACGATATGGGCAAGTCGGATTTATCGACAGCAACCAATTATATTGAGGCACGCTGGCTCATTGGTCACTACGAAGACTTTGACCAACTGAGACAACTCTGGCGTAAGCGTGATTTCTGGCCCAGTCGTGATTTTTTTAAGGCCAAAGTAGACGAACAAATTGCTCGTCATAATAAAGCACACGATGTACTGGCACAATTAGAACCCAATATTAAAGAAAGCCCTGGCGGGCTTCGCGACATTCACACCCTAGCATGGGTAGCCAAGCGCCATTTCGACGCCAACAGTTTACAACAACTGGTCAGTGTCGGTTTTTTATCGGTCAATGAATACAATGACCTAGAAAGGGCGATGCGATTCCATTGGCGAGTACGCTTTGTGCTACATCATCTCACTCAGCGCAAAGAAGAACGCCTGCTTTTTGAACATCAAAAACGTATTGCCGAACAGCTAGGCTACAAAGAGATCGATGGCAAGCTGGCGGTTGAAAACTTCATGCAAGACTACTACCGCAACGCCAAAACCATCCAACGACTGAACGCTCTATTATTACAACACTTCCGTGAGGATATTTTTGCCTCCCCTAAACCCAATATCCAAACCTTGAATGAGCACTTTTCACTGATTGATAAATCTCTCAACGTCACCAGCGAACAAGTTTTTATTCACAACCCAATACAACTCTTGCACTGTTTTGTACTGCTAACCGATCCCCGTGTCGAAAACATCCGCGCGCAAACGCAACGCATTATTCAAAACTATGCGCATTTAGTGAATGAAGCCTTCTGTCATCAAGCCGAAACTTGGCAAGTCTTTCGGCATCTGCTTCAGCAACGTCAAGGGGTCACCCGCTCATTACGCACCATGCACGCTTTGGGGCTACTAGGTCGGTTACTGCCCGCCTTTCATCGCATTACAGGACTCATGCAATTCGATCTGTTTCATGCTTACACCGTCGATGAACACACCCTGTTTGTGGTGCGCAATCTGCGCGGTTTTTTAAAACGCACCAGCGAGGCACAAGAAGCCTATGCTTTTGCCTGCGAGCTGGCACAAGAGATTAAGCAACCCGACCTATTGCTACTGGCGGGTTTATTTCACGATATTGCTAAAGGACGAGGCGGCGATCATGCACTGTTAGGCGCACAAGACGCTCGTGAGTTTGCGCAGCAAGCCCAACTGACAGATAACGAGGGCGAGTTACTCAGTTGGTTGGTAGAAGCCCACCTGCTCATGTCGCACACGGCGCAGAAAAAAGACATCAGCGACCCACAGGTGATTGCGGAGTTTTGTCAATCGGTTGCCAGCGTGGAGCGCCTTAACTATTTGTATTTGCTTACCGTCGCCGATATTTGCGCCACATCGCCCGTTGTTTGGAACGGCTGGAAAGACAATCTATTGAAAACGCTTTATCATCGCGCTCGACACGCATTAGCGCAACAACCGCAACATGATGATCGACAAAGAGCGACCCTAGCCCACTTCAATGCAGAAGAACAGCAACGCTTAACGCAACTCTGGACCAGTCTGGCCGACACCCAATATCAACAACAACAAAGTGCAGACGACTTGCTTCGCCATGCGCAATTATGGCTATCCGATCAGCACCCCTTACCCATTGCCGCTTTAGCGCCGTCACCCGTGCAAGGGGTCAGTAGCCTGCTCATTTTTGCCGACGATCATCCCGGTGCATGGTTGATTTTAACTGCCGCCTTCGATCAAATTAAATTATCGATTGTCGATGCAAAGCTTTACACCAATAACCAGCATCAAGCCTTAATCGAGCTGAAGTTTTTGTCGCCCCAGCATTGGACACAAGGCGAACAACAAGACTGGTTACAACATTTGCTAGCCAAACTGCGCCTGCATCAACTACCCGAAACACCGCATTTTCAAAAACCTAACCACCGACAGCAACAATTTACCATTCGTACGCAGGTAAGTCTCAACCAGCAAGCATCACTAAGCGAAATGACATTGGTTAGCCGTGACCGACCGGGGCTATTGTATCGTTGCGCCAGAGTGTTTCATGAACTGGGAATTAACCTGATTTCGGCTCGTATCAGCACTGCCGGTTTACGGGTTGAAGATGTGTTTTTATTACGCAACGCTCACGGGCAAGCGCTCACACCAGCAGAAACCGAACAACTCAGCAGCCAATTAGAAATGGCGCTCATTTAAGGTGTCGCGGTCATGGCTTGGCCACTAACTCTACGCCATTCCCATCGGGGTCTCGACAAAATAACGCAGCACGCCCCGACTGACTGAGGGTAAAGGTCATTCCTTCTGCCAGCAAACGATGTTTAATGGTTTCGAGCTCCGCCACAGCCAGCGCCAAATGACGGTCTCGGCCGACATGCGCTGGGGCAACACGCTGCGCATCGGGGTTGGGCAAACACAACAAATGAAGCGATTGACGATCACCCACCGCCAGCCATGCCCCCTCAAATCCCAGATTCGGTCGCTGTTGCAAGGGTAAGCCCAGCACACTCTGGTAAAAATGCAGCGACTTGGTCAAATCAGTCACCAACACACTCACATGATCGATGCCCAGCACCATCTCAAACCCTCCGTTAAAGCCGAATATTCGGTATAATAAACGAATTACCCACCCTATTCGTTTTTAAAAACAAGGAAAGTTTCCATGAGCGAACAACTCAAGTCCATTATTGAAGCCGCTTTTGAACGTCGTGCCGACATCAATCCGAAAAATGTGGACGCTGAAAGCAAACGCGCCGTTGAAGAAGCCCTTCACCTGCTCGATACGGGCGCTATGCGTGTTGCCGAACGTCAATCAGTCGGACAATGGACAGTCAACGAATGGTTGAAAAAAGCCGTACTGCTCTCGTTCCGTATGGAAGACAATAAAGTGATGCCAGCAGGCGGCAGCATGCAGTTTTATGACAAAGTTCCCACTAAATTCGCCAACTACTCAGAAGCCGACTTTCAAGCAGCCGGCGTGCGTGTGGTGCCTCCCGCTGTTGCCCGTCGCGGTAGCTACATTGCACCTGGTGCGATTTTAATGCCTTCTTATGTCAACATTGGTGCTTATGTCGATAGCGGCACCATGGTCGATACTTGGGCGACCGTTGGTTCTTGTGCGCAAATTGGTAAAAACGTGCATTTATCGGGCGGTGTCGGTATTGGTGGCGTGTTAGAGCCATTGCAAGCGTCACCGACCATTATTGAAGACAACTGTTTCATCGGTGCGCGTTCAGAAGTGGTGGAAGGCGTCATTGTCGAAGAAGGTTCTGTGATTTCGATGGGTGTTTACATTGGTCAGTCAACCCGTATCTACGATCGTGAAACGGGTGAAATTCACTACGGTCGCGTTCCGGCTGGCTCGGTGGTGGTATCGGGCAACCTGCCTTCGAAAGATGGTAGCTACAGCCTCTACTGTGCCGTGATTGTGAAAAAAGTGGATGCTAAAACGCTTTCTAAAGTGGGCATTAACGCATTATTACGCGATCTGTAAGGCATCATTTTGCTTTCAGCTTCAGCCGACCTTTGTGTCGGCTTTTTTATTCGCTGCACCTGGTTGCATTCGTAAAAATCTTTAAGCATAATGATCGGCAATAAGTAGCGTCACATTACGCACAAAATACACGAAAATCGCACGGCATTACGCATACAAGGAACTCCATGGACAAAACCCTGTCTAATGAACAGGTTTCCGCTTATTTGGCTCAACTGGGCCATGAAATGCGCTCGCCCTTGCACAGCATTTTAGGTTTTACTCACATGCTCAGTGAGTCCTGTGCGCAGCCCAGCCAGCTTGAATGGTTAGGTCACATACGCTCTGCCAGTCAGCACCTACTTGAACTGATTAACGACATTATCGACATTGAAATGCTCAATCATCACAAGGTCACCATCGCCGATGAAATAGTTGATATGTTTGAACTGGTTAAGCGCATTCAGCAAGGGCTGCAACCGCAAGCACTGATTGGTCAATTACAATTAGATTGTCACATCGAAGCTGATTGCCCCCGTGTGTGGCGGGGCGATAAACGCAAGCTGAGACAGGTGCTGATTAACCTCATTTCTAATGCCATTAAATTCACCCCGCCGCAAGGCCAGGTCACTGTCTCGCTCAGTCAGGTGCCTTCGGGACTGCGTATTAGCGTACAAGACACCGGCATCGGTATTAATACCGACGCCCTGTCGCAATTATTTACGCCCTACTACCACAACACCAGCGCCCTAAACCAACAAGGCGTTGGCATTGGATTGGCCATTACCCGTCGGCTCATTGAACTGATGCAAGGTGAAATTTGGGTTAATAGTCAACCCGATGATGGTTGCGAATTTATCATCATCTTACCCTTAAGCTATGTGGCCGAAACGGATCTGCCCCTGCAAGCGGCAGAGGAAAGCTTACCGGAATTGATGCAAACGACGCACGTGTTGCTGGTTGACGATGATCGACTGCATCATGAAGTTTTTCATGGCATGGTGCAAAAGTTGCCTTTTATCGTACACAGTGCTTACACAGCAGAACAAGCCCTAAGCCTTTACGAACAAAAACAGCCGCAATTAATTCTGATCGACTACCGACTCCCCGACAGTGACGGTTTGACGCTCGCTAAAAAAATGCGCCACCTCATCAACCATCGCGATCGTCAGCAGCAGACGCGGCTGGTTATGCTCACTGCCCAGTCTCAAGAGCATTTTGAAAGTGCATTACTCGACGGCACACTCGACGCTTGGTTAGCCAAACCCCTTTCTTATGCAGAACTGATTACCTTGGCCAATGAATGTCACCTCAATCCGAGCACCAGCCTTAGCCCAGAACAGCAAATCATGGCATCAGACGAAAACACAACGTCCCTTGACGAAATTCGTTTGGCTATCGAACAACTTCCCAGTTATTTACGCAACCTGTGGCCAGAATTCACCAGCGAATTACGCAATGGCATCAGCTACTGCCAACAGATGCTCGACGCCAACAAAATGACCGAATTAATGACCAAAGCACATCAGCTCAAAGGGCAAGCGATGGTATTTCAACAACGCCCCCTCATTCAGCTGCTTGAACAGTTAGAACAACACGCACAAAATCGCGACCTTCACCTTTGCCAGCAAGTGCTAACGCAAACAGCACGCATCGAAAGCACCACTAGGAGCCCAACATGAAACCGACTCGTATCGCCATTATCGACGACCATCGCATCGTAACCCAAGCCATTTCAGGACTGTTAACACAGTTCAAAGACTTCAAAGTCGTCGGTGTCGGCTACGATGGCAAGAGCGCTTTAGAGCTGGTGGTCAGTCAAAAGCCCGACCTATTAATTCTCGACTTACAACTTCCGGGCTTATCGGGCAGTGAATTGTTACCGATTGTCAAAAAAGCTTATCCGCATTTACGTGTCATTATCCTCACCGCGTCACAAATCAAACAAACTTGGCAAAAGGTGTTAGCCTTAGGTGCTGATGGTATTGCTCTGAAAAGCGTCGCTTCTGAAGTCTTGGTCGAAGGCATTCGTCAGGTAGTTCAAGGGCAAATGTTTATTGATCCGGTTATTCAAGAAGAACTCTCGCGCCATGATTCTGGGGTTTACTTATCGCTTCCCGATGAAGTAGCACAACAACTCACCCGCCGCGAGCGCGAAATCTTACTATTGGTATTGAATAATCTAACCAGTAAACAAATTGCTGAAAAGCTGGATATTTCAGATAGAACCGTCTCGAAACATCGCGAGAATATTTACCATAAACTAGGCGTCAACTCGTCGGAAGAGATTTTGCCCATACTACAAAACATCAGTAGCTAAGGGCGCAGTGACATAATCGACAGGCATAAAAAAGCCCAACGAGGTTGGGCTAAGCGGGCTACATTATGGAAAGAAGCATTCGCTTCTGACACAGGTGTATTTGACCACACTCAGCGCTCAAACAACTTGATTTCGATCAACTAATAATCCTGATAACGAATAAGGCTATACACAGCCAGTCGCTTTAAGCACTGCGACAGCGACTACCTTCTTCGTAGTGGTTAGCCAAACCCTCTAACCGCGTACGGTGATGAATGGTTAATTGCTTTTGCCGCCATTCGACAATGCCCTCTTCAGCAAAACGGGCTAATACGCGTGACACGGTTTCTGGTGTTAGTCCTAGATAAAGCGCCACATCACGATGCAACAAACCCAAACGAAATGCCTCATCATTAAAGCCGCGTCTGGCTTGTCGTTGCGATAGCCATAAGATAAACAGCGCCATGCGCTCTTCTGCACTTTTACGCGACAGCAGCTCCGCATGCATGCGCTCATCACTGAGTTCTTTGCTCATAATCGACAATAATTGACGATTGAGCGTGGGCACTTGTAAAGATAAGCGCTCTAGTGCTTGGAACGGAATTTCACACACCGTTGAGGTGTCTAACGCGATGGCGGTTGAAACATGCTGACCTGAGGATAAGGCATCGACACCCAAAATATCGCCAGGCAAGTAAAAACCAATCAGTTTATCCTCACCACTGACATGCTGTGTAAACACCTTAAAACCGCCGGCTTTGACAGCATAAACGGCATGGAAAGGCTGACCACTATGAAAGAGGGTTTCACCTTTATGCAACGCCGGTTTGCGTTTCACCAAAGCGTCGAGGCGCAAGACTTCGCTCTTGTCTAACCCCAACGGGAAGCAGAGCTTTTTTAAGCCGCATTCATTACAATTGGCGTTAAATAACGGAACAGGTTGTGTCATCAGTAGCCTAGCGTACGCAATATTTGATTTATTTATTGATTGTAATCAAGAATGACACATAAGTCGAGCCACAGGCATCGGATTCCTCACAAAAGCCTCAGACGGCGTTGAGTACTCCCTCAATACGTTGAACATCATCAGGCAAATCGACTTCTAGCGAATCATGCGCAGTGACTACTACCCGAATGCGCTGACCGTTTTCTAGCACACGCAACTGCTCCAACTTTTCCACTTCTTCTAACACACCTGGTTTAAGCTGATTAAAATCGTCCACAAAGGCTTTGGTGTAGGCATAGACGCCTAAATGTTTATACACAGGATGCTGCCAATGATCGCGCCCAAAGGGAATGGCGGCACGAGAGAAATACAAGGCATTACCCTGCTCATCAAAAGTCATTTTGACGTCTTTTGGATCATGAATTTCGCGTGGGTCGGTAATGGCATAAGCGAGGGTACTCATGGCAAAACTTCCGTCGTAGTTTTCCATAAAAGGACGCATCACATCCTCCACGCTTTGCGGATGTACTAAAGGCTGATCACCCTGCACGTTAATGATTAAATCCGTCGCAGATAATCCAACTTGTGCCGCCGCTTCGGCTAAACGATCAGTCCCTGTATGCGCCGGCAGCTTGGTCAGAATCACCGGCGCACCCAAATGCGCCACGGCTTCGGCAATGCGTTCATCGTCGGTAGCAACATAAACACCATCTAATCCCTTGGCGGCCGCCACACGTTCGTACACATGCACGATTAACGGCTTGCCCGCAATCAACGCTAAGGGTTTCGCTGGAAAACGCGTCGAACCATAACGAGCAGGAATAAAAGCGATTTTTTTCATGAGACTCCTTAAACTTCAAGCTGGTTCAATAAGATATTTATCAAGCCGCCAGTTTAATGTCAGCATCTGGATAAATTTGGCTCACCAACGGATACTTCTCAGGCGAAGTGATCGATTCAACCGCCAAATCAATATCCAATAGCGACCAATACAAATGCCCGTCAACGGGCATTTCTACTTGGATGACTTGTTCTATCGTTGCTTGTTTGAACCAAGGAAATTCAGTGTAGGGCAAATAATATTCAACTTCTTGAATGAGCATCCATAAGCCCAAAGGAGAAACATTGGTAACTTCAACCGCCAAAGTGTCTTTTCCATGCATTTCTAATCTCCTCTTGTCTTTGAATAACCAAGTTCTCAGCTTTTTTCAATAGAGCTACAGACATCCCTTTATTAACTGACAACTCAATTTCAGGCTCTAACCAAAACTTAGCCTCACAGTTTTGTCCCATTACGTGTACATGCATGCGTTGCTCCTCTCTCGAAAAGAAGAAGAATCGCAAACCACTATCACTGAAAACAGTTGGACTCATCCATCACATCCGCTTATAAAGCACTCGCAACTTATCATCGGTGACTTCACGTTCCCAATCATCGCCATAGACGTTTTGCCACAAGGGTTTCATGCCTTTACAAATGGTAATCATACGATCGATGTCGTTTTCCGACCAAGTCGCTGCCAGATTTTTGGGAATGTCGATGTTGTGTTTTTTGACCATTTCACGGAACTCTTTCACGCCGTCGCCATAGTAACCATCGAGCACATCAAAGGCGATACAGTTGCCGATACCGTGGTGATAGCCAAACACATAAGACAAACCGTAAGATAAGGCGTGACACGCACCCACTTGCGAGTAGGCAATGCTCATGCCACCCATGTAGCTGGCCATCATCAATTTTTCATCGCTTTCAGGATGATCGTCTAAATAGACTTCACGACACAGCGCCAGCGATTTATCACCAAAGGCACGAGCAAACTCGTTAATAAAGGTACCATTTAAGGCTTCGATGCCATGAATGTAGCAATCCATACCGGTATAGAACCATTGATTTTTCGGCACACCCGCAATCAACTCAGGATCCATGACGATTTGATCGTAAACGGTATGATCGGAGTTTAGGCCTAACTTGCGCTCAGGGCCCGTTAACACCGCAGTACGAGAAGCTTCTGCGCCCGTGCCCGATAGGGTCGGAATGCCAATATGATGCACAGCGGGGTTCTGGATCAAATCCCACCCTTGATATTTCGCCGAACCACCAGGATTAGTCAACATCAACGACACGGCTTTAGCTAAGTCTAAAACCGAACCACCGCCTAAACCAATGACGCTATCGGGCAGCGTTGAAGCATGAGCCTTGACCTGATCAGTAAAGGCATCAACCTGAATGGTACTCGGTTCTTTGGCTACATTCGCCCAAATGATTAAGTCTTGCGCTTTAGCAGGAATACGCTTGGCCAGTTCACGGTTTTGATGCACATCATCGACCACAAACACCACCCAGCCACTACCGCTATCACGCTGTTCTGCCAAAATATCATCTAGCTGATTAAACGCACCGCGTCCAAACACCATGCGCGGCACACATTTAAAATTACGAAACTTGGGTGCTGCCATACTTAGGCTCCTGTAAAGACTTGTTTGAGTTTTTCGATACGCTGGTCAATATCCGCGTCGGTCCAATTCAGTTTAATGAGCATAGAAATACTACGACTCATGACGGCATCGGAAGCGGAGGTATCTAACCGGGTATAATCCGGCAAATCATGGTTTAAATGAATCGGCAATTTTGCCGCGCCAACCATGTTTTGAATTTGCGGCCAATTTTTAATGTAATGCCAATTATTAGCATACCAGTAGAAGCATCCATCAACCCCAGCCTCTTTCAGCTTTTGATTGATTTCTACTGTACGTGCTTCTGTCGGCAACATAAAGGTTAGGAAGCTAGCTTGATCGCCTTCGGGATCAGGCAGACGACGGAAGCTGATTTCGCTAAATTGACTCAAGACGCTTTTTAATTTGGCTTTGTTTTTACGTTGAACCGCGACCATATCGTCAAGTTTACGCAGTTGTGCCACACCCATCGCTGCATTCAAATCGGAAATGCGGTAATTTAAGCCCATAATCGGATGACCCTCTGCGCCGCGGTCATTGCCGATGTGATCGTGTCCGTGGTCGGAATAACGATGCGAATTGGTATAAATGCTTTCATTATTAGTAATGATGCCACCACCTTCGCCACAGGTAATGGTTTTGACCGAGTCGAACGAAAAACAACCCACATCACCAATACTGCCCAAAGGCTTGCCTTTATACGTGCCACCAATGGCTTGACACGCATCTTCTATCACTAACAAATTATGCTTTTTGGCAATGGCCATAATGGCGTCCATATCGGCCATACTGCCACACATTTGCACCACGTTAATAGCTTTAGTGCGCGGCGTAATGTTACTTTCGACACTGGCTGGGTTTAAGCAAAGGGTATCATCGACATCGGCAAAAACAGGAATCGCACCCGCTGCCACCAAGGCTTCGACACTGGCCACAAAGGTAAAGGTCGGTACAATAACCTCATCACCTGCGCCCACACCCATGGCATGATAAGCCACCGACAAAGCCCCTGTACCGCTAGAAACCAAATGCGCATACTGAGTTTGCATACGCTCGCACAGCATGGCTTCCATTTCACGCGCTTTCCAGACGTTATTACGTACGCCGTCGAAGTTGTAACGG
>CAZBQD010000056.1:0-11110 GCA_964493995.1 uncultured Francisella sp.
AATGGTAGTGTGGGGTCTCCCCATGTGAGAGTAGGTCATCGCCAGGCACTTAATTACTAACCCCGTTCAGATTTGAACGGGGTTTTTTATTGCCTAAATTTGGGCTGTCATCTCGTTATTATCTTGATATGTGTTAATTTTTTGACGCAAAGTGACATGGTTTTCGGGTATAGTAAGCTGATAAAGCAGACTAGGATATCGAATGATGTTACCAAAAAACGCTAACCATCAATGGACTTTTGAACGCATTGGCGGTTTTGACCAAGTAAAACTAAGTACAGATGCTGATTGGCAGCATTTATTTGAATTGGATACGAAACTCTGGGCAGTGTTGAGTTGTCCCACTCAACAACTTTCGCTGGAACAAAAAACACTAAAACGTCTCGATAAAGATGCGGATGGCCGCATTCGCGTCAATGAACTGACATTAGCGATTCAATTTGTTTGCGATGCATTGCAACAACCGAGTTTGTTGGCACGTCGTCAAGCCATTTTACCCTTAAATGCGTTAAGACTAGACACCGAGCTAGGTCAACACTTACAAGCTTTAGCGGTGTTATTGCTAGATAATGTTCCAGATAAAACAATCATTACGTTGGATCAGGTTGAGTCAGCAATGATACTGTTTTCCCAGCAACCTTTTAATGGCGATGGCGTGATTACACGCGATGCCATTCATTCTGAGGAGTTGCTTGCTGCTTTTGAAGAGGTGGTTCATTGTGTTGGTAGTCGAGAAGATATTAGCGGTAAACAGGGTATAGATGCTGATTTATTGGATGTTTTTACCGCTGCGGTTGAAGATCGATTAGCATGGTTGGCTTCAGCACAGCAAGACAGTTTGTTGTTATTGGGTGAAGAGACGTTAGCAGCGATTCAGGCTTTTGAAGCGGTTGAAGTCAAAATTAACGATTATTTTGCTCGTTGTGCTTTGGTCAGTTTTGATGCCCAAGCGCAAGTGGCATTGAATCCCAGTGTGTCCGCTTATGAAGCCATGTATGCTGGCCATTTGACCCATTCAACGGCAGATATTCAATCTTTACCATTAGCACAAGTCAATGCTGATGAAGCACTACCTTTGTTACGTGGCATTAATCCCGCGTGGCAGGGTTTGATGGCTGATTTTAGGAATAAAGTGGTACTTCCTTTACTGGGTGACATTGAATTATTAACACCAGTTATATGGCATGAGTTGAGTGTTCAGTTAAGTGCTACACGTGAGTGGTTAGGTCAAGAACAGGGCGTTATGGTTGCGGGGCTGGCACAGTCTCGTTTAGAGGAATGGCAAAAGCAAG
Organism: uncultured Francisella sp.; assembly: GCA_964493995.1. GTDB lineage: Bacteria > Pseudomonadota > Gammaproteobacteria > Thiomicrospirales > Thiomicrospiraceae. The sequence goes on from CAZBQD010000056.1 coordinate 1,293, forward strand.
ATTGGAGTTGTTCTTTAGCTGCCTTGATTGAGCAAGATATTAGTGTTTCACATCAGTTAGCAGAGTTAGAGCAGTTATTGACGTTACTCCTGTTCATGCGCGATTTAGATCTATTGGTGCAAAATACCATTTCAATGCGTGATTTCTATTCGCCAGAACATAAAGGTATTTTTGAAGCGGGTGAGTTGTACATTGACGGTCGTAGTATGCGACTGTCATTGATTGTTGAGGATATTGCTAAACATGCGACTATGGCGCATCGTTCGGGCACTTTTTTATTGTACTGTGATTGTGTTAAACGCAATGGCACCGATAAGATGAGTATTGTTTCTGCTGTCACAGCAGGCGATGCGGATCAGTTAATGGTGGGAAGGCACGGTGTTTTTTACGATCAGCAAAGCGAAGAGTGGGATGCCGTGGTGGTTCGTATGATCGAAAATCCGATTAGCGTCTCAGAAGCTTTTTGGTCGCCATACAAGCGTTTGGGTCGTATGATTGCCAGTCAATTAGAAAAGTTAGCCAGTGCACGCGAAAAAGAGGTCGAGGCTAAGTCGGCTGCTGTGATAGAGAAAACAGCTGATACGGCCAAAACGGCTGATGCAAAAACATCACCACCAGCTCCCTTTGATATTGCCAAGTTTGCGGGTATTTTTGCCGCCATGGGCTTAGCGATTGGGGCATTGGGAACGGCATTAGCGACTATTTTGACTGGATTCTTGTTATTACCCTTTTGGCAAATGCCGTTGGTATTAGTGGGTATTGTGCTATTGATTTCAGGCCCTTCGATGGTGCTTGCTTGGTTTAAGTTACGTAAACGTAATCTAGGTCCTATTTTGGATGCTAATGGTTGGGCGGTGAATACGCACGCCAGTATTTCCATTCCATTTGGTGCGACCTTAACTCGTGTTGCACGTCTGCCGAGTGGTGCTAAGCGCTCATTAATCGATCCTTTTGCGCCTAAGTCTCGTGCGGGTTGGTGGCTGTTTTTATTGGCCGTTTTACTCGTTGGCTTGGGTTGGTGGCAGTGGCAGCAGATTTCAACGGCTAACTCGGTGACGGCTGAAACGACAACCGAAGTGACCAAGGGAACTCAATCCCCTATTACACCATAGGGTGTGACGTTTCTTGCATAATCAGCTATTAGCGCAGGCCATTTGGCAGCATTTACCCGTTACAGATCGTATCAGCTTGGCATCAATTGATGTGATTGATTGTCTTGAGTCTACTCAAAGTTGGTTGACTCAACAGCCTTCAACGCTACAACGTGAGTGGCGTTTGTGTTCTGCTCTGCAACAACATTCAGGGTATGGACGTCAAGGTCGAGTGTGGGAGTCTGCTTTGGGACAAGTGGCTTTCTCTTGGCGCGGCTGGGTTGCTGTTGAGCCTGAACATCTTGGTTTATTCAGTCTAAATGCTGCTTTAGCGGTGCAAAGTGCATTAATTGCTTTAGGTGTGGCGCAGGTTCAGTTAAAATGGCCAAATGATATTTATGTCGCTAACAGAAAGCTGGCGGGCATGTTGATGACCATCGTTCAACGTCGTGGTCGTTTATGCGATGTGACATTAGGTATTGGGCTAAATCGCCTATCAATAGGGTTACCCAGTGAAGCAATTGCACTTGAGGGTAGCATTGCTAAGCTGCCGAGTGTGGCTGAATTAATCGCTGCGATGAGTCATCATTGGCTCGCGCGATTAGACGCCTTGTCTTCGGTTCATGGTCGAGCTGAAATTAGGAGGGCGTGGTTGGCGTCTGCTATTTGGTTAGGGCAGCCAGTTAGCGTTTGGCAAGGCCAACGGTCTGTTGAAGGTGTTTGGCTAGATATCACTGACCGGGGTGAGTTGCGTGTGGCAACCAATACCGGTGAACAAGTTTTTATGGCGGATGAAGTAAAGCTACGTCCGCTCGATTGAATTAAGGGATGAGATGAGCAAATTGTTGTTAGACGTGGGCAATACCCGCGTCAAATGGGCGCGTGTGCGCTCGGGTTTCTATGAGTTTTCGGGTGCGGTTGCCCTGCAAGGCTTGTCGGTTGAGGCGTTTTTGCAGCAAGTTTGGCCTGATGAAGACAAGCCTAGCCAAGTGATTATTTCCTCAGTGACTGACGGTGAATGGATGCGCTTATTGCGCTTTTGCATTGCCAGTAGTTGGTCTTCGACTGTGTTGGAAGTGGTTTCTGAAGCTAAAAAAATCGGTTTGAAAAACGGTTACGCCCAACCTCAACGTTTGGGGGTAGACCGTTGGTGCGCATTATTGGGTGCATGGCAAACTGAATCATCGGCGGTATGTGTGATTGATGCGGGTACGGCGTTGACCATGGACGTGGTGAATAATGGTGGTGAGCACTTAGGGGGGTTAATCGTACCCGGTTTGCGCTTGATGCGAGAATGTCTGCTCAATCGCACCGCTAAGGTGAACACTCAGTTAAGCCAAGATGAACAAGCGGATAGCCAACCCAGTATTGATTTTCTGGGTAAAAACACGGCGCAGGCAGTGGCTGGAGGCGCCTTGTGGACGCTAGCGGCTGGCGTCGAACGCTTACACAATCAGGCTTACGATTTAGTGGGCGGACCTATGCGATGCATCATTACGGGCGGTGACGCGCAGCAATTATTGCCCCTGTTGTCGGGCGATTGGCAATGGACACCTGATTTGGTGTTACGAGGTTTACAAGTTTACGCAACGGCTTAGTCAAGCTGCTAAGGGTTCGTGTTAAGGAGTGCTTATGCGCCATGAAATTGAATTAAAACGCGTGCTCACCGTGTGGGATTTGTTTTTCATGGGTATCGGTGCCATTATTGGTACGGGCATTTTTGTCTTAACGGGTATCGCGGCGGCCAATCAAGCTGGGCCTGCGGTGGTGGTGTCTTTTGTTGTGGCAGGCCTGGCGGCAGGCTTTGCGGCTTTTGCTTATGCCGAGCTAGCGGGCATGTTGGGCGGTAGTGGTAGCGCCTATGGTTATGCCAAAACCGCTTTTGGCAATATGGTCGGCTGGCTGATTGGCTGGGTGTTAATTCTTGAATATGGCGTGGCAGTTGCGGCTGTATCTACAGGTTGGTCTGGCTACTTTAATAATGGTCTGCAAGCGATTGGCTTAGGCTTGCCAATTGAACTCATCCAACCGCCTGCGAGTGGTGGCTGGATTAATTTGCCTGCTTCATTGATTATTCTGATGATTATGGGGTTGCTGTTAATTGGTGCGAAAGAGGGCGCTCGATTAAATGCGGTGATGGTGTTTGTCAAACTACTGACGATTGCTGTTTTCCTCATCGTGGGTGTTGGCTTTGTCAATCCTGAAAATTGGTCGCCCTTTGCCCCCTTTGGTTGGTTCGGGCATGGTGAGGACGGTAAGCCAATCGGCATTCTAGCAGCGGCTTCCTTAGTTTTTTTTGCTTATGTTGGCTTTGATGCCGTTTCCACTGCCACTGAAGAGGCTAAAGACCCACAACGCGATGTTCCTAGAGGTCTGCTGTGGGGGCTGGTGGCTTGTAGCTTAATTTATATTGCGGTCGCGATGGTGCTGACGGGAATGGTGCCCTTTAGTGAATTAAATGTGCCATCACCGGTGGCGCATGCGTTGCAGCTAGTCGGCTTAAATTGGGCATCAGCGCTTATTGCAACGGGAGCGATAGCGGGTTTAACCACCGTGATGCTCGTGCTGTATTATGGGCTAACACGCATTATCTATGCCATGTCTCGAGATGGTCATTTGCCATTGAGTTTGTCGTTGGTGTCGGAACGTTATCAAACGCCTAGCGTCGCCATCGTCATTTCGGGTGTGTTGATGGCGTTGATGGCCGGTTTCATGCCCTTGTCTACCCTGGCTGAGTTGGTGAATGCGGGCACGCTGTCTGCTTTTGTGCTGGTGTGTTTGGCAGTAGTGGTGCTGCGTCGTTCACAACCAGATCGTCACCGTCCATTCGTTATTCCTGGTGGCGCTAGTATTCCGCTATTAGGCATAGTTTTTTGTGGCGGGTTAATGGCATTTTTGCCGGCAGAAACTTGGTGGCGTTTTGGGTTATGGGTACTCGTCGGTGTGTTTATTTTTGCTGTTTATGCGCGTAAGTTACAGTCGGAGTGATGGTGTTAAGTCGGTCATTAAATCAATGTGATGTTGCTTGAACCTAGTGAACTCTTAGCTCGTTTGCCTATTCGAGTAATCGATTATCAAGCCGTCGCTTCTCCTTTTGCCGATGCCACACATTGCGTCTACCGACTGGTCGCAGACGAAGGTGTGTTCGCACTGAAGTTACTACGAGATACGCCGACTCCATTCTGGCGGGGTATGGATGCTTTGTTTGAGGTGAAGTTGGCGCAACAAGTGACGCGTTCGACCGATCACTACGCTCGTGCAGCGGATACTTTTAGCTTGCGCGTCCCCGGTCTGATTGATTATGCCAATGCTTCTCCAACGCTTCCTGCCTATCTGCTAACCTCTTGGTTAGCGGGTGATTCCATCGACCCAACGTCTGTTTCTGACCAGCTGATTGAAGATATGGCTCATGCTGACGCACTAAGACATCAAAAAAAGCTGATGACTTGGGGGAGGGCAGTTGCCCCATTTTGCTCCATGCAGGAGTGGCAAGCGCGTATTGCAACCTTGTTACCTAATGTGTCCCGTGACGCTTTGATGAGTTTATCGCAGCCTGACGGGTTTGTACCTATGATTATGGACATGCGCTGGGATCAGTGTTTACAACAGCAGGGACGTCTCAGTGCTTTAGTCGATATGGATGCTTTCGTTTATGCTCCCAAAACGCTCGAATTGGTGCTGATGGAGTATTGGTTGACGTCTGCAGAGTTAAGTATTTGGCGTCAAACTTACCTAGATTGCGGCGGTGAGTTGCCGACTTTGCGTGATGTTAGAAGTCTTTACCGTCAGTTATTATGGTCGTGGCAGATTTTTGGTCCGATTCCAGAACCGGAGTGGATGCAGTGGCCGATTTTCTTTGATTAAGATAGAGACGTCGCCAATACCAATAGCCATATAGGGCGATGGCGGTGTAAACCAGATAGAGTAGCGACATAGGCGTGTGGTTGGTTTGCCAAAACAATAAGGCAGTCGCTAAGTCAATAACAATCCAATACAGCCAGTTTTCGATGCGCTGCTTAACCACCATCCAAGTGACGATAAAAGCAAACACCGTGGTGGCACTTTCTAGCCAGGGCGATTGAGACAGGTTTTCACTGATGAGCACAAAAGCCGTCATCATCGTTAGCGCCGAACCCAGTCCCACCACCAGCAGGTGATCGTCTAGGCTCATGCGCTCAATCCCCGCATGAGCGTTAGGGTTGGTTTGTCGCCATTGATACCAGCCCAGTACAGCCATTAAAATATAACCTAAGTGCAGCGCTGCTTGCATGGGTAAGTGATCTTGCCAAAGTAGCCAAGCATAAATCGCTGCTCCGCTACCGGAAGCGAGCCAGGCCCAGATATTGTGTCTGGCCATGAGTATCACATAAGCGAGTCCTAGCAGGGAGGCTAGCACTTCTAAAGCGAAAGCGTAATCAGCAATCACAGTTATTGGGGGTGCGATCTAGCCCGACAATTTTAAGCACAAAGACGCTGTAGGGGAGTTGGTTAAAAGTGCGCTCCATTTCGGTTTCCAGCAGCGCCATAATGGTTTTGTATTCACCGAAAATTTGCGTACTGAGCGTGTTTTTGGCGACGCTCACGCCTTCGATGCCCTCAATGCGAGCGATAAAATCGCACACCAATTCCACATACTCATCGGCGAGGGGATAGAGGCTGAGATCAACAGAAATATGCATTGTGTCTTCCTTTTTAGAAATAGAAGCGAGTGGTTAGGCCAAACTGTTGGCGGTCGCCAAGGCGGATGTAGCCCTCATTTTGTGGGTAGGTGTCGGGATTATTAGCAAAGAAAAATCCTCTTGTTGCGTATTTTTCATCGGTAATATTACGGCCCCATAAAAAGACTTCCCATTCTTTAGCTTGATAGCCAATACGCGCATTCCATAAGGTATAGGCGTTAGATTTGAAGTTGTGTACGTTATCAAAATAGAAGCTATCCACAGCATTGGCATCGATACGTGCAAAATAGCCATTCACTGTGCGGTACTGAGTCCCTAGCATAGCTTGATAGCCAGGTGCGTGAGATTGGGCTCGTCCGGGCAAGCCGATCATACTTGCGTTCTGAGGTGTTCCATTTACTTCTGTAGTGATTAGTCCGAGACTACCAAATAATTGCCAGCGAGGTTGCGGTTGCCAATTAAATTCGCCCTCTAGCCCATAGTTTTTTGCGCTGCTTAAATTTTCAGTATAGAACCGGAAATAGTTAACTTGGTCATAACCATCAAATTGAGGGTTTTGTCTGTCGGTGTAAAAAGCACTAATCTTTGTTTTAAGGTTTTGTGCTGGCCAATTTGATTTCAAACCGATTTCATAGTTAGTGGCAGTTTCGCTACTAAATTGCAATAAGCTTGCAGGGGGATTGCCAGCCAGTCCGGTATTAAAGCCACCAGCCTTGAATCCTCTCGCTAGGGTTCCGTATGCCATGTGGTGTTGATTGAGCTTTTCGGATAGGGTTAGGTTAGCGCCCCATAATGTTTCGCTGGGATTAAATTTTTCTTGTTGGCTATTATTGAAGTCGGCTTGATGCTGTTCGATTCTTAATCCAGTCGTTAATTGGGTTGTGGATCTTAATTGAAAATCTAACTGCCCAAAAGTAGCGAGTCGTGTCAAACTGTAATCTGTTGCAGTAGGTGTGCCGATATAAGTATCGAAGTTATTGTTTTGTTCATCAAGTTTGCTAACGTAAGCACCTGCTAACCAATCGGTTGTTTGGTTAAAAAGTTTGGATTGGGTGGTAGAGGTCAAACGAACTTCTTGACTAATGGTACGGCGATGCTTCTGATTTTCATACACAGCAGAATAGACATTTGGATAGCTAGCATATAACCAATCCTGATCATAACTATAACGCATATCGCTGTTGGCTAGGGTGGTGGTGCTGACCAAGGTAAAGTTCGGATTGCCTGTGTGCGTGACTTTTACTGTGCCGGCATTGCTGAGTTGCCTATCTTTTCCGGGTTGATCGGACAGGGTGGTGAAGCTGTTATTCAGCGAGAAAGCATCGTAACCGTTGTTGTAGTCGGCATGTAATAAGCTGACATCAACCGTGGTGACGCTACTGGGAAAAAAGCGCAGCTTACCGCGAATGTTTAATTCATCTCGACCATTGGTATCGCTACGACCTAAGAAAGCATTGTTACGAAAACCATCGCTAGTGTGCTTGAACACAGAGAAACGGTATTGTGGGCTATTCGCCTGCTTGTTGAAAGCACCACTCGATACCAAGCCCAGTTCGCGCAAACTATCACCGCCGGCACTGACTTCAATCATGTGCTCATTGTCAGCCGTTGGGTCATTGGTTTGGATATTAATAAGTCCCGCTAAGGCGCTGGCGCCATAACGCGTGCTTTGCGGGCCACGTAAGACTTCGACTTGTTTCACATCGAATAAATTGCCAACCATGCCGATGCCGCTAAAGTCGATACCATCAATGGCGAAGCCGACGCTGGCATTGGGGGCGCCTGTGTATTCGTCGCGTTCACCCATGCCACGAATCTGGATATGGCGTGGGCGAGAGCTTTGACCGGAATAGTTGACGTTCGGTGTTTGTAACAGTATGTCGCCAAAATGGGTCGCGCCTTGATCTTGTAATTCGGATTGCGTTTTGATGCTGGTGCTAGCGGCTAAATTTTGATCGGTGGATTGACGCAAGTCGGCCGAAACAGTGATCGGAGCGAGTGTGGTGGTTTGTGCCACAACAGGCAGTGCGCCAAGCGTTAATAGGCTGGCAATAGAAAGACGATTAAAACGAGTCACAATGGTTCCTTACAAAGCGCGCTGGCGCAGTGGAAGGAAGACACGAGTGTTTGAGATGAAAGAACACTTTGCTACACCATTTCCTACGCCAGTGTTAACTGGATCAGGTTCAGAGGGTTGTTGCTTTAGCAAGCTCTCAGGCAGTATCGCCACCCCTAGGTCTGTATGGTTGACTATGATAGCTTTTGATGACTGATTTTTCAATAAAAATTAGGGGTTTATGCTCTTGTCGTTCGTTAGGGTTGTTGCTGAAAGGTGAGTTGCGGGTTGAGTTTGCCTTCGAATTGGTAAATGGCGTTAAATTGACGCTCATTGTGTTGCGCGATGACGCCCAGTTGCGCCGGTGGTTGCATTTCGATCAGTTGCAGGGGATGTTGAGACCAATTCACGTCTAAACTCACTTGCATGGGATAGTAACCATCCAGATAACGACGCATAAAAGGGCCGCGTTTCAGTTGCCATTGTTGGTTACCGATGGCTTCGAGTCCTTTTGTTTCGGCGCTGATGCAGACTTGGGCACTGCCTTGAATGTCTTTAAGTTGCACGCTGTTGCCTTGCACTTCGGCTAATCCAATGTGTTTTTGCGACACAATGCTGAGGTTACGGGTTTTGTCGGCGGCATAAACAATTTCCAGCGCTTTAACGGCATCTAAATTGTAATGACATTGTTTCAGAGATAACCAGCCATCCGTTAGGCTCGTGGTCAAAAAGTCGAGCTGATTGGTCATGTGGTAGTCAAAGCGGGTGTCAATCTTATCGGCCTTAACAAAGCGCAGATCACCGGAGCTGACAGACTGTGCGGCCTGAGAATCAAATAAACCAGAAGCATCGAACCATTGGGCGCGTTGTAACGGTAAAAAATCGGCTTCTTCACGTAAAAAAGCAAAGAGCTGCTTTTTGAAGGCTTCGGGCTGTTCTACCCAAGGGAAGTGGCTGCATTGAGCGAGTTGCTTGTGGGGTAGATTAGGCAAAATCTTACGATAATTGGCGATATTTTCGGGGGAGAGCAGGTCTTGCTCACAGCCAATCACAAAAATAGGAAAACGTAACGAGAGTTGTTTGAGCGCCTGTGGCCGAATGGGTTGTTGTTGATAGGCTTGCCAGATGGCCAGATTAATCGGTAATTCAAAGTCAGAAATAGTAAATTGTTTGGCATAGTTGACGCCTTGTTGATAGTCGTAAAAATAACTGGGCAAGGCTTGTGACAGTTGACGCTGCGTGAGTTGCGCTGATGAAGGGGTATTGAGCGCTTGTTGCCAAGCTGATTCATCAAAGGGGTCTGATGCTGGTGTGTGGGCAAGGCGTTTGTGTTCAATGCGTTCGACGAGGGGTTTAAGGCTGTCGGTTTGTGGATCAACGGGATTGAGTAAAATGAGTTGTTCAACCTGTTTGGGGTATTTTTGAGCATAAAGTTGCGCCATGAGTGCGCCCCACGAGTGACCAATAATCGTCCATGATTCGGTTTTGCTCTGTTGACGCAGGGCTTCTAAGTCGCTGACCCATTGTTGCAGTAAGGTGTCGCCATGGTCAAAGGCTTGTTTGTTTTCACCAATGCCACGCATATCCATGAGCAGTACCCGATAATGCGGCGCTAACAGCTGTTGAATCGGTTCTAGATTCCAACTGCTGAATCCCGGACCACCACCCAGTAACAGAATGGTTTGTTTGCCTTTTCCCTGTTGATGATAGGTGAGTTTGCCTTGCTCCGTCTTCAATGATTTGCCGGCACTGGTGTAAGCGGCATGACTGATATGCGAGCACAATAGCAAACAGGCAGATAACACAATAAAGAGCTGCTTCATGATTATTCCTGTTATAGGGTTTTTGTTTATGACAGGAGTATAACAAAAAATGCGAGTTTCAACAGTTGTCTGATGCCATTGCCAAATCATCATCGTCTTTGTTATGATGTGATCAAACTTGTCGGGGTGCTGGTGAAGCTGAGATTGCCTTTAGGGGCAGAACCCGTGA
>CAZBQD010000057.1:0-10453 GCA_964493995.1 uncultured Francisella sp.
ACGGCAAGGCCAGCAACAGACTGTCCTCAATCCACAACCTAGGATCTTCATCCATATCTTCTGGCGAGAGCACGTCTTGCGACTCAAGCCATTCTGTTTCATCTTCATCAGCAAAAACCAGAAACGCATGCGCCTGCAAAGGCTGCTCATAAGCTTCTAAACTGCGCTGACAGATTAACATCACACTTGCCGAAACCTGCACTTCTACCTGCGGATAACGACTCTCAAAAAGCGAAAAACGCAACACACCCGAAGCATCACGACAGATACCCTGTGTTGCTTGCGCCAGACGCACCAACTCATCGCGATTGAGCACGAAGGGTATTTCTTTGGCGCTACGCGCTAAAGATTTAACATCTAATTGGTGTGATAACTTTTCAAGCATAACGATAAATGATACGCTATTTAGCCGCTTAGGTCAAAGGTTAAAGTCAGCTTTACCTCAACCCATTTAGAAAAAACACGAGATAGAGTATGACATTATCCCCAGCACCACTCATATTAGCGTCACAATCGGTTTATCGGCAGGCGCTATTACAAAGACTTGGCCTCAAGTTCGACTGCCATGCCCCCCATATCGACGAATCCAGACAAGCTAATGAAACTGTCGCCAAGATGGTGATGCGCCTAGGGCATGAAAAAGCCGACAAAATCGCATCACAACACCCAACAGCATGGATCATTGCCTCCGATCAAAGCGCCAGCTTTGAAGACAAAGCGCTGGGTAAACCCGGAGGATTCGACAAGGCACTAGAACAACTGCTGCAAATGCAAGGCAAGCGTGTTACCTTCTACACCAGTCTCATTCTACACACACCCACGCAACGCTTTGAGCATCTCGACGAGACACAAGTCTACTTTCGAACCTTAAGCGAAACGCAACTCAGCCATTACCTGAGACAAGAAGAACCCTACCAGTGTGCCGGTGCTTTCAAGTCAGAAGGCTTGGGCGCTTGCTTGTTTGAACGCATCGAAAATAACGACCCCAGTGCGCTCATTGGCCTACCCTTGATTCAACTGGCGCACTGGCTAACCGATTTAGGGAGGCTATTGCGTTAATCCGATAAAATCAGGTTAATCCAGTAACCAGGCCTTTAATTCTGCTAAATTGTCGCAAAAAGCTAAGGGGTTAAAGACCGACAAAGCCTCCAATCCATGCACACCATGCGTCATAGCGACCGAAGGCATGTTAATCGCTTGTGCCATTTGCAAATCAAAGATGGAATCCCCTACCATTAGCGCCTCAGATGGCGCTAGCGACAACTCTTGCAGAATTTCCTGCAACATCATAGGATTGGGCTTACAAGCGGTTTCTTCACCGCTTTTGGTGACAATAAAATAAGGCTTAACTTGCGTTTCAGCCATCACCAGTTCTAACCCAGGGCGACTCTTACCGGTGGCAATGGCTAACAGGTAGCCCGCTTCTTTCAGACTGGTTAATAAATCGTGCATGCCTGCAAAGGGTTGCATTTGCGTATCGTTGGCTTCCATAAACTGCCAGCGGTAAACCGCATCCAACACCTTATGCTGCCATTCGCTGGCTTGCGGATAAAGTGTTTGCAGCGCGACCGTTAAACTCAAACCAATAATATCTCGGTAGGCTTGATCTGGCAGCAAGGGCAAATCCGCCTTCAGCGCCGCCACTTTCAAACATTCCACAATGCGCTGGTCGGAATCCATCAGAGTTCCGTCCCAGTCAAAAATAATCACTTTATAAGACTTCATTATTCACATCAACTTTAGGTTAAAGACAATTTCTGTATGACAGCCAACACATCTTGCGCCACCGGTGCTTCCACCGTTAAGGGCTCACCGCTGACAGGATGACGAAAGGTCAATTGTTGGGCATGCAACATCAGACGCTTCACGCCCAGCTGCTTGGAAATTAGTTGAGTCGCTTCATCGGCATATTTATCATCGCCCAACAAGGGGTGCTTTTTCCATTGCGCATGCACCCGAATTTGATGGGTACGCCCGGTATGCAGCTTCACTTTAACCTGAGTGGCTTGCTTCCAGCTTTGCAGCACCGAAAACTCACTTAATGAAGCCTTACCGTCAGCAGAAACACGCACCATACGCTCACCCGACTGCAACACATTTTTCAGTAGCGGCGCATCAACCCACTTGTCTTTAGGCGACCACTGACCCGAAACCAGCGCCACGTAAGTTTTGCTGAAGTTTTCCCAATCCGCTTGCAGCGCTTTCATAATAGACGGCTTTTTGGCGATGATTAAACATCCCGAGGTATCTCTGTCTAAACGATGCACCAATTCCCAGCGATTGGCGTGCTCACGCCATTGGCGCACCGCCTCGATAATACCTAAATTAATACCGCTACCACCATGCACCGCCCAACCTGCTGGCTTATTCAACACCATTAACGCATCATCTTCATACAATACGGCTTGTGCCAGCACATCGGCCATACGGTCTGTGACAGGAGCCTGAGGTGCGCGCTCAGCCACACGAATGGGCGGTAATCTCACCAGATCACCCGACTGTAATCGCTGATCCGCCGAAGGACGTTTTTTATTAACCCTAATTTCAGCTTTACGTATCAGCTTATAAATATGCGTCTTGGGAACACCCTTTAAACGCGACAACAAATAGTTGTCTAGCCGTTGTCCTTGATCTTCCTCGGCCACATTGAGGTATTGCACACCCGACGAGGGGCTGGAGGTATTGCTGTTATCTTGATTCATTGGTATAGTGATAGCTGTTTGTGCTGGATGTAATCGGCAAAGCATACCGATAAACCCTGTGAAGCGCAAACAATGAGCCTAATTTTTTATCCCTGCGTGACAATGGGGAAGTTTCTCAACAGACGCCAGCCAAACCCTGGTGCTGTCGTGACACAAAGATGACAAGGAATTTTACATAACCATGGCAAGCGTACCTTTTTTGGTATCCCAGTCTTTCGCGCTACCAGCCGTTCGCACAGCAGCAAACGGCACGCCTGCCTTTGTCTGGTTATTTCTCACCTGGCTATCTTCTCTCCATTTGCCACGCCCCACCTTAACGAATGAAGTGAGCAATTCCACGCATGAAACGCATTCTAATCAACGCCACCCAACCGGAAGAGTTGCGTGTCGCGCTCGTCGATGGACAGCGTCTTTACGATTTAGACATAGAAACCACCCATCTACAAAAGAAGAAAGCCAATATTTACAAAGGCATAGTCACCCGTATCGAACCAAGCTTAGAAGCAGCCTTCGTCGATTACGGTGCCGAACGTCATGGCTTTTTGCCCTTTAAAGAGCTTTCCGAAGAGTTTTTTGTCAACTTCAATTCAGCCAATGGTGAACGCCCTACCATTAGTGATGTATTGAAAGAAAAACAAGAAATTGTTGTTCAAGTTCAAAAAGAAGAACGCGGCAACAAAGGCGCAGCTCTGACAACCCAAATCGCTTTAGCAGGTCCTTACATTGTCATGATGCCTAATACCGCCAATTCGGGGGGTATTTCGCGTCGTGTAGAAGGTGAAGATCGCAGCGATATTCGCCAGGTGATGCACGAGCTGAACATCCCTGATGGTATGAGCACTATTATCCGCACCGCTGGTGTCGGTAAAAGTGCCGAAGAGCTTCAATGGGGTGTCGATTATTTAGCGATGGTGTGGCAAGCCATTTGCCAAGCGGTTGCTGAGCGCCCTGCTCCTTTCTTAGTCTATCAAGAAAGCGACATTGTTATCCGTGCCTTACGCGACCATTTGCGCAACGATGTCGGCGAAATTCTCATTGACCATCAACCCACCTGGCAGAAAGCGCGTGACTTTGTGCAACAAGTCATGCCGGCTCAATTAGATAAAATTCTTCAGTACAACGACCGCATTCCGTTATTCAATCGTTTTCAAATCGAAAACCAGATTGAATCGGCTTATCAACGCGAAGTGGTGCTACCTTCTGGTGGTGTCATCGTCATTGATAATACCGAAGCCTTAACGGCGATTGACATCAACTCAGGTCGTGCTACCAAAGGCGGCGACATCGAAGAAACTGCCTTCAACACCAATATGGAAGCGGCAGAAGAAATCGCACGTCAGTTACGTCTACGCGACTTGGGTGGTTTGATTGTCATTGACTTCATCGATATGATGGCCTCTAAGCACCAACGTGAAGTAGAGAATTGCTTAAAAGAAGCGGTGAAATCGGATCGCGCCCGCATTCAAATTGGTCGTATTTCGCGTTTTGGCTTGTTAGAGCTATCCCGTCAACGCCTACGTCCCTCGTTGGAAGAATCGACTCAGTTAGTCTGCCCACGCTGTCGTGGTTTGGGCGTGATTCGAGGTGTCGAATCGATTGCGCTATCGATTTTACGTCAAATCGAAGAAGCCGCTATTAAAGACAATACGCATCGCATCATGGCACAAATGCCAGTGGATGTGGCGACCTTCCTGTTGAATGAAAAACGTGATGAAATTTTACGCATTGAAAATCGTCATCGTATTCATGTCATGCTCATTCCAAACGAGCATATGGAAACGCCGCATTACACCATCGAACGCTTTAAGTCGTCTGAATCTCATCCTTATCGTGTGAGTTACGAAGCGAAAGCGCATCTTGAAACAACGCATGAGTTCCTAGAGCGTGAACAAAATACGCGCATTGAAACGCCTGCCGTGACGCATTTACCCACCAACAATGCCCCTGCACCCAGCAGCGCGCCACAGGCAGCTTCACGTCAAGCTTCGGCCCATGTTGCGCCTCCTGCCCGTGTGGAAACTGAAGCGCCCACAGGTGGTTGGTTAAAACGCATGTGGAGCAGTATTTTTGGCGCAAAAGCCGTTGAAACCAGCGAAGCAGTCGCTGCGCCGGCGGAAAAACGTCGCACACGCGATGATAACAACCGACGCGATCGTAATCGTCGCGGCCGTAATGGTCGTAACAACGACAGTGAAACGCGTCCTGAAACAACCGCCAAGCCCAGTGTTACTGAAACGTCCGATGCCGACAAGCCGGCAGAGGGTGCAGAACGCAATAATCGTCGTCGTGAACGTGCACCGCGTCGCGAGCGTGCACCGCGCAACGAAACGGCTAGTATCGATCAAATTGCGGAAAAAACTCAGGCTGAAATCCAATCTTACAGCCGTGCTGCCATGGATCGCATCAATGCGAAAGTGGATAACGAAATTTTGGTTGCGCAACAGCAAGCCACTTTAACGACGGTTGCACCAACAGAAGAACCCCGTCGCAGTGCGCGCGCTGAACGCATGGCTCGTCCCGATCGTTGGGAACGCCAACTTACCATTGATCCGACCATCGACCCTGCACTCTTAGCAGCACAAGATGCGGCAGCCGATAGCTTGATGGGCAATCGCGCGCAACGTCAATCGGTACAGCAAGATAAAGCAAAAGAAGCCGCGTCACCTGTAGTCGTCGAAACAATCAAAACTGACAGTCCGTCCGTCAGCACGGATATAGCGGCAGAAGTGCCTGTTGCTCAAGAGGTTGTGACTCAAGCGGGTATCGTCGCAACGCCTATCGCTGAAACCCCTTCAGCTGGTGAAGCGCACGTTGCTCCAGCGCAGGAAGCTTCAGCAAGCGACTTGGACGATGAAGATGCACACGCTTTAAGAATTGCGTCGGGTCAAGAAGAAGGCACGTCACCGAAACGCGAATATGATGATCGTCGTGGTCGTCGTAGCCCTTACCGTCGTCGTGGCCCTCGTCGCCCTTCTAACGTGAGACGCGAACACAATAACGAGCATGTTGCAGCTGAATTCAGCGCACCGGCTAATGAACAACATTAACCCACAGGGAGTAATTCAAATGACACAAGATGAAATGAAATTACAAGTTGCTCAAGCAGCCATTCAATATGTGGTTCCTGGCACCATCATTGGCGTGGGTACGGGTTCGACAGCCAACTTTTTTATTGATGAACTCGCTAAAATCAAAGGCAAAATCGAAGGCGCTGTGGCCAGCTCAGAAGCCACGGCAAAACGTCTTGCCGGTCATGGCATTCCAGTTTTGGACTTAAACTCAGTCGATGAAATGTCGGTTTATGTTGATGGCGCGGATGAAACCGATGGTAGCTTACACCTGATTAAAGGTGGTGGCGGTGCGTTAACACGCGAAAAAATCGTCTTGGCTGTGGCTAAACAATTCATTTGCATTGCCGACCAGAGCAAAAAAGTGGGCGTGTTAGGCAAGTTTCCCCTGCCAGTTGAAGTCATTCCCATGGCACGTTCCTATGTGGCGCGCGAAATCGTCAAACGCTATGGTGGCGAACCCGTTTATCGTGAAGGCTTTGTGACTGACAACGGCAACGTTATTTTAGACATTCACGGCTTAAGTATTGTTGATCCCGTTAAATTGGAAACCGAGCTGAACAACATTGTGGGTGTTGTCACTAACGGACTCTTTGCCGCACGCAAGGCAGACGTGGTGCTGCTCGGCACGCCCAATGGCGTTGAAATGCTCAAGGCATAACTACTATGCGTTCGCTATGGCAACGACTGGCAAGCATGGCAGTGCTGGTCGGTCTGTTAATGTTATCAGGCTGCGGGGGCAACAAGGCACCCGCCATCGAAGCGCACAACCTATTAGACGCCTCGCAAACGCTGAATTTGGCTCAGCCGCAAAAACCCACACTGGTGGTTTTTTGGGCGACCAACTGCTCTAGCTGTATTGAAGAAATCCCCGATATTATTGCTTTGCAAAAACGCTACGGCGACAAAATTCATATTGTCGGTGTTGCCATGTCTTTTGACGATCCGACCACCTTGAAAAACTTTGTCGTTCAGCGCCAGCTACCCTATATGATTACACATGATAGCAGTGGTGAAATTGCCTTGGGTTTTGGTAAAATTTTTGTTACGCCTACCAATCTGTTATTGTCACCGGATGGCAATATTGTTTGGAAAAATGTCGGCAATTTTGACCCAGCAGTTGTGCAAAGTCGTATTGATGAAATGCTCTGAGTTTTTTATGTCCACTAACCGGTTATCACCCTCAAACATAAGGATTTTTTACTATGTTTAGTCGTTCTCAAGCGCTGTTCGAACAAGCACAAACACACATTCCGGGTGGAGTGAACTCACCCGTGCGTGCTTTTCGTCATGTGGGCGGCACACCGGTTTTTTTCAAAAAAGCGAAAGGCGCTTATGCCTGGGATGAAGACAACAATCGCTACATCGATTATGTCGGCTCTTGGGGACCCATGATTCTGGGACACGCACACGATGACATTATTCAAGCTGTGGTGGAAACGGCGCAACACGGCTTAAGTTTTGGTGCTCCGACCGCAGCAGAAATTGATATGGCCAATCTTATTTGCCAGCTAGTTCCCAGCATGGACATGGTGCGCATGACGTCAAGCGGTACTGAAGCGACCATGAGTGCCATTCGTTTGGCGCGTGGTTATACCGGGCGCGACAAAATTGTTAAGTTTGAAGGCTGTTATCACGGTCATGGCGACTCACTGTTAGTCAAGGCCGGCTCTGGCATGCTCACCATGGGCGTACCTAGCTCACCCGGCGTCCCTGCTGGCTTGGCCAATGAAACCATCACCCTCGCCTACAATGATAGCGAACAGGTGAAAGCTTGTTTTGCTGAAATTGGTGAACACATTGCCTGTATTATTGTGGAACCTGTGGCGGGCAACATGAACTGTATTCCACCAGAACCGGGATTTTTAGAAACCCTGCGTTCGGTGTGCGATCAATATGGCGCGGTGCTCATTTTTGATGAAGTCATGACGGGTTTTCGCATCGCCTTGGGTGGAGCGCAAGCGCATTATGGTGTCACGCCCGACTTAACCACCTTTGGTAAAGTCATCGGTGGCGGCATGCCAGTGGGAGCTTTTGGTGGTAAAAAAGCCATTATGCATCGTATTGCGCCTTTAGGACCTGTCTATCAAGCGGGCACCTTATCGGGTAATCCTGTGGCTATGGCTGCCGGACTCACCACGCTAAAACTGCTACAAGAGCCCGACTTTTACGCACGCTTAAGCGCTAAAACTCTGACAGTAACAACGGGCATGCAAGCCATTGCGGATCGGTTAGCTATTCCTTTCACCACCAATCAAGTGGGTGGTATGTTCGGCTTCTTCTTCAGCTCTGAAAAACAGGTCACACGCTATGAGCAAGTGGTTGCAGGCGACATCGAGCGATTCAAGAAGTTCTTCCATGGCATGTTACGCCAAGGTGTTTATTTGGCTCCCTCTGCGTTTGAAGCCAGTTTTGTTTCTATCGCTCATAGCGATGATGATATTGCGCGCACGCTAGAGGCAACTGAAACCGTGATGAAAAGCCTATAAAAACGTCGCTACGCTTGTTTTTATATTCCTTTTATTTTTTGGCTGGAGGAATGGGATTAATGCAATCAATTTCAGGTTCACTTTTTTATCCCCTTCCCCCAGACCCCCAACCCGTTTAGTGTTTTAGAAATGCCCTATAAGGAAAAAGATAGTGAGTGCACAAATTCTCAATGGCAATCTGATTCGTGATGAGATTATTGCCGGACTGGCGGCCACTGTCAGTGCAGCGACGGCAACTGGCAAACGTGTTCCAGGCTTAGCGGTGGTATTGGTCGGTGCTGATCCTGCTTCTCAGGTTTATGTGCGAAACAAGGAAAATGGCTGTGCCAAAGCGGGCATTACCTCATTTAGCCACAAATTACCTGCTGAAACCACGGAAGCCGAATTACTGGCTTTGATTGAGCAGCTCAACGCTGATCCGCTCGTTGATGGCATCCTAGTTCAGCTACCCTTACCCAAACATCTTGATAGCGACAGATTACTAGAACGCATTGATCCTGCCAAAGATGTTGATGGTTTCCATCCCTTTAACTTTGGTCGTTTAGCGCAACGTCGTCCCCTACTCCGTCCTTGTACCCCTGCCGGTGTGATGACGCTTCTCGCTAAAACCGGGATCAACTTACGCGGACTGCACGCCTGCGTGGTCGGTGCCAGTAATATTGTTGGTGTGCCCATGATGCTGGAATTGCTCAATGAACGGGCGACGGTCACCATCTGCCACAGTGCCACAAAAAACTTACAAGAAGAAATCAGTCGTGCCGACTTAGTGGTGGTGGGTGTGGGTATTCCCAACTTCATTCCGGGCGATTGGATTAAAGCTGGTACGATTGTCATTGACGTTGGTATTAATCGCTTAGAAAACGGCAGCTTGTGTGGTGATGTGGAAACCGCCAAAGCGGCGGAAAAAGCCAGTTGGATTACACCTGTTCCGGGCGGCGTTGGTCCTATGACCATTGCCACCCTATTGGAAAATACCGTTCAGTCTTGGCGAAATCGCATCAACGCTTAAGCGGTACCCCATTGATGATGGTCGGCATCATGTCGAAAGCTCACTGGCTCTTGATGCACCATCACATCCAAATTAGCGAAACGTGCCTTTAGGTTATTCACCACTTGCTCGCTAATGGCATGACTGTCAAACAAGCTCAACTGGTCATCTAATTCTAAGTCGAACTGCACAAAACAATTCGGACCTGAGCGATAGGTTCGTAAGTCATTGAATCCCTGAACCCTTGGCGTCGCTAAAATAATTTGCACGATTTCAGCACGCATCTCATCATCAATTTCACCATCCATTAACTGATTCACCGAATCCCGCCCAATGGCATAAGCACTACGCAAAATCCACAAGGCGATCAAAACAGCCAACAAGGGATCGAGCCAGTTTAACTGACTAAACCATAAACCAACCAGCACCACCACCGTGGTTAAAATATCGGAAAAATAATGTAGTGCATCGGATTGAATGGCGGTGGACTGTGTCTTACGTACGACATAATGTTGAAATGCCACCAGCATCAAGGTTAACAACAGCGATAAGGCCATCACCCATAAGCCAACTTGAACTTGATGCAGTTGACTATCACCCCACCAACTTTCAAAAGCATACAAAATCAGATAAAAGGCCGAACCGGCAATAAACGCACTTTGCGCTAAACTGGCCAGCGGCTCGGCCTTACCATGACCAAAGCGATGCTCTTTGTCCGCCGGTGCTTGTGAAATCATGACCGCATACATAATAATGAGCGACGCCATGATATCGACGGTTGAATCCAGCAACGACGCCAAAATGGAAGCCGATCCCGTGCGCAGCCAAGCGTAAAACTTAATCACCACTAAAATGACGGCGACCGCCACGGCAACATATGTAGCCAGACGGACTAAACGATTTTCTGTTGTCATGCGTTGCTTTCTTTCTCAAAAATGGTCTGTAATCATAGCAAGTTCAGCTACAATCTGCCATCATCAACATAACATTATGTCAAAAATCACCCTAGCCAGAGACGGTTTCAGATTGTGAGCCATGCCCCTATCCCCCACTACGACATTTTTTGCACCGTTATCGACAATTACGGTGATATTGCTACCTGTTGGCGCTTAGCCTTACAACTGAATCAACGACATGGCATTCAGGTGCGGCTTTGGGTTGACGAGTTGAGCGCTCTAAAACAACTCTATCCCGAAACGAACGAAC
>CAZBQD010000058.1:0-10040 GCA_964493995.1 uncultured Francisella sp.
GAGACCATCTTAAACTCGTAATATTTTTTGTCTTGACTCTGGGGTCCACTATAGAGCAATCCAATTGGCAATTAATTGATGGTGCAGTTTTCTTTCACCAAAAGTAGCCCTAAAAATTTCATCTTCATCTTTAAAACCACATAAATCATCGCTCATGTCTAGCTGCTCCTTTTTTTCGCTCTACTAAAGAGGTTATAACACAGGTTGCGACAATATAGGTCTTAGGTGATAAGCCAATGTGAGATTTTTGGTAATGCGACGGTGGCCGCTTCTTCATAGACTTGGTCAAAAATGCTTTCGAGCATGAACTTACTGGGGTAAAGATTGCACAACACCTTTTGGCAAGGCGTTCCTTCTAAAAGTGCTTGCACGGGTACCACCTCGCCGTTGGTACCGATAACAATCACTAAATTATCTGCGCTGCGGGTAACACGTTCAAAGGCGGCATACATAGCCCCGTAGAGTGGCGCTTGACCGCCAAAAAATACCACGTCAGGTCGAGTTTGTTGCCGATCATCGGTGCAGCACATACTGGTTTCGAGCAACCAAGGCTTATAGCCAACAGACCATGTAACATCACAATGTTCGCAGCGCATTTTGGTGATTTCGCCATGCACATGCATCACATTTTGACAGCCAGCTCTTTCAAGTAGATCATCGACGTTTTGCGTAATAATGTGCAAACGATCGCCAAAATGTTTTTGCCAGCGTGCAATTTCATAATGAGCGGCATTGGGCTGGGCTTGTCCTACTGCTGTTCGGGCATGATTGTAGAATTCATGCATGAGCGCATAGTTGTCCTGCCAAGTTTCTTCATTGCACACTTTATTCAGATCATAGGTTTGCCAAATACCGCCTTGATCGCGGTAGGTGGATAATCCGCTTTCCGCACTCAAACCAGCACCTGAAAAGACCAGTATTTCTTGAATTTTATTGAACACACTTAAGTCATTTTCTAGGCGATAGTTAGGCATTAATCATAACCGAGCGCTTTAAGGCGCTTCCGAGCAATTGCAAGCTCTTCACTTGTAAACAATTGACACCACGGTTCTTTGAGTACAAGAGCTTCCATTGATATATCAAGTCTTTTCAGTTCCCATAGACGAGTTAAACCATCAGGGTGATGATTTGATGCAAGCAACTTCTTGGCAGTTAAAAGACCGCCTTCTGTCTGTACCATCTGATAGAAGCGCAATGCGTTGTAGTGGCATTCTGATTTTGCGCGCTCATAGATTTCCACCATTTTGTGATGGAAGGCATCTTCATTCAATTTGTTCATTTTTATCTCCAATATCTAACTACCAAGTTATGCCGCACTAACGAGGGTAAATTATGCATTACCATGAATTTCGTTATGCATAGCGATGACCTTATCAACAAATGGCAAGCATTTGTCAGTGAAGAACTCACGCGATTTGTTAATCCGGTAAAGATCGAGTAGTTTATGAAGTGCTTGCTCTAATTCGTAGTAGTTATTTGTTTCAACATCTTTTATTACACGAAACCGAAATGGAACACCTGTTGTATAAAGTTGTGAAATCCGGTTCTCGACCGCGCCAGTTGTAATTCCGATTTTTACAATTTCTTCGCCGTCCTGAGTGAAGAGAGATGTACCCAGAACATAAAGCCTGCCGATTCCAGCTTCTAGTTTTTCAAGGTTTTCTGAATCTATTTCTTCATCTGGAACGCTAGTATTATCAATTAGACCAGGAGTCAGAGATAGAAGAAAAGGCTTTTGAGACCGATCTACGAAGATATGACTGGTGGTACGGGATGCCACATAGATCTGTGCTAATAATGCATGCTCTAGGTCTTTGTAGTGACCTTTTTCGACATTGCGGCGATGTGATTCAGTACCGAAGAAATCTGGGTGGTTTGATTTAATGATATCCCTAATTTCTTGCGGTGTCATACCGTCTGGGTGCCCTTGAAGTATCTGTCTAATGAGATCGGTGAAAGTCACGGGGTGTACTCCTGTAAAGTATAATGTAGCGTTCGCTAATAGATTCATTGTCAGAACGGTTACGGCAGTCAAATATTTTTTTAGCAGATGCTGACTGCATTGTCGTGGGCGCAAGCTCGATTGCATCCATCATTTTAGTCTTCCTCATAACATATCACTAAACTGCATTATGCATAGGCGTGAGACAAAATGAGTCTTAATAAAGTAAGATCGTTAAATCACCCAAACGGCTGCACGATACTCACTTCAGGAAAACAGGCTTTAACAGCCGCTTCTTCATGAACATCAAATAAGAGTTTGACATTAGGGCCTGCATCTAGCGTTGCCCAACAGGCGAGACCTTCGCTGCGTGCTTGCCAGAGGGTTTGCAAGGTGGCGATGGTTTCGGGTAAAAAATAGCATAGTGACGGTGAGGCAGATAGCATGGTGGCATGCATGGATAGGGCGTTGTGTTCGCTAATCGCGCCGATTTGCGCTATGTCCTGTGCGGCAATCGCGGTTTGTAGTTGTGCTAGGTGTTGCTCAACCATGGGTTTCCAAGCGGGATAAAGGCTCAGTCCATGTACCGTTTGTTGCATACCTAAACGAGAGCTGATGGGTTTGGTTTTGCGCGATAGCGTCAATAAGCCGACGCGTAATGACGGCAGTTGATTGGCGATTGGCGTGGCATAGCTATCCATGCCATCGGCTTGTGTGCCAGCGTGCCAGTGAACTAAGCCATCCCAGAGCGAGCGGCTAGCACTGCCTGAACCGATACGTGCCAAAATGGACAATTCCGTTTTGTTCAATTGCCACTGGCATAAGTCGTTGAGTGCCAGCACCAGTGCAGCATAACCTGAGGCTGATGACGCCAAACCCGCACCAGTGGGTACGTCATTGTTAGTGTCGATGATAAAGCCAAGCGATGGGTTGGGTCGGAAGTAATTTAAATACTGACGAGTGCGTTTAACAAAGGCATTATCGCTTGGCAATAGCTCACCATTTAAGCTGATGCTATCTTCACCTTCAGTCCAACGAATGCGTGTCCTTGTGCCTAAGGTACGTAAGCCGATGGATAGGCTGTCTGTCACCGGTAGGTTAAGCTCGGTGTCACGTTTGCCCCAGTATTTAATGAGCGCGATATTAACCGGCGCAAAGGCACTGCCTTCACGTGAAAAATCGGCTGTGGTTTTGGGAATAATTTGTTGAATACAGGCTTGTGCGCTAAACATAAAATTAATGGCCTAAAAACAATGTGCGCCCAAGGCGCTGGTGTGAACGGGAAGGGCATCGGTTAGGGGCGTGCTGGGTGTGCCAATGGCAATGACGCAATCACCTAAACCAGAGCCAGAAATTTTTGCGCCATAAAGTCCTTCGCAAGCGCGTAGGCGATGCGCTATGGCATCTAAGTTGTTATCGCTGACGCCTAAGCCGTGCATTAACCCATGTGCCATATTCATACAGCGTCCCAATTCAGCTAAGTCGTTGTGTTGAATTGCCTCGCTGGAGGCATGGGTGATATGGTCGATCCAGACGAGCCATTGCTCAAATAAAGGGTGATGCTTAGGCCATAAGGCTTCTACTTGTCGAATGACCTGAGGGGTTGGCGTTTTATAACCGCAATAGACACTGACAATCGGCAGATGGTCGGCAAGGCGTTGCATGGTCAGCATTTTGGGATCAAAGCGAAGGATACCGCCACTGAGTGCGACTGCTAAATCCGTACCTGATCCTGTTCCCTGCACGGCTCTGATGCTGGCTAGTCCAAGTTGAAAG
Organism: uncultured Francisella sp.; assembly: GCA_964493995.1. Taxonomy (GTDB): domain Bacteria; phylum Pseudomonadota; class Gammaproteobacteria; order Thiomicrospirales; family Thiomicrospiraceae. Next base: position 3,719 of record CAZBQD010000058.1, read on the forward strand.
CGTGCTTCCACAGATGCCAAAGTGTCGCATAAGACTGACAACCCTGTAACCATCGCCGCCACAACGGCGCTGGAACTGCCTAAACCTTGAGTGGCATTAATATCACTGCGAATAGTGATGTTTAGCCCTCGTTGGCAGGTTTGTGGGGCTTGTTGATAAAACAGTTTTAACACCGTCATAACAAAACTGAGTTTGGGTTCGGGTGTCAGTGTTTGCCAGTCGGTGTGGTGTTCGATAAAGTCGGTGACAATATGAACTTGTGCATCGTCACGTTCTTGCCATTCAATGGTGAGCCAGTGGTCAATAGCGCAGGCGATGGCAGGTTGTCCATGCAATACCGCATGTTCGCCGAAAAGCATGAGACTACCCGGTGCGCGACTTGTCCATGTTGTTCTCATAATGGGTTGACTCCTTTGGATGGAGCGCTTAGCGAAGCGAGCGGCCAATAAGGGTAGCCATATTCAGCACAGAGCTCGCTGGGATCTTGATGCGATAATAGCCAAAAAAATCCGCCACCTTCACCCGATATACTGCCCGCGCCACAGAGTTTGCCTGCCCAACCTAGTGCCTGCGCCGCTTGTGTAAACTGCTGGACTTTTGCTGGTACCACCCCCAATTGCGTTAAGCACCCATGCAAATGAGTGACGGCTTCTGCTAGGGTAGTTGATTCATGGGCGAGGTTTAAGCTTTGTGCGATTTGTTCGGTTGCCGCTTCCATGCTCGACCAGAGGTCTTGGCGGCTGGCATGATGTTTTCTCACCCAACCGACGCAATCAGCTGTGCTACTCTGCGATTTGCCGGTATCGACTAAATAGCCGGGCAAGGGGGTTTCAGTCGGTAGTGCGGTGAACTGGCCTTTTTTCCAGTGTAAGCGATCGGCCAATAAAATGGCGGCGACATCCAATCCTGATGATTTTCCGTGTGCCAATTGCTCACAGTGTGTTGCCATAGCTTGTATTTCGGTCAGTGAAAGTTGTGCTTGTGTTGCTTGGTTAAGGGCGTGAATCATGGCAATAATCAGGCTGGCAGAAGAGCCTAATCCTTGTCCGATCGGAATATCACTTTTCAAATGAATGGATAAACTGGGCAGTGCGTGGCTTTGTTGCCAGCGTGCTAACACGGCTAAGGGTAGATCACTGATTTGAGTGAGCAGCGGTGTTCGGCTGTCTTGTTGCCATCGTTGATGACGTTGTTGAAGTTGCTGCCAATGTTGAATGAGACTATCTCTATTCCAGCTGATTGCTTGTCCATCGACTAGTACCAACTCTCCCTTAGGATGTTGATGTATTGTGCAGTAGGTTGCCCAAGCCAAACGTGTGGTAATGGCACTACTACCGTAAACAACACTATGTTCTCCGGCTAAGATCAGCTTACTCTGCGCTTGAGTTTTGAACATACTGACGTTTGTGAGCACGAATGGCACTCAGGCGGAAATGACCTCGACTATAGCACGGAATTTCAATGTTATCGTTTCGTTCGACTTCGCCGAATTGTTTGTAGAAATCGAGGTACTGAGAGAAGGAAAGTTCTTGTCTTGATGCTAACAAGCTTTGGTGTTGGTTGGTGTACAGGTAATCACGATAGTGCTCGCCAACGATGCCACTAAAAAACTCACCCACACAACCCGAACCATAACTAAATAAACCGATGCGCTGACCAGCAAGATCATCAACATCGTTTTCAAGTAATGAAATTAAGCCAAAATAAAGCGATGCACTGTAGCTATTGCCCACGGTACGATTGTATTTGAGCGATGCGCCCATGGCTTGCTCAATACTGGCTTCGTTGGCTTCTTGTCCTGTTAGCTTCATTAAGCGACTATGCGCTTTAATGGCCATTTTAGTAAAGGGTAGGTGGTAACAGAAGCGAGCAAAGTCGGCGTAATTCAGCGCACGGCTTTCGTGAAAATGTTGCCAAGCATGTTTTAAGGCGGTTAGGTAAACCATGGTTGAGTACTTGCCATCGACTAAGGCGGTATCTCGGTAGTTAGGGCGCCAAAAATCCATCACATCTTCGGTGTAGTAACCAGAGCCAGCTTCGATGGCTAAAACATCGGCTTGATCGCTCACCAGCATAGCTACCGCACCGCAACCTTGTGTTGCTTCACCGGGGGAGCCCAGTTCATAACGCGCCACATCGGCAGCAATGACCAAAATACGCTCATTGGCATTGACGCGCACCATATTGACCGCCATCTGCAAAGCGGCAGTACCGGCGTAGCAAGCGTGTTTTAACTCAACCACACGACAACGTGACGATAAGCCGAGCAATCCATGCACAAAAGCACCGGCCGATTTGGATTGGTCAATACCGCTTTCGGTGGCAAACAGCACAGCGGTGAAACTGTGAGGGTCAAATTCCTGCACAATGGGCAAGGCAGCATTAGCAGCAAGCGTCACTATGTCTTCATCAGGAGAGATAACACTCATTTGATCTTGACCAATACCGACGTGAAATTTGTCAGCATCTTCACCGCGAGCCTGAGCAAAGACACTCATATCGAGATAAAACGGAGCGGTATAAAAACTGATACGTTGAATGCCAATGCTCATCGGCGCGAACCTTCTGCTAAATCAACGATGAGGTGCTTATTGAGCCAAACTGCTTGTAGATTGGGTTTGCCCAATAGAAACAAGCTGATGCGAATTTCTTGCTTGATTTGTTCAATACGATCAATCACGGCTTGTGTTGACTCCATCGCAGGTTGTAAAAAAGGCGCAGCCATGCCAGCGATGCGGGCACCCAGAACAAGTGATTTTACCACATCAATGCCGTTACGTAAGCCACCACTGGCAATCAGCTGCGTTTGCGGGGCTAATGCTCGACAGTGTTGTAAGATCCAAGGGGTGGGCAAGCCCCAGTCTTGAAAGGTGAGACCAATTGGATTACCAGCGCTGCGAAGCTGTTCAACCCGACTCCATGAAGTGCCGCCACTGCCGGCGACATCGAAGTAATGAATGCCTTGTGCCAAGCCTTGGCGAATGAGATCGGGAGATAGCCCACTACCGACTTCTTTTAACAAAATAGGGCGAGAGAGCTGTTGCTGTAACTGCCTAATTTTCGTCCAGAGATTGGAAAAATCGGTATCACCTTCGGGTTGAATGGCTTCTTGCAGGGGATTTAAGTGCAAAAAGAGTCCGTCTGCATCTAGTTGATCTATTGCGGCTTGGGCGTGATACCAATTCAGTTGATAGTTGAGTTGAACCGCGCCTAAATTGGCTATGAGCGGAATACTGGGAGCGAAGGGACGCAAGTTAAAACTTGCTGCCGCCGCAGAGTTTTCAAATTGAATACGCTGAGAGCCGACCGCCAGAGCGACACCACAGTGTTCGGCGGCTTCGGCTAAACGCCGATTAATGGCCAGTAATTCTGGATGATCACCCCCCGTCATAGAGGAAATGAGCAAAGGCGCTTCGAGCGTTTTGCCTAAAAACTCACAACGCATATCAACGTCTGCTAACGCACATTCGGGCAGGGCATTGTGCATTAAGCGGAAAGCGTCGAAATAACCACCCTGACGATCGACTTGTGCATCGTTGAGTAAGTGGTGTATGTGGTCTAGCTTGCGTTGACCAATGCTCATGCTAGCTGATGCCTTTCTAGCTTGCGGTGAGATTGCATCAGTTCACCTGGGTTGGTTTGAGCTGCCAGTAGCGACAATTCACCACAGAGCACCACGGCTGCACAAATCATGGCTAATCGACGCGCACTGCTGCCTGCTTCTGTGTTGGGGGTACAGCCCATTAACGCCAGATTGTCGGTAACAAAATCCAAGCCCTTGCCATTGCCGACCGTACCGACGATTAAATTGGGCATGCTAACGGAGAAGTAGAGAGAGCCGTCCGCTAACACTTCAGCGTGATCTATCGCTTGTGAACCTTCGACAATATTTGCGGCATCCTGTCCGGTGGCGAGATAAAAGGCCAGCAACATATTGGCAGCATGGGCATTAGCCGACATCAGGCTGCCAGCCAGAATACTGCCGATTAAATTTTTGCGAATGTGAAGGTCAACTAGGCGTTGCGGGGTTGTTTTAAGGTAACGTGCCACCAACTTGGCTGGGAGGGTACATTCGGCAATCACGGATTTACCGCGACCCTCAATCGCGTTCACTGCCGATACTTTTTTGTCGGTGCAATAGTTGCCGGAAATGGTGACGTAGCTCAACTCAGGCCACTGAGTTAACACCCAGTTTTGTAGCTGTTCGGCAGATTGAGTCACCATATTGTGACCAGAGGCATCACCGCTATCAATCGCTAGCCTAAGATAGATGAGACGTCCGACAATACGCGTATTGAGCGATTTGAGTCGGGCAAACCGACTGGTTGCTGCCACCACGTCACCGGCTTCAGTCAGTCGCGATTCGATGCCTTGGCTAATGCGTCTTGCTGCTTGCGCATCCTCAGCTTGCACTGCAAAGGAACGCGTCATCTGTTCATTGAGCAGAGTCACCTGAATGCCACCCGCTGCCGAGCAGACACGCGCACCGCGATTGACTGAAGGCCACAAGGGCGTTTCATAGGTGGCGAGGGGAACCATGATTTCATCTTCAACATCGCCGATCAACCTGAGAGGGCCGATGGTTTGCATGGGGATAGAAGCGAAGGGCTGTGTCATGGCGAGTCCAAGAATTAATATTCGAACATTATAACATGCGTAAAAGCGGAAACAAAAAAGCACCCAACAAGGGGTGCTTTTTGTTATTCAAACGTTAAGGGAGTGAATTAAGAAGCGCGTTTACGGAATTCACCGGTACGGGTATCAATTTCGATCATTTCATCAGTTTCGATGAAGGCAGCAACTTGAAGTTCAAAACCGCTCGCTAAACGAGCAGGCTTCATCACTTTACCCGATGTGTCGCCACGAACTGCCATTTCAGTGTAAACCACTTTACGGTTAATGATGGTCGGGAATTCGACAGTAATCGGCTTGCCTTCGTAGAAAGTCACTTCCACTTCATCGGTCATGCCTTCTTCGATGTAGTTAAGCGCGTCACCTAAGTTCTCTTTTTCAACTTCGTAAGGGTTGTATTCTTCGTCCATGAAAACATACAAAGGGTCAGCAAAATAGCTGTAAGTACAGGTTTTCTTTTCTAAAATCACTTGGTCGAACTTGTCGTCTGCTTTAACGACCGTTTCAGTGCCAGCGCCTGATAACAGGTTTTTCAGTTTCATTTTCACAACGGCAGCATTACGACCAGATTTGCTAAATTCGGCTTTCAACACGATCATCGGTTGACCTTCGAACATCATTACGTTGCCAGAGCGAAATTCTTGTGCAGTTTTCATGGGAGGGGTTCCATACAATAAAATTGAGTTAATCTTTGCTATTATACCTTGCTTTGAATAAACCTGACTAGATTTGTGCTCAAATCCCCCAGCGATAAAATGCGTTGCTGTCGTTGCTTGGCCTGCTGTTCTAGATGAGCTAGGTTGCTCAGTACGGGCTTTAACGCTTGCAGAGGGCTTTGTTCATTCCAAGCTTGATTCAGTTGGCGCAGTGATTCGTCCATGTCATAAGCTGCAAAAAAAGCCGTTAATTTTTCCCAGTGTGCTCCATCTTCGGTGGGGTAAATATGCCACACCACAGGTTTGGCAGCTAACAAACCACGAATAAGCGATTCTTCTCCGCGTACAAAATTGACATCACACGACCAGAGCAGTCGATCATATTCTTGCTGTGGTAAAAATGGAATAAAGTGAATCCTCGCTTTTCCGAGTTGATAGCTATTGCCTGCGCAAAACTGCCACTGATCAAAATGGGCGGCTAATTCGTGACACACCTTGCTTATGGGACAGTAAAATTCAATGAGGTCAGCATAATCTGCTGCTTGTTCTAGTAAACTCACGATCGCTTTGTTTTCATAGCCAAATAAACTGATGCGTACACTGGACGTTTGAGCGCGGGGCAGTTGCCATCGTTCGAACCAGGAGAGTTGTTCTGTTACGCTAAAGGCAAGCCGTTGTTGTTCATAATCGGCCTCGTAAAGCACACCACCGGTATCGGCAACTATCCCAGGAAAAAAGAAGTATTTATGCAACCCATCGGATTGAAAAGAGCGTAAGCCATGACAACCCAGCACCCAATCCTCGCAACTAAAGTATTCTAAGTTAAGGCACAGGCTCTTATGTAGAATCATAGCCTGTCGAAAATGGCTGGGTAAGTCGCAAGCAAACGCTTCAATGACCACGGGTGCTGGCGTGATGTCAGGAAATGGTGTTGACCAGAGACGCACATCAATTTGATTAAGCTGTTGCTCTGCCAGGTGTTCGTTCGTTTCGGGATAGAGTTGTTTTAGAGCGCTCAACTCGTCAACCCAAAG
>CAZBQD010000059.1:0-9224 GCA_964493995.1 uncultured Francisella sp.
AACAGCCGATTTGAGACCTTTGGTAAGTCTGCCGCACGCTGTGATGACCTGCTCGGTTTCATCCCCGCTCGACTCACCGCTTTGACTTACGCAATAGTGGGCCAACACACCCGACAGGCACTCTCCTGTGCTTGGAGACAAGGACGCAGACACGACAGTCCTAATGCCGGCTTAGTGATGGCGGCGGGCGCTGGAGCCTTAGGCGTTCGATTGGGTGGTGGTGCAAGCTACCAAGGATTACGCAGCAAACGTCCTTATTTTGGTTGGGGCAAAGCTTGCCGAGCAGCCGATATTTCGCAGTGTCTAACCCTCATTGATAAAAGCCTAGTCGCTTGGCTGCTTGTCATAGCCGCGTTAAGTCTATGAAAAATCAGCACGGTGGTCGATTGCAGGCGGCGTGTCAGCTCTATGGCGGTACGCCAGAACAATGGGTTGACTTGTCCACCGGTATCGCACCTTGGTCTTATCCTTTGCCAATGGTTCCCCAAAGCGTCTGGCAACGCTTACCAGAAGAAGAAGACGGACTGATTGACCTGGCGGCACACTACTATGGCGTTCATACTAGCGAATGTTTGGCGGTGGCGGGGAGTCAATGGGCTATTGAACACATACCCTATTGTTACTCTGACCAACTGGTCGTGCTGATGCTCGCCAATGGCTACAGCGAACACCCTCGTGCTTGGCGCAACGCTGGACATCATGTCATCGAAGTGACTGATATTAATGAGTTAATTGCACAATCATCCGACTGCGATGCTTGCGTCCTAATTCAACCGCATAACCCACTGGGAATTGTGTTGAACGAAATGCAATTACAGCACATTAAACATAATCTGCGCCGAGGCGTTATGGTGATAGACGAAGCCTTCGCTGATAGTCGGCCTACCCCAACACTATCACTAGCCATGAATACGTGGAAATTGCGTTCTATTGGTAAGTTTTTTGGGCTGGCGGGCATTCGCTTAGGCTTTGTTTTGGCAAGCCAAGAACAGATTCAACAACTCAGCCAACGGCAATCACCTTGGTCGGTCAGTCATCTAGCCCGTTGGGCGGGAAAACATGCTTTAGCGGATACGGTATGGCAAACAGTGCAAAAAACGCGACTCAAACAACACAGCAAAAAATTAAATGAACTGCTTGTTGCTCACAGGTTTAACTTAATCAATCAGACAGATTATTTTGTCACCATAACCTCAGAACAGAGTCAGGCATGGGTTGAATCGGCGGCCCAGTCGCAGCTACTACTTAGGCACTTGCCTGCAATCCATGGGATTCGTTTTGGCCTACCGGCAAATGAACAGGAATGGGGCAAATTAACTGACTGGCTATCTCGACAGACATCCCGTCGCTAATCGTCCCAGTTTTGAAAATGAAAAAAGCCATGCTTCCCCTTATGGAAAAGCATAGCTTGCAGGATCACTGTGTAATTGTATCGGCGCTTTGGGCTTAACTTCAGCAACCACTTCGGACGCCTTAGCGGGTTTCGCGCGTTGCTTAGCCATGGCTTTGACTTGAACCGCTTGTTTATCCGCTTCGGCTTTGGCGGTCATCGCTTTTTCCGCTTCAACTCGTGCCAACTGTAATTGCGCGATTTGTTTATTGGTAAGCTCTTGTTGAGCCGACAATTCACGCAATTTTTTGTCGTGTAATCGAACCTTCTCTTCAACCACTTTAACGCGCGTTGAAATACTCGATGAAGCCAATACTTGCTGTGCCGACAATCCCACACCAACCAATAATATCACGGTTAAACCGAGTGTTTTCATAACGATTCCTCCGTTGATGGTTGCGGTGAAACTCGCACTTATCGCGGTGCTAAATCATCAGGATCAAAACAGTTGGTACCACAACTCGATTTCACCGGCGAATTCATCGCTTGATCACTGTAAGATAAATAATTATCGAAGAAATCGCGATCAACGAAGACTTCAATCACTGTTTCATAGTTGTTGTCCGCCATAGGGGTCACACTCGTCACTCGCGCTCCGCGAACCATGGCATTCACTTTAGCACGGAAGGAATCGCTTTTAACCGCCATTGCCCCCACCGTTGTGTTGCCTTCGATTTTCACGCCGTTAATTTGTTCTGCTAACGAACGGTAGGCATCGAGCTTGGAAGCACGAATGGCCATTAAACGACGTTGACCTGGCGTGTAAGCCTCGTACAGACTTTCTGTACCATAACCCACAGCCGAAATACGCACACGTTCTTTAGGTGCAACGGATTTAGCCACGGCGACATCCGGTTTGGTTGCCTGACTGCTGCTATTGTTGTTCACACAACCTAGCATCAGCAGCGAACTGGCAACAGCAATACTCATAATTGAAATTAGCGGTTTCATGATAAGACTTCCTTATTGGGCTGTTTCATTGATTTCTCACTCCCATTGCCGAATTCGGTCAATGTCTGTTGCTGTTGGCAACTATTATTTTCAATCATGGTTTCCATCCTAAGGAAATCCGTCAGACTTGCCCATTTGTTGACTCCAACGAGCTCGCCATTCAGGGTCATCAGCCGGCTTTACAGGTTTCACCTCAGCTTTGGGTGCTACCTCTTTCTCTTCCACTTTTTTCACAACGGGCGCTTTTGGCGCACTGGACACTTTCGCAACCGGTTTCAGTGCTTTAACATCAGTTTCCACCGACTTTAAGGTATCTGTCACTAGCTGTGATTGTTGTTGTAAAGCTTCCGATTGTTTCTGCAAGTTTTCCAACACCTTTTGAGTGGCGATCAACCGCTTCTTCACATCACTAATATCGGCCGTCAACTGCTCCGCTTGAGCTGAATTAACAACTTTTTCAGTGTTAGGTGCAACAGCTGCCTGTGTTTCTGCCGCTTTAGTCGCGTCGGCATCGCCGTTGGCAAGGTTCTGTTGAATCTCTTCACGCAGGGCCGCTTTACGCTCTGCTGCTGTCATGGGTTTACCATTTGGGGCTGCCGCTGCAACGGGCGCTGTGGGCGTTTTCGACTTTAATATCTCGATCGATTCGGCAATCTCTGCCAACTGGGTGGCCACATCCGATAATTGACCGCTCATGGTTTTGGTTTTCTTACCTGCATCTTCTAAAATCAAATAAGACTGCCCCACTTCGGTTTTAATCGCTTCGACCTGTTCTAACAATTTAGCATCGGTTTTCGGTGCTGAGAATAACCCACCTGCTGCCAAGCCAATGGCTGTGAGCACCAAAACAATTAAAATGCTACCAAAAATAATAATGAGTTTTTTGAGTGAATCCATTTCTGCGTCCGTCCACTGTGCTGTTGATTTACCGGCTTTAAGACTGGGAGGTGCTTTAGCAGGTGTCGGTGATTCGTTGAGTTCTGATCTGAGCGGCATGTCAGGCTTAGCCGAAAGAGGCGCCATCGCCAAAAGGTCATCGTCTGCTGGGGTTTCTGCCACAGGCGTTGTGGGCGCAGCTTCCAGAACCGGCTCCACTTCCAGGCTGGGTGCTGGTTCGATCAGCTCATCGACCACCGCTAGGTTATCACCCAGTTCCGATGCCAACAGAGGATCGGGCGGCGGTTCGGTGTTGACAGCCGTTGCCGCATCGGTCGATTCCGGCGCCACATCGGCCGCATCGAGCAGTGCGTCTAAGCTATCTAAATCTAATGCGTTAAAATCTGACACAGACTAACCCTACTTAAGGAAAGGCTCAACACGATCAGCTCGTGATGGTCACTTCCGACTATTATCAATTAAAAGACTTGTGAAGCTTATCGACTCAGAAGCGAATTTCTGAACCACAAATTTCAAAGAAGATTAAGCAAGATTAATACCAGTTTTAACTCATTCAAGCATAGCTTCATCATCGATGATTTCAACTTGACCATCGCCCAGCCAAACCAAGGGCCAGCGCGCCTGAATACGCTGTTCCTGATCGAGCGTTAAATCGCCCGTTGCTCCCTTAAAAGGCATTTTGAAAGCGCTGTGAGGAAGGGATAAGCGCGCTAAGGCAAGACGCATCGCATCCTCGCCCAAGGCGGTAAAAAAACCATCACTTTTAGCACGTTGCTGCTGCATGGCCTCAATTTGATAATAGGGCATAAACGTCTTCATCCGACCCCAATTAGGCGTGCTGCGCACATAATCAACGCTGGCATTCGCTCCCGTATCCACCCAATACAAGCTGAAAGACTGTCCCCAAGCGTAATCGACCTGATGCGATACTTCTAAGGCGTCCGCCAGAGGCGCAAACAACAACAAAGCCTCAACATCCTGACGCAGCCATGGCATGGCCACTAAGGGTTGTTCTAATAGGTTTTCTAGCTGACTGATACGACGACGACTTTTGTGATAACCGGTAATGGCATAAATAGCCGCCACCAGCTGATCGCTTTGCTGATAGATTAGACGTTCTTTAATGCTGGCATCCTGTACGGCTAAAAAACTCTGCGACAAACGATTCGCGTGGGGTGTATTCACGCCCAACATCAACACCTCAGTTATCGATTTTTCAGCCAAATGACGTGCCAACTGATAAGCTGACTGCTCGGCGGTTAATGCAAACTGCCACACCTGAGCATGGACTGAGGAGGTTTGATTGAGGGCAATAACCGGTAACTGGGGCGATAAAGCGATCAGTTGCTGTACATCGGATTTATGCAAAGGACCAATCACCAGCTTAGGCTGTAGCTGCAACACGGCTCGCCATGCCGCTTTGAAGTGTGCAAAGTCATCTAAACGCACCACTTTAAGAGGCTGATCCGCCGGCAGATGACGTCTGACTCCCTGCAACACTTGGGTGTTTGCCTCGCTGCCGACTTGCTCACTCGAACTCAGCAACACCACAATCGGTGGTGGCTCTGCCCAAGTTGCCCAAGGTAAGATCAGCAGCAAACCGGCCAAATAGCTCCAAAGCCGAGCAGAGGTTAACATGGTCTTACGCGACCTAGGCAGTGGCATGCCCTAAATTGCCCAGCACTTCCCGCAGGTCTTTCGATAAATGCGACCGTGCCGCCAAACTGGCCAAGGCCTCACCCGCTAGCGATTTCTGAGCCGGAATCAACTTTTGCCAAGGATTGAAAGCTTGAATCAGACGAGCGGCAATTTGCGGATTAATGGCGTCAATTTCTGCCACCTGCTCCACCAGCAACCGATAACCTGCACCATCCGCCTGATGAAACACCCTAGGATTAGCGCGACCCAACACTCCAAGCACACTACGCACGCGATTGGGTGTGGTGCGCACAAACTGTTCATGCTGACACAAGGCTTCGATCTGTTCAATGCGCGCTAACGGATTGCCCGCTTGCACACTAAACCACTTATCCAACACCAAACCCACATCCTGCCAACGCTGATAAAACTGAGCCAAGGCATCCTTCGCTTGTGGCGCCTGATGATGAACAAGCAAGGTGAGTGCCGCCTGACTATTGGTCATATTATTCGCTAGCACCACCTGCTCATAAGCCCAAGCAAAAGCACGTTCATCGGCCACGCTGGCTAAATAACTCAGCAATAAATGACACCAGCTGCGATTAGCGATCACTTGCGCCGAAAAAGCAAACTGCTGAATCGATTCCAGACGCGCCTCTAATACCTGCCACATCACCGCTCCCAGCTCATGCGCCAACCAGCGCTTTAATTGCTGAGTTGCCTCTAATATCGGTTGAGGCGATAAAGGCGTTACCTGCTGGGCTAAGTAATCAAAACTCGGCAGGCGCATAGCTTCAGCCAACCAAGCAGCAGGCAAGCTGTCGTTCAACAGCATGGCTTTGACAATCGGCAACAAAGCAGGCGGTAAGGTCATCTCCTGACCTTGCGCAATGGCTTGCTGACCCGATAAAATCAACGACACCCAAACCTGTTGCCAGGCCTCCCAGCGATTGAATAAATCATCATCATGAGCCGCTTGCCATAACCAATCGTCCAGAGTGCGCTCCATCTGCAAAATGACCGGAGCAGAAAAATTACGCAATAAGGATAAGCGCGGCGCTTCTGCAACCTGAGTCAAGACCAAGGTTTCTTCTGCTTGCGTCAACCAAATCATACCTTCGCTGCCTTGCCAGTTGCCTTTTTCTTGCTGCAAGCTAGCGGTTTGCCGCTGTCCCGACTCATTAAAAATCGCCATAGAAAGGGGAATGAGCAAAGGTTGGAAGTTAACCGCCTCTGGCAGAGACTGAGTCACGGTTAATTGCAAGGTTTGCGTAGCTGCATTCCAATCTGATTGAACCGAAAGCACGGGCGTTCCCGCTTGCGTGTACCAAGCGTGCATTTGGGATAAATCAACGCCATTGGCATCGGCCATGGCTTGACGAAACTCCTCTACCCTCACTGCTTGCCCGTCGTGACGTTCAAAGTACAAATCCATACCTTGACGAAAACCAGCCGTACCCAGCAAGCTCTCATAAATACGCACCACTTCCGCCCCTTTTTCATAAACGGTGGCTGTGTAAAAGTTATTCATTTCCACATAAGAAGCGGGCTGAATGGGATGGCGCAACGGACTGGCATCTTCGGCAAACTGAATGCTCCTGAGACCACGCACATCTTCAATACGTTTCACCTTTCCTAACAAGGTTTGCTCGGTATAAAGCTGATCACGATAAACGGTTAAGCCTTCCTTCAGTGTCAACTGAAACCAATCACGACAGGTAATACGATTACCGGTCCAGTTATGAAAATACTCATGCGCAATGACGCTATCAATATTAATGTAATCGGTATCCGTTGCGGTTTGCGGATCGGCCAAAACAAAACGGGCATTAAACACGTTTAAGCCTTTGTTTTCCATAGCGCCCATATTAAAATCATCAACGGCAACAATCATGTATCGATCTAAATCATAACATCGACCAAAGGTCTGCTCATCCCAACGCATGGCGTTTTCGAGTGACACCAAAGCATGCTCGCAACGACTCGCGTGATGTTGCTTCACGTAAACTTCTAGTGACACGGCTTTGCCTTCTGCCGTGACAAAAGGGCGTTGCTGACACACCAAATCGCCTGCCACTAAGGCAAATAAGTAACTGGGTTTCGGAAAGGGATCATGCCAGACAGCAAAATGACACCCCTCTGCCAGCTTACCCGACTCCACTAAATTGCCATTCGACAACAACACTGGCGCTAGTGCCACTTCCGACTCAATGCGGGTAGTGTAAACCGCCATCACGTCAGGTCGATCTAAATAATAGGTAATGCGTCTAAAGCCTTCCGCCTCGCATTGGGTACAAAACACGCCATCAGACAAGTAGAGTCCTTCTAAGCGCGAATTGGCTTGCGGATTAATTTCTGTCTGAATTTCAACGCGTGCCTCACGACCCGCTAGCGTAAGCAACAAAGCCTCATCGGTAAGCACATACTGGCTCTCGGAAAGTCGTTCTCCGTTTACGATGACACTCAACAGTTTGAGGTCTTCACCCGATAAGGTCAGCACTTGAGACGGCGCATCATGATTGGCGCGAATGGTCAATACGCTATCTACTTGCGTCGCTGTCGGATGCAGCTTGAACGTAAGATAAACCCGCTCAATTAAAAAAGGCGATGGTTGGTAATCGGATAAATACTTTCGCTCTAACGCAGACATGATGTAATCACTCATCCAAAAGAAATAAACTCGATTTTAACAGACTGAAAACAAAAAAGCCCCCTTGGATAACCAAGGGGGCTTTTTTAGTTCGAATCCATAATGAATTACTGAGCAACGAACTCTACGCGACGGTTTTTAGACCATGCAGACTCGTCATGACCTTCTACCGCTGGACGGTCTTCACCGAAGCTAACCAATTTGATGCGGTCAGCAGTGATGCCGTTCGCTTTTAATACTTCAGCTACAGACTTAGCACGACGCTCGCCCAAGCTTAGGTTGTATTCACGTGAACCGCGCTCATCAGCGTGACCTTCTAAAGTCACTTTTTTAGCGTTGCCAGCTAGGCTAGCTGCTTGTGATTTGATCACAGACATGAATTCTGGTTTGATGTCGTCACGATCGAAGTCGAAGTAAACAACTGAACCGGCAGTTGCTGCAGGAGCAGCCGCAGCAGCAGCACCAACAACTGGAGTTGCTGGAGCAGCTGTTGTTTTAGTACCTTCTTCAGTTGGCGTAGAAGAACAACCAGCTAATACTAAACCAGCAGCAGCCATTGCAAACAAATTGAACTTAGTCATGATAAGACCCCTTAAAAATAATCAAAAAAACCAACAATACAATTCAGTAGCTATAGCATACTTAAAATGTTGCGAAAAAACAACAAGGAAATAAACTATTTTTTATCATGCATAAAAAAACCTAGCTAAGTAGCTAGGTTTTCGTATTTGGTGGGTTGTGCTGGATTCGAACCAGCGACCAATTGATTAAAAGTCAACTGCTCTACCGACTGAGCTAACAACCCGCTCGATATGGATAATTATAGCAGAGCTTGATTATATTGCAAGCCCCCTGTCATTATTTTGTCACATTTTTTGAGCGGCGTAACGCGTCGGATCGGCGACACCTGCTTGCACAAAGCCTTCATGACGTAAACGACAAGCATCACATACGCCACAGGCGCGTCCTTGCTCATCGGCTTGGTAACAGGTGACTGTTTGCGAAAAATCCACGCCCAAACGCATGCCCGTTTGAATGATTTCTGCTTTCGATAAAAACTGCAAGGGCGCATGAATTTTAACGGTTTGGCCTTCTACTCCGGCCTTAGTGGCCAGATTAGCCATACGTTCAAAAGCTTCGATAAACTCAGGGCGGCAATCGGGATAGCCCGAATAGTCCACCGCATTGACGCCAATAAAAATATGACGTGCCTTTAAGACTTCTGCTAGCGCCAAAGAATAGGACAAAAATACCGTATTACGTGCTGGCACATAAGTTAAAGGGATGCCCGACGATTCCGTTTCAGGCACCGGAATCGAGGCATCGGTTAAAGCTGATCCGCCCATTTGTGCCAAATCAATGGTCACAACCCGGTGAGATAAGGCGCCCAGCTGTCGGGCTAAAGCTTGAGCAGAAACCAATTCCGCCGCGTGGCGTTGACCATAATTAAAACTGATGGTGTGACATCGATAGCCCTGCGCAATAGCCCATGCCAAAGTCGTGGCCGAATCCAGACCACCCGATAAGAGCACCACCGCCAAAGGCGACTCATTACTCCCTTGATTTAACGACATCTGCACCTCCTCACACTCACACACTGCACACACCTGAACCGAACCCATCTATCTCCAGCGCATACATCAAAAAAAACAAAGGGATAGGCGCCTTAAGCAAACCTATCCCAACATAATTCAATCA
>CAZBQD010000060.1:0-8582 GCA_964493995.1 uncultured Francisella sp.
ATTTCTGCGTCTCACTCGAAGCGATGCGTTGTTTCGAGAAGGTGAATTATGAGACCTACACGCCTTTTTGGCAAGCGTTTTTTATCATTTTATGACAAATAGTTTTTTACCCACCACATTTAGTGGGTAAAAGCATTACGAACGCACAAGTCGAGCAAAATTGCGCTTACCTACCTGATAAACCGCATCCTCTCCTACGGGGATGACTTGATTCGGATTGTCGATTTTTTCGCCATTACGCTTTAAGCCACCCTGTTTAGCCGCACGCACCACATCCGATGAGCTGGCTGCAGCGCCTGCCGCTTTCATTGCCTGCGCGACTGTCATATCCCCTTCTACAATGAAAGGCTCTAAATTAGTCGGCAACTCTTTATTCTTAAAACGGGCTTCAAAATTCGCTAACACATCCAACGCTGCTTGCGCACCGTGGAAACGTCCAACCAGTTCTTGTGCCAATTTCACTTTAATATTGCGTGGATTCGCACCCGCCTGCACTTCAGCTTTCATCGCAGCAATGCTTTCTAGGCTTTCGAAACTGAGCAATTCGTAGTAACGCCACATTAGATCATCGGAAATAGACATGACTTTACCGAACATATCGTCGGGCGCATCGCTAATACCAATATAGTTGCCTAGCGACTTAGACATTTTTTGTACGCCGTCTAGCCCTTCCAAAATCGGCATCATTAGGACACATTGCGGCTCTTGTCCTGCATCTTTTTGCAACTCACGTCCCATCAATAAATTGAATTTCTGGTCAGTACCGCCCAATTCTAAGTCTGCTTTCAAAACGACTGAATCGTGACCCTGTAATAAAGGATACAAAAACTCATGAATGGCGATGGGTTGTTGGTTGTGGTAACGCTTGGTAAAGTCATCACGTTCTAACATGCGAGCCACGGTGCTTTGTGCGGCTAGGCGAATCATATCGACACCCGTTAACTGGTTCATCCATGCGCCATTAAAGACCACCTCAGTCTTGTCCGCATCCAGAATTTTGAATACTTGTTCGGTGTAGCTTTTAGCATTCACCTTCACCGCTTCGGCATCTAGAGGTTTACGCGTGACATTTTTACCCGTTGGGTCGCCAATCATCGCCGTGAAGTCGCCAATCAAAAACAGGATATGGTGACCTAAGTCTTGCAGTTGACGAAGCTTATTAATGAGAACCGTGTGTCCCAAATGCAAATCGGGTGCAGTTGGGTCGAAACCTGCCTTAACGCGCAAGGGCGAACCTCTTTTCAACTTCTTAATCAGTTCGTCTTCAATCAGCAGTTCTGCTGCGCCACGTTTGATAATGGCAAGGGTTTGGGCAATTTGTTGGTCGGTCATGGTAACAGTCTTTAATAACGTGAATGAATAGTAAAAGTGATGATTATTTAAGGCAACTGGCTGGCGTACAACCGGCGCTATTGTCGTGCAATTCTAGCGCACCCGTCAGTTGACTGACATGGGTGAAGCCGTAGCTATTCATATACTTTTGTATGCCTTTAATGATCTTATTGGCAATGAGCGGGTCTTTCGCTAAAGCTGTACCCATACCCACTAGCGTGGCGCCAGCCAGCATAAATTCAATGGCATCTTCGGCATTGGTAATACCACCCTGCCCAATAATGGGGATATGGTGCGGTTTGGCCACTTGGTAAATTTTATGTACTGCTAACAAAGCAATCGGCTTAATGGCAGGGCCAGACAAACCGCCTTGATTATTGCCTAAGCGAGGCATACGGGTATGAATATCAATCGCCATGGCACTGACGGTGTTAATAGCGGACAAGGCATTAGCACCAGCGTCAATACAACGACGCGCCCCTTCGGCGATGTCGGTTTGATTGGGCGACAACTTAACAATGAGCGGTTTGCTGGTCACAGCACGGCAAGCTTCAACGACTTTAGCGGACAAGTCAGGATCGTTACCAAAGGCCGCACCGCCTTTTTTCACATTCGGGCAGGAGATATTAATTTCGATGGCTGGTACAGGCGTTTGATCGAAAGCACGCGCTAAACTGGCGTATTCATCGATGGAAAACCCAGAAATATTGGGGATGAAATGCGGCTTACCATCCCAATTCAATTTCGGCAACAACTCGCTAATAACGGTTGCGGCACCCGGATTCTGCAGGCCAATAGCATTCATCAGTCCGTAAGGTGTTTCAGTCACACGCTCGGCTGGATTGCCATAGCGTTCCGCTTCTGTCGTTCCTTTAAGAAACACAGCACCGACGGCATCGTAGTTAAAGCCTGAAACTTTAAGATATTCCGTACCATAACCCGCATTACCTGAAAGCAAGCACAGTGGTGTGTTAAAATTGAGTCCAAACGCCGTGGTATTAAGAGACAAGAGATCACCTATAGTATGAATATCGCCATTATTTTGTACGAACCTGAAATTCCACCTAACACAGGTAACATCATTCGATTGGCCGCCAATGCCGGCGCTAGCCTACATTTGATTGAACCAATGGGGTTTACCCTAGATGAAAAACAGTTACGTCGTGCAGGTATGGATTATACCGAATTGGCGCACGTTCAAGTACATAAAAATTTAGAAGCCTGCTTAGCCAGCCTGCAACCCAAACGTGTTTTTGCCTTGACCACCAAAAGCACCCATCGTTACGATCAAGTTGTGTTTGAAGATGGCGATGCGTTGATGTTTGGTCCTGAATCGCGCGGCTTACCCGAAGCGGTACGCATGAGTTTGCCCGAAAACCAACGTATCACCATTCCCATGCGTGCGGGCTGTCGTAGCCTGAATTTGTCGAACGCCGTTGCCGTGGTGGTTTATGAAGCCTGGCGGCAGAAGGGGTTTGAATAAGCTAACCACTGAGTTTTTCACTTCCTTTGTTAGTGTATAGAATGCCATTTTAAGTTAAAGACCAACAAACCACGGAGATAACCTAATGCGATTTTGGATAATCTTATCGGTTTGGTTCATCATTGTCAGCAACGGTCATGCGGGGCAAGCAGCGGTGGCCATGCCAGATCGCTATGCGGCAGCGGTAGCACAACAGGTATTAAACCAAGGTGGCCATGCTGTTGATGCCGCAGTGGCAGCGTCTATGGTGTTAGCCGTTACCTATCCCGAAGCGGGTAATTTGGGTGGCGGCGGCTTTATGCTGATACGCGATGATCAACAACATTATTTTCTCGATTACCGAGAAACCGCGCCCGCTAAAGCACACCGAGATGTCTATTTGAATGAGCAGGGAGCGGTTATTCCGCGTCAATCGCTGATTGGCGTGCAAGCTGCGGGAGTGCCAGGCACAGTGGCTGGTTTGTGGGAGGCGCATCAACGATTTGGACGTCTGCCTTGGGCAGAGCTCATGAAACCGGCCATTACTCTGGCAGAACAGGGCTTTGACGTTCCGCAAGACTTGGCAGACTTAGCTAGCTGGTATCAGGGTTGGCTGGGCGATAAAGCAACACAGGTTAATTTCGCACGACACTTCGGGTTAATGCGTGCTGGTCAGACATTTAAACAACCGCAATTGGCAGCGACCTTAACCCGTTTGGCGCAACAAGGTGCTGACGATTTTTACCGTGGCGAAACCGCTGGCTATCTATTAGCGCAAGCGGGTGCATGGTTTTCTGCCGACGACTTAGCACATTACCGTGTGCGCTGGCGTGAACCCCTGATGGGCGAATGGCGTGGTCATCAGGTTATTAGCGCACCACCACCTAGCTCTGGCGGGGTAGCTTTGTTGCAGTTATTAGCCTTGCAAGCCTATCGCTCGGCTGATTTTAAGGGATTAAAGCACAACTCAGCAGACTATTGGCATTTATTAGCAGAATACATGAAACCCGTTTATGCCGATCGCGCTCATCATCTTGGCGACCCTGACTTCCATGCCGTACCCGTACAAAAATTACTGAATCCTGACTATTTAGCTTCGCGTGCTCAGGCGATTCACCCTCAGCGCATTTCAACCACAGAATCGATTGAAGCTGGCTTTAGCGAAAGCGAACAAACTACCCATTTTTCCATTGTCGATGCGCAAGGGAATGCGGTAGCGAACACCACCACCTTGAATATGCCTTTTGGCAATGGTGTGGTGGTGGAAGGTGCTGGCTTCTTGTTAAATAATGAAATGGACGACTTTTCTGCCAAACCCGGTGTACCCAATGTCTTTGGCGTCATCGGTGGAGAAGCCAATGCCATTGCTCCGGGTAAGCGCATGTTATCGTCGATGACGCCGACCATCTTGGTGAAAGACCAGCAACTCGTCGGGGTGGTGGGTACGCCAGGTGGTTCGACCATTATCACCAGCGTGTTTCAGACTCTATTAAATAGTCTGGTTTGGGGCATGTCGGCGCAAGCCGCGGTTGATGCGCCTCGTATGCATCATCAGCTATGGCCTAAGGATGAAATTGGTTTTCATCCTAGCATAGATGAAGCAACACGCGAAGGCTTGGAGTTAATGGGTTATCAGGTCAAGCGTCGCCAGTTTCAGGGCGATGTACAGTGGATTTATCATCATCCGCAACAGGGATTACAGGCTGCATCCGATCGACGCGGTCGCGGTGTGAGTCTGGTATGGACGATAATGCCACCTGAGGCTAAGCCTTAAACGTAAGCGACTGCCCCATCAAGGCCATCGTCATTTCAAGTTCATCGCGCATTAAACGTATGACTTGCGCCACACCCAGCGCCCCATTAGCAGCCAGTCCGTAAATATAAGGGCGACCGATACAGACTGCCGCTGCGCCTAGAGATAGGGCTTTGTACGCATCCAGCCCCGAACGGATGCCGCTATCAAACAGCACGGGTACACGACCTTGAACCTGTGCTAACACCTGCGTTAGCGCGTCTAAACTGCTGGTCACACTGTCCAATACGCGACCTCCGTGATTAGAAACGATGATGCCATCGAAACCCATACCCATCGCTTGCTCCGCATCTTCGGGGTGTAAGATGCCTTTTATCAATAAAGGGTGCTGTGTCTGTGCTCTGAGCCAAAGCATATCTTGCCAAGTCGGTGCTTGCGACATCCAACCCTGAAATACCGCACTCTCACCCGTTTTAAGGGGGCTCGCTTGTAAGGGTTGTTCACAATTAACCGCCCAAATATGTGGTGGCAAAGTACAAACAGCTTGTTTCACCGGCGCATCGACGGTCGCTACCATCACCGCATAGCCTGCTGCTTCGGCACGCTTAAGCAAGCGCAGCGTTCGCTCTCGACTTCCTTGCCAGTAAAGCTGAAACCATAAAGGTCGTTCACTGGCAGCAGCGATGCTTTCCAACGACTGACTTGCCAGACTGCTGACCAACATTGTGCCGCCTTGCGCATCGGCAGCAGCGGCACTGCCCTGCTCACCGTCGGCATGAAAAAGGCCTTGGTAGGCAATCGGTGCTAATAACAAAGGATGTGCTAATGACTGCCCAAACACCTTCACCGCGGTAGAGGCTTGGCGCATATCAGCCAGCACCCTTGGCACCAACCGAATGGCATCGAAAGCGGCTCGATTAGCTTGGGCTGTCAGTCCACACCCTGCCGTATCTTGTAAATAAGCCCAAGCTTCGGGCGACAGTGCTGCTTGCGCTTGTTGTTGAAAAGGTTCAAGCGACAACATTAAGTCTCTGCCCACATACGCAGTAAGTTATGATAAGTGCTGGTCATCTTCACCACTTCGGGCGTATCCCCAATTTGTTGGCGCAGGGCTAAAATATTCATGTCTAAATCGAACAATAAACGACGACGCTCATCTTCGCGCACCATGCTTTCCGTCCAGAAAAAAGAAGCGACACGCGCTCCTTGCGTTACGGGTTCGACACGATGCACACTGGATGAGGGATAGAGAATCATATCGCCAGCGGGTAATTTAACGCGATGGTTACCAAAGGTGTCTTCCACCACCAATTCACCGCCCTCATAATCTTCGGGATCGGAGAAAAATAGCGTGCAAGAAACATCCGAACGCACACGCTGCGTTGTGCCGGGCACGGTGCGAATTGAGCCATCGACATGATTGCCAAAGGTGTTCATTTCACCTGTGTAGCAATTAAAGTAAGGCGGTAATATTTTTTTTGGCAAAGCAGCGGTAAAAAACAACGCATTGCGATTGAGTGCCGCCAAAACGATGGCTTGTAGCGACTGACTGGCCTCGCTTTGCTCGGGCAATTGCAAATTGCGTTTCACCAAGGCGGCTTGTGAGCCAGCCGTATCACGACCATCGAGCCAGTTCGAGGCTTCTAAAATGGCACGACATTGCGCCAACTCTTCACTGGTCAGCACCTGGGGAACATGAATCATCATGGCTGGACTCCTTGAATGAATGTTTTATGGGCATTTATTCTACGCGAAAACAAATGACCATAAAAAATGACCGCCTCACATGGGCGGTCGAAAGGGGCTATTAAACCTTAAAATTTCAATTCAGTGGTTAAGATAACCGTTTGTTTCTGACCTGGAACGGTAAAGTTACCTGTCTGATAAACATCACTATACCAATCAACATCAAACACGTTAATCACATTCAAACGAACGGCATAGTTTTTCTGCTCATAGGCAGCCATTGCATCCCAACGCCAGTATTCAGGTACCGTATTAGACTGACCATCGTCAGGGTATGCGCCACCAATATTGCGCGCATAGCGCTCGCCCTTAACATCAAAGCCACCCCCTAAACGCCAGTTACTCGCCACTTTGTAGGTTGTCCACATGTTGTATGTGTACTCTGGCGTATTGGCAGGACGTTGACCAACCCAGCGCTGATCACCTCCAGGTTTTACTTCATTAATCTTAGCATCCATTAATGACACACCTGCAAACATATCCCACTTAGATGTAATGCGACCAGCAACTTCTAGGTCGATACCATCAACTCCACGCTTTTTACTCACAATGGGGTTAGCACTCGCTGTTTCGGCATCAGTATTACGCTCCCAATCTTTGTCCGAATGATAAAGCGCAGCACGTAATGACAAATCACCATCCATTAAGTTCCACTTACTACCCAACTCATAAACACGACTTCTTTCTGCTGGGTAAGCAGACGAATATTGATATAAATCAGCCGTTGGACTAAACGAATCAGACCAAGCAAGATAATAATGCTGGATATCGGTTGGCTGCCAAGACAGTGCCGCACGATAGCTGTTTTCGCCATAACTCAACTCAGGTAATGTCGTCGATGTTGGATACTTATTGGTTAATTCGTCATGGCGCATACCTGCTAAAAACTTCCAGTTTTTCGCAAACTCAACTTGATCTTGTGCAAAAACCGATATAGTTTGACCTTTGTAAGCATCACGCAATGTGTAATTTCCTGGCGTAAAGACATCAAAAGCGGTACCACCAATGGTAACTGTACCCGTCTTCGCACCACGCGTTCCCGTTCTACCTAGTTCTTCTAAATACTCAACACCTGCCATCATCTCGTGCTTCATACCGCCCAAGGTTGTTTTATGAGAAATGTCACTTTGTAAGGCTAGGTTGTCGGTATCAAAAATGCGATTTTTATAGCTTTTACTGGTAAATCCCGTGGTCGATAAGTTAGAAGACCCATGATTATTTGGTGCCGCAGCCAACATATCACGCTTATAGTTAGACGCACGCAATACCGTTCTTACTTCAGTATTATTCGAGAAACGATACAAATGGTTTAACGTGCTAATATTCGTTTCGCTTTTATCAAATGTTGTTAACGCACTGCCGTAAAAATTACGAATCATTTGACTATTTGGCGTTTTATTCGACAAAAAGCTAACGCCATAATCTGGATTATCGTCAGTTGTCACATGATAATGACTTAGGGTGAATTGGTTGTTAGTGCCCAAGCCAAATGCAATGCTTGGTGCTATACCTTGTCGATCAATCGTTGGCTCAGATCCTGTATCACCGTTACTACGCCAACTGCCTTCGCCACGCTTCATGACATTCACACGTACCGCCGTCGTATCACCCACTTTTTGGTTAAAATCCCCTGTGACTTGCTGATAATTGTTACTACCAGCGCTGACCGTAACCTTGTTGGCATCTTTCAGTTTAGGGGTTTTGCTCACTTGGTTAATCACACCACCCGCTTGTCCACGCCCAAATAGCATCGAACCCGAACCACGTAGCACCTCTACCTGTTCTGCATTGAATACCTCTCGGTTATATTGCGCCGAATCACGGACACCATCTAAGTAGGTATCACCATAAGTAGTAAAGCCACGTAGCATGATATTATCACCCGCACGACCGCCCTCTGCAGCGTTAAAGGTTAAGCCAGACACATTTCGCAAGGCTTCTTTGAATGAACTCACCTTTTGATCATCCATTAAGTCACGGGTGACAATCGTTACGCCCTGAGGCACATCATGCGGGTCTTGTAACGATTTACCAATGCGTGTTTTTGTTGCTTGGTAGCCATTATTTTCGTTGAGGTTGAGAGGATCTTTTTCTGCCGCGTCTTTCACAACAACTGTTTTCAGTTGCTGATCGGCTTCTGCTGCTTGCACCGGCATTACGGGCGTAACCACAGCCATACCACACATCATCGCGCCCAATGGCAATAAGGGTAATTCGTGCTTCACCGCATTTGATTGCTTTTTCATTGCTTGTCTCCTATCTTGAAAAGCAACACAAACTTGGCTACCG
>CAZBQD010000061.1:0-8539 GCA_964493995.1 uncultured Francisella sp.
GTTACCATCTTAAATCAGATCGGTAATTTGTTCAAAAACTGGGGTCCACTATACTCAACGCACGCCAGAACCCGAGATCGTTGAAGCATTAAAAGCATTGTTTTCAAAAATGATTAACAATTTGAAAAACATCTATGTTGAAAAACATCAACATTTAACTGAGGAAGATTATGATGATTTGGTTTACGATGCTTTAGCACGCTGTTTTGCCAATTGTAAAGCGAAAGGCAGCCAAGAAATTCGGGGACGTTCCATAACGAATATGGTTATCTGGTTCATCCGCGATTGTATCCATCGACACCAAGAAAAATCTATTGGCGATGAAATGGATGTCGGCGTGCCAGTTAACAAGATCGTGTCTTATTTTTTTGACTACTTGAGCGATCTTAATCAGTTATCTCAAATTGATAATGAAGCCAGTCTTCAACTCGAGTTAGGGCACTATTTACGACAAGAGTACCTCACTGTTGCATTGGAAAAAAATGTAGGCACGCTTTTCGGCTCAAAATCTGGGTTTAACAAGAAAGAAATTGATATTATCATTCTAGAAGAATTAGGTGAACCAGTAGCGGCAATCGAACTAAAGTACCCCCGAAATGGCCAGTATCCTGAGCAGATGTACAAGATTGTGCAAGACATTAAATTCTGTGAGGAGTTAAAGGCGGCGGGTTGCAAGCAAGCCTATGTATTGGTGCTGATTGATGACCACAACTTTTGTCAAGGCAACAAACAAGATGGCATTTATGCCTATTTTAGAAACCAGCGTCCTTTAACAGGAAGGGTTAACAAGCCGACAGGAAATCGAAACCAATTCATTGAGCTTTCTGGTACTTACAGCATAGAATGGCAGGATATTGAAGACACTGCATTCAAATACGCATTAATTGAGTTCTAAAATAGTGACGATTAGTAATAAACACAGTTTTTCTGAACGCTTGAAGAAAATCATTTGGTGGTCATTTTCTTTGGATGTGGTTGGTTATTTTTTATTAATCTTATTTTCATTTTTATCGTTAATTTTTTAATACAAGGTTAATTTATATGTCTTATTCAATAGAGGAACACAAACACCGGTTTGCTTCTTGGGCAGCAGGAAGAGCTGCAAGTGTTAATGGTTGCCGTTTTAAAGTAGAGCAGGCAAAGTCTATTTTAGAGTTAGCTGGACTTGATAAAGTAGCAAGCCACATTGACTATTTACCATTAGCGCATGAGTTTGATGAGGCTCATAATGAGTGGAGGGATACAGTTATATTACGTGCCAAAGATTCAGGACTAGAATTTACGCATGGCGTTGCCGCAAAGTTAATTAACATCTACCTCAAGTCTATATACGTTTGTGGCAATGACACTGAACATGAAAAAGTTAAAGCAATACACCCACCAATAGACAGTGTATTACTTGACGAACTCTACCATCAAAACATAGCAGGCAAAAGGAAAGAATGGCAAGCAGCTAGATTAGCGAGATGGTCCAAACTATCATCTGCTGAGTATCAAAATGTGATTAATACCATCAAAGAAATTATTCCTCCTGAGGTAGGCCTTTGGACAATAGAAGACTATTGGCAAGGTTATCAATAAGTTAATATAACTTGATAAGAAAGGTCTTTCAGAATTTATTAGATAAATTGACTATTAGTGGTCAACATTCACATCTTTTTTGATAATCGGTTGCATCTGAATTAAAAAAAATGCTAACATATACACAAAACATATACCTATTAAAGGAGCGTGATGATGTTAGCGCAAGCCACTGTTTTCAAAAATAACCAATCACAGGCCATTCGCTTACCCAAGCTAGTGGCTTTGGATGAACACATTAAACAAGTCACCGTCATTGCATTAGGTAAAACCCGTATCATTACCCCTACTGATCACACATGGGATGATTGGTTTGATCACAAGAATGTTACTGATGACTTCATGAATGAACGCCTGCAAGAAGCCGATCAGGCTCGCGAATCATTATGATTAAGTATCTGCTCGATACGAACATCCTGATTTACACCATTAAAAATCGACCATCATCGGTGCGTGATAAATTTAATCAACACGTCGGTCAAATGGCTATTTCGACCATTACGATTGGAGAATTGGTTTATGGTGCTGAGCGCTCGTCTCATCCGCAGAAAAACCTGCTGGACATTGAAGGATTAATTGCACGTTTAGAGGTCTTAGATTTTGACCAAACGGCTGCCGAACATTTCGGAGATATTAGAGCGCATCTTTACCGCCAAGGCACGCCGATTGGTCCTTACGATATGATGCTCGCCGGTCATGCTCGTGCCCATGGTCTTATCATGGTAACGAATAACATGAAAGAGTTCGATCGTGTGGAAGGACTGCGCTGTGAGAATTGGGTATAAATTATGCCATCTGCCGTCAGTCATGAAACCCTCGTTCGTCAGTTGCAAATGCTGCAACTTATCCCAAGATCACCCGCACAAATTACAGTTGCCGACCTAACGCGCTCATTAAGTGAATTGGGTTTCAGTGTCACTAGCCGTACAGTTCAGCGTGACTTGAACGATATTGCAACCGTGATGCCATTAGAGTGCAATAATCTCAGCAAACCTTACGGCTGGAAATGGGCGCGAGATGCCAAAGCACAATTACCAATGATGAGCCTGCGTGAAGCACTCACCTTACATTTAGTTAGCAAGCATTTATCGCATGTTTTACCGCCAAATATGTTAGAGGACTTATCTCCTCTGTTCATTCAGGCTGAACAAACCATCACGCATCTTGGCACGAAAAATCAGGTTGCACATTGGTTAGCTTGTGTTGCCGTGGTATCGCCAACTCAACCGATGCTCGCACCGAAAATTTCATTAGACATTCAACATACTGTCTATCAAGCGGTATTTGAACAAAAGCAGCTTGAAGTCGTCTATCAATCTGTATTTTCGGGCAGCACAAAATCGTTATTACTGCATCCGCTTGGGCTTGTACTTAGGGGAGAAGTCATTTACCTAGGCGCAACGGTCAAAGACTATGAGGATATTCGTTTCTTTGCCTTACATCGCATGGAAAAAGCGGAAATAAAACCCTTAGACGATGCACAACCGCGCAATCAAATTTCATGGCAGGACTATTTAGCTAGCGGATCAGCTGGATTTAATCTTGGCGTTAACGAGCCGATTACACTGATCGCTTGGGTCAACAATGAACTGGCAGGTATTTTGCGCGAAACGCCGCTTAATGAAGGACAAGAACTCGTAGCCTGTGACGAAGGCTTTACACTAACCGTCGATGTTTTCGATACATGGCAACTGAGCTGGTGGATACTATCTCAGGGAGCAAAAATAGTTGTAAAGGCACCAGAAAAACTGAAAACTACCATAAAAAATGAAATTAACCTGATGTACCAGCACTATCAAAATTAAAAACATGATTAATCAATCAGTAAAAAAACCTAAACCGCCTTTAAGGCCTCAACCCTAACCTCTCCTGCCCACAATTGACTGATGATCGCTTGCACCAGATCAACCGAACCGGTGGTGTAAAAACGAATATCGCCCACAGCTTCACCCTGTGCTAGTCCATCGTGTTCAGCTAATTTACGTTGCAGTTGTCGCGCGATGGCAGCGGAAGGGTCGATAATCGTTACCTCGTCTCCCGCCACCGCTCGAATAACCTGACTTAAAAACGGGTAATGGGTACAGCCTAACACCAGTGTATCCGCACCCTGCGCTAATAAGGGAAGAACACGTTGCCTGACCAATTCAGTAACGGCTTCACCCTGCAACTGACCCGACTCAACCAATTCAACAAAGCCCTTGCAAGGTTGTAACAACAACTGAATGTCTTTGCCATGCTCAGCAATTAACCGATTGACGTTAGCACTACACAAGGTCTGAGTCGTTGCCAACACACCAACGACACCACTTTTAGTTTGCAATCGCGCTGGTTTAATGGCGGGTTCCATAGCAATAATCGGTACAGGACACCATTGCCTTAACCCATCGACCGCTACACTGGTTGCCGTATTACAGGCGACGACAATCGCTTTCACCGAATGCGCTAAAAAGAAGCGAGTAATCTGTTCACAGCGCTGTTGAATGTACTCACACGACTTATCGCCATAAGGCGCAAAGCCAGAATCGGCAACATACAGCAAGGATTCTTGCGGCAGTAATCGGTGAATTTCTTTCAGTACCGATAAGCCCCCCACACCCGAATCAAACACACCAATCGGCGCATTAACCATGTGGGGCAGCCTCAAACTCAACTAAATCCATCGCCTCACGAAGCACGGCCAAACTGGCATCGGGTTTATACATATTCGCGCTTAAATAGCGACGCCACTGACGAGCGCCCTTTTGTCCCACAAACAAGGCCAACAAGTGCTGTAACATTAAGCCGATGGGTACACCCTCAGCAATGGCTTCAGCCAAATAATCTTCATAAACAGCCAGAGCCGCTTTAGGATCCGTAAACGGATTTTCCGCCCCATAATAAAGACGATCAGCATCATGTAATGCCCAAGCATCATCCATAATCAGACGACCCAGCATCACACCGTCCACTGCGGGTAGCCCTTCATAATCATCCAAGTGCACTAGTCCTTGTGATAAGGACTTAATATCACCATTAATAATGATTTCCAGCTGCGGAAACTGCGCTTTCAATTCATGCACCATGCGCCAATTAATGGGTGGCTTATGACGATTTTCTTTTGGACTTAACCCTTTCAACCAAGCCTTACGTGCATGCACAATGAATGTCTGACAACCGGCATCAGCCACCGTTTCAACAAATTGGCAGAGCTGTTCAAAACTCTCTTGCTCATCAAT
The DNA here is from genome assembly GCA_964493995.1 of uncultured Francisella sp. Classification (GTDB taxonomy): domain Bacteria; phylum Pseudomonadota; class Gammaproteobacteria; order Thiomicrospirales; family Thiomicrospiraceae. The sequence goes on from CAZBQD010000061.1 coordinate 4,797, forward strand.
ACCAATGCGGTGTTTGACAGTAACCGGAATCTTCACCGCCGACTGCATGGCATGAACCGCCTCAGCGACCACCTGTGGCGTAGCCATCAAACAGGCACCGATGCCGCCATTCTGAACGCGATCCGAAGGACAACCAACGTTCAAGTTAACCTCGTCATATCCCCATTCTTCCGCCCAACGCGTACACTGCGCCAAACGCTGGGCATCATGCCCCCCCAGTTGCAACGCAATCGGATGCTCACAATCGGCGTACTGCAAAAAGCGTTTTTTGTCGCCATGAATTAACGACTGATCCACCACCATTTCGGTGTACAACCAAGTGTGTTTAGACAGTAAGCGGAGAAAGTAGCGATAATGTCGATCAGTAACCGCCATCATAGGGGCAACACTCAAACGACGAGCAGGCAGGGCAATCGACATAGTAGAAATCTCTGCTGTTTTAGAGAAGGATTGAAATTTAACTTATTATAGCCGAATTGACGGTCGTCATGGGCAATGCCATGTAAGCGACTTCTTCGTAAGGATGCGCTGCTAACAAGGCCTGCACCACTGCTGGCAAGACATCAATCTGACAAACGGTTTCGACCTTAACCTCTTCGACCTGCTCGATGCGATTAACCTCACCCAGAAAAGGATTAGCACCATCGAGCGGACGAAACTGCCCCTGCCCTAAGGTTTGCCAACTACAGCAATCGTACTGACCCACCCGGCCTGCACCGGCGGCAAAAATCGCTGTTTTTACCGCTTCGGCATGCGTGGTCGGCACATAAAAAGCGAAATGAACTAGCTGACTCATTATGTTGAAGAAACGCTTAAAGCGTTTGCGCTAAACGTTGCAAATGTTGGTTAATATGGAACATGGCCTCACCCGACTGACCTTTAAAAGCAACCAAGGCAATTTGATCCAAAATACCCCGAAACAAGACTTCTTCTTCGCGCTGCTCGGCAATAAACCACTGCAACATATTAAAGGTATTAAAATCACGCTCATCTAAGGCTAGGTTAGCAAGAGCATTAATCATGGCTGTTACTTTCTGCTCATGCGCATAGGCTGCTTCAATTACTTCAACCAAATTATTGTAGTCAGCACGAGGCGCTTCTAAAGCACCAATACGAACCGACGCACCGCATTCAAATAAATAGTGAATAAACTTGTCACGGTGATCTAACTCTTCTGGCACATGCTTTTTGAAAAACTCAGCCGCACCCGCCAAGCCTTTATCCTCACACCAAGCCGCCATTTGTAAATACAGGTTAGAGGCGAACATTTCCGCGTTCACTTGGGCATTTAATTTTTCGATAATGTTGGCTTTTAGCATATTTTTTCTCCACCACAAGGACATCAAAATGAGGTTCACGTATTAACCCATTTTTGCTGGGAAAATAACGTCAAGTTAGGCACTGAATTCAGTGTAACATAAGCCCATTAATTGTGCGATAATCGGCAAAACAATCGAAAACACTCTTTCATGGTGAATCAATTAGGAGCGAAACTGTGTTCAAGTATTTTGTGATTGTGTTAATGCTCCTATTAAGTGCGTGTGGGCGCACGGTTGCCTTTAAAGACGGCGTGGTGTCGGATCAACGCCAACACGACGCTGACTACAATGTTTGTGTGCAAGAAGCTCGTCCCCTCTACCCCACCAAATGGATACAGCAACCCTATTGGGTGCAAGTGCCGGTTTACGGTCGTCGTATTCATGATGGTCGCGAAATTTGGTATGTCAGTCATTATCAACCACGCATGCGCTTTGAAACCTTCGATGCCAACGAACTAGAACGCGAAGCCTACATCAATCGTTGCATGTCCGCTAAAGGCTATACCTACCGCTATCTTTCTAAGGACGAATTAGAAGCGATGGGGTTGAATTGAATTCATAACAATTGATTAGATCACAAACAAACGCTGCTATTACAAAGTTACACGCATTTGAAGCCTGCGGATATTGCTGATAAGCTGAATAAAATTGCCGAAAAGTAAACTTTGGGATACAATCAAGCAAGTGAAAACAATCTTAACAACTCCTGTATTTGATTCTTGGTTTTCTGATCTACGGGATAGACAAACTAAAGCCAGAATTGCTGCGCGAATTGACCGTGCTGAAGGTGGAAACCTTGGCGATCACAAACTATTAAGTGATGGTGTGTATGAAATGCGTATTCACTATGCCACTGGCTACCGCATTTATTTTAAACAACAGGGTTTAGAAATTATCATCTTGCTGGCTGGCGGCGATAAAACAACACAGCAGCAAGACATTCAAAAAGCCATACAACTGGCTAAAGAGGTATCCAATGGAACTTAAAAAGTGGGACTCCGCAGAACACTTGCAAACAGAAGAAGACATTGCTCTGTACCTACAAGCATGCTTCGAAGAGGCTGGAGACGATGCAGCCTATATCGCTAAAGCATTAGGCGTGGTTGCCAGAGCACGTGGAATGACTCAACTCGCAAAAGATACTGGTCTTGGCCGTGAAAGTCTTTATAAAGCCCTTTCTGGCGAAGCAAACCCCAGCTTTGCAACGATTATCAAAGTAATGCATGCACTGGGGCTAAAAATGCAACTTTCACAAACTAACTACGCTTAATACCGCCAGCACAGGCTCAATTCCTTGCCGTGTCACCTTCGGTGACTGGGCAATTCTCTCAGAACAAAGCCCGCGTGCGTAAGCTTGCGGGCGGCTCTAACAAAGCGCTCATCATCTATGATTGAAACATTTACTAATTATGCTACAATCGAAGTAGTCGCTGGACAGTGGAACTGTGCATTTGATGGTTAACTCACTAACTCAAAATTTCACAGCGCTATTAATAAACAAACAGTTCACAAATATTGTACTATTTGAACTGTTCCACAAATATTTTTAAGATGAAAAAATGGAGAGACTCATGAACAAATCCTTTTCTGCTGCAACTGTTATGATTGCAACAGGTGTTTTATTAACGGGTTGTGCTGGACAAATGACCAAGTCAGTGCAGACAGAAAACTCTTATATTATTTATGATGTTAAAGGTGACGTTAATCGTCAACAACTATTAGACTCTGTAACAACCGCAGTTAAAACTAACATGACTGAAGTGGTTGCCACCCGTGACGTTCCCCCTGCAACACTATCGACAAAACCAATGCGTTTCGTTATGACCGAACCATTTAAAGGTTCAAATATTGGCGCATTAATGGCATCCAGTGGCCAAACACTAAAAGTGCCTTCGTGCGATGACGCTGTGTTAACCATGAAAAGTAGTGATAAAAGCATGTCTAACTATGGTGAAAAAACAACTTTCTTCCTATGCGTACAGCCCTATCAAAGCGGTCATACGATTAGCATTTACAGCACCTTCAGCAAAACGTCTGGCGGTTTAGACGCTAAAGCATTGGGAGCAGCATTGGCCAGCTCATTGGTTGGTGACTCAAGTCAATACATTCCGCGAACAATGAACGCCGTTAAAGAAGCTGCTGAAAAAACTGGATCGACTGTTTCAACAATGGATAGTTATATACCTGATGTCTACAAAGGCGCTTTTTATAATAAAACAGCTGGAAACTAAAAGCTAAGAAAATTTCAAACTCTTCTACTCTAAAGCTGATATGACTCAGCTTTAGAACCTCCATTTCAAAAATCAACAATCATCAAACTCAGCAAGTGAACACTTGCCGTGTCCGAAGTACTGGGCAATCCATAATTGGTCAATCCTGAACAACACATAACCAGCTGATTTAGAATTACTTTATTCACTTATG
>CAZBQD010000062.1:0-6705 GCA_964493995.1 uncultured Francisella sp.
CTATAATTTGAAAAATCTTAGGGGCTATAGCTCAATTGGTAGAGCGCTTGCATGGCATGCAAGAGGTCAGCGGTTCGATTCCGCTTAGCTCCACCAAGAGTGCCTAAGATAAAAACAAGTTAGTCTGTCACAAGCAGTCTAATAAGTTGACACCAAGTCCCCATCGTCTAGAGGCCTAGGACATCGCCCTTTCACGGCGGTAACCGGGGTTCGAATCCCCGTGGGGACGCCAAGCGGGATTAGCTCAGTTGGTAGAGCATAACCTTGCCAAGGTTAGGGTCGAGAGTTCGAGTCTCTTATCCCGCTCCAAATATTTCTTTACCGAAGAAATAGATCACAATTTGTTACAAAAAGTTCTAAGTCCCCATCGTCTAGAGGCCTAGGACATCGCCCTTTCACGGCGGTAACCGGGGTTCGAATCCCCGTGGGGACGCCAAGCGGGATTAGCTCAGTTGGTAGAGCATAACCTTGCCAAGGTTAGGGTCGAGAGTTCGAGTCTCTTATCCCGCTCCAATCTCAATACTTCAAATCACCATACGAAGTTTCTTGCGTCTTATTATATTTCTATCTCATTATTTTCTTGAAAATTAACGTCCATCATCTGTCTTTGCGCTGGTAAAATAGGCACACTATTGTTTGATGAGTCATTGCTGAGTTTATGCGCGTTCTAATCATTAAAACATCGTCACTCGGCGATATCATTCATACCTATCCCGCGTTAACCGATGCACTGCGAGCGATGCCCGATATTCGCTTCGATTGGTTGGTCGAAGAAAGCTTTGTTGATCTTCCCCTATTGCATCCCGCTGTGGATGAGGTGATTGCTTTGCCTTGGCGTCGCTTACGAAAACGACTCTTTTCACTGGATACGTGGCGAGAATTGGCTGCTTTGCGTCGTCGTTTACAATCTAAACACTATGATGTGGTGATTGATGCGCAAGGATTATTAAAAAGTGCGATCTGGACGCGATTGGTTAAAGCCCCCATTCATGGTTTGGCATCAGACAGCGCGCGCGAGCCTTTAGCCAGTCATTTCTATCAGTTCACCCATTCGGTTGCTTGGGGACAGCACGCCATTAGGCGTGTGCGCGAGTTATTTGCCAAAGCTTTAGCCTATCCCTTGCCCAATATGGATGAAACTGATTTCCATATTGCGCCCAAATTACGTGTGATTTCATCTGAACAGCCCTGCTATTGGGTCTTTGCTCATGCCACCACTTGGGAAAGTAAGCACTGGCCAGAAGCCTACTGGCAAGCGCTGATCTTATTTGCGAGGCAGCAACAGCGTCAAGTGTTACTGCCTTGGGGTAACGACGAGGAGCGCGAAAGAGCGGAACGGTTAGCCAGATTAACCCAACACGTTGAGGTCTTGCCGAAAATGGACTTGGCCGCCATGACACGCGTGTTGGCAGGTGCTGAGTGTGTGGTGGGCGTGGATACAGGATTGACGCATTTAGCGGCCGCCTTACATCGACCCGTTGTGGCCATTTATGGGGCGACTGAACCGGGGTTAACGGGCGTGATTGGCCCCAAAGCCAAGGTGTTGCAGGCTAAGTTTCCCTGTGCGCCTTGTATGCGAGAGCGTTGTATTGAATTAACAGATCAACAGACGATACCGCCCTGTTATGAAAAAGATATGTCGGTGCAACGTGTGAGCGAGGCTATTAAAAATCTCTTAGATGCAGCTTCTCATGCAAAATAATTGGCTTACTTTATTGCGCGAGTTGGGTTTTAAGGGCGATGTAGATGCCAGTTTAGGGGCGCGTCAGCGTTACGCTACCGACGCCTCTGTCTTTGAGCAGCTTCCTCAACTTATCTGTTGGCCTCGAAATGTTAAAGATATGCAGGCCTTAGTGCGATTTTCCCAGCAAGTTTCATTACCCATCACCATGCGCGGTGCAGGAACGTCTTTGGCGGGTCAGGCCATTGGTGATGGTATCATTGTTGATTCTACACGTTATCTGAACCGTATCTTGGCATTAGACAGTGAAGCGCAAACGGTGACGGTTGAACCGGGTGTGGTGCTGGATGAGCTAAACGCTCAGTTGAAAGCACATGGGCTATGGCTGGCTTTGGATACCTCAACCGCTAACCGTTGTGTCATGGGTGGAGTCGTTGGTAATAACTCCTGCGGTGCTTATTCCGTTGCTTATGGCACACCACGCGATCAAATTATATCGGTCGATGCGGTGTTAAGCGATGCTCAGTTGGTTAGATTTGCTGAGTTAACGGAAGCTGAGTTTGCGCATAAGTTGTCTCAAAATACCATTGAGGGTGCGGTTTATCGCTGTGTCGATGACATCTGTCGGTATGGCAAAGCAGATATGGCAGAAGCCTATCCTGATGCCAGCATCATTCGTCGTAATACCGGCTATGCCTTGGATGTGTTGGCTCAGCAACCCCGTTGGCAAGTAGAAGGCGGCACGGCTAATCTCGCCCCGTTAATTTGTGGTTCAGAAGGAACCCTAGCGCTGGTGAGCGCTGTCACCTTTCGCTTACAGTCTTTGCCGTTGCATCGTGCCTTGGTGGTGGTACAGTTTGATGATGTGTTTGCGGCTCTGGATGCCACGCCAAGCTTGCTGACGGTTAACCCGATTGCCGTTGAATTAATTGACGCCCCCACCATGGCGGGCAGTAAAGGTCATACGGGTTTTGAGCGTTTTCGTTTTTGGTTAGCGGGAGAGCCAGAAGCCGTACAGGTGGTTGAATTAGCGGCAGACAGTGAAGCCGAACTCAATGATAAGATTGCCTTCACCACTCAGTTAGCGAGCAAGCTAGCGCATGCCTATGATGTGCGCTCCTTACGTGGGGCGGATATGGCCGCTGTTTGGCAGGTGCGTAAAGCGGGACTGGGTTTGTTAATGGGCAAAGTCGGTAAGCGTAAAGCGGTGGCGGTTATTGAAGATGCCGCTGTACCCGTGACGTCGCTCAGTGCGTTTATGCGCGATATTCGTGCGCTGATGGCTGAATTAGGGGTGAATTGTATTTACTACGGTCACGCTTCGGTGGGATTGATACATTTGCGTCCCGAATTAGACTTAACCCTAGCGCAAGACAAACGTCGATTTGTGCAGATTGCACAGCGCGTTTCACGCTTGGTTAAACACTATAAAGGCGCTTTATCGGGTGAGCATGGTGATGGTCGATTACGTGGCCCGTTTTTGCGAGAACAACTTGGAGAAACTGTCTATAACTATTGTGTCGAATTAAAACGTGCCTTTGATCCACATGGTTTATTTAATCCGCAACGCATTATTTCTAACCTTTCTATTGATAGCGATTGGCGGCAATCGGTTGCCGATGTCGCATTAGCGACTGGTTTCGATTGGTCGAGTGAGGCGGGTTTTGGTGCCAGTGTCGAAAAATGTAATGGGGCGGGGGCGTGTCGTCAGTCGGTGGGGGCTATGTGTCCTTCTTTTCAAGCAACGCAAGATGATGAACATTCAACACGGGGTCGCGCTAACCTATTGCGTTTTGCTTTGCAATCGACCGATCCGCAGCAAGCCCTGTCAGGGCAACAACTTGCCGACGCCTTAGCCAGCTGTTTGTCGTGTAAGGCTTGTAAGTCAGAATGCCCTGCTAGTGTCGATATGAGTCGATTGAAATCAGAAGTACTTTATCAGCAACAGCTCACCGAAGGTGTTAATTGGAAACTGCGTTTAGTGCGTCATTATCATCAGCTGTTGCCGTTTCTGAACAAAACCCGCTTTTTGATTAAGAGTGTCAATGCAGTCACTGGGTTTAAACGTAAGCTTCCTCAAGCGGATGGCAAAGATGCAAAACAGTGGTGGCAAACTCAGGGTCATCTTCTGAATCCCAAGTCCACAGAGACAGTTGTTGTACTGGTGGATATTTACAGTCGTTGGCTACATACCCTACAAACACAGGCAACGCTGCGTGTTTTACAAAAAATGGGTTATGCGGTAGAACCGGTATGGCTGACTGAATCCTCCAGGCTACTGATTAGCCATGGTTTTTTAGCTGAAGCCAAACAGGTGTTAAGTTATCTTATCACACAGCATCAAGCAGTATTCCATTCCGCTAAAGCGATAGTTGGGATTGAACCCGCTGAGTTACTGGTATGGCGTGACGATGGAGTAGCATTAGTTGATGCTAAGCATCAGTCCCATCTTTCGAGTTGGCAAGCCAAGATTCTTCTTTTTGAAGAGGCGATGTTAGCGTTACAACCGGTTTCACCGAACTGGCAATGGCCTGTTCTAAAGCAATCTGTGGCCATACAAATTCATTGTCATCAACGCAGTTTGGTGGGTATGGCGAAAACGCAGCAGGCTTTTGCGCTCATAGGGGTTGAGCCGAAAATGCTCAGTGATGGTTGTTGTGGTATGGCGGGCAGTTTTGGTTATCAACAACCCGACTTATCTGTCAAAATTGCGCAAAGACAATTATTGCCTAGATTGGCTCAGCAAGAGAAGGCTACCCTAATTGTGGCAGCCGGTAGCAGTTGTCAGCAACAAATCATTGATTTAGCGGTCAAGCAAGCGATGCATCCAGCGGAAGTCTTTGCGCAGGCACTGGGAGTGGATAGCAAATAAAAAAGACCGTTTTTACACGGTCTTTTTTCTGTTTTATGTCGTTTTAATAAAATTAACGAATTAAAAACTCATCACGACTGCGTCCAACCGCTTCATAACGTTTAATCCATAACGGAGGTAAGCCACGGCCAGACCAAACATTGCTTTCATTGCCCGGGGCGGTATCGCGGTATTTAGGCGTTACCGGTTTGCTCGATTTTTCACGTGGTGTGCGCGTCACTTTACCAGCACCAAATTCAGCGATTAAGATGCGCATTAAATTGGCGGCATTTTTTTGCTGATGATCGGTTAATGAGGTTTGAATAAAATCGATAATGTCCGCAACCCAAGGAGTTTCTTTACTCAATTGTGCGGCTTTTTTTTGATTTTCCAGTGCGATTAACTCTGCTTGCATTTGAGCTAATTTCTGTTGAATTTTTTGCATTTTTGTATCGATGTTAGCCATGAAGTTTCTCACTATGCGGTGGTTTATAAAGCTTGCCACGATAAGATAATACGCTATATTTTATTATTATAACGGTCTTTTTTTTAATTGGCTATATATTTTTCCAGTTCAGCTATAATTTTTTTTGTCGCGCCTTGTTGCTGTTGAAAATAAGCCTGAGCATTAAGTCCGATTTGTTCGCCTTGTTCGGGATGGTGATAGAGTTGAATGAGTTTTTCCGTTAAGATCACCTCATTTTCGACTTTAATGATACCATCGACCGATATTAATCCCTGTTCAATTTCACTAAAATTATGATTGTAAGGTCCCGTTATAATCGGTTTGGCAAGCGCTGCGGGTTCTAACAGATTATGTCCTCCCCATGGTACCAAACTTCCCCCAACAAAGCAGGCTCTAGCCACTTGGTAACAGGGCAGAAGTTGTCCGAGCGTATCCACCAGTAATACTTGCACTGATTCCGCTAAAGGTTGCTGGCTTTCATACCAAGTGCTCCAACGAATAGAGCGAATATTCATGGTTTCTAAATTGGCCGCTAAGGTGTCAAAGTAGCTAGGATGACGCGGCACGAGAATCAGTAAAGGGTTGCTTAAAGTCGATGACAATCGATTATGTGCCTGAATGAGCGCTGTTTCTTCTCCCGCGTGAGTGCTGCCCGCTGTCCAAATCCAGCGTGATCCCAAGCGCGTTTTGAGGGCATCGCTCTGTGACATCAGTTGTGGCGACAGTGCTAAATCATATTTTATGTTACCTAAGGTATGACAAACTTCGGCTCTCACCCCTAACTCAATTAAGAGTGTGGCATCAGTTTGGGTTTGTGCCGCCACTAAAGCGACTGGGTTTAATAATTGTTTGAGTAAAGGCTGTCCATATCGGGGATAATTTCGACGAGATGATTGTGATAATCTGGCTTGAATAATAGCCACAGGTATGTGTCGATGATGGGCGGTCAGTAATAAATTAGGCCAAAATTCCGTTTCCATTAAGATCAGTAATTTGGGTTTTACCGCATCAAATAGCCTACGTCTGAGCCAAGCATAATCTAAGGGTAAAAAACTGATGCTGACCCCGTCGAGTTGATATTGGCGTGCGGTGTTAATGGCGCTGCGATTGCCACCCGTAAAAAAAATAGGTTGCGCGGGATAACGTTGACGCAGTTGCTTAATCAGAATAAAAGCGGCTTGTGTTTCGCCTAAAGAAACAGCATGAATCCAAATCGGAGCTTGTGTGAATTGCGGACGTTGAATCGTCCACAACTGCTGCCAGCAATACCAAGCATCGGTTGCATCGGGCGTTGCATTTTTTTTGGCACGACGGCAGCGTTTAATGCTGTAATAAACCCAAAGTGGCCACAACAGCCACATGAGTAATTGATAAATCCACAAACGCACCGACTAGGCCGAGTCGAATTTAAAAACGGTAGGCCAATTCCACAAAGTGGAAATCGGTAGAGGGATTGGGTGTTTCGATATTGGCATTAGAAACGTGTAAATATTTATAACCCACACGGAACTGCTGATTTTCCCAACCTAGCCCAAACTGATCGCCAAATTGAAATTGCGTCGATTTAGTATAATCTTTAATGCGCACCTGGCTGAGTAAGTGAACACCTACACCCACTTCAGCATACCAAGGCGAGTTTTCGTTGGATTTGATTTTGAATATAGGTGTCAGTCCCACATCGGTTAAGGAGCGTTTTGAATATTTACT
>CAZBQD010000063.1:0-6516 GCA_964493995.1 uncultured Francisella sp.
GAGACCATCTTAAACTCGTAATATTTTTTGTCTTGACTCTGGGGTCCACTATAGATTGCAGTTGCAATAGCGGACGCTCGAAAAGTTGGTAAGTGAGACAATCTTGTAGCAGTTGTTTTTGCCAGTCTACGAGGCTGACACTCGTCTGATCATTACTAACCAGAATGCCTGCTTGCGATAAATAATGATGCAACCAAAAACGGTAATCCGCTTGTTGATCAGGTAACATAATGGCAAGGCTGTCGGCGCTGCTGCCCTGCTCGATCTGAGCTTGTACCATGCTCGCCACAGCACGACACTCAGCCATGACATCTCGCGCAGAGAAAAAGCTTAAAGATGCTGCTAACGACGGCTTAACCTCAGGCGCTTTGCCAGAGATAAAGGCACTTTGCCATGCTTTCAGCTCAACAGGGTTAGTCTGAACTAACAGCTCACCAGCAGGCGTGATGGCTTGCAAGGTGTCGATAATTTCTCGTTGCCAGAGAGGCAGTGTTTCTAACGGCTGAACAGATTGCACACGCAAAGGCGTAATCGCAGTTACCTTAGATGCTTCTAATAACCATTGACGCGCAAACAACTGCTCTGCCGGTCGTTGTCCCTGCATCGTCGCCCATAATTCGGCGATGTCTTGGAAATAACGCTGTAATCTAGGATGGGCTTTAGCTTGAACCACTAAAGGCTGTTCTGCACTAGCTTGCCAACCAAGTGGCACACTGGCCAATAACAAGTCTAAAGCAGCCCCTAGTTGAGATAAGGTGGCACGTTCATCAACGGCTAAACTCTGTGCCCAAAAAGCATTAGGCATTCGCACCGCAGCCGAGCGAAGCTCGCTATGCCAGTCGATTGCTGGTTTGGGTAACAACCAATATTCTGATAACACATCCAGCAATGCGGAAAAATTACCGACTTTCACACCCAGGGTGTTTTGTTGTGCTAACTGACGGCGAACAGCGAGTGCGCTTAGGCTGTCGGGAACAAGAATAAAGGTGGTCATGGACATGCTTGTCATTCCCTAGTCATGAGTGTCGATTAACTTTTTGATATCTTTAAGCATCAAAAATAAGTGGTAGGGATCGGTCGGGCTAGGTTCAAACTCCCAAGCCTGATACCAAGCGCGCGCGTCATCATCTTTAGCATGAACCAATAGAGAGCGAATGCCTGCAATATCAGCAGCCTGAACGGTTCGCAATATGGCATCTTTAAGCAAGGCTTTACCTAATCCATTGCCTTGGTGTTCTTGAGCCACAGCAAGTCGCGCTAGAATCATCACGGGAACAGCGTGCCTAGCCAGTCCTTTTGTAACCCGCGTGGGAGCGCTATCAGGATTAACGCTACCTACAGCAAGACTATAAAAACCCACAACACAAGAATCACAACAACAGACATAGGTTTGTGCGCTATTGGCTTTTTGATTCACCAAGGCATAACGCTGTAAAAACTGGTTCAGATCTGCTTTGCCGCAGTCAAATTGATCAACGATGTCGGTCGCTAATAATTTGCGAACGGGTTGATATAGACTACTCAATCTAAAACCCCTGGCTCGCTCAGTAGCTTTTTCAAACGTGGCTTAACCTGTACAGGACGATCAAGTGCTTCGTGAAAAGCCTGCCATTGTGCTTCATCGAGCATAAAGTGACGTCGATCAGCAAGCGCTTGGTTGGCTGCTATTATGCCTGCTTCTAACAAAAATTCACTGACATTTTTATGGCAAACTCTTGCAGCTTCTTGAAGTAGTTGTTTAACAGAACTGCTGGTTCGCACATCAATGCGTTCTGTTTTTACCAGATTTAACGTCGCCATACTCGCCTCCAAAAATGATTATGGCTTCAATCATAATGTACGGATAAAGTACTGACAAGTTAAATGTGTTCAAAAAGCGTACAAAAGCTCTAAACCATGAAGTGGTTGTTAATTAAGTCGCGCTAATCATGGCATTCATCCAGATCAACCCCCTTGTAACAACGCACCACATGCCTCTCGAGTAAATTATGAGGATGATAACTTAACGAACGCAATCGATCAGTTCGGAAACGCTGAATAAAGTTAATGACACCACAATCAATGCGTTGATTTAAGGTTGCTTCATCACATTCACCATGTTCGATTAATTCTGCTTTAACTATGCTCAAATGCTGGCTAAAAATGCGTTTTACCTGTAGCAGACACTCTGAGTTAACTGGAGTGGCATCGATGACGGCCAAAAAAGCAGTGAGCAATTCTTTTTTCCTAGCAAAAGAAGCAAACATCAATTCCTCGCCTTCAAGGTCATCAGTGGCTGACTGCTCGGATGCTGCGGTTGTGTGATTCATAAAAGACTCCTTAATTTGAGCAAAAAGTGAGTGAAATTGGCTTTAGACAGCGGTTGTGATTACTTCATTAGCGCATCATAAAGCTCCGCACCAATGCCCCGATTTGATGTGAGTTGATCTTGCCCCGGTATTTTGCCTTCAAAGGTTTCGGGGTATTTCACTTGATCTAAGGTTTTATTACAGCTCGCAGCTAAAGCCAAGTAGGCACTGCTGTGCGCTTCCAAGTTGGCTTGAATGGCCGGTTTCATGCAGCTATCCATGAGTTTTTGATAATCCACATAGCTCAGCCTTTCTTGATGATCTTGTATGGCGTAGTAGTTTGGTGGCGTCGCATAACTGCTCATACTCACCAACAGTGTTAAAGTAAACCAAGCTTTCATCGGATTAACGTATCTGTTTCGCCACACCGACACAGCCAGAAACAGCTCGAATAGAACCATCGACTGTGATTACTTTACGGTTATCGCTGGTTAAATCGGACACTTGGCCAACACACTGATTGTAAAGACGCTCTTCGCGAGTGACGTCGTAGGCTTTGTTATTAGGCTCTGCTGGCGTACTACTGCAGCCCACTAAATTCAATACAATACATGCCAATAATAAACTTCTCATAACTGCTCCCAACCTTAATTTTTTAACAAAGCGCAATTACTCAACACTTAAGCATGACTGATTAAGTGAGTGTCCAAATAGGCCATAACAGCTTTCCAATCGGGGAAGGCAGGTGTGCCAAAATGGATGTGCTCACCTGTAAAGCGATCTGCACCGTTCTTAGTACGGTCATCGATTAAATAATGTCCGTGATTGAGGTGTTTGTTGTGCGACAAAATCAATCTCTTATGTGCCGATGCTCCTAAATAATTGCGCACCCATTGCAACTTGTCCGACCAAGCACTGGGATTTTCCCAAGGTGCAGTAGAAAGCACATAAGTATCGTAACGTTGCGACAAGCGTTCAAACGATTCAATGGCATCGGGCATAGGTGTCATCAAGGAGAAAATATTCGGCACTTCATCCAGACGATCTTCATAAAGTTTCAGAGTCTTATCATCTAAACGTGCAATGGCTGATGGAAAATCGACCAATACATTATCCATATCGACATAAACAATTTTCTTCACGCTTAAGCTCCTTGTTGATTTATGGTTTCCAGCTCCCAAATGGGGTCTATACACTGCGTGGGTTCGTAATAAGCGGTTTGGTAACAGAGTTTATAAGATTCAATCTTTCCCCAAAATTTGATACTTCCCCCGCTTTGCTCATAGTGTTCAGTGGCGAGCTTTTTGGCTTTGGCAATTAGGTCTGGTAGGTTTTGAATGTCGTCGGTCAGGTCAATTTTAATTACTCTAAACTGTGCCAGTGCCGATAGCGATACCAAAGACTGGGTATTTTTCTTGATATTCCAATCGGTTTGAATTTGTAAAAAAGCACGAGAAAATGCTTCACTTTTGTTTGATTCGGAGGTTGTCATCGTGATTTTGCCTTAATTAACTTGATGAAGTTAGTATAACTATGGCTGCGACATATTAAGTCAAATGAGCACTTAGTCCACGACAATAGACGGCAAAGGTTTATTTTTTGCTAGCGCAATAATGTTAAACATTTTCTCAAGATTGATCGTTTCACTCATGCCCAAGGCATCTATCAAATAAATAACCACATTAGTTTGATCAGAGTCAGTTGAAGCAACGATTTCAATCGTCTGATTAACGCCTTCAGCATCCTCAAAAATGGCCACTGCGTAATCAATATCACCATTTTCTGTCGAGGATTGCACGTAAAAATGTTGTTGAATCATCATAAGATGATCGTTCGTAAAGGATTGACAAAATGTCTGACTAAACAACATATCAAATCCTTAAAAATTTTCTATCATCACGTTTCTTTTTTCATGAGCGGCAATCGCGTCTTCTAGCATCATTGTCCATAGCACAGCATTATTAAACTTGGGGTCTTGTTCGGGATCACCATACCTTTCCGACAAAGCCGCATAAACCGCATCGCTTGGCTGCATATCAATAGCGATAGATCCTAAATAAGGCCATATCATATAGCCCGATTCGACAAGATCAAACACCTCCACTAACCTGACTTCTGGATAATACGTTTTCATAAAGTCTAAAAAATCAGCGCGAGCAACCTGATCGGTATCTTCTTTTTCCAAGTAGCGCCCTTCGCCAGATGCCTCATCCGTTTCGTGATATTTTTTGAACGCATGAGCATCGTTATAACTGGTATTGAATACCATCCAATAGCCTTGGCGTTTAATATCGGTAGCAATGAACTCTTCAATGGTGGGTAATAGTTGGGGCATGATAGTAATTCCTGATTATCTGTGATGATTTACAAGCTAAAATGGGTACAATCCGAATATCGTAATATCGCTTCTCAAAGGTTCAACATATTCATAATGATCATAGGGTCTTCGATGCGATGTCCCCAATCGGTTTCAACAAATGACCACCCCTGTTGACGACAATAGGACTGCTGATAGTTTGCGGGAATGACCGAGTCATTACGTCCAATTACAATGTTAGGTAGTTTAATTTTTAAACTGTTGATCGTTTCAAAGGCGGCTATTTGTTCATTGCTTACGTCAATTGGCTGATTCGTGACATAGTTCATAATAGGGTAATGACAAAACTCAGCAAAAAATAACCATGGTTCAAAACAAGGATTGATGGCAATCACAGGCAGACTCGTTATTTCCGCCAGTTTTAAGGCGTAATACCCACCCATTGATGTACCAACAATAACCTGAATATCATGGTGTTGCGCTAAGACTCTGCTCAAAAAAAGATGCTTTCTTGATACTGCTCAGGCCGATAAGTTGGGGCAACAACATCAAGACCTTTTGCTCGCAATTCTTTTACAGTATTCGACAAACCACTAGAGCCAAGACCGTGTAGATAGAGTATGTGATTTTTCATGCTAACGTGCTGCTTACCAAACATCCTTAATATCAAACCAAAAATGTCTGAGATACATCCATTCTGGCTTAGAAGCTTGCTCGAATTTCACCCTAACCTCAACTTGAATATGCTCCAAGCGTCGCTGGTTTACTGATTGAGTTGATTGCTTTGTAACACGATAGGCAAAGGATGCTGCGTCGTCTATTTCAGCAAGCTCACAGTTAATACGTTCTGCGATGATGGCATGTTCCAGTTCCACAAATCGTGCATGATGGTCGATGGAATCTCGCACGCCAGTCTCGACAAAGCTGAGTTTAATCGCATTATCTGCTGAATAACCGACACCACCAGAGAGTATAAATTCGTTATCGTGTACAAAACCCATTATCATTAACATGCTGATATCATCTTCTTGGCATATAGGTGAAACTAAAGCGGTTGGCTCTGAATTAGTTGTCATTGTTCATCTCCCAAATTGGCCCGACACATTTTGTAGGTTCATAATAAGCGGTGCGGTAGCACAGCAGGTAAGACTCGATATTGCCCCAAAAGTCGATACGACCACCTGTGTGCTGATAGTGTTCTGCCGCCAGTTGTTTGGCTTTACTCATCAGGTCTGGTAGGTTTTTTATATCATCGTTCAGCTCAATTTTTACTTCACGAAACTGTGCCAAACCAGACAAAGACACCAAGGGTTGGGTGTTCTTTTTAATATTCCAGTCGGTTTGAATATACAAATAAGCGCGCGAAAAAGCTTCGCATGATGATGTAGGTGTGTTTGTCATAATGATTCTGCCACGTTAAGTCGATGGCATTAGCTTAATGGGTAATGCGACAGAATGGGTCAAATCACAATAATTTCAAGACTCACACCTGAAAATCGTAATTGATCAAACAATAATCAGGCTTGCGTGTTAGTGTGTAACTTGATGTACTATCCAGCGACAAATGATCAGCCACTCGCTGCCAAATTTCATCATCGGTTAAATGTGCTACTTCGGCCGAAACGAAGATGATACTTTTGCCAATAATGCCATCCCATAGCCAGATTTCTTGGCGCGCATCCAGGTCTCCGATACGAATAAATTGGTAACTGAGAATGCGCGTGTCATCATCTGTTGTGAGTTGATTGAACTTATCCATATTGCCTCTTTTTTCTATGGGTTAGTCTAATGCCCAGCCGGCAGCGATTAAGTCGTCAATACTGTCGTAATGATAAATAACAGCAGTCTGGCGATTAAACTGTCGGGTCTCGACTGGTTGGATGAGTTACAATTATCTTAAATCTCAGTATT
>CAZBQD010000064.1:0-5887 GCA_964493995.1 uncultured Francisella sp.
AGTCAAATTCAAGATACTGATTATGCGCGTTCGTTAGTTGAGCTTTCTCGGGAGCAAACATTACAACAAGCTGGCATCGCGCTCATGGCACAATCGAATCAAAATAGTTCGATGGTGATGTCTTTATTGGGCAGATAAGCGTCTGCTAGCGCGCATCTCGCTCAGCGCTGAGCACATCGCTCATATTGCGCAGTCGTTTGAGTACTCGGTCAAGCTGTTCTAAATGATTCACTGAAATGGTGAAGTGCATGACGCTGTGGTGATTGTCTTTGTCGGCGTTGCTGACACTTTCAATATTAGAGCCTTCGACGGCAATGGCATTAGCAATGGTGGCTAACACACCACGACGGTTTAAGGTTTCAACGGTAATGGCTGCTTGGAACTCGCTTTCTAATTTGCTTTCCCATTGCACTTCAATCCATTTTTCTGGATGCTTACGGAAATTGGTTAAATTGTGGCAGTTAGTGCGATGAATCACCAACCCACGTTCACTACTCATAAAGCCCATAATGCAATCGCCAGGTACTGGGTGACAGCATTGGGCATAACTCACCGCCAGTCCTTCGGTGCCGGAAATGGTCAGCGGCATGGGTTGGCTGGGTGTGGCATCGGTTTCTGTTAGCCCGTCGGCAATTTGCTTGGCGACTAAAGCGGGCAAGCGATTACCCAGACCAATAGCCATGAGCAATTCATTCCAGTCTTTCACTTTTAACTCGGCCAGAATGTGCTGCTGTTGCTCCGGTGTCACGGGTGCTTCATTAATATGGAGTACTTGCAAGGCTTTGCGCAGTAATCGCTCTCCCAAGGCAACGGCGTGCTCGCTGTGTTGTCCCTTTAAGTAGTGGCGAATTTGGCTACGCGCTTTAGCGGTGGTGACAAAGTCTAACCAGTTGGGGTTAGGAGCGGGCGCACTACCACGAATGATTTCGATGGTTTGACCATTATGCAGTTGGGTTTTGAGTGGTACCGGCACGCGATCGACGCGAGCGCCAATACAGTGATGTCCCAAATTGGTATGGACAGCATAGGCAAAATCAATGACCGTCGCTCCGCGCGGCAGGGTGCGAATGTCGCCTTCGGGGGTGAAGACGTAAATATTGTCGGGAAAGAGGTCAATTTTGACGTTTTCCAAAAAGTCGAGCGAGTTGCCGGCGCTTTGTTGCATTTCGAGCAGATGCTTCACCCATTCTTGTGCGCGTTGGTCGGCAGCGGCTACCTTGGAAGAGCCGTTGAGCTTGTAAGACCAGTGAGCGGCCACGCCATGCTCGGCTACCTCGTGCATTTCTTTGGAGCGAATTTGAACCTCAATATGCACCCCTTGTGTTGCAAACAGCACCGTGTGCAACGATTGGTAGCCATTGGCTTTGGGAATGGCAATATAGTCCTTAAAGCGACCGGGTAGGGGTTTGTACAAGGAATGCACGATACCCAGCGTGCGATAACAGGCATCGACATTATCGACAACAATACGGAAGGCGTAAATATCCATCACTTCGCTGAAACGCAGCTGTTTTTGTCGCATTTTTTTGAATAAGCTGAACAGATGTTTCTCGCGTCCTGAGACCTTGCAGGCAATGCCTTCTTGTTTCAGACGATGCAGAATGGTATCGGTAATTTGTTCAACCAGCTCTTTTCGATTGCCTCTAGCTCGTTTCACCCCTTCAGACAGGGTTTTAGCCCTCCAGGGATATTTGGCGACAAAGCAGAGATCTTCTAGTTCCATGCGCCAGGCATTAATGCCCAGACGCGCCGCAATCGGGGCGTAAATATCCATGGTTTCACGCGCGATGCGTCGTCTTTTGTCGGGTCGCATGCTACCCAGGGTGCGCATATTGTGCAGGCGGTCGGCCAATTTAATGAGCATGACGCGCAAGTCGCGTGCCATGGCCATAATCATTTTGCGGAAGTTTTCTGCTTGCGCTTCTTGTGGGTTAGAAAACTCCAGCTTGCCTAGCTTGGTGACACCTTCCACCAGAATGGACACGTCTTCGCCAAAGGCGTCGCGAATGTCGTTACTGCTGCAAGGGGTGTCTTCTACGACATCATGGAGTATGGCAGCGGTGAGGGTGTCCACATCCAAATGAATGTCGGCAAGAATGCCAGATACGGCCAAGGGATGGGTAATGTAAGGCTCACCGCTTTTGCGTGTTTGCCCTTCGTGCGCTCTAGCACCGAACCAAAAAGCTCGACGAAGCTGATCTTGTTGAACGGGTGAAAGGTAATTCGCTTTCGCAATGAGTTGCGTGAGACATTCCGGGTCTACCAGTCCGTGCGTGTCTGTTGGCAGTGGCGAAGCACCACATAGCCAATTAGGACTGGTATTCATGATGAGCGATTAGTAGAAGTAAGGAGGGGTTTCTTCGTCGCTCATAATCACTTCGGGCTTAATATTGTGTGAAGCCAGCTCACGCAATGCCACGACGGTGGGTTTGTCGTTTTCCCACTCAACAGTTGCCGAACCACCACGCACCAACTGACGTGCGCGTTTAGCACCTACTAGCACCAATTCAAAACGATTTTCTACCTGATCTAGGCAGTCTTCTACGGTTACGCGAGCCATGATTGCATCACTCCTTAAATACGGTCTGTAATTATATCCTATTCATGCCACAAAAATCTATCATGATAGATGTGTTTGGCATTCAGTCCATAAGTGCGTAGAGATGGATTAAGGATCTGAAATACATTGAATAGTTTTTTAAAACGATTAAATAAAATGATGCGCTCGATTCTGACATAATGGATTGTGGCTGGGGTATACTGAAGAGAGTGAAAAATAAGAATTTGTTGTTGGTTTAATAAATGTTTTGGAGATGAGCGAGTATGCAGACCATTGCGTCACGGTTGTTGCTATCGATTGGAGTGGTTGCCACATTGCTATTTATTGCCGCTTTTGTGGTAGTGGATGTGGTTAAGCAGAATCTAACAGAAGATGCGATCAAAGAATTTCGTCTTGCCGGTCATGAATACTACACCACGCGAGTCAATGAAAAACTCAGCTCGGGTACGGCATCGGCAGTGGCTCTAGCTAATTCGCCGCAAATGCGTCAGCTCATTGCCAATCAAGACCATGGGCAACTGGCCAGTGTGTTGGAGGGCATTTCTAAAACTTTTGCCAATGCCACCGACTATAAAAACATTCAGTTTCTCATTTTGAATGGTCAGGGTCAGTTTTTATATCGTTCCTACGTAAAAGAGCCCGATTCGGGACGTGGCAAAGACGCCACTTATCGCGCAGGTGTAAAAGAGGTGTTGTCAGGCACTAAACCTGCTCATTCAGGTATTGATCTATCCAGTGGTGGCTTGGTTTTATCGAGCATGGTGCCGGTAGATCAGGATGGTCAGCGAGTGGGGGTGTTTGAATTCCGTTCCGGCTTTGGTTCGATTAACGATGATATGTTGAAGAAAAACCTGTATCACATTGCCTTGTTAAATACTAAAGCGCTGGAAACCTATAAAAAAGGCAAGGATAACAAAGCGTTTGGTAGTTATGTGGTAGCACACAATAATCACTTTCGTGAGTCAGTGCAAACTTGGTATGCTGCCTTGCCGGTTGATCAGATGATTCAAAGCGCATCGGATGGCGTTTGGCAAGACGCACAAAGGGTCGTTTCGGTTGAGCCGATTATGAATGCGGCTCAAGAGGTGATTGGTTATCATCTGATTGGTTTTGATAAGTCGGTGCTGGCCGAGCGCTTGCAAGAGTTGGATAATATCGTCTGGTTATTCGATGGCATTATCGTGGTGCTGGTATTCGGGATCATGTTGATTGTTGCTATTGGGGTGCGTCGTCAGGTTGTGCGCCCGATTCGAGCAATGCAACAACAGTTGTCTTTGGTTGCCAGTCAAGGTAAGTTTGATCGACAGTTGCCCGTACAGGGTCAGGATGAAATCGCCCAAATGACGCTGGCGCTCAATAGCATGTTAGCCAGCTTGTCTGCTTCTTTATCGGGCGTAAATGGGGTTTTGCAACAGGTAGCGCAAGGTGATTTTAGACAACGTATTACGGATGACTTGCCTGGTGACTTGGGTGTGCTTAAACAGAATTTGAACACGGCGGTTGAAACCTTGCAGGGTAATATGAAGGGCTTGTCGGTTGCTATGACAGCACTGAGTCAGGGGCAGTTCGACCATCGTATGCCCAGCAATATTGAGCCTAAAATGCGTCAGCAAGTGGATTCCGCCTTAGCGTCGCTGAGCGATATGGTGAAACAAATTAGTGAAAGCATGAGCGCCATTGCGGCGGGAGATTTTAGTAAAGAGCTGACACTGGATGCGCAGGGCGAATGGGTGGCGCTCAAAGAGAGTGTCAATGGTTCGGTAAAAGCCTTGCGTGCGAGCATGGATGAGTTGGCAACTGCCTCTTCTGCTATGGCACAGGGCGATTTGCGTGTACAAATACGCGGTAGCTATGCCGGAGAGTTGGGTCGCATCGCCCAAGCTTTCAATCATGGTATCAGCAGTCTGCAAGAAAGTATGTTGGGTATTGCGCGGGCTTCAGCGGTGGTGTCTCATGCCGCGACGGAAGTGGCTAATGGTAACAACGACTTGTCTCATCGCACGCAAACTCAAGCCCTGTCGTTAGAAAAAACCGCTACTGCCATGACACACATGACGCAGGCCATTGCGCAAACAGCCGATAATGCTGAACAGGCACGTTTACTGGCTAATAACACCCAGCAAGCGGCTAGCGATGGGGTGGTGCTCATGGATCAAACGGTGCAAGCCATGCGTGAAATTGGAGAAGCGAATCAGCAAATTACCGCCATTGTCTCCTTGATTGATTCGATTGCCTTCCAAACCAACTTATTGGCGTTGAATGCCGCCGTGGAAGCGGCCAGAGCCGGTGAGCATGGTCGGGGTTTTGCCGTTGTAGCCAGTGAAGTACGCGCCTTGGCGGGTAAGTCGGCTGATGCGGCAAAAGATATTAAGCTACTGATTGATCGCAGTATTGATAAAGTGGTGGCCGGTGATCAGCTGGTAGCGCAGACGGTTGACGCTTTTGCAGCTATTCAAGCACGTTTGGCTGAAACCGATGCTTCGATTGTCAGCATCGCTACGGCCATGCGCGAGCAGCGGGCAGGTTTGGTGCAGGTTAATCAGTCAATCAGCGATATTGATCAATCAACGCAACAAAATGCTGCTTTGGTTGAAGAAACTTCGGCGGCGGCTGAAACCATGCGTGATCAAGCCGATGAAGTCGCCACACGTGTGTCACGTTTTCAGCTGAATGGTCAAAAGTTGCTCAACTAGCCAAATACCCAGAATAAAAAAGGTCGGCAACTGCCGACCTTTTTTAGTCGATCCTGAACAACATATAACCAGCTGATTTAGAATTACTTTATTCACTTCTGACTGGTTTGAATTTGCAAGAAATGCGATAAGAGTGCTTAAATTCTTGCAAATTTCAAGCCTACAATGAAACCAAAAACACCTCAAACTCCCAGTAATAGAGACATGTTTCGTCCCTTGTTGGTCGATATTATCAATCCACAGCATGAATTGGTGCTGTTAGAGCGCGTGGTTGATTGGGGTTATTTTGAACGAGAGTGGTCAGCCTTTTTCACCTCAAGCACAGGAAGACCAGCAACCTCACCAAGATTAATTGCTGGCTTGTTTTATTTGCAGCACATGTATGGGCACAGCGATGAAACGGTTCTGACCATGTTCTTACAATCACCTTACTACCAGCACTTCTGTGGACGCACTTACTTTGAACATCAACTACCAATTGACCCCAGTTCATTAGTACGCTGGCGTAAACGGGTTGGTGAGGCAGGCATGGAAGAAATGCTGCTTAAAAGCATTGAAGCTGCTGTGAGTGTTGATCTAGTTAAACCCCAATCATTCACGCAAGTGATTGTCGATACCACCGTGATGGAAAAAG
>CAZBQD010000065.1:0-5823 GCA_964493995.1 uncultured Francisella sp.
AAAACCTATCCTGAGTTATTTGTTAAAAAAGCTTATAACCAGTCGAGACCCGACAATTAACTAAGCGTGGATTTTGATTGGCATAATCGGCTAGCGTCATGCTGGAATAGCCTCCCTCGCAATGCTTGAAGTAAAGCTCATCACGCATTGGTACAAAGTCGCTGTTAAAGCTTAGTGCGTCACGCGTGAAGTTTTGTAATGCTTCTGACCACATAGTTATTGCTCTTTTTGTTGTGCGTGAAAATTGATGATTTGAAAAGGCTTTCTTAAATCGTTGGCATAATCGAGTGCGTGTAAGGTGCCACGAGACTCACCATCCCAAAATGCGATGACTTCATCGGCATGGTCAATAATCGTTTTATTTCTGATATACCCCGCCCCTTTGCCGTAAAGCTTCCATTGAGCAGGAAAAATCAGCTTTTCTAATCCGTTTTGGTCGGCAAAGTTTTCAGCCAGCTTATCGGCACCACGCGCCCCACCCGATACCAGCATAAAAGGCATTTTAGGGGTTAAGATTTGTGCTAAAAGTGTGGCATCATCGAAGGTGCGTGAGCCAATGACAGCAAGGTGTTTCATGTTTAATCCATCCGTTTCGCTTGATGAGATTATGATCGCATAAGGTCGGACAGAATGAGTCTTAGATGACAGCTAGAAACTTAACTTGCAGTAATGACTGCCTTCGCTTCCGTGAGTAAGCTTTCTGATAAGCGAAAATTAACGCTGGCCAAACGATCAATCAGTAGTATGCTTATACAGGAAACGATGACACTTCTCATAGATCATTCAAACTGGACAACTCATCAGCAAGTCGGTAATCAGTAACGGGTATGGCCAATCGATCCAGTAGCTTCATGGTTTCTGATTTGGTCAGTTTCAACAATTCAGTCAGTTTACCTAAACTAATCATGCCCATTTCAAATGCCTTGAGCGAAATAGACTCTCTCAATCCACCATCCAAAATATGGCTATCAAAACTCACTGTGACGCCTAGTGGCTGACCTCGCTTGGTGATGATCGTGTAGTCTTCGTGGTCAATGCTATGAACCAGTACAGCGGGATTGCGCTGAATTTCTTTTAGTTCCAGTATTTGCATAACCCTTCTCCAAGGCAGTACTTTAAGGCGTAATATAACGGCAGTGATGGTCTTTATTTAAAGTAAATAAGATGACGGCATATTAATGCCGCGCCGCAACTTATTGATGATGAATTGTTGCGATTATACCTACCTAGCCTACAACTGATTGCGGGTTAGCATGGTTCTCAAGAATTACCCCTTAACACACACTACTTGCTTGAGCGTGTGTACAATTTCAACCAAATCGGCTTGAGCTGCCATCACCTTGTCAATGGGCTTGTATGCACGGGGCGACTCATCAATCACGCCTTCATCTTTACGACAAGCGACACCTTCTGTAGCTTTGATATGCTCATCTAAGGTCACTAATTTTTTAGCTTCCGAACGAGATATAACTCGACCAGCGCCATGACTACAACTGCAAAAGCTATCCTCGTTGCCTAAACCTCGAACAATAAAAGACTTGGCCCCCATACTACCTGGAATAATACCTAACTCCCCTTTGCGCGCACGCACTGCACCCTTGCGTGTAACCCAGACATCATTACCGCGATGGGTTTCCTTATTGATGTAATTATGGTGACAATTCACCGCTTCCACATCGGCACTAAATGGCTTGGGTATCACCTCTTGAATCGCTTCTAGTGTTCTCGCCATCATTATTTCACGGTTTACTTTTGCAAAAGCTTGTGCCCAAGAAACGGCTTGCACATAATCATCGAACAAAGTGCTACCTTCGGTAATATAGGCTAGATCTTGATCGGGCAAATGAACATGATGCCTTTCCATTTCCTTTTTAGCGGCAGCAATAAAATGGTTTCCAATCGCATTACCCACGCCACGCGATCCACTATGCAACATCACCCAGACAGCTTCAGACTCATCCAAACAGACTTCAATAAAATGGTTGCCTGTTCCCAAAGTACCTAAATGTGTTACGTGGTTGGTTTTGGCCAAAAAAGGATATTTTTCGCAGAGTTTGTTAAACTCACTATTGAGTCCTAACCAACGATCTAATACTGCTTGGGGTGGATTAGTCCAAGCACCTGGATCGCGGTTAGACCGATTCACAGCACGACCAACAGGAACTTTACGTTCGATTTGACTGCGAATCGCTTCCAGATTATCAGGTAAGTCACTAGCTTTTAGTGTTGTTTTGGCGGCCATCATGCCGCAGCCAATATCTACCCCTACCGCAGCAGGAATAATGGCACCAATGGTAGGAATGACACTACCAATGGTCGAGCCTTTACCAACATGCACATCGGGCATCACCGCAATACTGTCATAAATGAAAGGCAATTTCGCCATGTTTTCTAATTGACGCTTTGCTGCCTCTTCAAAAGGCACACCCTTAGTCCAAGATTTAATCGGTGCATGACCTTCTTTCTCAATGCGTTCAAAGGATTCGTTGTTACTATTGCTGTTCATTTTTATAACCTCATGACTGTATTTAGGATACTCTTAAAGCAAGCTATGAATCTGCGATAACGCCGATAAGGCACCATCTTTTAGGGTGATATCGGCATATTTATCAGGATTCGGGTTGATTTGAATCAGCGTCGCTCCCGTCTGTCGCTTTAAACGACCCGCTTGATGACGAATGGTGGCAATGCTATTGCCAGCACCAATTTCAACAATCACTAAGCGTTTTCCTGATGCTTGGCTTAACCAAGCGTTGAAATGTTCACTCTGAGCTATGGTTCTTTTATCCGACCAATACCAATCATTAAACATGAGAATATTAGGACGTAATAAATCACCGTTTACTGCTCTTGGCATCGACTCGTAACTGGCGCGCAAGGTCTCGCTATCTACTTGGATGTTGTAACCATCCGCTGAAAAAGGTTCTTCCCAAGCTTCAGGGTCTAAATGCTGAAGATGATGAATAGAGCCGTGGCATTCAACAATCCGATCTGCTTCAAACCCCGCTTTCTGAAATTGACCATCGACGTTGCTGGTGTAAACAAAAGCCCCTAACGTCATCTTGCTTGACATAGCCAACAAATGGCTAAATCCTGCATGGGGTAAGGTTTCTCGATAAAGGTGCAAACGATGCCCGTAAAATCCCCAAGCTAAGGTTGGTCGAGTACGAAAGGCATCGGGATTAGCGATATCGGAAAACGACAGCCGCTTTTGTTTAAGAACAGGATAGGCTTTCCAAAAGCCTTCTTTACCACGAAAGTCGGGCAATCCGCTATCTACACCCATACCCGCACCTGCCAGAATCATCATGCCATCAGCATGAGCAATCGCGTCGGCGGCTCGCTTGATTGCATCCATCATGTCGGTCATCCTTTATAAAACTCATTTAAGCGTTATTATGCGGGGTGGTAAGACATAATAGGTCTTATGAAATAAATAGAGGTGAACAATTGTACCGTTTGATGAGATATTTTCTGCTATAAAATGTGTTTTATAGCAAAGCTGTGTTTGATCTAAAGCAGAGTTAATAGCAAACACAATCGACCTTAGCTGTACCCTGCCAAAGTCGCTTGCAGTCGTTGTTGGATTTGTTGCCGCAGCTGAATTGGTGCTTGTACGATCAGGCTCTCTCCTTGCGATAGTATCCACCAGCCAAGTTGCCAAGTATCAAAAACACTGGCGGTTAGCTGATAGCTACCGTCACTGTTGGCGATCAGTTGTTGATCAGATGATAGCGGTGTTTCGGTTAGCCGTGCCGCTAAGGCTTCATCAATACGCGCAACCAGCTGAATTTTGTCTTCTGGACGTTCGTGAAAACCGCCTGCTCCTGAGGCCAAATAGTCTTGCCATGACTGTTTATTCTGCGGATTAGCTGGATCGAAGTGATTGATTTCGGCTGCCTCAAAACGATGTAAAGCATAGAGGCGAATATCTTCATATTCTTTGGCCGTGCCACCAACATAGGTAATGGGCCCACGTTGAACGATACCCAAGGGATGTAACACAAAGTCTTTGGCTTCATTGGCTTGTAGCGCACGGTAACGGACATTGAGTTGCTTTTGTTCAAACACGGCTTGATAAATGTTGTGCTGAATATCCAAGTCGATATTGGGAGCTTGTAAAGGCTGTGTGGGTGCTTCTACCACCACACTATTCAACCAGTGCTGTAATTGATGCTTACTGCCAAGGCCCGTAATGGTCTGCATGGCCTGTTTGAACATGGGCATCAGGTCATCTAGTAATGCTGGTGGTAATAACTGAGTTAAATGCTGTTGCACCAAATGTAGGCTTAGCGCTTCTTGCAGACTCATCATGGGTAGATGGGTTCGTGCCTCTCGCGACCATTTCCAGCCGTAGGGTTTGCTACGATCATTACACTCTAATGGCAGCACAGAAGCGATATCGTTTAGGTCTCGCTGCACGGTGCGTGACGTTACCTGATAGCCTTGCTCGGTTAGGGCTGCGGTCAAATCTACAACAGTGATTTGTGCTGGTGAACGAGGGATCAGGTGCAGCATCTGCAACTGACGAACAAGGGTTTCATGACTGGCGACGGATGGCATGACGTTGCTCCTAACAGAATCGGTTTTTATCGGTTGGCAATACCAAAGGGAATATGCACCATGGCTAAGCGGCTATCATCAGTTTTGAGGTGGGCTAATTGGTCATCAAAGAATAATTGGGGTTTCATAATGGCCAAGACGCGCTCTTTTTTCATGCCGCCTAAGAAAAAAGTTTCATCGGGAGTGATACCCCAAGATTTTAAGGTCGTGATCACACGTTGATGGGCAGGTGCGGCTCTGGCGGTAACGATGGCAATACGAATCAGATCATGTTGTTGATGTGTTTTGGCGAGTTGCTGTAATCGTCCTAGCCCTTTGAAGAACTCAGATAAAGGACCGGCATTGTGTGGTTTGGCAGCGTGATGCGTTTCGTGCTCAACAAAAGCGAGTAAATCTTGGCTTTTATAAACTTGTTCGGCTTCATCGTCGGCCAAAACGCCATCAAAGTCAAAGGCAACTCTGAGCTGCTGATTAGGATCAGCATCATCGGTTGTCGCGGGTAACACAATGCCTGCTGGGTGTCCGGCTTCAATAGCTTTGCGCACATCGGCTTCATTGGCACTTAAAAAAAGCGAGACATTAAAGGCGGGCAAATAGGGAAATGGCGATGAACCACTCATAAAAGCGGCACGACTGATATCTAATCCATAATGCGCAATTGAGTGAAATACACGCTCACCCGTTTCTGGGGAGTTACGTGAAAAAAGAACCACTTCTACTGGACGATCATCGGCAAAAACCTCATTCAGCGCCAATAAACGACGAATAAAGGGATAAGCAACGCCGACCGCTAAAGGCTCATCTCGATGGGCTTGCTGATAAGCACGATAAGCATCCGCTCCCTGCTCTTCAAACACCTGATTAGATAAACTTAAATCGAATAACGCACTAGACGCTATGCCAATCACTAATTTTTCTTCAATGGGAAATGCCATGGGTATCTCTTTTGCTCCACCTAGTGCTTTAGGATGAATGCATGCTGCTATTGATATTGGCTAATACTATATCATGTCTAACGACAATATAAGTCTTAGGCCATAAGCCAGTGTGAGATTTTTGATAATGCGATGGTGGCTGCTTCTTCATAGACTTGGTCAAACTTGACTGACGGCATAACTTACATCCAATTCTAGCAGTACAGCCTTGCAACAAGGAACCGAATTTATAATGAGTTGCGAACCTGATCAGCCTCTTGTGCGCGTTCAATCATTAGTCAATCCTGAACAACACATAACCAGCTGATTTAGAATTACTTTATTC
>CAZBQD010000066.1:0-5704 GCA_964493995.1 uncultured Francisella sp.
AACTCTGGACCATAAGTGTCGACGAAGTGAGGCACTACGCGAGGATCGAACAATGGGTACAACAAAGGAGCAAAGATGCGCATTTTACATACCATGATACGTGTGGGAAATTTAGAAAAATCCATTGCTTTTTACACAGAAGTGTTAGGCATGCAGCTGTTGCGTCAAAAAGATTACCCTGATGGAAAATACACCTTGGCATTCCTGGGTTATCAGCCGGAAAGTGAAGGTGCTGTGTTAGAGCTGACCTATAACTGGGGCGTAGAGTCCTATGATTTGGGCAAGGGTTATGGACATATCGCGTTAGGCGTTTTGGATATTAAAGCCATGTGTGAGCTCATTCAGCAGCGTGGCGGTGAAATTACCTATGGGCCGGCTTTACATGGTGGTACAACTTGGATTGCTTTCACCAAAGACCCTGATGGCTATCAGGTCGAGTTAATTGAGCGAGCGTGATTCTAGCGCTTGCTGAAGGTTAAAGCCATCTGCTGTGAGTTCAAACTGTCCTTTCGCGATTGCGCTACGCCAGGTTGCTGTTTGTTCAAACCCGCCCAAGGGGAAGAGGTGGCAACCTTTGATCTTCGCCTCAGGCGTTTTTAATGTGTAATCTGCCAAATCACGAATGACATGAATTCATGTCGGTGCCAAGCCTACGCGATAAAGTGTTGTTCATCTAAACCAGCGGTTATAAATAATTGCTTTGCCAATGGCAGCATCATGGGTGGGCCACATAGGTAAACACGGTGGCCGGTTAAATCTGGATGGTCATCTACAACCTTTTCGTGTACTGCACCTGTTTCGCCTTGCCAATCCGCATCGGGTTCAGAAACCACGGCGGTGTATGCGATGTTTTGGTGCTGCTGTGCCAGTTGTTGCATCCAATCATGTTGATAGAGGTCGGCGGCTTGGCGCACGCCCCAATAAACATGGATTGGAAAGGTCGGCTGCGTTTTTAACAGTGCTTCTAACAAGGATTGCACCAGCGAAAAGCCGGTTCCTCCAGCAACAAAAATCGTTGGCATCGCCTGTGCTTTTAAGCTGACATGATCTATTGGACCTTGCCAGTAGAGCGTCTCACCCTGTTTTTTGCTGAATAGTTTTTGCATCCAAGGACTCGCAGGGTTTTTACGAATATGGCACTCCAATTCGCCGCTGCCATCCGGTGCGATAGCCAGACTAAAGGGTTTGAGTTCTTCGCTATCTAAGCCAAGCAAAATATATTGCCCGGCTTTAAACTCAATCGGCAAGTCCGTTGCTAATCGTAAGCGCAGAATATCATCGGTAAAAAACGATTTTTTGACTATCCGGATAGCGGCTACAGACATCTTGATTACCCTTGATTCAAAAATTCGTTGCGCAAGAATGCAGCGCCGTCATGCAGTGCTTTTAGCTTATTGCGCGCCACGTGACGGGGTAGGGGAGTCATGCCGCAGTTGGTACAGGGGTAAAGTTTATCGGCATCAACAAATTGCAAAGCCTTGCGCAGGGTAGCGGCAACCTCTTCCGGGGTTTCAATGGCATGGGTCGCTACATCAATCGCGCCCACCATGACTTTTTTGCCACGAATCAGTTCCATTAAATCTAGAGGAACGTTTGAGTTTTGATATTCCAAAGAAATAATGTCGATATTGGATTGCTGTAAGCTGGGGAAGGTTTTTTCGTAATGACGCCACTCCGATCCCAAGGTTTTTTTCCAATCAGTATTGGCTTTAATGCCGTAGCCGTAGCAGATATGGACCGCTGATTCACAGGTTAAATTTTCTACCGCCCGATTGAGCGCGGGCACGCCCCATTCATCGACCTCATCAATAAACACATTAAACGCCGGTTCATCAAATTGGATAATGTCGATACCGGCCGCCGCCAGTTCTTTGGCTTCTTCATTCAGGATTTCAGCCAATACCATTGCAAGGGTGGCGCGGTCTTTATAATGACCATCGAACAGGGTGTCGATCATGGTCATCGGCCCTGGTAGCGTCCATTTAATCGGCTGATCGGTGAGTTGGCGCAAAAATTTGGCATCTTCGACAAACACGGATTGTTTTCGACTTACCGGCCCGACAATAGAAGGGACTTGCGCATCATAGCGATTGCGGATACGCATTGTGGTGCGTTTCTCGAAATCCACGCCAGCGAGGTTTTCGGTGAAGGTGGTGACAAAGTGTTGACGCGTTTGCTCGCCGTCACTGACGATATCAATACCGGCTTGCAGCTGCTCTTGAAGGGTGACGCGTAAGGCATCCTCTTTGGCTTCTGTCAGTGCATCGCCTTCAAGTTTCCATTTCGGCCAAAGTTTTTCGGTCTCCGCCAACCAAGAAGGTTTGGGCAAACTGCCCACGGTAGAGGTCGGGAAAAGTTTATTCATTTAATTACTCCAATTCGTTGATAGGTTTAGGCGTAATTCGCAGCCCATTGCGTCAACAGGGTTTGATAGGGTTTTATAAAATGTTCCTGCGCCCATTTGCCTTGTTCAATGGCCAAGCGGCTGCGTTCTTCGCGGTCATAAACAATGCGCGTGAGTGAGTAGTCTTCATGTTTTAAACTGGGTTTAAAGACGTCTCCAGCGTAGGCATTGGCGTTGTAAATTTCAGGGCGGTAGATTTTTTGAAAAGTCTCCATCGTGCTCAGGGTGCTGATGAGTTCAAGGTTGGTGTAATCAGTCAGCAGATCACCAAAGAAATAAAAAGCATAAGGTGCAACACTATTGGGCGGCATAAAATAACGCACTTCCATGCCCATTTTTTTGAAATAGTTTTCGGTCAATGACGGTTCATTGGGAACATATTCCACGCCCAAAATCGGATGACTGTTGGCGGTGCGATGATAGGTTTTATTGTCGGAAACACTGAGGCACATCACTGGCAATTTACTAAAGTTCTGCTGATAAATCGCTGACTTGACGAAAGCTTGAAACATCTTGCCATGTAGATCGCCATAGCCTTCTGGTGCGCTAAAGTCTGGTTTTCCCTTGTTGTGTTCTAAAAGCACCACACTGAAGTCATAGTCACGCACATAGGACGAGAAGTTATTACCGACAATACCTTCAATACGTTTATTGGTTTTGTGATCGACAATCGCGGTTTTCAATATTTCAATCGTTGGGAAGGTTTTGCCATTGCCTTCTACATCGACATCCACATGCACAATGTCCAATTCAACGGCGTAGCGATCCGCATTTGGGTTGTCCCAGTTAGCGCGTGCATTGAAGTTGTTGTTAATCATGTTGATGGCTCTGCGCAAGTTTTCTTGGCGTCTTTCGCCTCGTGCTAGGTTGGCAAAGTTTGTCGTTAATCGTGTATCGTTTGATGGCGAATAGTGTTCATCAAACCCAATGCGTTTAATACTAAAGGTGAGTTGGTCTTTCATTGTTTTTATCCTGTGTTTAATTGGCTCTTAAATGTTACGGATGCCGCGCAAAAAAAGAAAATGACTTTATTTCAACTCAACTTGAATAAATATCATGCGGTTATTTAGGCCTTGCTCTCTATAATTTGGCCAGAACAAAATTTAAGGACTCAGTGTGGCGGAATCATTTTTATTGGAGTTTTTACTCTACTTAGTAACCGGAGCTTTTGTTGGATTGGCGGCGGGTTTGCTCGGCATTGGCGGTGGGTTGATCATTGTGCCGGTGTTAGCAACCGGGTTAACCTTCTTTATTGATTCTGAGCAGATAGTGCATATCGCAATTGGCACATCTTTAGCCACCATTCTCGTGACATCGCTCGCTTCTGCCTATGCGCATCATCAGCATGGTGCTGTGCGTTGGGATATTTTTCGCATGCTGGCTGTGGGTGTCTTGGCTGGGGCGTTTTTTGGCGGTTGGCTATCTCAGTTCATTGCATCGGCGACACTTGCAAACATGTTTGGTATTTTAGGGGTATTGATTGCCATAAATATGTTGTTGGCATTTAAACCTAAGCCGACTCGACAATTGCCCGGCTTGGCGGGCAACACGGCGGCGGGCACCGTCATTGGCAGTTTGTCGTCTATTGTGGGGATTGGTGGTGGCACCTTTACCACGCCTTATCAAGTTTGGAATAATGTATCCATGCATCAAGCCGTTGCGACGTCAGCCGTCATCAGTTTGCCCGTGGCTTTGGCCGGTTCTATAGGTTATGTGTTAGCAGGGCTTCAGGCAACGGATTTACCCGCTTACACGACCGGCTATATTTACTGGCCGGCCTTCTTTGGGATAGTACTTGCCAGTGTTTTTACCGCGCCCATGGGCGCAAAACTCGCGCATCAGTTGCCGGTTAAGGCTTTAAAGCGCGCTTTTGGCGTCTTTTTGCTGTTATTTTCCGCTAAGATGTTATTTTTTACTCACTAGGGGTGTTCGCAAAATCATGTTGGACATTAAACACCTAAAAACAATGGAAGCCCTGCACAAGCAAGGAACCCTGGTAAAAGCAGCCGACTCCATGAATATGACCCAGTCGGCTTTGTCGCACCAAATTAAGCTTTTGGAACAGCATTTAGAAACGGAGCTGTTTAAACGTAAAACCCATCCATTAGAGTTTACCCCAGCCGGTCGCTTGTTGTTAGACAGAGCGTTGACTATTTTGCCGCAGATGCAACAACTTGAGCGCCAGTTGGTCATGTTAATCCAAGGCGAGACAGGGCGTTTATGGATTGGTATTGATTGCCACACCTGTTTTGAATGGATCTTGCCGTTGTTGAAGCCTTATCTGGAGAAGTGGCCGAGTGTTGATTTCGATATCGTGCCCAGTTTTCAAGCACCGCCTTTACAAAAGTTGCAGCAACAGCAGGTTGATTTTGTGGTCACGTCTGACCCTGAAAAAATAGAGGGCATAGACTACACCGCGCTCTTTAGTTATGAATTGGTTGCGGTTTTGCCCCCCAATAGTGAGTTGGAAAAAAAAGACTATTTGGTGCCAGAAGACTTTCGTGACCAGACCTTGATTACCTATCCGGTGTCGGAGCAGAAATTAGACGTGTTTAAACAGTTTTTAACGCCAGCCGGCATTGAACCCCACGCGGTCACCTATTCGGAATTAACACTTATGATGTTGCAAAGAGTGGCCTTATCCAGAGGGATTTGTGTGTTGCCGCAATGGTTGGTTGATAATCAGGTTGATTTCCAACACCTGCCGCGCCGCGCGTTAGGTAAAGAAGGCCTATGGACTAAACTCTATGCCGCCACGCCACAAGTACTGACGCAGCAGCCTTATATTCAGGAATTCATTCAGTTAATTGCTAGTGAAATGGATGTTTGATTCGAATGAATCGCATCAAGTGATGCGATTCATTTCACTCAGTGGCCAACGGGCACGCGCGCTAAAATCGAGAGAGCTGTATTCACCAGCGTTAATACGTTGAAAGCCAGCAAAGGCAATCATAGCGCCATTATCGGTACAGAATTCTGGGCGAGGGAAAAAAGCATGACCAGCGCGGCTGTTCATCAGTTGCGTCAGCGATGATCGAATGCGTTGGTTAGCACTGACACCGCCGGCAACGACAAGGGTATTCAGCTTTTCTTGTTGTAAAGCACGTTTGAGTTTGATGATAAGCACATCGCAAACAGCCAACTCAAATGAAGCACAAATATCTGCCTTAGCTTGTTCTAAGTCTTGTGCGCGTTCACTTTGTGCTTGTTGCCAGGTTGTTAAGACGGCTGTTTTCAGTCCCGAAAAACTAAAGTCCAAACCGGCTCGGTCGGTCATCGGTCGAGGCAGTTTATAACGCA
>CAZBQD010000067.1:0-5216 GCA_964493995.1 uncultured Francisella sp.
CCGTATGCGGGTTAGTTTAACTAATCCTTGTACGAAATAGTGTAGCCACTCCAGTAAGCTGCATACTCGTGCCAAACATAAACGTGCTGATTACGTTCTCTTTTATAAAGCCAATGTTCCCTTAGCGATTGTCGAAGCCAAAGACAACAGCCACAGCCTTGGTGACGGAATGCAACAAGCATTGGGTTATGCTGATATGCTGCAAGTACCATTTGTATTTAGCAGCAATGGCGATGGCTTCCTATTTCATAATAAACTTGCACCAAATGGCATCATCGAAACAGAGCTTTCGCTCGATGCTTTTCCCAGTCCAGAAACTTTATGGCAATGGTGGTCGCAAAGCAAAGGCTTGACCGAGCCGCAACAAGCCTTGGTGACTCAAGATTATTACAGCGATGGTTCGGACAGAACACCACGTTATTATCAATTATTGGCGATTAATAAAACGATTGAAGCCATTGCCCAAGGGCAAAATCGCCTCTTGTTGGTGATGGCGACGGGAACAGGTAAAACCTACACAGCATTTCAGATCATCTGGCGATTGTGGAAATCGCGCAGTAAAAAACGTATTCTGTTTTTGGCTGATCGTAACATTCTGGTCGATCAAACCAAAAACAACGACTTTAAGCCTTTTGGCAACGCCATGACCAAAATTAAAAACCGTCAGGTGGACAAATCTTACGAGATTTATTTATCGCTCTATCAAGCAGTGACAGGTAGCGAAGAAAGCGACAATATTTACAAACAGTTCAGCCCCAACTTTTTCGACCTAATTGTGGTCGATGAGTGTCATCGTGGCAGTGCCGCAGAAGATTCTGCATGGCGACAAATTTTGGAATACTTTAGCAGTGCGACCCAGATTGGCTTGACCGCGACACCAAAAGAAACCGATGAAGTATCCAACATCGACTACTTTGGCGCACCGATTTATACCTATTCGCTGAAACAAGGCATTGATGATGGCTTCCTTGCCCCTTACAAGGTAGTTCGTATCGACTTGGATCGTGATTTGTCGGGCTGGCGACCTCATGCTGGCATGACCGATAAACATGGTGAACTGATCGAAGACCGCATTTATAACCAACGTGACTTTGATAAGACATTGGTGCTAGAAGAACGCACCAAACTGGTTGCCAAAAAAGTCACCGACTTTCTTAAACAAACCAATCGCTTCGATAAAACCATTATTTTTTGCGAAAACATCGACCATGCCGAGCGAATGCGGCAGGCTTTGGTCAATGAAAATGCCGACTTGGTGGCGCAAAACAGCAAATACATTATGCGTATCACGGGCGATAACGAAGAGGGTAAAAATGAACTTGGTAGTTTCATCGACCCACAGCAACGCTATCCTGTTATTGCTGTTACCTCTAAACTCATGACCACAGGCGTGGATGCACAAACCTGTAAATTGATTGTGTTAGATCAGCGCATTCAGTCGATGACTGAATTTAAGCAGATTGTCGGGCGTGGCACTCGTATTAACGAAGAACACGGCAAATACTATTTCACCATTATCGACTTCAAAAAAGCGACAGAACTCTTCGCCGACCCCGACTTCGATGGCGAGCCTGTGCAGATTTATGTACCGCCTGTGGGTGACGAACATATCGTGCCGCCCGATGACGAAGCGTTAGTGGGTACAACGGGTGATGGTGAAGTCACTTACCCTATGGATGATGAGCCGCCTGCATTTCCTCCCGTCAATGAAGGTGACGATGAAACAACCCCCAGAAAACGCTATGTGGTCGGTAATGTTCCTGTAACGGTCGTTGCTGAACGAGTACAGTATTTCGATGCCAATGGTCGTTTGATTACCGAATCGCTAAAAGATTACACCCGTAATACTTTGGCCAAAACCTTTGCCAGTATGGATGACTTTTTGCGTCGCTGGAACTCCAGCGATAAGAAACAAGCCATTATTGATGAATTGGCAGAGCAGGGTATCTTTTTCGATGCACTGGCGGATGAAGTGGGCAAAGAACTCGACCCCTTCGATCTAATTTGTCACGTTGCCTACGATCAGCCACCGCTCACCCGAAAAGAACGCGCTGAAGCGGTGAAAAAGCGTAATTACTTCACCCAGTATGGCGAAGCAGCGCAAGCTGTCTTATCGGCATTGCTCGACAAATATGCTGATGAAGGCGTCACCCATATCGAAAAACCACAAATTCTGACCATTGCACCTTTTCCGCAGTTTGGCACGCCGATGGAGATTGTTAAACAATTTGGCGGTATGGCGCACTATCAGCAAGCGATACAACAACTCGAACAACAGCTTTATGCTGGTTAATTTTTAGGGAATGTCATGTCAATCGGAACACTCGTTAAAACCATTCAAGACATCATGCGCAAAGACGTGGGTGTCGATGGTGATGCCCAACGCATCAGCCAGTTGGTGTGGTTATTATTCCTGAAAATCTTTGACGATAAAGAACAAGAATGGGCATTTACTCAGCCTAACTATGTGTCGCCCTTACCAGCGCATTTGGCTTGGAGCGCATGGGCAAAAGACTCGGAAGGCATGACGGGCGATGAACTGCTCGATTTTGTCAATAATGCGCTTTTTCCTGAACTGAAGAAACTGGCAACTGCCGCAGGTGTGTCCGCGCAGGGTCGTGTGGTTGGTTCGGTATTTGAAGATGCTTACAACTACATGAAGTCGGGTACGTTATTGCGTCAGGTCATCAATGCGATAGAAACGACCGTTGATTTTAATGCCTCAACCGACCGCCATTTGTTTAACGATATTTATGAAAAAATCCTTGCCGACTTACAGTCAGCAGGTAATGCGGGTGAATACTATACGCCGCGTGCAGTCACGCAGTTTATGGTCGATATTCTCAACCCTCAGTTGGGCGAAACGGTGCTCGACCCTGCTTGTGGTACAGGTGGCTTTTTGACTTGTGCCATTGAACACCTCAAACAGCAGGTGAAGAACGCTGATGACCTTGCCTTACTGCAAAACAGCATTCACGGCGTAGAGAAAAAACCCTTACCGCATATGCTCGCCATGACCAATATGATGCTGCACGGTATCGACGTACCTAGCAATATCCGCCACGACAACACACTCAGTAAGCCCTTAATCAGTTACACAGCGAAAGATAGGGTCGATGTGATTATCACCAATCCGCCCTTTGGTGGTATGGAAGAAAACGGTATCGAACAAAACTTTCCTCGCAAATACCAAACTCGTGAAACGGCTGATTTGTTCATGGCATTGATTATGAACCTACTCAAAGCCAATACAGGACGTGCGGCGGTGGTTTTACCCGATGGCTTTTTGTTTGGTGAAGGCACGAAAACGACGCTCAAACAAGAATTGCTCACCGAATTTAACCTGCACACCATTGTGCGCTTACCCAAAGGCGTGTTTGCGCCCTACACCAGCATTAGTACCAATATTTTGTTTTTCGACAAAGGTACACCGACCACCGATGTGTGGTTTTACGAACACCCTTACCCAGCCGGTTATAAAAGCTATTCGCGCTCTAAACCACTGACCATTGCCGAATTTGACCAAGAAAAAGCCTGGTGGCATAACCGTGTGGTGAATGAACAGGCGTGGAAGCTTAGCGTCGAAGAATTGGCGAAGCGTAACTACAACCTCGATTGCAAAAACCCGCATCAAGTCGCGGTTGAACACGGTGATCCCGATACCCTCATGGCAGAATACCAAGCCTTAGCAGCGCAATTGACTGCCGCGCAACAAGCCTTAAAAGCGGAGCTAATGTCTGCATTGAAAGGGGATGGTTGATGAGTAAGGTGCAAGCGGTACCAGAAGACTATTTAGATTGGTTGAGTTCGCTGAAGTCTCGTATTCATCATGCCCAACAAAGAGCCAGCTTATCGGTTAATCGAGAATTGGTATTACTTTATTGGCATATTGGTCGTGAAATTTTAGCGCGACAGGCAGAGCAAGGTTGGGGTGCTAAGGTTATCGAACGATTGGCGCAGGATTTACGCAAAGCCTTTCCCGATATGAAGGGATTTTCGCCACGAAATCTGAAATATATGCGTGCTTTTGCCGATGCTTGGAACGATGCTGAATTTGTGCAAGCGGCACTTGCACAATTGCCTTGGTATCATCATTTGGCGTTGTTAGATAAACTATCTGATACCGAATCTCGTCGTTGGTATGCAGCGCAGGCTATTGAACATAACTGGTCTCGCAATGTTTTAGTCATGCAAATTGAAAGCAATTGCCTTCAGCGAACGGGTAAAGCCGTTACCAATTTTGAAGCACAACTGCCTAAGGAACAATCCGATTTGGCACGAGAGTCATTAAAAGACCCTTATCGTTTTGATTTTCTGACTTTGGGTGCTAAAGCACAAGAAAAGGATATTGAAAATGCACTCATTCAGCAAGTCACCGACTTTTTATTAGAGTTAGGATCGGGCTTTGCTTTTGTGGGAAGACAAGTGTTGGTTGATGTTGGTGGTGATGAGTTTTTCATTGACTTGTTGTTTTATCATCTAAAATTGCGCTGTTATATTGTCATCGAACTCAAGACAGGTAAATTCAAGCCAGCGGATTTGGGACAACTTGGGTTTTATCTGACCGCTGTTGATCGTACGATGAAAACTGAGCAGGAAAATCCAACGATTGGCTTATTACTGTGTAAAAGCAAAAATAAAATTGTCGCTGAGTATGCGTTAAGCGATAAAACGCAACCGATGGGTATTGCCGAATATCAACTGCTCGAATCGCTCCCTGCAGAGCTAGAACGCAAGCTACCAAGCATTGAGCAAATCGAACAAGAACTTGGAGGCATTGATGACTAACCCCATCGCCCAAACCCTCGAACAGCATTTCGATGTTGCCTTTTCTGCCCCTAATGGCATTAAAAAACTCCGCGAACTGATTTTAACCCTTGCCATGCAAGGTAAGCTAGTACCGCAAGACCCAAACGACACACCTGCCAGCCAACTGCTCAAAGACATTGCTAACGAAAAAGCAGGCCTAGTCAGTGAAGGCAAAATCAAAAAGCAAAAACCACTGCCAGCGATTAGTGATGATGAAAAACCCTACGACCTGCCGCAAGGGTGGGAATGGGTGAGGCTGAGTGAAATTATTGATGTTCGCGATGGTACACATGACACACCTAGATATGTTGACGTTGGCTATCCGCTAATAACAAGTAAAAATCTTTACAGTCCCCCTATGTCAGAATAGTTGTCGCTTTCTTTATCTCTGACAATTGGAGCGGACT
>CAZBQD010000068.1:0-5111 GCA_964493995.1 uncultured Francisella sp.
AGTAGGCAGGGTCTCCCCTGCCAAGAGGAGCTTGCTCCGCGGTCAGACAGCAGCGGGGGTGCCAGCGATTGCTCGGCTCACCCAATAGTCTGTCAAGTAATAAGGCGCTGATTGCCATTAACAAACTCATGAACCATTAAATCCAGTCATCATCAATGCTAAGACGATAATATTTTAACCAAGCCTTAAAATAATCTATGTCTTGTTCAAAGTTGCGTCTATCCGAGCGTGTTTGTTGTAGTTGTTGCTCTAGGCGGGCGATGTCTTCTTTTAGGTAGCTTTGTAGCTTTTTCGGCGTCAGTCGGTCGAAGTGTGCCATACCTAACATCATTTTATAGCGCTGTTCTATCTGCTGCGTTTCGGCTTTCAATTGTTGCCATTGCTGTTCAAGCAGTTTAATAAAGCTTTGAATTTTGTTATCGCTGAGTTGATGTAGCTGTTGGCTGACTTGGGTTTCTTGTAATTGCAGTTCGAGCAGTTTAATGAGATTCTTCTCTTCGTAAGCGACGGTCACTGCCTGCATGAGTTGGGTCTTACGCGCTCGTTCATCAGCGTCGGCTTCCCGGTCGGGGTGCAAGGCTTTCACTAACTGACGGTAGATGGCTTGAATGGAAGCCTGTGCCGACTCCGCTTCGGCTTTTTCTTTCGCTTCTTTTTCCAATTGCTTGGCCGTTTTTTTACGCGCTCGCTGTGCTTGGTGCTGCGCCTGGTAGGCTTGTTGCTGTTCAAACAGGTGTTGGGCCATCATGTCTGGGTCGTTGATATCGACAGAGTCATCCAAACTAAAACCAAAGGCATCTTCAAAGGCGCTGCGCAGAGCGGCATCCATCTCTGCCTGCTCTTCGTCAGTTAAACGGGTTTCTTCTGGCAGATAACGCTGATAAATGGCGTGAACTTGTTCATGGTCGGTTTCATCTCTGAGTTGTTCGCACAGGATCAGGATGATTTGCGTTAGTTTACTGCGTTGATTTTTGGTCAGCTTGCTACTGATGAGATGCTGGTCGAACAGACGGAGCAATTTAATTTGCTCGTCCACCAGTTGTTGTCTCAAGGGTTCGAATTTGCCGGCTACCTGCCGTTGACAGGCTTCATGTGCTTGTTGCCATTGTTCCAGTGCCGCTTTTTGTTTTTCGATCTTGTCTAGAGTGGCGTTATATTTGCGCTGTGCGGCGCTCAGGGGTTGAGACAAGCTTTCTTCAATAACCACCACGGATTGAGCGTCAGATGGAAACAGGTTGAGATTGGACATGATGGAAATTCCGAAGGAATAAACCTAATAGGAGAGGGAAAAACCGCCGGTTTGCAAATTGTGTCACCAAGTGAGTGGGTCTAACACAGGATACAAACCGGCGGAGAATAGCCTAAATTGAATAGGTTTGATAGCGATTAGCTGGAAAGCACCTTGTTTTCAGCAGAACTATGGCGTTTCGCCCAGGTTGTGAACGCCATGTGAGCAACAACGGCGATCACGAGGTAAACAGCCAAACCTTCTAAATGTCCTGGCAAGCGGCTAAAATAGTCGGTCAGCATTTGCGACAGGTCGTCTTCGAATAAGCCAGACCAATAGTGAAAGCTGGCTGAAGAAACGAGGTAACCTAAAGCCGCTCCAGCCGGTGCAATCACGGTTAATAGCCCCAGACTGGTTAAGTTTTCGCCGGTATAAAGATTGGCAAATAAGCGTCCCGATGCCCAATACACACTGTAAGACAGTAATAAAAACAAGTAGCTATCTTTTAAGCAAAACTCGGTATCGCCCGTCCAGGTCATGCCGGTCATGTCCATGGTCCAGACAATGGCAAAGGCCAATGTTAGTACCCATAGTTTGCGAAAATAGACGCCAAGCAAGAAAAACAGCCCAATGGTGGAAGCGGGAATAATGTCCAGCGTCATAGCGTTATGACCGCGAGTGGTGACCAGTAATAAAATCAGCAAAGCACCTAACAGCACTTGATTGCGAATGGATAGCGTTGGCATAATTTTCTCCTAAATTTATAACTCGATGCCATGCTGGGCTTTAATACCCGCCTTGTAAGCATGTTTAATTTCTTTTATTTCACTGACCGTATCGGCAACGTCAATGAGCGCTTGGGGCGCACCGCGTCCCGTAATAATCACGTGCTGCATGAAAGGGCGCGTGGCTAAGTCGGCCAGTACCTGCTCGGTTTCTAAATAGTGCATACGCAACACAATATTCAGTTCATCGAGCAGAATCATGTCGTAGCTATCATCGGCTAAAAACTGTTTCACCTGTTCCCAAGCGCGTTCGGCACTGCGTTTGTCTTGTTCCAGGTTTTGCGTTTCCCACGTAAAGCCATCGCCCATCACATGGTAGCTGACTTCTTCGGGAAAACGACGAAAAAAGGCTTCTTCGCCCGTACTGTAACTGCCTTTAATGAATTGTACCACGCCAACCTTCATACCGTGACCTAAAGCACGTGCGACCATGCCAAAACCTGACGAAGATTTGCCTTTTCCGTCGCCTGTTAGGACTAAAATCAGGCCTTTTTCATCTTTGGCGCGAGCCATGCCTGCGTCAACAATAGCTTTATGTTTTTTCATGCGATTAGCATGATTTTCGGGATTGAGGTTCATCTGTTTTGATTCCTTAGTGTCATCATTAAAACCGGTACTCGACACCCGCTAACAGCGTGCGCGGTGAGTAGGCGTAGTAGTTGGTAGGCGTTGAAGCATTGAAGCTATTAGTCGCTTGGGCGATGCGCTCATCGGTTAAATTAATGCCTTTAACAAATAAGCGAACTTCCTTGTTCCACTGATAGCTGGCATTGGCGTGCCATAACCAATAATTGCCTGTATCGTATCCTGCTTTACCTGTGGTGGTGTTGTAACTGTCGATGCGTGTGCCAACAAATTGTGATTGCAAGCTTAACACTGTTTTATTGAATCCCAGATAAGTCCAGCCTAAACTCCCACTGGTTTCGGGACGACGGGCGAGGGGAATGCCCGTTTGTGTTTTGGCATCGAGCACTGTGTAGCTGGCGCTAATTTCTGATGCTAACGAAGGTAAGCTCTCGCTTGCTTTCCACTCCCAGCCCTTGAGTTGAGATTCACCAGCAATATTAGAGTAATTCAGACTTGTTCTGTTATATTCAATTAGGTCTGTGACTTTGTCCTCGAAGCGAGCCAAGCTATAACCTTTCCAGCCAAGGCTAACTTCTTTACTTTCCACTGTTTCGGGACGAAGCGAGCCGACATCAGAACGAACCACAGAATTAAAGGAGGCATCGTATTGAATGAAGCGTTCAAACAAGTTGGGCATACGACGACTATTCGCCATATTAAAGGCAAAATAAGCATCTTTACTCAACATTTGCTTAATACCCAAACGTTTGCCGATGTAGCTGTTGTAATCGTTAAAGTCATCGTTACGCAAGCTTAGATTGATAATGGTAGGCTGTTCAGCATGCGGTAAATGAAAGCTTTGTGTTCTGGCCATGAACACACCTTGCTGGCGCTGTTTTTTTCCGATGCCCGCGTTGTTCATACGGTCACTAGATTGTTCAGAACTATCCGCACCGAATGTCCAGCTGCCCAAGGTGTCTTTACGATTG
This sequence comes from uncultured Francisella sp., assembly GCA_964493995.1. GTDB lineage: Bacteria > Pseudomonadota > Gammaproteobacteria > Thiomicrospirales > Thiomicrospiraceae. Next base: position 3,570 of record CAZBQD010000068.1, read on the forward strand.
GCGGTCATGCTTTGCTGGTTGGTTTTGGCATTAAATAATGCACCATTAAAGTCTCTGTCAATCTGGCCGTCTTGAGCACTGAGCGCAAACTGCCAGTCGGCTAGTTGAAATTGATAGTTGGCACCCAGTGTTTGTTGCTGGTATGCATAATAGTGCCGATCAGCCGGTGCAGAACCATCATAATAACCACGAGCATCAGCTTTGAACGCATTAATTTCCAAACGTTGAATGTTGCTAATATTCCAGCCTAGTTTGGCATTCAGTGTGTCATTGCGGTAGCCATCTTTTTCGTAATCCAGCGGGCTTTGCTTAACGCCATTAATCATGGGAGTAATGGACGAAAACTCATCACTACTCAATCCGGTATAGCCGATGCGTGCATCGAAGTTGTTATTGGCATAACCAATATTGCCTTGCGTTTGTTTTTGACCCAAATCACCCAAGGTATAAGCCACACTGCCATGCGTCCCTTGTGCTGCTTTTTTGGTAATGACGTTAATCACACCTGCGGCGGCATCGGCGCCCCAAATGCCTGCTTGTGCACCGGGCAATATTTCAATGCGTTCAATGTCGCTCACCAACAAATGTTGCCATTGTGGTCCACTTATGCCAGCCGGATCATTAAAACGCATGCCATCGACCACCAATAACAGTCGCTTGCTGTCGTGTCCGCGTAAAAAGACGCTGGTTGACGTTCCTAGCCCACCATTACTGTAAATAGGAATTCCGGCTAGTCGATCTAAGGCTTCGGGTAGGGTTTGAATGGCTTTTTCGGTCAGCTGTTCACTGGTAATGACGGTGATATTGCCCGTGTAGTCGGATTTGGCTTGCTCCACACGGGTAGCTGAAATAATCACTTGGTCGAGGTTGGTAGTATTTGCCCAAACAGGCGGCGAAAGAGAAGTTGCGACAGCGACACTTAACGCTGTGCGAGAAAAAGAAAGGTTCATCAAATTTCCTTCGGTCATTATTTAAATGGCACGAAAGACAAACGGAAGTTAATGTCATTAAACCCTATTGCGTTGTCATCTGGCGTTGTTGCTCGGTGCTCACCTTCGGTCATGTACTTAGGTGTACACTCCCTTGTCTGTGCGCCGTGCGCCTAGCCATTTAGCCAACTCATGACGGGTTTTCTATTCATTAACTGACTTAATCGTCATCAAACAATCTCAAAAATTGTTTTGCCGTATTGCCCACCGCAATCGGTAAATGGAGTTAGTGGGCCGGTATCCAGACTTAAGAGCCGTTTCATTTCACCTTCCCGAATCAATCTGCTGACCAGTGGTTGTGACGTTTTGTCACGCGAAATGTTTTCTCTATTACTGTTGCGGGGGCAGTGTGGGCATTTCACCCAACTTCCCGTTTAACGTTTAACTGCGGTCAAACGCACCCAATAATCATGTTTACGGTGCAATTTTAGCACAAACTAAGCACATGGTTAAGGCGCTTGCTCTGCTGCTGTGTTAAAATAACGGTCTTGTCTTAAAGCGCCCGTAGCTCAGCTGGATAGAGTATCGCCCTCCGAAGGCGGTGGTCGGACGT
>CAZBQD010000069.1:0-5065 GCA_964493995.1 uncultured Francisella sp.
ATGGCGTTTCCAACCCAATTAAAAGAAGCCTTTCAGGGAGTGCTAGTCAGGTGAGTGCAGGTACGGAATTATCGATTGTTCAATTGGTGAGTGATGCCAGTTTAGTGGTGCAAGTCGTGATGGCGATTTTGGTTTTTTTGTCTGTCGCTTCATGGTCGGTCATTTTTGCCAAATCGTGGGAATTTAATGTAGCCGAGCGTCAAAGTAAGACGTTTGAAACGGCTTTTTGGTCGAGTCATGACTTAGCGGGTTTTTACACCTATACGGCTTCATTGAATTTAGAACCTCGTGGTATGAACGCGATCTTCACGGTGGGATTCAAAGAGTTTGTGCGCTTGAAAAAACAAGCTGGTATTGAAGCTTCTGAAATTATGGGGGGTGCGCAACGCGCGATGAAGGTGGCTTTTGGACGTGAATTAGATCAGCTCGAAACGCGTCTGCCTTTTTTAGCGACGGTGGCTTCTGTCAGTCCTTACATCGGATTGTTCGGAACTGTGTGGGGGATTATGATTTCGTTCGTTGCCTTTGCATCGGCTGAGCAAGTGACACTGGCTCAAGTGGCACCTGGGATTGCGGAAGCGTTGGTAGCAACAGCAATGGGCTTGTTTGCCGCTATTCCTGCGGTGATAGCTTATAACCGCCTGAGTGTTAAGTCAGATCGCTTGCTCAATCAGTATGAAAACTTTTCACAAGAGTTTTTAACGATTTTGCAACGTCAAGCCTACAAAAGCGATAAGGCAGAGACCGTTTAAATGAGTGCCGATTCTCCTTTTCGTAGTCAACGCAAGCACAAACTCAAAGCTGAGATTAACGTCGTTCCTTTTATCGATGTCATGTTGGTGTTGCTGGTCATTTTTATGATTACAGTGCCGGTGATTCATCATTCGGTTAAAGTCGATTTGCCCGAAGAAGTGCAACAAAAAGACAAGCCTAAAGCGCGTGGTGACAAAGCCAATGAAATTGTCATTCAAGTGCTGCCCAAAGCCAAAGCGGAAAACGGTCTGTTATACAGTGTGCAAACGGGACAAGCTGAACCTAGGTTGTTTGCGCAAGACCATGCCAGTATTCGTGAGTTAACGACCTATATTGCTTTGTTGCGCGCCGGTAAAACGGATGATGAGAGTGCCATTGTCGTTTTTGGTGATAAAGCAGCAGAATATGGCGATGTGGTCGGTTTGTTTTTGCGCTTGAAAGGTGAAAATATCAAGAGCGTTAAACTGGCGACTCAGCCAGCTAAGTCGCAGGGTAAATAAACCGTGTTGGCTTTTTTAAGACATCATCCCGTTGCTACCTTGTTCGCCCTGATTGTGCATGGCGTGCTACTTTACTTCATTATTTATGGGTTCTTGCAACACAAAGAACAGATGAATGATGTATTAGCAGAAATTTCTGAAGCTGACTTGGTACAGGCTGACGTGGTCGATCCTCGCGTTTCGCAAGCCTTAACGCAGCGACCCACGCCCGTTGAAGACAAGCCAGTTGAACCACCCAAGCCAGAACCTTTGCCGACTGTGCCGCCTCAACCCAGCCCTGAGCAACTCGCGCAGGCGCAAGCGGAAAAACAAAAGCAAGAAATGCAGAAACAGCAAGAAGAACTGAAAAAACAGGAAGCACAGAAAAAACAAGCGGAAGAGGCGAAGCGTGTCGCTGCCGAGCAGGCGTTAGCGAAAGAGAAAGAAGCCGAAAAGCAGAAGCAAGCGGAAGCCTTGAAAAAGCAACAAGATGCGGAAAAACAGAAAGCTGATGCGGCTAAAAAACAGCAAGAAGAGCTGAAAAAGCAAGAAGAGCAAAAGAAACAAGAAGCACAGAAAAAACAGCAAGATGCCGAGAAGCAGAAACAAGAAGCTGAACTGAAGAAGAAAGCCGAGCAAGAAGCTCAAGAAAAAGCGGAAGCAGAGCGTCGCAAAAATGAGATTAAAGAGCAGGCTAAACGTGAAGAAGCCATGCGTAAAGCCATGCAAGCAGAGCGCGAAGCGGAAGCTAAGGCCGCTAATGCGGCGCTCGTGAAGCAGGAAACCTCAACCTGGATCAGTGCCATTGGTGCTAAGGTGCGTCGAGCATGGATTAGAGAGTCTAACGACAATGCCGTTTGTGATGTTTACATGCGTCAAACGCGAGAAGGGGAAGTGAAAGAGGTGCGCGTCAAATCCTGTCAAGGTGAGGCCAGCGAAGCCTATAAACGCTCAGTTGAACAAGCCGTTCGCCGCGCTTCTCCTTTGCCTAGAGCACCTTCAGATGAAGTGTTCAAAGAAGAAATCATTTTTATTTTCAAACCACAATAATCGGGGTGTTTATGATGCAACTCAGTGGAATTCGGATCAATACACTGGCTAAGGCATGGTTAATCTGTGCCGGCTTATGGATGAGTGCGCAAGCCATGGCGCAAGAAGCGGTTAGAGTCGAAATTACCGGTGGTACGGAACAGGCTTTGCCCATTGCGGTGACGCCTTTTAAGAATCAGATGAGTATCGTTAACCCAGACTACAATTTGGCTCAAATCATTCGTGATGATTTGGCGCGCTCGGGCAGTTTTACGCCCATGCGCGAAAGCGATATGTCAGCGGCGGTATTGGCGGGTGAGTTGAATCTCGATTATTGGCGCAAAATGATGCAAGACTACTTGGTGATTGGCGAAATCCGTCCACAAGGCGGCGATATGTATCAAGTCGATATGCGCCTCATTAACACCTTGAATAATCAAGAAATGGTAGCACGTCGTTGGAATGGTGTTTCTGCACCATTATTGCGTACCGCAGCACATCAAATGTCTGATGCGATTTACACAGCTGTAACGGGTCGTGGCGGTGCTTTCGATTCTCGTATGGCTTATGTGCGCGTTGAACGTGCGCAGGGCAAACGTAAAATGTTCTTACTCGAAGTGGCTGATTCTGACGGTTATGGTCCACGTACCATTCTGCGCTCTTATATGCCGCTGATGTCAGTGAGCTGGTCGCCTGATGCGTCCAAATTAGCTTATGTTTCTTTTGAAAACCGTCGCCCCGAAATCATTGTGCAGACGCTGGATGGTCGCAGTCGTCAAAGTATCGCTGCTTTTGAAGGCATTAACAGTGCGCCTGCTTGGTCGCCCGATGGTCGTAGCTTATTGATGACCCTTTCTAAGGGCGGCAACCCCGACATTTATGTGATGGATGTGGCCACTAAGCGCTTAACTCAGCTTACCTTTGACTCTGCCATTGAAACCGAAGCCGTATGGGCGGCCGATGGACAATCAGTGTTCTTTAACTCAGATCGTCGTGGTCAACCGCAGGTGTTTCAAGCGAGTTTAGCCAGTCCAAGAGATTTGAAACGCATTACTTTCGAAGGTAAATACAATGCACGCCCAACAGCCTCGTCTGATGGGCGTTATTTGGCTTACATTCGTCAAGATATCGGTGGTTTCAAAGTGACCACGCACGATTTGGTTGCAGGCACCTCGAAAGTCATTTCAACAACGGGTACTGACGAGTCTCCCAGCTTTGCCCCCAATGGTGATATGATTGCTTACTCATACAATGATTACCGTGGTGGTGCGATTGCCGTCTTGTCTCGCAACGGACGCGCCTTTACCAAGTTGAATATTGCTGGCGATGTGCGTGATCCTGCTTGGGGTCCACTCAATAGTAGCCAGTAATGGATCATTAAATCAGTTTAAGAAGTTAATTGTTCAAAGGGGTTGTTAAAATGCGCCAAGTCATGCGTGTTGCGTTGGTTTCTAGTTTATCTGTTTTATTGGCAGCCTGTTCAGATCCGCCCGTTGATGATTCCAATGTCAACAAGCCGGTGGTGGTCGATGGTGCAGCCGGTAGCGGTATGAGCAGTGGCGACCTGAAAGGAATCGATTTGAATGCGTTGGGCGCGATGGCCGCGATGGAAGACGAAAAGAACTATGCGGTGGGTGGCGTTCAACCGACCATTTACTTCGGTCTAGATCAATACTCAATTGATGCCAAAGCTCAAGCAGTGATCAATCACTATGTGCGTTATTTGCAGTCTAAACCCAATGTGAACGTTGTCTTGGAAGGTCATTGTGATGAGCGCGGTAGCAGTGAATACAACATGGCATTAGGTGAGCGTCGTGCTAAAGCGGTGCGTGATGCCTTAACTGTGGCAGGTGTAGCGAATTCGCGTGTGCGTGTGGTGAGTTTCGGTGAAGAAAAACCAGCCGCAGAAGGGCATGATGAATCTTCATGGGCATTAAACCGTCGTGTTGAAATGAAGTTTCCCCAGTAATCTTGTGCAGACTCTGAGGAGCAATGACCATGTTGTCAACTAAGGTAATATTAGCAGTAGCCGTGAGCAGTTTACTGGCCGCTAGTCAGGCATCTGCTAACCGTGCGGAATTGGTCGAGTATGATCCTAACGTGCGCTCTCAGCCGCCTAAGGTCATGGAAGCCGATGTCGGTATGATGGGCTATGTGAATGACAAGTTTAATCGTATCGAAAAGAACTCGTTAGAAAACGCAGATCGTTTAGATCGGATTGAGCGTGATCTCGACAAGTTGAAGCAGTTAGAAGCAAAAATCGAATCCTTAGAAAAGCAAATCACTGCGCTGAAAACGGTTCCGGTGGTCACTCCGAACGAATCAGCTACGGCGGCTAAGCCCGCCATGAGCGCTGCTGAAATTGAGCAAGCTCAGCAGGATTACAAAAAAGCATTCGATCAGCTTATGGCGGGTAAGTATGCTGAAGCGGGTAAACAGTTTAAGGCGTTTGTTGAGACCTATCCGCATTCTGATCAAATTGGTAATGCACACTACTGGTATGGTGAAACCCAATTTGTTGCACGTAAGTATGAAACAGCCCTAGCTGCATATAAAGCCTCGCATGAAGCCGGTGGTCCTAAGCAAGCAGATGCTCTGTTGAAACAAGGCGAATGCTATGTGGAGTTGAAAAAGCCCAAAGAAGCTAAGGCGAGTTTTGAGGAAGTGAAAAAACGCTTCCCCGATACTACGGCAGCTAAGCAAGCAGATAAGCTGTTGGCTGGGCTGAAGAAATAGTTTTTTGTTTTGCTGATTGAATTATGTTGGGATAGGTTTGCTTAAGGCGCCTATCCCTTTGTTTTTTT
>CAZBQD010000070.1:0-4744 GCA_964493995.1 uncultured Francisella sp.
GTATCGGTATCTGTGTCGGTATCTGTGTCCGTGTCAGTATCGGTATCTGTGTCGTCTGGTTCAACTGGTGTGGTGGTGACTGGAGCAGGTGTTGCGTCTTGAGGTGTTTCTGTTGTATCCGTAGTGGCTGTACGATCTAAGTCAGTTATTCCTCTAGTGGATACATTTTCGTCTTGTAATACCACAAAGCTTGATCCATCACCGCCAGCTGCTGCACCACCAGCCCCCGCTGCGGTCGCATCTAATAATTCATTCAGGTCGCCGCCTTGGGCTAAGGCTTGCAAAATAGGATCAAGTGTTTGAGCATTGGCCACCGCTTCCGCAGTGGTGGGTGCAGTACTGGCAAACAATTCTTCTGTAATCGCAACTTCTGGTGCTTGAGCAAGCGAAAGCATATCGCCATTGACGCTCATCAACTCAACAGTGCCACCGTTGTTGTTAACAACGACGTCCCCTTGACGAATCTCATCGCCTATTTTCAAGGCACGAACCGCACCATCCGCGGAACGGACTAAAACAGTACCCGTGAGATTGACAACCGTTGCGATTACTTGACCAGCCATGATAGCGGCTCCAAAACTTAAATTAACAGATATGATGTCACTTTACGCGACTTGCAACAGATAGACTATTGTACCAATGGACAAAAAATGTACATTTTCTCGATTAATAATAAAACCCTCATCGAAACAGTCAATAATGAAACCGTTTAACTACGAATGAGCAAGGTTAACTGAATCCGATCCCTCACATTCAGCTTGTCGAATACCGAGGCTAAATGCGCTTTGACGGTGCGGTCGGTGATGTCGAGTACTTTGGCCACTTCTTTATTGGTTAGACCTTGCGCCACCCTTTCTGCGACCTGTTTTTCTTTCGGGGTGAGTAGCGCCAGCTTGCTGTCGTTATGCTGTGATTTGTTGTCGTGTTGTGCAATGCGTTGCACCATTTGCTGCATCAAATCGGCGCCAATCCAAATGCCACCTGCTTGTACACTTTCGACCACGTGATGTAGCATACTAGGACTGGCCAAGGCATGACAATAACCCGATGCGCCCGCTTCAAAAAAACGAAGGGACTCTGCCACGCTGGGCGTCAGCGACATGACCACAACAGGTAAAGCGCGAGCCTTGATTTCGCCGACCAGCGACCTTGATTCGGGAAAATCGTCTAATAACCACACAAAGGCGTTGGCAGGCAAACGATTAACCTCGACCGAGGCGACTAACTCTAATTCAGGAAAGGCTTCTAACCATTGAGAATAAACATCGCTTTGTTGGCTAATAAATAAATGTTTCATGTCATTGCCTCATTTTTATTAGCGTTCACTCAAGGCATTCGCCTTAGCACGTAAAATTGGCTTCATGAGATAAGCCAAAATGGTTTTTTTACCCGTCATAATATCCACTTGTGCCACCATACCGGAGATGATAGGCAAATTGTCCCCCAAGCTGGCGCTCTTAGTTCTGACACGCACAATATAAAAAGCTTCTTCTTTTTCATTGATAACGGTATCGGCACCAATATTTTCTACACTACCTTCTAAGGTTCCATAAATGGTGAAGTCATAAGCCGTCAATTTAACAATCGCTTTTTGTCCTGGGTGCAAAAAGGCAATGTCTTGCGGACGAATTTTCGCTTCCAATAGTAGGGTATCGTCGGTGGGTACGATTTCGATAATGTCCTTTCCCGGCTGAATGACACCGCCAACGGTATTCATGAGCAGTCGCTTGACTGTGCCGCGCACGGGCGATTTCAAGTCTGCTTTCACCACTTTATCGGCAAAGCCGGTGTTAGTAGCATTCAGTGCACTGAGTTTACCCAGGGTATCAGATAATTCGGTACTCAGCTTATTGCTAAAGTTTAAACGGACTTCTTGTTTTTTACGTTCTGCTTCTTGAATAGCCGACTGAATCCGCGATATTTGCGCATTAGTCTGATTACGTTCGCCTTTTAATCGACTAACATCACGGCGCAAGCGCAAAATTTCCACTTCAGACACCGCACCTGTTCCCACTAAGGGCTCAGTCACTCGCAGTTCTTGTTCTGTTAAATCCAAAGAACGCTGGGCTTGCTCCAACTTAGCTCTGGCTTCGCGCAGCTCTTGTTCGCGCTGCACAATTTGTTGATCGGAAACCGAAGTTTGCGCCACAATTTCCGATAAGGTCGAATTATATAAACTCATTTCTTGTGCGATGATGCCAGCATCCCCGCCCACTGACTCTTTCGGCAAAATAAAAGGTTTATTCTGTGTTAGGGCTTCTAAGCGCTGGGCTTTGACGGTTAAGGCAAAAATTTGTGCTTGATTTTCTGCTAAAGAAGATGTGAAGCGTGTGGAATCGACACGAATGAGCACATCGCCCACATTAACTGACTGTCCTTCCTTCACATAAATATCTTCGACCACCCCACCATCGAGCGATTGAATCACCTGCAACTGAGACGAAGGAACTACCTTCCCCTCACCACGGGCAATTTCATCCACTTCTGCAATTGCTGCCCAAACTATGAGCAAGACAAAAACACACAAAGCAAGATACAGCAAAAATCGAGCACGCAACGGCTGTTCATGCGTTTTCGCCCAATCCGCTTCCGCATACCAGTCCATAATATGCGAAGGAGACTCTGTTTTGACCGGCATCATTTTTTCTGTTTTCATACCGCTTTTCCAATACGTCCCTGACGCAGCGCTTCAATAACCTGCTCTTTAGGACCATCCGCTACCACTTTGCCCGAATCCAAGACAATAATGCGATCAACCAAGGCCAACAATGACGTGCGGTGCGTAATCAAGACAAAGGTACGATTATTCAGAAATTGCTTAAGCGATTGCTTAATTTCTTCTTCGCTCGAATTATCCATCGAGCCAGTGGGTTCATCCATTAACACCATACTTGGATCACCCACCAAAGCACGCGCAATAGCAACACCTTGACGTTGACCACCAGAAAGAGACTCACCTCGCTCGCCTACGATCATACCCAAGCCTTTAGGGTGATGGTCGACAAAAGGCTTTAAGCGCCCTAATTGCAGTGCCGAAAGAACCTGTTCATCCTCAAAACGTCTTCCCATACAGACATTATCACGTAAGCTGCCATAAAACAGCGTAATATCCTGCTGCACATAACCGGCACTACGACGAACTTGCGAAGGGTCTAGCTGACGTAAATCAGCATTATCAATAAACACACTACCCGAAGTCGGTTGATATAGCCCCAACATCAAGCGCAAGATAGTCGATTTACCCGAACCATTGCGCCCCAAAATGGCGACATGTTCACCCGGTTGAATGCTAAAACTGACACCGCGCAAGGCTTGCTGATCTTGATTGGGATAGGCAAAAGCCACATCACGAAACTCGATTTTTCCGGCAATGGCACTAGGCGTAACAAACTGCTTACCATCCGGGCGCTCGACACTATTGGCCATAATGTCTTCCAGCCCTTGATAGGCCGTTTTCACACTTTGATATTGCGTTAACAGCCCAGCCATTTGTCCCATCGGAGCCAAAGCGCGCGTTGACAGCATATAAACAGCAATCAAACCACCCATAGTCAATGCTTGTTCGCCAATTAAATAGACACCCAACACAATAATCGACACACCGATTAAGTGTTGCACCCACTGAGCGCCGCTACTAACTGAAGCAGAAAATTGTTTCACCCTAGCGTTGATACCCGCCAAGTAAACGGAAGTGCTTTCCCATTTTTGTTGCATCACCTGCTCTGCCGCCAGGGCTTTAACGGTTTCTAGGCCTGTCAAACTTTCAATGAGTGACGCATTACGTAACGCCGTGGCACGATAGGTTTTTTCGCTTAATTCGTGCATACGGGCCTGCGCCCACCAAGCGTAAGCCAATAACACCAGAACACCAACGACAATCGGAATAACCAATATCGGCGCAATCCATGCGACGACAAGAATAAAAATAATGCCAAATGGCAAATCAACGATGGCCAATAAGGTAGCGGAAGTCAAAAAGTCCCTTACTGTTTCAAAGGAGCGTAAATTAGCAGCAAAAGAACCCACTGATGCTGCCTTATTCTCTAAGCGAAAACCCAACACCCGCTCCATAATGGTAGCGGAAACATCCACATCAATCCGTTTACTGGCATGATCGAGAAAATAACTACGCGTCACTTTAAGAATGAGTTCACCCACTAATACCAGCACAATACCAGTAGCAAGCACCCACAGAGTATCCAAGGCCGCATTAGGGACAACACGATCATAGACATTCATAGTGAACATTGGCAAAGCGACCGCTAGCAAATTGATGAACACCGAAGCAATGAGAATATCGCGATAAATGGCTTTATTTTGCTTTAAGGCTTGCCAAAACCAGTGCTGATTGAGGTCGGCATTGAGGGGCGCGGGGGCGCGTTCATCGAACTGAAACTCGGGTCGAACATGAATCACACTGCCAGCAAAGGCTTGTTGCAACTGCGCCAGCGGTAACTCGACACTACCCTCTGGCACATCGGGATAAACCAACGTCGCCTGCCCCTGATTGACTGCCAACAACACACAAGCCTGCTCATCCTTGAGCAGCAGCACCACCGGCAGCATCTCGGGAGTCAGCTCTGACAGTGAGGATGAAACGATGCGAGAAGCCAGCGTTGCCCGTTTGGCAGCGCGTTGAAATAAGGCCGGAGTCAGTCGATGATCAACTAAAGGCAAACCCGCCAAAGCTGACTCTCGACTGATAGAGCGACCATAATGACGCGCCACGACTTGCAGACAAGCG
>CAZBQD010000071.1:0-4617 GCA_964493995.1 uncultured Francisella sp.
TAAATTGACCGAGGTACCCCATGAAAATTCTATCTTCTTTGAAATCTGCTAAAACGCGTCATAAAGACTGTCAAGTTGTTCGTCGCCGTGGTAAGGTTTATGTAATCTGCAAAACCAACCCTAAATTCAAGGCGCGTCAACGTTAATTCGTGACCGGCAGATAAGAGAGCGACCCAATGGGTCGCTTTTTTTATACCGAATTAAAGCCTTAACACAGGAACCCATGGAATCATGTCAGCACCCCTTTCGCCACCCGACAGTATTTTAGTCACCGGATGTTCTAGCGGCATTGGCTACCGCACGGCATTACACTTGCAATCTTTAGGCTTTCACGTTGTTGCCACCGTCAGACGTGCAGAAGATTATGAGCGCCTAAGCGGTGAATTTAATGTGGTGATTTGCGATCTTGCCGACTCTGCCAGCATCGCTAAGGCTGTAACCGAAACGCTGCGTCTCACCAACAACCGTTTGGCTGGCGTGTTTCACAATGCGGCCTTTGGCTTACCAGGCGCCTTAGAAGATATTAGTCGAGAGGCCTTACAACACCAATTCGCAACCAATGTCTTTGGCACACACGATCTCAATCGACGACTGATAGCGCATTTTAGACAACAGGGTTATGGGCGTATTATTTTCAACAGTTCTGTTTTAGGCTTTGCCGCCATGGCGTATCGAGGTGCTTACAATATGAGCAAATATGCCATTGAAGGCATGGCAGACACCCTCAGATTGGAATTACACAATACGCCTATCGATGTCATCCTGGTTGAACCCGGCCCGATTGAAAGTCGTTTTAGAGCAAATGCCTTTGCCGCTTTTCAACAATGGGTTGATACATCACAAAGTTACCATCAAAGCCAGTACCAAGGCATGATTGCCCGCTTACAAAAGGAAGGAGCCGCTGCGCCTTTTACCTTGCCGGCAGAAGCGGTTGCTCAGGTCGTGGAACAAGCCTTGACCAGTCGCCGACCGAAAACCCGCTACCGGGTTACCTTTCCCACACAGTTGTTCTGGTGGTTGAAACGCCTGTTGCCAACACGCTGGTTAGATGCCAGCTTGCGCAAAGCAGGCGGTGGTGGCAAACGCTAAGGAATTAATTCTGTTTAGACTGGCCTGGTTTTTTACTCGCCTTCCAGCGCATAAAAACCAGTGCCAAACTGAAAGAGAGAATCATCAACAAAGGCATGTCTCGATAACGCACATAAGGCGTCTCACCACTGTATGCCTGCACCGAAACGCCATGACCGGCGAGCCCATCTGTGGGTATGGCAACCAGTTGGCTGTCACCGCTCACCCGCGCAACCCCTGAATAGCCCTGATTGGTCACACGCACAATCTCACGTCCCAGTTCACGCGCCCGCAAACGCGTCATCTGCCAATGCTGTGCGGCCATCGCACTGGGATGAAACCATCCATCGTCACTCACCACCAACCACCAATCGCTTTCAGGAGTGGCAATGGCCATTTCTAGCCCAAAGTCGGCTTCGTAACACACAGCCAAACCGACTTGTTGAGCTGCCAACAACTGAACTTTTGCTTGTTCGCCCACCGAAAACTGGGACATAGGCATGTTGATTAGTTTAGCCAGTGCCGATAACACAGCAAAACCGGGATAGTATTCACTAAATGGTACCAAATGCTGTTTGTCATAACGCAAGCTACCATCCAAGGCTGCGATGCTATTAAAATACTGACGCCCTTGCAGACTGTCTTCACGCAGTGCCACACCACTCACCACTTGCGTTTGGGCTTGTTCAGCACGTTGACTGAATTCATCTAACGCCGGCATCACACTGTCTAGAAAAGTGGGGATAGCCGTTTCCGGCCAAACAATCACCTTCGCCTTTCCTATAAAGGGTTCACTGGCTTGCTGATAAGCGCGCAGAATAGGCGTTAAGGCATCGGTATTCCACTTAATGGTTTCAGAAACCTGACCATGCACCAAGGCGACGGGCGTGACTTCGCCCTTAGCTTCGACCCAGCTCAAACTGGTTAAGTAACCGGAAAAACTCCAAAACACGCCAAACGCCAAAGCAACGGGAAACCATTGTACCGATCGCATTAACAACCACAGCAAGCCCACCGAAACACTAACAGCAAAACTTACCGCCAGCGTTCCGGCCAAAGGCGCCCAGCCAGCTAACCAAGTGTCGGTATGAGAATACCCCACCAACAACCAAGGAAAACCATCCCAAATCATGACGCGCAACCATTCTGCGCCCACCCAAAAACTGGGTAACAGCAACACAGCCCACAAGGCCTTAGCAAAACGTTGATGCGACCAAACCGCCAAGGCGCCAACCACTGCGACGAAAAACGCTAGTAGCAACACAAACAGACAGACAACTAGCCAGGTAAAGCCAAAAGGAACTCCACCGTAAATGGTTAAACTAATCCCCAACCAACTGACGCCGTAGCCAAAAAAACCGACTCCAAACGCCATGCCTTCAGCCGCGCCCTGCCGCCAATGACTTGCCGTTGACCAGAGCGACCAGAGAGCAACCATCGACAGCAAGGTAGCCAAAGGCACGTCATAAGGAGAAAAACCCCATACAGCCATAGAACCCAACGCCAGCGCCAGCAGCATTCTTAAGGCAGTGCCTGACCAACCCTGTTTCGCTGCCCACTGGGCGATGACATTACTCCCCATGACCGAGTGTTTCTTCATCTAACGGGCTAACTTTGAACAAATGCACCCGACGACGATCGGCTCGAATGACTTTAAACAGCAAACCACCTAAGGCCATACTTTCACCCGTTTGCGGAACTCGCCCAAAGCGTGCGACCAGCAGCCCGCCGATGGTATCGGCCACTTCCGTATCTAAGGTGACATCAAAAAAACGATTGACCTCTTCGACACTGGAAACGGCTTTGACGGTAAAAGTGTTGGCATTCATCTGTAAAATATGCACATCCGCTTCGTCATATTCATCGTCAATTTCGCCGACAATGGCTTCAATAATGTCTTCGATGGTAACCAAGCCGGTAATGCTGCCATATTCATCCACTACCAAGGCCATGTGTAGGCGGCGGCTTTGAAACTCGCGCAGTAACTCCGTCGCGCGCTTGCCTTCGGGTACATAAAAAACAGGACGATAAAGAGAAGCTAAATTTTCTAACTGACCTACCTGATCACGCATGTAAGCAATCAGCAAGTCTTTGGTCATCAACAAACCCACCAGTGATTCTTTATCATCTCCGGTGACCGGGTAGCGAGAGTGTTGCGTTTCAAGAATGACTTTCAGTGTGTCTGCAATGCTATCACCGGCACTCAGCATCACCATCTGTGCCCGAGGAACCATGACATCACGCACTCGCATACCCGATAAGGACAAGACACCCTGCAACATGCGCCACGCATCCACATCGATGATTTGCCGATTGAATGCATCTTTAATCTCATCCAATAAATCATCACGGTCTTTGGGTTCTTGATCGAACCAGTGTTTCAAACTGTCTAACCAAGAACCCGATCGTGTGCCATCACCACTCATGCTTAGATTTCCTATTAATCAGACTTAAAACAAGCGCTTAACATTATGTTTTTATTGAACTTGTGAGACATCAAAAAGCCGTTTTGAAACGGCTTGAATTGAGTAAGCGTAACGATTTATTGATAATATCATCAATTTCAAAACTGTTACTCACAATCTTAGTCACAAATTTTTACGCTATCTCGTAATCAAAAAACTTAGTCAAATTATAGCATACCTTCGCCCCAGCTTTGCTTCTCAACGGGCAAGCACTGTCGAGTATCAATAACCGACAAGCCAGCACCAATCCCACCCAGCGCCCCCGTATGCTGTCGAACTAGGTTCTTTATTTCCAATAGGTTGCGTTATAATGAAGCCATTAACAAGGAGACGTTGCTATGTATGCAGTTCAATTCGAAACAATTGCACAAAATGGGGTTATTCAAATTCCAGCTAACTATTCGGAGTTTATGTCTCAACCCGTGAAAGTGGTGCTGATGATGGATGACACCGTTAAACAGCGTAAAATTGCCAATCTACAAGCATTAGTGAATGAGGGCATAGCGAGTGGAGTTAGTTCAGAGACGATGGAAAGCATTCAGCGACGAGCTATCAGTCAATTTAACACCACACCAACCGCAGCATGAGTTACCAATTAACTAACGAAGCGGCTCAAGACCTAGAGGCAATATTGCTGGATGGTATGGGCAGGTTTGGTGTTTCTGTTGCCATTGATTATCATCAAAAGCTATTTCAGGTGTTTAGTTTGTTAGCGCAGTTTCCCGAAATGAGTCGTGAGCGAGTAGAATTATTACCGCCTGTTAGGGTTCATCCTGTCGGTTCTCATATTATTATTTACCAACTGCAAGCTAACCAAGACATTCTCATTGTACGAGTACGTCATGCTCACGAGGATTGGTTAAGCAATCCTATCTAAGCCCCTCAGCTACGCTCAGGGGTGTTGCTGGTGCTGGTGGTAATTGTCGCCCTGCTTCTCAAGGCTACCACATAACCGCTGCCTCATAATGCTTAAAGAAGCCGTCTGCACTGAGTAACACCATTTCTTATGCTTTAGTTTGTGCTATGAGTAACTGGAGTGGCTACACTATTTCGTACAAGGATTAGTTAAACTAACCCGCATACG
>CAZBQD010000072.1:0-4571 GCA_964493995.1 uncultured Francisella sp.
AAGGTTTTCTCGCACTAATGTTTGTGAAGCATCTCGAACGATGGTCACATTGAACCCTGAGACTTAGTCACGCGTAGCTTTAAAAGTCGCAGCATAATTTTTACGACAACTAGCTTACAAGCAACGCTCACAGCCTTGTCTCTTAGTAGTGCCATGATCACTGAAGCATTATCGGCTTATCAACAGCAGTTACAAACCTATGCCAATTTGCTGGAGCAACAAGACTGGCAAGGATTAAGCGATGCCTTTGCCAGAGCCAATGCAACGCGAGATGCGTTGTTGCCCTAGGCGCCTGGCTTAGTAGGTCGCGATGAGCGCCACAGCACCATCAAAATCATAACTTTGAATCAAGGGCGCTAATGCATTCAGTTTTGCCATCATATCGTCATGATGCGCATAGGTTAGTGTCATCTGTTCAAAGTGATCTGAAGCCTGACCGTCATAGCTGTCAAGCAGGTTTGATAAGCTTTGTAGAGCCTGTCTAAAGCTAGCGCCATCATCCTGATGCGTCGAGTTTGGTTCGGCTCGTTCACTGTCTTTGACGTGACACTCTGCGGTTAAGTAATCCATTAAGGCATCTAAAGCAGCAACGCAGTGTGCAAGATTATTCTCGCTTGAACCCGATTTAACGTGTTGCTCTAATAGGGCCACAGACTCGGACAAAGGAACAGCACCGAGCGTTGCTGCCATGCCTTTTAGACTGTGTAGGTTGCGAGCGATGGTTTCTTGCTCAGTTTCCGATAATGTCGCTTGTGTTAGTTGCTCAAAAGTCGCATAAAATTCAGCACGTTGCTCATAAAATCGACACAAGAGTTTTTGGTAAAGGGCTTCGTTTTGATGCGTGTAGCGCAAGCCGATATGACGGTCTAAGAACACAGACTGATGTTCATTCGCCTGCTGAGCGCTTTGTGTTGAGGCATCCAGCATGGCGCTTGTCATCGCACGGTTGCGTTTAGGTTTAATCCAACGTGATAAGGTTAAGAATAGCTGCTCGATATTAATCGGTTTGGCAATATGTTCATTCATGCCCACAGCTAATACCTTGTCACGGTCATCACTCATGGCGTTAGCGGTCATAGCCAAAATAGGCATATCGGCGAAAGCAGCTTGCGCTCGAATCAGGCGCGTAGCTGTGTAGCCATCCATCACTGGCATTTGGCAATCCATCAGAATACCATCGAAATGAGTGCTTGCCTGTGCCAGTATGTCTAATGCTTCTTGACCATTGTTGGCGATGGTCACACTAATACTGGCGGTTGCCAGAATAGCGACGGCCAATTCTTGGTTAAAGGCATTGTCTTCGACCAGCAGTAAATGCGCCCCAGCTATTTGTTTAATGTAATGTTGTTGCTGGCTTTTATGATGAGAGGGCTTTTCGCTCACTTGCGTGCCGAATAGCGGCTTCAAACAAGCGGTCAGACTGGCAAGGGTAATGGGCTTAGTCACCACCGCTTTAATTAAGCCATTTGCCAGTGCCGCTTCAAATAGCGCATCTTGACCATAAGCCGTGACCATCACCACGCTTGGCAAGCAGTCCAAAGTTTGTGCAAGCTGTTCCGTTGTTGCCAGACCATCGAGTCCCGGCATCATCCAATCCATGAGTACTAGGTCAAAGCGGGATTTTTTGCAGACTTCTAAGGCTTTTTCGCCCGAAGAAACCGCTGTTACCGTCATGCCCATGTGCTCTAGCAGTTCCATCAAAATCTGGCGAGCATGACGATTATTATCAACCACGAGCGCATGTTTATCGCTAAAGCACTGTTCAGTCAGTTCGTAGGTAATGGTTGCGCCAACCGGCTTATCAAAACGGGCAATAAACTGAAAATTACTGCCTTTACCTTCTTCACTGTCTACCCAAATTTCGCCATCCATTAATTCGACAAGGCGCTTACTAATCGATAAACCCAGACCGGTTCCGCCGTACTTGCGCGTGGTGGAAGCATCGGCCTGACTAAATGATTGAAACAACTTCGCTTGTTGTTCGGGCGTCATGCCAATGCCACTGTCTTTAATGCTAAACTTCAAGGCGATGCGCGATTCGGTTTCTTCAACCACCTCAATATCGACAACGATTTCACCGTCATGCGTAAATTTAACCGCATTAGAGCCAAGGTTAAGTAAAATTTGACCCAAACGAAGAGGATCGCCTATTAAATCTTTCGGAATGCTATGGGTGTTGGAAAAGAGCAGCTCAATGCCATTCTCTTCTGCCTTAAAGGCAATGACGTCGGCTAGGCGTTGCAACACATCTCCTAAATTAAAGGGCACTTTTTCAATATGCAACATGCCTGCTTCAATCTTAGAAAAGTCTAAAATATCATTAATAATGCCCAGCAACGACTCGGCAGAGCGATGCACTTTACTGATGTAATTGCGCTGTTGTGGGTTCAGCTCACTTTGTAACGCCAGAAAGCTCATGCCGATAATGGCATTCATCGGTGTACGAATTTCATGGCTCATATTGGCTAAAAAGTCAGACTTGGTTTTGGTGGCTTCTTCCGCCGCTTTCATGGCAATTTGTAACTGCTGATTGGCCAAACGCCTTTCCGTAATATCACGAATGGCGCTGGCTGCCCACATGCCTTCGTCGGTTTCAATGGGGCTTAATGATATCTCAATCGGAATTTCGTGTCCGTCTTTAGCACGACCAAACAGCTCTAGCCCTGAACCCATTTCACGCACGGCAGGTTTTTGGAAAAAACCATCGCGTTTTTCTGGGTGATGATGACGGTAGCGCTCAGGAATTAAGATTTCCAAAAGCTGCCCCACTAACTCTTCACGCGTGTAACCAAATAAAGACTCAGCCTGCTTATTGATCATACGAATGCTGCCACTGGCATCGGCAATGATCATGGCATCGGGTGCGGAATCTAATAAATCACGAAACAAACGCTCTTGTTTTTGTAGTTGACTCGCTTCCTGCTTAGCCAATTCGCTTTGCGTAATATCGATGGCGAACTTAACAATTTTGTAAATCTTGCCCTTGGCATTGAATATGGGATTGTAGTTGGCTTCTAACCAAACTGACTTACCTTGCTTACCCATACGCTTGAAGGTATCCGACAAAAATTCGCCAGCCGCCAGACGTTGCCAGAAAAGACCATAGTCCGCAGAATTGGCATAGTCAGGTGGCACAAACATGCGATGATGCTTGCCTATGACTTCATTTCGCTGATAGCCAAATACGCGTAAAAAATTGTCATTAGCGCTAAGTAAATGGCCCGCTAAATCAAATTCTGCTACCGCCATAGCTCGATTGATTGCTGCTAGTTGAGCGCGTGTTTCGGCCAGTTCATGTTCAAGGGTCATATCGGTTGTATCTTGGTGAGCGCTCATGATGGAACTCCCACTGTTTGGTGTTCGTCGTTAAACCAGTCTGGGTCTTGGAAGCGAATATACACCGCTTCTAATTGAGGCAAGGCGGCTTGAAAGGCGGGCATTAATCCGGGGTCGAAGTGAACACCTGCATCTTTTTGTATACATTCAACGGCTTCATCAAAAGTCCACGCTCGTTTGTAAGGCCGTTTCGTGGTTAGAGCATCGAGCACATCGGCAATGGCAGCTAAGCGCCCGGTAAAGGGAATTTCCTCTCCTTTTAGACCCAGGGGGTAGCCAGTGCCATTCCATTTTTCTTGATGCGTTAAGGCAATTTCGCGAGAATAACGAATAATGGTACTATCGCTACTGCCCAAAATAGAAGCACCCACCTCACAATGCGCTCGCATCACATCCCACTCGGTTACGTCAAGCGAACCTGGCTTTAATAATACTTGATCTGGTACGCCAATCTTGCCAATATCATGCATGGGCATGGCACTAAAAATGAGATCGGCCTCGTTCTCGTTCACCCCAGCATGTAAGGCCAGAATACGTGCATAATGACTAACACGAGTAACATGCTGTGCGGTGTCGTTATCTTTGTATTCTGCCGCACGACCCAAGCAACGTAATATTTCAAACTGGGCTTCGACTAAATCGTGGGTGCGCTGCGAAACCTGAGCTTCTAACGCCAATTGTTGATTGTGCAGGGCTAAATGCGTTTTAACGCGCGCTAATACAATAGACGGACTAATGGGTTTGGTGATGTAATCGACTGCTCCGGTTTCAAATCCCTTAGCCTCATCTTCGACATCGGTCATGGCCGTGACAAAAATAACCGGAATGTGTGCAGTACGAGGATCTTGCTTGAGCTTTTCGCACACTTCATATCCGTTCATACCTGGCATCATGATATCAAGTAAGACTAAGTCGGGTTGCGTTTTTTGTGCTACTTTCAGTGCCACTTCACCATTAATCGCCAGCTTGACGTCGTAAAGCGGTGACAGAATATTGCGCAGAATATCGAGATTGATTGGTGTGTCGTCTACAAGTAGCAGAGAGGGTTTCGCTGTATTCATTAAGTATTGCCCATAATAAAAATCAGTTGTTTACGTATTGACCAATATTATGACATAAAAGTAAAAAAACAAGGCAACATAATGTCTAAGTAGAAGCAAGATATATAAAATTTTTATTGGCTTATTGGCTTATTGGCTTATTGGCTTATTGGCTTATTGGCTTATTGGCTTATT
>CAZBQD010000073.1:0-4427 GCA_964493995.1 uncultured Francisella sp.
CAGAAGTCGATCAAGCTTTGCTCGATACACTTTGCTCGAGTTATGACCATAGTGCTGAAACGCTACTCGCCTTTATGTCCAACCCTGCTAACAGCGAGTTATTACATGGACTATGGCAAGCAGGTGTATTGCACTGGGCAGAAGAAAATGATTAGTACCAGCTAGTTTTCTAGTTTTTCTGCATCAAGCCTTGTAAAATAAGCGCCAAAGAACCCTAACCGAAGGAATCACACCACAATGAGCCATAACAACATTGAATCTGTACTGCATGAAACACGCCTTTTTACCCCGCCAGCGCGTGCGCAAGCAGAAGCGAATGTGACTGCCGAACAACTGGCAGCCCTTCGTGCCGAAGCCAATGCAGACCACGTTGCCTTTTGGTCACGCCTTGCTAAAGAAAAACTGCAATGGTCTAAGCCCTTTACCGTCGGCTTAGATGACAGCAAAGCGCCTCACTACCGCTGGTTCACTGATGGCGAGCTCAACGTCTCCGTCAACTGTCTGGATCGTCACTTAGATGATCGTGGTGATAAAACCGCGATTATTTTTGAAGGCGAACCAGGCGATGTGCAAAAGTACACTTATCATGAGCTACATGGCGCTGTCTGTCGTTTTGCTAATGCGCTAAAAATTCAGGGCGTACAAACGGGTGACCGTGTCGTTATTTACATGCCGATGATTCCCGAAGCGGTGATTGCCATGCAAGCCTGTGCGCGTATTGGAGCTATCCACTCAATTGTGTTTGGTGGTTTTTCAGCTGAAGCGCTAAAAGACCGTGTTGAAGATGCAAAAGCGAAAGTCATTGTCACCGCCGATGGTGGTTTCCGTGGTGGTCGCACCGTTGAATTGAAAAAAGCCGTTGATATAGCGTTAGAAAAAGGCTGTGATTCGGTTCGTAAAGTATTGGTATGCAAACGCACGGGCCAAGATATTAATATGAAAGAAGGTCGTGACTTGTGGTGGCATGAAGCCGAAGCCGGTATGCCCAACTACTGCGAACCGGTGATGGTGAATGCAGAACATCCGTTGTTCTTGCTTTATACCTCAGGTTCAACCGGCAAACCTAAGGGTGTTGTCCATTCATCGGGTGGTTACTTGTTGGGCGCACACATGACCAACGAATGGATTTTCGACCTGAAAGATGACGATGTCTTCTGGTGTACGGCTGACGTGGGTTGGATTACGGGTCACTCCTATGTTGCCTACGGTCCATTATCAAATGGCGCTACCATCCTGATGTTTGAAGGTGCGCCTACCATCCCGCATACGGGTCGTTTCTGGGAAATCTGTCAAAATCATGGTGTAACGGTTTTCTATACCGCGCCAACGGCTATCCGTGCACTAATGAAGTTTGGTGACGATGTTCCTAAACAATATGATTTATCGAAACTGCGCCTATTGGGCTCAGTGGGTGAACCGATTAATCCTGAAGCCTGGATGTGGTATCACACCGTCATTGGTCAGGAACGTTGCCCAATTATGGATACCTGGTGGCAAACAGAAACCGGTGCTCATATGATTGCGCCTTTCGCTGGTGCAACCGCCTTGAAACCAGGCTCTTGTACTCAACCCCTGCCTGGTATTTTTGCTGAGATTGTTGACGAAGAAGGTCACGTCATCACTGCCGACAACCAGGGTGGCTACTTGGTTATCAGCAAACCTTGGCCATCGATGCTGCGCACCATTTGGGGTGACGACGCTCGCTATGTCGAAACCTATTACGAGAAATTCCACAATAAGTATTATGTCGTTGGCGATAGTGCTTTCCGCGATGCTGACGGTTACTACTGGATTCTAGGTCGCATCGACGACGTACTCAACGTTTCGGGTCACCGTTTGGGTACGATGGAAGTGGAATCGGCACTGGTTGCGCATCCCGATGTGGCGGAAGCGGCGGTTGTCGGTCGTCCGCACGATGTGAAAGGTGAAGCGATTGTTGCCTTTGTCGTGCTCAATGGCGCTCGCCCCACGGGTGAAGCACGTGAGGCGATGATTAAGACCTTGAAAGCCTGGGTGGGTGAGCAGATTGGTCCGATTGCCAAGCCTGACGAGATTCGTTTTGGTGACAACCTACCCAAAACGCGCTCGGGTAAAATCATGCGTCGTTTACTACGCAGCCTAGCTAAGGGTGAAACCATCACGCAAGACACCTCAACGCTTGAAGATGCCACAATTTTGCAACAATTAGCTGAAAAGTAAGCTATAATTTGTTCGTAATTAGAAAGCCAAGGAATTTCCTTGGCTTTTTATGTATAAAGACAACAACATATCAGCGACTCATGTTATAAATTGTGTTAATGATAGAAGTAAAACAACAAGGAGATACTGATGGATCAATCCACCGTAGATAAAATCCAACAAATGGAAGCTTTTCAAAAGCTCACCAAAACCCGCTCTAGTTACAACTGGACAATGGCTATCATTATGATGGTTCTCTATTTTGCCTTCATCCTGTTCATCGCTTTCAATCCCACCGCGCTAGCCACAAAAATTTCAGGCGAATCGCTTATTTCAATCGGCATTTTGAGTGGTTTTGTGCTCATCGTTTTCTCATTTATCCTAACAGGTATTTATGTTCGTCGTGCGAACAGTGAGTTCGATGCGCTGAATAACGAAGTGAAGGAGCTGGTTAAATGATGCGTCAACTTTCAACCTTATTACTGGCCGGCTTAATGTCGAATGCTGTGCTAGCCGCCGATGCTGCTGAAAAAGCGATTAACGTTCCTGCCATTAGCATGTTCGTGGTGTTCGTGTTAGCCACCTTAGGTATTACCTACTGGGCAGCAAAACGCACACGTAGCGCGAAAGACTTCTATACCGCCGGTGGTGGTATCACAGGGCTACAAAATGGTCTAGCCTTGGCGGGTGACTATATGTCAGCGGCTTCCTTCTTAGGGATTGCCGGTTTGGTATTCGCTAACGGCTTTGATGGCTTAATCTACTCGATTGGCTTCTTGGTGGGTTGGCCTATTATGTTGTTCTTAATGGCTGAACGCCTACGTAACTTGGGTAAATACACCTTTGCCGACGTGGCTTCTTACCGTTTGTCGCAAGTACCTGTGCGTGCGGTCGCTGCCGTGGCGTCATTGGTTGTGGTCGCTATGTACCTCATTGCACAAATGGTGGGTGCTGGTAAACTGATCGAAACACTATTCGGTTTGTCATACAGTAGCGCGGTCGTCATTGTGGGTGTGTTGATGATTCTCTATGTCACTTTTGGCGGCATGTTAGCCACCACTTGGGTGCAAATCATCAAAGCCGTGTTGCTGTTATCAGGCGCTTCTTTCATGGCGTTGGCTGTGTTGTGGGGCTTCAATTTCAGCTTCGGTGATCTGTTCACTAAAGCGATTGAAATCAGTCCGAAACATGATGCCATTATGGCACCCGGTAGCTTGATTAAAGACCCCATTTCAGCCATTTCATTGGGTTTGGCGCTGATGTTCGGTGTCGCTGGTTTACCACACATCTTAATGCGTTTCTTCACTGTAACTGACGCTAAAGAAGCACGTAAATCGGTGTTCTACGCCACTGGTTTCATTGGTTACTTCTACATCCTAACCTTTATTATCGGTTTCGGCGCAATTATCCTCGTCTCGACCAACCCAGCCTACTTGGATGCTGCCGGTAAGTTGATTGGTGGTAATAACATGGCTGCGATTCACTTGTCACATGCCATTGGTGGTGACTTGTTCCTTGGCTTTATCTCTGCCGTTGCCTTTGCGACGATTTTAGCAGTGGTATCGGGCTTGACGCTAGCGGGTGCTTCTGCGGTATCGCACGACCTTTACGCTAACGTGTTCAAAAAAGGTCAGGTTGATGAAGCTGCTGAAATGCGCTTCTCTAAAATGGCAGTAATTGGCTTAGGTATCGTCGCGATTTTCTTAGGCATCGCCTTCGAGAAACAAAACATTGCCTTCATGGTAGGTTTAGCCTTCGCTGTGGCTGCTTCTGCTAACTTCCCAGTATTGCTATTAGCCATCTACTGGCGTGGTCTAACCACTCGTGGTGCCGTTATGGGTGGTTTAGGTGGTTTGATCACCGCCGTCACTTTGGTGGTATTGTCGAAAACCGTTTGGGTTGATGTCTTCTCGTTCAAAGAAGCCATTGTTGCTTACAAAGAACCAGCGATCTTCTCAATGCCCGTCGCGTTTATTCTTGCTTGGTTCTTCTCGATTACCGACAAGAGCGCACAAGCCGAAGCGGAGCGCGAAGCTTTCACCGCACAATACGTTCGTTCTGAAACAGGTATTGGCGCTGAAGGTGCTTCAGCTCACTAATCCTCAGCCTAAGTTGAAGATTAAAAAAAGCCCTCGAATTTCGAGGGCTTTTTTATGGGCGCTTTATCAGCATCTCGTCTTAGAACGGATGCTTTAACGCATTACATGACCGGGAAAAGCGCTAACTGAGGTTTATCCGCAGCCTGATTA
>CAZBQD010000074.1:0-4257 GCA_964493995.1 uncultured Francisella sp.
AACACCCCATTGCGCTTATAAACAACCGACAGCACCTCACCCGATTGCGGCCGTTTCAAGTTCAGCCAGCGCCCAGTTTGTTTGGCCTGAGCGGGCAAGGCACTGGGCAACAACAAACTGGCGGTCAAGGTTTTCAGAAACAATCGACGATCCATGCTCACAAGTCCAACTTAATGAATGACTAAACGCACCGCCGCGCCTTGTAATCCGTGTTGTAACGACATAATGATGTCCATTTCTTGCTGACTGCGCGTCAGCGGATCTGTTGCTTTAGCGCCCGTTACCAGCACTTGCCACACGTGCTGCGCATCTTGACTGGCTTCGATATGCACCTTGTCGCCCAACACGCGTTGGCAAATATCGGTAATTAGCAGCAAAGACATGATTAAGCTTTTTTGGTGTAAGCCGCCACAATCACAATGGTCGTACCGTTGATTTTGCCTTCGATGTGCTTAGGATTGCTGGTTAAATGAACATTTTTAACCAATGTGCCGCGTTTGGCGGTAAAGCTCATGCCTTTCACATCCAGGTCTTTAATCAGCGTGACACTATCCCCTTCCGACAATTCCATGCCATTACTATCGCGTGGTTTGGGATCATCATCACTGGCTTGCGCTAATCCGGCTTCTGCCCAAGCCTTCACATCGTCTTCTAAATAAGCCGAATCGAGCAAATCTTGTGCCCAGCCTTCACCACGATTGGCTAAGGTATGCGCCATGCGGTAAGCCAACACTTGCACCGCGGGTACAGGCGACCAAATGGCTTCATTCAAACAGCGCCAGTCATTAGCATTAATGGCATCTTCGTTCAACAGTTGGTGTTGATAGCTTGAACAGATTACCACTTGAGATTCATCTGAACCATCTCCACCAGTCACTTCAAAAACCACTAGGCTATCACTGGCTTCACCACATAACTCGCATTTACCCTGACTTCTGGCTGTTAACGCTGCGTTCATCACATCATCTCACTGAATATCCAAAAATTCATTATAATTGATGCACACCCTTTCAATAAATAAAAGTTTCATGGTTATGCAGTTAAAACCCATCACACCGGAAGGCTACCGCCAACTGAAAGCGGAGCTGGATCAGCTTTGGTATCAGGAACGCCCTGAAGTAACGAAAATCGTGCAGTGGGCTGCTGGATTAGGTGACCGCTCAGAGAACGCTGACTACCAATACAATAAGCGTCGCTTGCGTGAAATTGATCGTCGCGTGCGTTTTCTCAGCAAACACTTAGAAGAAGTGAAAGTGGTGGACTATCACCCGCAGCAGGAAGGCAAAATTTTTTTCGGCGCATGGGTCACACTAGAAGATGAAACCGGCGAAACACTGCGTTTTCGCATCGTCGGACAAGAAGAAATTTACGGACGTGACGATTACATCTCGTTGCACGCCCCCATGGCCAAAGCTTGCCTAGGCAAAACCGTCGATGATGAAGTGGTGGTTAAACTGCCTGCAGGCGAACAAACCTGGTTGGTGGTGGAGATTGAGTATCAGGTGGATTAGCTGTATCAGAAACTTGCTGACTTATCATAAACACAAACCCCGCTCCCGCAGCGGGGTTTTGTTTACCAATGGCCTGATGTTCTGCATCGGTTAAACGGTTATTTGGATTAATTCGTGTCGATTCAATCGACATATCCCCATAACGTGTCGATTTTTACGCTCAAAATCGACATATCGTCACAACCTGTCGATAAAATCATCGAATCAGGGCTTCGAACAAGGCGTCATTAATGTAATAAATTTCTCGCCCCTGTTTACTGGGACGTAGTATTTTTAGATCGGATAAGATTTGCAAATAGTTAGATGCGGTTTGACGTTTGGCGATATTCGCATCCACCAAGAACTGTATTTTTGTGTAGGGATGACGAAAAATAACTTCAATTAAATCCTTACTGTAAATACTGTTAGCTTCTTGTTGTACTTTTTGCTGAACTTGCTCCATCAGCTCAAGAATGCGCGATACTTGCTCGAAGGTTTGTTGGGCGGTGACTTCAACAGCGCGAAGCATGAATAATATCCACTGTTCCCAGTGCTGTTCTTCCGTAACCCTGCGCAAGCCTTCATAGTAGTTGCTTTTGTGCTCTATAATGTATCGGGATAAAAACAAGACGGGAATATCGAGTAATCCTCTATCGACCAAATACAAGATGTTCAAAATGCGACCTGTGCGCCCGTTGCCATCTTCAAATGGATGAATCGCTTCGAATTGATAATGCATAATCGCCATTTTGACCAGTGGGTCTAGGTCGTCATCGGCATGAATAAACGCTTCTAAGTTGCTAAGCTTGTCTCGAATAACACCTTCACCCTCTGGAGGGGTATAGATGGTCTCTCCCGTATGATTTTTCAGTGCTGTGCCCGTCGTCTTGCGAATCCCTAGGTCGATAGCTTTAATGATTTGCACGATTTCAATGAATAGGTTGGTGGTCAGAGGACGCTTTTTGAGTGCGTTGAATCCCGCATAGAGGGCTTGTCGATAGCGTAGGACTTCCTTTGTTTGCGGGTCTGTTTTGCTCTCTGGGTCGGCATCGGCTCGGTAGAGTTCATCGTTGGTAGTGACGATGTTTTCAATTTCCGAAGACAAACGCGCCTCTTGTAACACCACGCTTTGAATCAGCATCTCTTGATTGGGAATTTGTGCCGCCAATCCACGTAAGTTTGCCAGCATCCGATTAGCGGCAATCGCCCGCTTTAACACCGCCTTGGTTTCTAGCTCTGTTTGAGGTGGCAATAGAGGCAAATCATTGTAAGGGGTTAGGCGGTTAAACATGAAAAAACTCCTGACGCTAGGGCGCTCACCATTGGTATGTGTCGATTATATCGACACATACCAACAACGTGTCGATTTTTGCGCTCAAAATCGACATATCCGCCCTTCAGCCGTTGCAAACATAGACCACAATGACCGTTAAGCCATCCGCACCCGTTGCGCCTGACAAGATGGCCTAGCCACCCAACAAAGCCGCTTTCAGCTTTTCCGATAAGGGGTTATCGCCCAACCAGACGCCAAAATAGACTTGCTTAAAGGCGGGGAGTTTGGATTGAAACACCACTTTTTCATTTAATAACAATTCCGTTTGCGAGTTTTCGTAGCGTAGGGTGTAGCAATCGTTGGGCTTAACCGCTTGGTAACTGGCGTGTAAGCGATCGACTTCGGCTCGCAAACTAGGGCTTAATGAGGTTGGTAGGCTTTCATTGGCGCCTTGCACAAAAATATCGGGTGTAATCGACTTGTAATAACAGAGCTCTAATTTCAACGGGGCATCATCACTGAGCGCGGTTTGTTTGCTCACCCCTTCTGGCCGATACAACTTAGCTTGGTATATGTCCATAAACATCCAAGTCGCAACGCCCTCGCCGACCAGTTTCCAAGACACCGACGCCTGTGCCCCACCAATCCACAGCGCCAGCGTCAGTGTGACCAAGGTCAAAGGCGTTTTCATTTAGCGAATCTCCTGCTTACTGAAAAACAAAGTCACTTCGCCGACCTTAAAGCCAAACTTGGTTACTTCCGCTTTATTCATCATGGTATGGGGCGTGTGCATAAACATCCAATCATCGAAGTTAACATGAATGGTCGATTGTTTGTAAGGCAAATCGAGTACATAGCGCCAATTAAAGGCATTACCGGCTGAAACGCCGGTGGCTTCACCAATCACATCGCCGGCGGTGCCGATGTACTGACCTTGAGCGTTCTTACGAATCGTCCAAACGCGCTGTTCTTGTTCACCATCATCATAAACAAAGCGCTCATCGAGTACCAACTGATCGCCCGTTACCTTGCCCTCAATGGTCACAGTGAAACGACGAATCACTTCACCCGAACGGTCTTGAAACTGTCCCCAAGCATAGGTTTTACCAGCAAAAAACTGAAATAAATCAAAGCGAGGTGTTTTTTGCGCATAAGCTTGAATATCGACAGCAGTACAACCAGCCAACCCCAGACTAGCCAAAAGGGCCAGCAACCCATAGACGATGTGTTTACGCATAACTATTTTCCTTGTAAGCATACACAGATTAGACAAAATGAACACGCAAATTGACCGACAGATTGAGGCGTTTTGCGTTATGATGCGTTAAATCAACTCACTATTAAAGCATCATAAAAGAATGGCGCACAAACCAACAGTGAACAAAAACACAACAAACATAAATTCATCGCAACTCCTGTCCTATGGCTTGTTGGGATTACCGTTAGCCATGCTGGGCATTCCGCTCTACCTCTATTTACCCAGCTACTACCATC
>CAZBQD010000075.1:0-4201 GCA_964493995.1 uncultured Francisella sp.
TTTTGAATATAGGTGTCAGTCCCACATCGGTTAAGGAGCGTTTTGAATATTTACTATCTGCTTGCCATTGACCGATACTCATTTCCAAGCTGGCGCTCAAGGCAAAGTCTGCCGTTTTCCAGAAGGTTTGCTTGGGATCTAGGCGATAGTTGAGTCTAGCAGAACTCATGTCACCATCCGCATCCCCTCCTGCTAACAGACTAATCTGTTGTGTGGCAATACCCGAGCGAGCGACAGTGGTTAACGAGTTACCATAGAGACTACCCGCAACGGCTGCCGTTGCCGTTGCCGCAACCACACCATAAACAGCGAAGGTTGCATCGGCTTGAGCCATTTGTGCGGCTTGAGCGCCAACCAAACCAGTCAAAAAGAGTGAACGAAATAAAGGTGACATAAGCAAATCGCCATTAAGATTGGTAAAATAGTATTTTAACGGATTATCAGGGATAGCTAAAGTGCTGAATTTTGAACGCGCTCGGGTATTGGTTGTGGGTGATGTGATGCTGGATCAATATTGGTCGGGCGATACGGGACGAATTTCACCCGAAGCCCCCGTTCCTGTGGTACGTGTGCAGCAGATTCAGGCACGTGCGGGTGGTGCAGCCAACGTGGCAATGAATGCCAAAGCCTTGGGCGCTGCTGCGGTGGGTATGGTGGGTATTATTGGTCAGGATGAAGCGGGAGATCTGCTCGATGAATTGCTGGTTGACGCTGGGGTTGAAACCCGTTGGGTGAGAGACTCGACTATGCCAACGGTGCGTAAGTTGCGTGTGATCAGCCGTCAACAGCAGCTTATTCGCTTAGATTTTGAAGAGACGCCGCCTGTGCCCCTAGCAGAGCAATTGTTGCTACAGGTGACCCAGGCCTTAGCTGATTATGATGTGTTGGTGATTTCTGACTATGCCAAAGGCGCTTTAGTGCTAGTCGCTGATATGATTGAAGTTGCTCGGAAAATGAATAAAGCGGTGTTAGTCGATCCTAAGGGTAATGATTTTTCGTGTTATCGTGGTGCGACGCTGATTAAACCCAATTTGTCGGAATTTTGTGCCATTGTTGGTAAGGTGAGCACGGATGAAGCTATTGCTCAGCGTGGACAGGAGTTAATGAACGAGTTGGGTTTGTCGGCATTATTGGTAACACGCAGCGAAGCGGGTATGACCCTTCTGCAACAGGGACAGGAACCCGTTCATATTCCGACCAAGGCGCAAGAGGTTTTTGATGTAACGGGTGCGGGGGATACAGCCATGGCGACATTGGCGGTCGCTTTTGCTTCGGGCTTGAGTTTGCTGGCAGCGGTACGCCTAGCTAATGAAGCATCGGGTTTGGTGGTACGTAAGCTAGGCACTTCTATTGTTACTAAAACTGAGTTAGAGCAGGCAACGCATCCCACAGTACACGTGGGGTCTGTGGCTGATTCATGGCAGAGCTTACAAGATTGGGTGAAACAAGCTCAGGCAATCGGTGAGCGTGTGGTGATGACCAATGGTTGCTTTGATATTTTGCATCCGGGTCATATTCGTTATTTGCGTGAAGCCAAAGCCTTAGGTGATCGATTGGTGGTTGCAGTCAACTCTGATGCGTCTGTGAAACGGTTAAAAGGGGATAGTCGCCCCGTCAATGGCTTGGCAGAGCGGATGGAAATGTTGGCCGCCTTAGAAAGTGTCGATTGGGTGGTCGAGTTTACGCAAGAAACGCCTGAAGCCTTAATCTGTGCGGTGAAGCCGGATGTGTTGGTTAAAGGTGGCGACTACACGCCAGAACAAATTGCGGGTGCGAATTGTGTGTGGCAGGCAGGCGGTGAAGTGCGTGTACTCAATTTTTGGCAAGGTCATTCAACCACTAAAATCATTGAACGCATGCAAACGCATTGATAGGCAAACGCTTTGATTTGTCGTAGAATAAGGTAAACTATGTTGTGGAGGTGATCATGTCAGTGACACCCTTATCGTCGCAATCGGCACAGCCCATTTTAGTGCCTCAATCGGTCAAGCGCAGCGACGCTTCGATCGGGCAAGGTGCTGTATCAGAAAAAACCGAAGCGAACAACGACACGACACAAGCGCCATCCAATTCCACATCAGCTGCCTCATCTAACACCAACACTAATGGTGTTAATTTGAATGATCCCGAAGTGGTGAAGGTGCTGTCTCAGCTCAAAGCACGCGACCAAGAAGTGCGTATTCATGAGCAAGCTCATGCAGCAGTCGGTGGTCAATATGTCACTTCTGGTCCAAGCTATAGCTACCAAACTGGGCCTGATGGCAAACGCTATGCAGTCGGGGGTAATGTGGGTATCGACGTTTCACCTGTTGCCAACGACCCAAAGGCAACGCTGATTAAAGCAAGGCAGGTTTTTCAAGCCGCTATGGCGCCTGCTGAACCTTCTTCGCAAGACTATGCTGTTGCTCAGTCAGCACAAGCGATGATGCAACAGGCGCAACAAGAAATAGCGACTCAGCAGCAAGCATCAATGACGGGTGAAACTGACGATGAAAGTGAGACGAGCAACTCGACTCAGCCAACTCAAAACGATAATCAGCGAGCTGCTTCGCGTTTTGAGCAAGGAGCAAGTCGTTTTTATGAGCAAACTGAACTCGCCACCAATGGCTTAGTCGGTCGTGTGGGTGGCTACCAAGACAGTGCCTTACGTTTGGGGTTAAGGCTTCAGGCATAGCCTTTGAGTCGATACACCAGCCACCCCACCCATTCATGCCAAGCTTGGGTGAACATCGCTAACCCACTGGCTTGGGGGAGATAGTCGAGTAAATCCCCGCCAACAGCAAGGACGCGAATATCGGTAGCAGCGGCGTTAATGCTAATGCTGGCTGGCAAATTAACGAATGCCGTCGCCATGGATCGGGGCATATGGGCGGCTGAAGTGACCAGCAACACCTTTTGCATGCCTAGGTTACCCAATATAGTCTGGCTGTTCTTCATGTTCTCGTAAGTGCTTTGACTTTTGTCTTCTTCAATAATGGCGGATTCAGGCACAGACAATTGCACGAGTAGCGCTTTCATGGCACTGGCTTCACTTTGTTGTACGCCTTTCCAACTGAGTGTACCGCCGCTGACCAAAATGCGTGACGCTTTTCCTGCATGATATAGTTGTGCCGCATAAACAACTCTATCAGCTGCATCGTTTAAATCGGGTGCTAGTCGCCAAGGTGGCGCACTACCATGAATACCCCCCCCCAGAACCAAAATCACATCGGCAGGTTGTATGTCGTTTATGGCTTGCACAGGGTAACGGCTTTCTAACTGATGCATCAGCCACTGACTGGTAACCGGCATGCTGATGACAGATAAGAGCAGTAACGAGCTTGTTGCTGATAATTTCGCCAAACGCTGCTTTTGCCACCAAAGACTAATTACACTGAGTAATAGTAGTAACACCACCCAAGTGAGCGGATAAAGAAAATAGCTGAATAGCTTGGCGATATAAACAGACATTTAATATTCCATCCAACTCAGTAGCCACGCATCAATGGCGGTATCAATGGGTGTAAACTCATGCAGTTCGGCTAGCGGATAAATGCGCCTATGTACTCGGTCTGCCAAGCGGGGTAATGACCAGAAACGAAGGCGCGGTGACGTCGTTGCACCTAGCTCCTGATTGATAATCGGTAACCAAGCCGACCAAAGTGAGCTGGAGGCACCCAGTTGATTGGTAAAGGCCAAAGCTTGCGGTTGAGCGATCCAAGCGATAGCCTGACCATCGGCTAATTGTCGATTTAAGCTTTTAAACAGCATTAATGGGTAGGTGACATTGAGCATCACCCCCTTTTGCCAGTGTTCTAGCGATTCATTCAGAATGGGGGTTGGTTGATCTAGCCAAGCTCCAGCCCAACAGAATCCAGAGAGACTGGGAGCCGCTTGAGCCAATTGTTGGCACTGTGTCTCAAAGTCGGCTTGGTGCGGATTAATGACGGCTAATAAAGGGTCATCATGTCCAGCTGCGACTAGTTCATCGGCGAGTTGTGTTAGTTTGGTTTCATCACGATCAATCAATAGTAGCGGTAAACCTTGTTGTGCCAGTCGCCAAGCGAGTCCTATCCCTAAATCACTATTGGCACCAGCAATCGCATAGGGGTGATGATGTGTGCTCATGTTCATACCGATAAGTTGAGTAATGTCAGCAGTTGATAAGGAGAATCAACCACCCAGTCAGCGCCCCACGTATGAGGATTGTCATCGCTACTGA
>CAZBQD010000076.1:0-4032 GCA_964493995.1 uncultured Francisella sp.
GTTAGGCTAAAAGCTTAACTTTAATTATTGCGTCTTTGTTGTTGATAGTTGGAAGGTGTCATTTTTATTTTCTGCTTAAAGAGACGACGAAATACGCTATCGTCCGTATAACCCAGAGAAAGGGCGATTTCCTTTACGGACGTATTGGTGGTTGCTAACAATGTGCAAGCATGGCTTATTCTAACCCCGTCAATAAAGGCTTTGGGGGTTTCTCCGGTTAACTCTTTTAACTTACGATTTAGCGTACGTTCAGAAATAGCCATTATTTTTGCCAAATCACCAGCGCTCATGGTTTGGTAATGTGCTTTACGAATGGTATATTCCGCTTTTGCTAGGAATGGATTGTTTGAAGCCTGATACCCCTCCGGCACATACAGGTTTTGAGATTTTGGTATCGCATCAACGACAGAAAAATCAGCCACAACCTTCGCCGTTTCAATACCAGCAAGCTTTTTCACTATATGCAATGCAATGGTGACCCAGGAAAGTGGGCCACCAGCAGAGATGATACCGTTATCATCAATTAATTCACTTGCCCATACCGCATTCGCCTTTGGGAATCGTTGCTTTAATTCATCATGTAACCACCACGTGGTAGTGCATTTTCGGTTATTAAGTAAGCCTGCCTCTCCAAGTGCAAATACACCGCTACAAGAGCCACACATGAGTGCTCCTTTTTTATATTGTGTAGCCAACCATGAGCGGGTAAGCATATCTGTAGTGGTTTTGGGTGGGTGTCCTTGACCATTTGGAATAAACCCCGGTACCAACACTGCATCGCAATGTTTAATTGAAGCAAAATCAGAGTCGACCTCAAAAATACGCCCATGCCCGTCAGTTATCGGCTGCCCATCATGATTCGCCAAAATCACGTTTGGGTGCCACTCCACCTTCGAAAGTGCTCCATCTCCAGACTTCTGCACAAAATGCAAACCACTTAATGCAAAGATATCAACCATGCCCATTAGCCCTGATGGCAAGGCGTTATTCACTGAAAGAATCACAATTGTCGTCATCCATACACTCCAAACAAATAATGGCAGATATTGCATGCATTATGTCTTTTTTGCCACTACTGGTCAAGCTGCGCCAAACCCTACAATGGCACCTCGATTTCAACATAAGGCGAATTTAGAAAACTTTTAATCCTATGCGTAAAGCAAATATTTATCTAACTGTATTTCTATTCATTTTAATGAATGCGTCTATATCACGCTCAGAAGTACCAAAACAGGAGACTATCATGAAAGAAGCAAGCTATATTCCATTTGAGGCCAAGTCTGGACAAGACAAAGAGCTAACTGCTTTTCTAAAGGAAGGCGCAACACTGGTCGCGCAAACTGAACCCAATACATTGTATTGGTATGCGCTTAAAAAAAACGATGGCAGTTTCGGAATTTTTGATTTTTTTCCAAATGAAGCGGGCCGGTCAGAGCACTTTGCAGGGAAAGTAGCAGCCGCATTAAATACCAATGCAGATACGCTCGTAGAGCATGGTTGGGATAAGGGGGTTGTTGCTAATATTTCTAACTTTAGCGTTTTATCCTATAAAAAACCTGACACAGACTTAGAAAATGCAACAAGCGCAACTTATATATTGTTAAAAGCCCAACCAGGAAAAGAGCAAGAATTACAGCAGCTATTAATCGGAGCCGCATCTGTTGTCGCACAAACTGAACCAAAAACGTTGTTATGGACATCACTTAAATTAGATAGCAACACTTTTGGTATTTTTGATACCTTTACCGATGAGCGTGGAAGAGAAGCTCACTTTGCCGGGAAAGTTGCTGCTGCCCTCAAGGCCCAAGCGGATGATCTTGTCGTTGGCGGCTGGGATAACGGTGTTCTAAACAACATTCATAATTTTGAGATTATTGCAGAAGCTGGCAAATAATTTTGGTCTTCTAGCTTGTTTGCTCACAATTAGCCTAACAAAGTGTTAAACTGGACCCAGCTACGCTGGGCCAGTTAACACGGCGTTGGGCATTTCAGAAGGTAGTCACGAGTCACTATGCTTGAGATCAAAACCATCTTGGTTTTTGCATGTGCATTTTTGTGGCTACTTCTTCTTGTGTTAATCCTGTTATAGCTCGCGCCGCAATGAGTTTATCGTTCGACAGAAAAAAATTGATTGTTGCGCGTTGCGCAACATGATATGCTTCAGTCATGATTAAAAGTTTCAAACACAAAGGGCTTGAGCTGTTTTTTACGCAAGGCAAGCTTTCGGGCATACAAGCACAACATGCCAAGAAGCTTCAAATGCAATTAGCAGCCATTCATACGGCCTCAGAGATTGATGATATCGACTTGCCAGGCTACCAGCTGCATCCCTTAAAAGGTGCGCGATCGGGGATTTGGTCGATTTCGGTGAATGGTAATTGGCGTATTACTTTTGAGTTTGTTGATGGCAATGCCTACATTCTAAATTATGAGGATTATCATTAATGGAAATGTTTAACCCACCACATCCTGGCGCGTTTATTGCACAAACCTATTTGCAAGCCTTAAATGTCAGCGCACGCGTGTTAGCGTCACATTTAGACGTTTCTCCATCAACCCTAAGTCGGGTGCTGCAAGCAAAAAGTGCGGTTTCGCCTGACATGGCATTACGCTTGTCGTTAGTGCTAGGTCGGTCTCCCGAAAGCTGGTTAGCTATGCAAGATCAGTACGATTTATGGGAAGCTAGACAGCATAGTCGTTTGGATAAGTTGAGGCCTTTAGTGGTTAAAACACAGCCAACTGCAACCCAAGTTTCCGCCTAACCCCACAACGTCTTATTATCTTCCCTTACTTTATCAAGTTGCTGTTGAATCAGGTGCGTTGTTGTCGAGCTTACCCCTAGCTGAGATGCAACAGCCGACCAATTGGCTAGGACATCGAGTATGTCATCTATCATTGTCTTGGCTTTATGCCAGTGGTCGATATTGGCGTGTGCGGCGAGTTGTTGTATCACCTTTAAGGGTGGTTGTTTGCCATAGCCCATAAAGGCGGTGCTGTGTTCGTTGTAGGGAGTGGGGCTAAAGGTCAGATCATAAGCGGGGCTTGCTTGCCATTGTCCGTTATCCTGTTGTAAAAATGCCCAGTTTTTACTGTGGTCGTCCTGATTGCAGGCAAATAGATTAAACAGCGCCCGTTTGAATAGGGCTTGCCCAACACTGGGGCTTTGGCACAGCATACTGCCTAATTTAATCAGCGTTTCATAGTCGAGCGATGGGGTGCGAAAATCGGCATCGAGCAAGCCAGCGACACTATGTAAGTGCAAACGCCCTTGTTCACCCGTGCAATCAAAGCGTTTCACCGCTAACCAATGGCCAGTTGGTGCATCGATGAGTTGCCATGTGGGTACTTCAATACCTGCTTGTTGTGCCAGCGTCAAATAAGCGGCTTCGCATAATCCTTCTTCATGACCTAAGGGCAAGGATGAAGAGGTGAATTTGACGAGCCAAGGTTGGTAGCCAGCTTTCGGGTGGGTGCTAATGTATTGGGGTTGGTCATGGTTGAAATAAACTTGTGCTTTGGGTCTGGCGCCGCCAGAGCTGCCAGCTTGCGCAAGTGTGGCTAATACTTCCGAAGCTTGTCCTTCAAAGACCGCTTGTGCCTGACGACCTAGCTCATTTAGGGTCATGATGCTTTCATTGCGAGAGGGCGCGTTTAAGCTAGGCTCAAAAGAGAGTGCGCCCATGCCATGTTGTCCGACAAAGGCTAAGCGATCTAATGGCGTGAGTTGATGTGCTAAGATGCCTTGCTGACGGAAAACTCTGTCCATCAGCAACATGCCCCAACCATCGGGTAGGCTGTCGGAAAAGACGCCATGTAGTCCTGCATGGGGTGTTTTGGGGGCGGCTTGCAGTCGGTTATCGAACGCAAGATTAAACGGCGATAGGCTGGGCGCGTGGGCAAGGTAATCGGGATGATATTGAAAATAAATGCCACTCGCGTTTTGTGCTAATTCACCCACCCGCTGCTTATTGCCATCGCTGAAGGTGCGCCACACGCTGAGGTGTTGATTGGCTAACGTTGGCTTCATCGATT
>CAZBQD010000077.1:0-3742 GCA_964493995.1 uncultured Francisella sp.
TTTAAGTTAAAGGATGTTAATTTATGACAGCCCAGAAAAAAGTGTTGGCCGTACTCATTGGCGGTTTATTTGTTGGTTCTTTGCTCACCGCATGTGGTGGTGGGGGGAGTTCAGCGCCTGCTCCAAGTCCCACCGAAGCACCTACATCTGCCCCAACACAAGCCCCAATGCAATCACTTTCCGGTTTTGGTGTCGATGGTTACATTGCCGGCGCTACCGTGTTTTTAGATCAGAACAACAACGGTCAATTAGACGGTGGTGAGTTTTCGACAACCACTAATGCTGCGGGCGGTTACACGCTTAGTCATAACCTATTGCAGTCTCAGTTGACGAGCAGCCAGTTAGTGCTAACAGGCGGTACGGACTTGGGTACTGGCAAACCGTTTGTCGGAACCCTGTTTGCCTTACCTAGTGCCGATGTCGCTGTTAGTCACGTCACGCCCCTATCGTCGTTAGTCCGCGCTTTGGTGGCGGCAGATCCCAATAATACGCCTGCCCAAGCCGTGCAAAAGCTCAGCAGTGTGTTAGGCATCAACAGTGCTAACTTGCTGGCCGATCCGATGATTGCTGTTGCGCAAGAGCCAGCCGTGCTGCAAAAAGCGGTCGCCATGCAAAAAGCCATCGAAATTTTAGCCGCGGCAGAAGCCAAAAACAGTGGCAATCTTGTGGCGGCAACCGCCAAAGTGACCATGTTAATGGCGCAGACCATTGCCAGCAACGCCTCGGTGGTTCGTCCCGACGCGCTGCCCAGCATTTCTGCCCTAGTGCAACAAATGGTTTCAGATGCGGCACAAGGCTTAGGCAGTGTGCGTTTAGATAACCTGGCTTCGGTACAAGCGGTATCTCAAGTAGCAGCCGATATGGCGAAAGCGACCGAGTTGGTGATTGCGGCTGGCGTTGCCAATATGATGAGTGCTGGTGTGCTGAACAGAGTCAATATCACCAATAGCGAAATTGTGTCGGCAGTACAGCAACACGTCAGCACGGGTGTCGCTGGCTTGGCAGATTTGCAAAATATCGTTATTTCGGCTGCCGGTACGGTCGCTAGTACACCACTAGCCCTTAATACGCTCATTGCTACCAATGCCTCCGCATTAGGTAGCAAAGCCATTTCACTGAATCAGCTCATGTTGAACGCGCAAGCAACGCCAATTGTTGCGGTAATCACCACGGCCAATGCGGCTAGCCAAGCTCAAGCGTTAAGTGCGTTTCAAGCTTTAGTGAGCCAAGTTGCAATAGAACTACCCGGTACCAAGCTGGCGCCGATTGTCACCGCAGCACCCACGCAAGCCCCCGTTTATGAAGATGTTTATGTTGCACCAACAGCGACTCCAACAGCCGCTGTCACCGAAGCACCGACAGAATCGGCTGGTGGAACTATTGGAGATTCAACCGTGGGCGATAACCCCTTCTAAGAATTTTTACTTGATTTAACCCCCTAAAAAAGGAAATGTCTCAATGGCAAACGTAACTTATACCCTAGCCCAATTTATGGCTCGTGAAGCAACCGCCAGTGTCTCTGGTGTTGATACCGTTACGGTATCGGTAGCCAATGCAACAGAACTGACCCAGTTAATTAGCTACTTGCAAAACGCACCGCAAGTCATGATTGGTTTTGGCCTTAATATTAGCCTAGCGCACGAAGGCGTTGCGGTTACTTATCAAATGGATCCAGACACCAATAGTCCGGTTTTTTATACCGTTAACACCAGCACTGGTAAGCCAACCACAACTGTTTATTCAGGACCTTCGACAGACAATTTGACGCTGGCTTTCTATGCGTTTGCACAAAAAGTAGACCCAAGCATTCCTGCCCTAGCTGATGCGGTAAGCTACCTGAACTATGTCACGCACAACATTCCGTACATCCAACAGATGCTTGCTCAGATCATGGATGACGCACAGCCCATCGTTGATAGCAATGGCGACTATGTACTTGACGAGAATGGTGCGCCTACCTTCACTGCCGCAACCCTCAACTCGATTGCGGGCTTACAAGAAGCGGTTTACCAGATTTTCAGTGCCATTAACGGCATTAGCGGTACACTCACTTCTAAAGTGAGCATGGAAGATTATTACCGTTTATTGAACGATGCTGTCTATGAAACGAATGAAGATGGTGATTCTATCCTGATTTCAGCAGCAACGCCTAATTCTCTCGCAGGCATTATGGCACTGGTCAATCAATTAACGGTTGATTATCAGGCAATGGACGCTGAAATCAGCGACAGCGTTGCAGAGTTACGCCAAGATGTCATCGACAACATGAATAGTGTTTACCAGTTGATTGGTGCGCCTTCACAACCAGCCGTGATGGATGGTGAGGAGGTTATTCAAGAAGCTGTTCCAGCAACGGGTGTTTATGTACAAGTTGAACAGCTGATTCACCAAGCAACACTACCAATTTATAACCAAATTGTTAACATGGGAAATGCGATTGCTGAAAATGGTGTTGCCATTTCAAGCATTGTAAATGACGCACAAGGCACATACGGTCAAGAAGGCTATGAAGCCCCAACCACCAACTCGATTGCGGGTTTGAAAGCGGCGTTGGCGGCACTGACTACAGTAGTAAGCGACAACGACTCAGCGCAAACGCAAGCTTTGGCAGATGCAGAAGCAGCATTGGATGAAGCCATTCAAACCGTTGCCACAAACCTAACTGCAGCAGTTGCAGCGCTAGAAGGTGCAGATGCAGCGATTATTTCGGATGCTGTTGTCGATGCTGAAGGCAACGTAACAACGCCAGCAACCACCAACTCGATTGCAGGTTTGAAAGCGGCATTGGCGGCACTTGAAACTGTAGTAGACGAAAACGACGCTGACATTATGGCGATCATTGGTGCGCCTTCACAACCAGCCGTGATGGAAGGTGAGCAAGTTATTGAAGAAGCCGTTGCCGCAACAGGCCTTTACGCTACCATCGACAATGCCATTGCTGCAGCCGTAGCAAGCCTATCCGAGCGTATGGATGGCATAGATGATGACGTTGAAACCAACAGCGAAGCCATTACAGATATTCAATCAGACCTAAACGCACTCACTGCATTAGTTGGTGAAGCAGCCTCTGGTTCTGGCGAAACAGCGGTAGCAGCCTCTGGTATTTTTGCCGCCCTAGCAAGCTTGCAAGAGCAAATTAACGAATTGAGCGCAGGATCGCAAGGTCAAGAGCTAGGTGATGTGGTTGTTGACCTAAACAAAGGCGACAAACTGCCTGTAGTTGGTGCTAACGATACCCTAACCAGCCTAACCATTAAAGGTTTCGACGACTACACTGGGCAAATTCCCACGACTTTCCTAAACCTCAGCGATATTCCCAGCAGCACAACCATTAACTTTATCGGTCGTTCTGACGATGAAATCGTACAAATCACTGCCAGCAGCACTAGCGAAGATAACCAGTCGGTAACTTTCAACGGTGGCGCAGGTAACGACTTCTTCGTTGTCGTTGGTGCGCGCAATGACCAAGATATGGGCGTTCAAAGCTATGCCTCTGCACTTAACTTAAACGGCGGTGCGGATGGTTCAGACACCTTGGTAGTGGTCGGTGAAATTGACTTGTCTCAATCACAGATTACAGGCTTCGAAAACCTCAGCCTAAAAGCCAACTCACCATCAAATGTCACCCTAACGGCAGCGCAATTAGACGGCTTTACTGCGGTAACCGGTACAACGGATACTGAAACACTATAGTGGACCCCAGAGTCAAGACAAAAAATATTACGAGTTTAAGATGGTCTCC
>CAZBQD010000078.1:0-3716 GCA_964493995.1 uncultured Francisella sp.
TCATTAAATACGATGACATGGTGATAGCGGTTTAATACATCACTACTTGTAGGATATAGCTACAAAACGAGATTAAATTACACGCGTAACCAAGAACGATCAACCAAACCTTCGTTAATTCTAATGCAGTCAATAAGGAAATGAGATCCTGGACGATTGGCCGTTACAGCATATCCAATCGTTTGAGGGAACTTAACTGTGAACTGACGGAGCCATTCGATATCCGCTTCATGGGCTTTAGAAGCACCAAACTTCCATTCAAGTATGGCGGCGGGAGCGATATTTGGAAAACCATTTACGTCCCAGCATGTCATCGCTGGCTCCCGCCAGAAAACGAGATCTTTACATACTTGACGTTTAAAACGACGATCACACGCAGACTCATCACAATTTACCTGTGGCACTGGAAATTCAATTCCGATCTGGGCTGGATCTTGGATAAAACCGTGTGGCGAAACCTCTTTTAATAAGTGCCCAAATACAAATTGACTTACCGCTTCTCTTTCGCGGCGACCAAGCCAGCCTCCATTTAACGTATCGTTAGCAAACGAAACGAGCGCACTTTGTATACACTTATCCAACAATGACTGCAAAGAAAGCCCCTTCAGTGATTGACTCCTGACTGTGCCATAGATTTAACCAAGTTAATCAGAGCAGCGACATTAAGTAATCTTGGAAACACTATAAATTTGACTAGCTTACTTCTTCACCGTATTCAACACGCTCATGGCGCTGGCTAACATGCCCGATACATCGGCTACATTGGCGGGTACGATCAGGGTGTTACCCGTTTTTGCTAGCTGTGCGAAGGCTTGCACATACTGTTCTGCTACTTTTAGGTTCACCGCTTGCATACCACCCGCTAACTCGGTGGCGGCAGCGACTTTGGCGATGGCATCGGCATTGGCTTCGGCGACCAGACGTAAGGCTTCGGCTTCACCAGTGGCTGCATTAATGGCGGCTTGTTTCTCCCCTTCCGACTGAGCAATGGCGGCTTGTTTCTCGCCTTCGGCACGGGCAATAGCGGCACGTTTTTCCCGTTCGGCGGTGATTTGCAACTGCATCGACGCCAACACATCGTGCGGTGGGTTGATGTCTTTAATTTCATAACGCAGGGTTTTCACACCCCAGGTAATCGAAGCTTCGTCTAAGGCACTGACCACCGCAACGTTAATCGTTTGACGGTCTTCGAGTAGTTTATCCAATTCACGCTTACCCACTTCCGAACGCAAGCAAGTTTTAGCCAGACTTTCGATGGCCATACTGTAGTTTTCGTTACCATAAGAAGCCAGCTTGGCATCGGTGACTTGATAGTACAAGATACCGTCGATTTGCACCTGTGTATTATCGCGCGTAATACACACTTGTGGTGCCACATCCATAGGGACTTCTTTTAACGAATGACGATAAGCAATGCGATCAATCATCGGGATAATGATGTGTAACCCAGCATCCAGTGTGCCGTTATAACGCCCTAATCGCTCGACAACAAAGGCCATTTGCTGCGGCACAATAACAATCCCTTTAGCAATAATCACCACCGCCACAGCGATGAGCATAAACAAGGCAAAAATAGTCGGTTCCATGGTCTGATCCTGTTAAGATGAATGGGAAAAATGAATGCCGATCACCAGTCGATTGGCGTGTTTAGCTATGATAGGGTACTCAGTGCCAGTTTGCGCTTGAGCCGGCGGATGGAGATGCCATTCGGCTTGCCAATCGGCACCACGATAATGCACCAACAGCGGATTCAGCGATACCAGCACCGCCGACTGACCCCTATCGGGATCATCCATGGCTTCCGGCTTGGCTTGGTTACTGCGTCGATTGAGCCAGACAATCCATGCTGCTAAGGCCGATAAACCAAAGGCGGTGAGCAGTTGCCAAACTAAGTCATAGTGCCAATAAGCAACCAATCCCGCTGCCAGTGTGCCCAAAGCCAAAGCCAGCAAATAAAGGCTACCCAGCAACAATTCCGCGATGACCAAAAGACCCGTTAATGCAAACCAAATGATCGCTGCCATAGGGTTACTCCTTCCTTAATTTGCGCCTTCCTGACGCCACCATTCACCTAAAATCAGCGCAGTAGCAACACTGACATTCAAGGATTCGACCGCACCGGTACCGGGAATTTTGATCGGCAAGTCACCCATCGATGCCACTTTTTTCGACACGCCGCTTTGCTCTTCACCAAAGACAATCACGGCTTTGGCTGGTAATTTCGTGCGATACAAGTCTTTACCGCGATGGCTAGAGGTGGTGAGCAAAGTGTAACCCGCTTTACGAAAGAGCGACAATACGGGCACAAAATCGACCCCGTTAATGGGATAAAGCACCTCAGCTCCGCCTTCGGCCACACGCGCAGCAGCACCGGAAAAGAGTAAATCGGGATCGGGCAAAATCAGTCCTTGCACACCAAAGTGCGCCGCCGAGCGCATAATGGCGCCCAAATTGTGCGGATTGCTAATGCCATCTAGTGCCAGTACGCAGTCGTGACTGGCTTCGCTCATGGCATCGAGATAATCGAGCGCACTAATCACTGATGGTTTTTTCACCACCAGGCTAACGCCACCATGATGACCACTGCCCGTGATGCGTTCTAATTCGGCCTCATCTACCACCTTATAGGCCTTACGAGAAGCGGCCAAGGCACGCATGGCATCGGCAAAACGCGGTGCAGTTTCATCGGTAAAAAAGGCTTTCACCACATCATCAAAACGATTCAGTAAGGCGGCACGACAAGCGTTTTCGCCATAAATAGCGGCTTCTTGTGCGCGTTGCTCACGCACTTTTTGTGCGGGGGGGCGGTTTTTAACCATAAATCACCTTCGGCAACCAAGTTGCGAGTGCTGGAAACAAGCTTAACAATAACAGCATGAACACTTGCAGTCCAATAAAAGGAATCACGCCCTTGTATAAATCGGACGAGGGAATATTGGGCGGTAACACGCCTCGTAAGTAGAATAAGGCAAAACCAAAGGGCGGCGTCAAAAAAGACGTTTGTAAGTTGATGGCAATCATAATGCCCAACCACACCGGATCAACACCCATCATGAGCAGAATCGGCGCGACAATCGGCACAACGACGAAAGTGATTTCGATAAAGTCGAGGAAAAAACCAAGGATGAACAAAAACAGCATCACCACAATCATCACCGTCACCACACCACCGGGGATGGATTCGAGTAACTCACGCACCGCATCATCACCCCCCAAGCCACGGAAGACCAAGGAGAAGAAAATGGCACCGATAAGAATGGCAAAAATCATGCTATTCACTTTCACCGACTCCAAGCCCGACGCTTGCAATGAAGCGAGATTCAAACGACCCCGCGCCAACCCCAATAACAGTGCGCCCATAGCGCCCACCGCCGCCGATTCAGTTGCTGTGGCATAACCGGCAATAATCGAACCGAGCACCAGCACCACCAACAATAAGGGCGGCACTAGAGAGGTCATGATTTCTTGCCAACTGGGTTTCGGAGGTAAATCAGCTTGCGGAATAGGCGGTTGTTTACGCGCGTGCCACACCATAAACAAGGCATACATCAACGCTAAGAGCACACCGGGAATGAGCGCACCAGCAAATAAATCGCCCACCGAAAGGGTTTCAGGGCTGAAATTACCCATTTTTAACTGGGCTTGCTGATAAGCCGACGATAAAATATCGGCCAACAAAATCAAAATGATCGACGGCGGAATAATCTGACCCAAGG
>CAZBQD010000079.1:0-3694 GCA_964493995.1 uncultured Francisella sp.
GGTTAC
This sequence comes from uncultured Francisella sp., assembly GCA_964493995.1. Classification (GTDB taxonomy): domain Bacteria; phylum Pseudomonadota; class Gammaproteobacteria; order Thiomicrospirales; family Thiomicrospiraceae. Next base: position 7 of record CAZBQD010000079.1, read on the forward strand.
CATCTTAAATCAGATCGGTAATTTGTTCAAAAACTGGGGTCCACTATAGATCACCAAATGAGTGACAATCCACGAGGATACAGGTTTCAAAATAAGCTAGATACTTGCGAACGTAATGACCTAGGTTACGATGATGCTGATGAAAGTAGTCTAATAAGGCTTGATTGTCTATCTGGCTTCGGTCAATCTCAGCACCAAATAAGTCTTTTTTATAGAGAATACCCTGCCCCTTGGCCTCCAAGGGATCATCAACCAAACGCTCTAGGTCAACGACATGACGGTTATAGTCGGACACTAACTTGGTTTCTGCACCATTAAAGTGAAACAGATCATCGGTGAAATGATCGGTTAACAGCAATACAGAATCCGGATTGACCCTTAAGCCCGCCAACTGTGTCGAGCTGTGGGGAATGTGTAAAATCATGTTAACTCCTTATACTGTTATTATTCTTTAGAAACCAATACGGGCGACATTTAGCCCTTTGAGTTTGGCTTCCTCACTGAGTGCGCTAAACAGCTGCTCCGCGTTTTGCTGACGTTTAAATTTGTGCTGACGTACCACCAGAGCAAAGTCGCCTGGAGTGAGGTTGGTTAAACTGATTAGGTTATCTTCCACCGCTTCATGTGACTCCAATTCCAGTTGTGCACAGGTATCTCTAAAGAGTCCGACGCGTTGCTCGTAGGTGAGATAATCTACTTTAACTTTTAGGTCAAAACGACGCAGGGCAGCAGCATCTAAGCCATCCATACGGTTGGTGCTGGCAATAAAAATACCCTCAAAGGCTTCCATTTGCGTGAGCATTTCATTCACTGCCGACACTTCCCATGAGCGCACGGCATTACCACGATCAAAAATAAAGCTATCGACTTCATCGATGAGTAAGATGGCGCCCTGCTCTTGTGCTTTTTTGAATGCCTTGGCCATATTGGCTTCGGTACCACCCACGTACATATCCAGCAAGTCACTGGCTCGTTTAAGATGCAGCGGTTTACCCAGTTGTTCGGCTAAATAGTGACCATAGGCGGTTTTACCTGTACCCGGTGGACCATATAAACAGATACGCGCTTCACTGTGTTCTTTTAAAGATTCTGCCACGGCTTGCATATTGGTATTAGCATTCATATAGGCCGGGTTGTAATGGCTTAGCTGGGCTTTCTTAACCTCTTTTTTACGTTCAACAGGGCGATGATCTTGTAATTTAAGCGTATTATTCACCAGCATTTCAAAGGTATCATCTAAGCTATCGCCCGTTAATTGCGCTGCAATGGGTTTGATGACTTTAGTGGTACGCTCAATAATGGCAGGCGCCAAGTGCTCGTGTTTAGCAAAGCGTGCCTTGGCTTCTTCCGACACCAAACCATCACTGTATTGCGTTAACATTTTGGCGCGTTGCTCAGGTTCGGGCATGGGCATTTCAAACACCATATCAAAGCGCCGAATAAAGGCTGGATCAATGCCGTAGGATTTGTTCGAAATCCAAATGGTGGGCACGGCATTCGTTTCGAGTAGGTTATTAAACCATGCCTTACGCGCTTCGGCAGGACTGGTGTCACGATAAGCAGTGCGCGTGAAAACATCTTCGACTTCATCGAACATGAGGAGCACTTTGGCGTCTTTAAGCAAGTGTTGCGCACCCGCACAGGCAGTGAGGCGTTGTTCCGCACTAATCGGATCACCATCGCTGTCCATGGTCGTTACTTCATAACAGTGCGCCGATAACGCTTGTGCGATGGTACGTACAAACTGCGTTTTACCCGTTCCTGGTTCACCGTATAAGAAAATATTCACCCCTGTTTGCTTGGTGCTTAGGGCATGATTCAGGTATGGTACGAGCACTGACAAGGGTTTTTCAAAATGGCCATAGTCTGATAAGGTTAATTCAGCAGTATCGGATAACATCATGCGGTTTTTGAGTAAATCTAGCGGATGAAACTGTTCATCCATCATTAAATCGAAGGCATTTTGATTGATCAACTCTAATTTACTGCGCATACGCTGGGCACCGGCATAGTCCACTTTGACCAAGCCAGCACGGGTAAGCATGCTTTTATTACTTAACGACAAGCGCACATCGGCTTCTGGCAAATCCAGAATAACCGCTAGGTAACGAAACAACTGATTGGCCGTCAGACTGTTAAGTAAATCGGCGGTGTCGTCTAGCAGACTATCGGCATGCAAAAAAATGGCAAAGGTAAAAATAGCGACATCGACATCGGTTAAGGTAAGTTCTTGTTTCAGTCGGCAAAGACTTTCCGTCAACTTAGGATGTAATGAGCGTTGTGACACAGAGCACTGGTTAAGCAATTCTTGCATCACATATTTGGCTTTGATGGGGTTAACCTCATAGCCTTCTTCTAAACCTTGAATGCCGAGAAAACTAGCTACATTATCATGACGAAAACCACGTTGGTTAATAAACTCCTTAACCCCACCTGCTTTTAATAAGATGCGCAGAATGTAGTATTGTAACAAGTCCTTATGCTCATCATGCAGGGATGACATATCCTGATCCAAACGGCTAGTATTTGCTTGATAAACTGAAGTGATCAGCGCATCAAAAGCTATTTTGAGATCATCGTCAAAAGGCTGATTCAATCGCTCAGGCCAATCGCTAACGCTATTTAAGAAACTGTCTGCCACAATCAATGAAGCAGGATTTAACTGACTGATTAGGCTGGGTTCTGTGATTACCTGAACTAGCTTAGGTTCGGGTTGACGAATGGGATGGTAGTTGATTACCAACAACAAACTCGATTGGCTGTTAACCAACATCAAGTCAGCCGCAACAACCGGAGTTTTAACACTGGTTTCATTCATGACAGGCGTTTTCATCATCTCATCCTCATTGATCGGTTTCAATGAGCTTAGTTTATGAGACCCTGTGACAGAATGTGTCTAATAGATGATTCAAAAAGAAGAGATGAGAAAAAAGAAAAGAAGGTTAGTTCACATCCTTAATCACTGACCGCCTGCAATTACTAGGGTTGCATTATCTGTCTATTGGTTACAGAATAGTTACCGTAGCTTACTTTTATGTGTATTCTAAACTGAGATAAAACTATGAGGTTAACATCATGAAAAATATAATGATTGCTTGTGTACTGGGAGCATCAGTACTTACAATGGGACTAACAGCTCATGCAACTGAGTTAAACAATCAGGCAGCCTTAGCGGGCATTCAAGAAATTAAGGTCGTCTACGATGTCAGAAAAGCGAATCCTCAGTTATTGTTGGCTTATCTAAAAGGGATTGAAAGTAATCGTAATAATTTGGCCCTAGAAGGCGTTAAAGCAACCCAACGCGTGGTATTTATTGCCGATGCGGTTAAATACATTACCAGCAAACCAGCTGATGACATTAGCCTTGAACATGGCGAATTGTTAACCCAAATCGCAGACCAAATCAAACGTCTTAAATCTTTGGGGATTGAAATGGAAGTGTGCAGTGCCGCTACTGCTGCTTACAAAATCGATAACTCAACCATCCTGCCTGGAATTAAAGTCGTTCGTTCTGGCTTTTTATCGGTGATGGGGTGGCAAGCTCAGGGTTATCAGTTAGTTCCAGTCTACAACTAATGAAATCATAACCAACTCAAGGTGTTGAATAGGTGTCGGGTATCGACTGGTTATAATCTTTTTTAACAAATAACTCAGGATAGGTTTTCTGCCATTCCTTAAGTTTAGCGAC
>CAZBQD010000080.1:0-3649 GCA_964493995.1 uncultured Francisella sp.
GGTTTTGGTGTGCTGTTGATTGAGCGGGCTGAACAGGCTATTGATGAAGAAACCTTGCATGCTTTGGCGCCGATTTGTCGTAAGCTGGTGTCTAATTTAGAAGCTTGTTACGCCAGTGCTAGGCTGATCGAGCAAGAAAAACAATTGTCGGCGACCATTGAAAAATTGGAAAATGCGCAGCAAGCCAAGAGCCTATTTTTAGCTAATATGAGTCATGAAATCCGTACGCCAATGAACGCGATTTTGGGTATGTCTTATTTGACCTTGCAAACGCCATTGACACCTAAACAAAGAGATTATGTTGGCAAAGTACACCAATCGGCAGAATCCTTGTTGCGTATCATTAATGATATTCTCGATTTTTCTAAAATTGAATCGGGTAAGTTGTCGGTAGAGCGTATTTTGCTACACATTGAAGGCTTGGTTGAATCGAGTCTTTTTCCTGTCACTTTATCGGCACGCCAAAAAGATATTGAAATTTATTTTGATATTGACCAGCCGATCGCTTATTACCAACAACCCGAACTCTTTGGTGACCCAGTTCGTATTAATCAGATTCTCATAAATTTACTGAACAATGCCGTTAAGTTTACCCATCAGGGTTATGTCGCTTTAGAGGTACGTTTAGTTGAACATAATAGCGATACCTATTGGGTTGACTTTATTGTGAAAGACACAGGCATTGGCATGACGCCTGAGCAACAGGATAAGTTGTTTCAGGAGTTTAGTCAGGCAGATGAGTCAACCACGCGTCAATTTGGTGGTACGGGGCTTGGCTTGGCAATTTCGCGCAATCTAGCACGATTGATGGGGGGCGATTTAACCGTCAGCAGAGTTTATGGACAGGGAAGACAGTTTAGGTTGCGCTTACCTTTTGGTGTCGGTAAGCCACAACCCCAATTTGTTTGTCATGCTAAAACGCGTCGTGCTTTGGTTGTTGATGATGCCCCCATAGCCTGTCAGCAAATGGTGGCGCGTTTAGCCAACCTCAATATTGAAGCAGACTATGTGACAACCCACGGTGAAGCGATACTTTACCTAGCTCGACAAGCCATCGGTTCAATCGATTATATTTTTGTCGATTGGTTATTGGGTGAGCATGATGGCATTGAGTTAATTCATGAAATTCGCCATCATTTCCCGCATTTTGCTTCGGCTTGTGTGCTGGTGTCCTTTAATGATTTGGCAGCCATTGCTGAAATCGCCAAAACACATCAGATTGACGCCGTGATGACTAAGCCTTTTCTCCATCATCGTTTGGGTGAGTTGGTTTGTGAGCACACACAGCGAGCGTCGGTTAAGGATCAGACCCGTTTGGCGGCGCCTGATCTGTTGGGTCGGTTGATTCTGCTGGTAGAAGACAACCTCATTAATCAAGAAATAGCCCTAAAGTTATTGCAAGCCACACATGCCGAGATTGTTGTTGCCAATAACGGTCAAGAAGCTTTGCATTGGCTTAGTGCTCACGTTCAATTGCCAGACTTGGTGTTAATGGATTTGCAAATGCCAGTAATGGATGGCTTTACCGCCACTAAGCATATTATGGAAAATCCTGTTTGGCACAAGTTGAAAGTGGTGGCGATGACGGCACATGCTTTTCAGGAGGAAAAGGAGCGCTGTTTGGCAGTTGGTATGGTCGATCATATTAGTAAGCCGATCGTGCCAGCGGTTTTATATCGTCAATTAGCAACCCTATTAGCGGTTAATGAAACAGGTGAAACGATAACGCAAGTTGTACGTCAATCAGAACCTGGGGAAGCAGCGTTAGTGATGGGTGATTTTTTCGATCAGTTAATGATTATAGGTATCGACAAGCAAGCAGTAAGAGAGCTTTTTGCTGGCGCTGAGGATGTCTTTAACAGTGCCTTGGTCAGTTTTGTACAGGATTATGCGCGGGCATTTGAGCAGATTTCAAGCCTATTGGCCGAAGATAGAGAAGCGGCATTACGTTTTGTTCATACGCTAAAAGGCTTGTGTGGCACGCTGGGTATTCTGCAGTTTGCTCAGTCTTTTGCTGATTTGGAGCAAGCCATTAAACGCGATGATGGCTGGTCAATTGAGTCAGTGGATGCACAGCAAATCAGGGATTATGCAAAGGTCATTGATTCGATGCGAGTGCATTGTGAACGGCATGGTGTGCATGAATAGGTCGGTAAGACGTGTTTGTTAATGATTAAAGGTCTCATGTGAAACTGGAAAAAGTCACCCTAAGCTACATTGATGAAGAGGACCGCATTCGTCTGAGCGCTCAGACACCCGAAGGTGATGTGGTGGTGCTTTGGTTAACGCAGCGGTTGGGTAATCGTCTTATTCCTGTGTTAAGAGATTGGCTAGTCAAACAGGTTCAGGAGTCGGCTCATGCCGATGTTTATCATCAATTTGAACAACAAGCAGCACAGCAGGCAAGTGCCAGTGAAACGGCAGTAGTCGCTTCACCCCACAGTCATGCGTGGCTAATTAATCGTGTTGATGTGAGTTATTCACCCACACAAATGACCCTGATTTTTAAAGGTAAAGAAGAAGCCGAAAGTGCGCAAATGACCTTGGTCAATACGGCGATGCGCCAATGGTTCGATATTTTGTATCGTGTTTATCAACGCGCGCAATGGCAATCTGCAGACTGGCCATTGTGGATGCATCAGCTCAGCAATGAGCCCAGCGTGAAGGTCGTTCATTAATGGTAGCTCCAACAATCCCATTTTTTGGGATTGTTGGAGCTACCAAGAGTGTTTAATTTCTGGTGGAAGGGCTTTAAATCAAGTGGTTACATGCTGCTATCATCAAGCCCTTCCCCCAGCCCCCCTTCTCGTTAGGGTTTTTAGTGGTCATCAATCCCATCTGCGAATGTGCTAGAATAGCGCCTTATTTAATGCGTTATCACAGGGTTACACACAATGTTTGCACAACAAGAATACGATGTCATTGTCATTGGTGGCGGTCATGCTGGCACTGAAGCGGCAGCGGCTGCTGCTCGTATGGGCTGCAATACCTTGTTGTTAACGCAGAGCATTGAAGGCTTGGGATCCATGTCATGTAATCCAGCGATTGGCGGTATTGGTAAGGGTCATTTGGTGAAAGAAGTCGATGCCATGGGCGGTATCATGGCATTAGCAACCGATGAAGCGGGTATTCAATTTCGAACCCTTAACGCTTCTAAAGGCCCCGCTGTCCGTGCCACACGTGCGCAAGCCGACCGTTTACTCTACAAAGCATCAGTGCGTTATCGCCTCGAAAACCAACCGAATCTCACCTTGTTTCAACAAATGGCAGAAGATTTAATCGTTGAACAGGGTCAAGTGGTTGGTGTTATCACAGCGACGGGCTGGAAACTCTATGCACGTCAGGTGGTGCTGACGGCAGGCACTTTCCTTAATGGACGTATTCATATTGGCTTACAAAACCATTCCGGTGGTCGTGCCGGTGATCCGCCCAGCATTCGCCTAGCAGAACGATTACGCGAGCTAGCCCTCCCCGTGGGGCGTTTAAAAACCGGTACGCCTTGCCGTATCGATGCCCGCAGTGTTGATTTTTCGGTGATGCAAGCCCAACCGGGTGATGAGCCGCTACCCGTGTTTTCCTTCATGGGAAATCGCGCCATGCATCCGCGCCAAGTGCCTTGTTACATCACGCACACCAATGAGCGCACGCA
>CAZBQD010000081.1:0-3517 GCA_964493995.1 uncultured Francisella sp.
AAACGTAAAAAAGCCGGAGGTACAAAGACCGACCGGCAATGGGAGGAGATCGTTTTCAGCGCCAAGCTTTAGGTGCCTGTATGAGTCACCTAAGGTTTCAGGCGCGGTTAGGGGCTGATGAGGTCATCAGCCTATGGAAATTATTGTAGGGGAGTGGTTGAATTGCCCGAAAGGTGCAAAGCTTCTTCCCAAGCTTGTTTTAGTTCGTTCATGATGAGAATGGCACTTTCTAAATATTCTGTACCCGCTTCATGAACGGCTTGTTGAATGCTAAAATCAACATACTCGTAAAGTTCTGCGAAATTGTAGGCAATGATGTTTTCATCTTTGAATACCAAACGATCGCGCAGTGCGTCCACGAGGGTGGTCATACGACCCAAATGAAAACCTTTGGCAACCAAATCACCACATTCATGACAGTCGCGTGCCGTCGCACCTTTTTCGACCGTGCGTTGCAGTAGCAACAAAATGTAGGTGTGTGAGTTTTCGCTCAACTCGTTTTCAAGTTGGCGGTCGTATACATAGTCATTCAGTAATGGTGCTGGTTGAGTGTGCAGTTGTTCCATGATGTTTCGCCCCTTGCGTTAGTCTTGTTGAGTCTAAAGCAATCGGTGTGCCAATATTGGGTATTGTTGAGAGATGGATGAGTAAAAATGTCTAAATGGCCAAAAGAAATACAAACGCCTTTGTGCGATTTCATGAATGAACAGCAAGCCGTGGCTCTGCTAAGCTTGGTAAAAAAGCAGGGCGATCAAAAAGATGCGTTAAAAGCACAAATGGTGGGTATCGATGCCGATGGCGTTAGGGTCGTGGCTTACACCATGCATGGCGAGGAGCGATTGGTGGTGCCTTTTAGGCCGCCGTTAAGTGGTTATGAAGAAGCGCGAGAGCGCTTATTGGCTCTCGCAACCGCCTAGTAGCGTCAGCGGTTAGTGATGACTGGGAAATTGCGTTGCCACCTGCGGCAACATTTCGACAATCAGTTTTGCCGCATTAGCGGCAGCAACCGGCAAGAATTGCTCAAAACTCATCGGTGATTCTTTGCCGGCAATGTCGGATAGGGCACGCACAACGACAAAAGGCACTTCAAAACGGTGACACACTTGCGCAATCGCCGCCGCTTCCATTTCCACCGCGTCTAGGTTGGGAAAGCCTTCGCGCACGACGCGAATGTGGTCGTGATGCGTCATAAACTTATCACCCGAGGCCACTTGACCACGATGCGCTTTGAGTTCCAACTTGTCCAGCGCTTGGTGAGCAATGTCCACCAAGGTCTGAGCCGCGGCAAAGCGATCTGGCATGCCGGGTACTTGACCTAGGGCATAACCGAAGGCGGTGACATCCACGTCATGATGCACAACATCGACTGAGACGATGATGTCGCCCACTTCTTGTTCGCCATTAAAGCCACCGGCTGAGCCGGTATTGATGATGGCACTGGGCTTAAATTGATGACAAAGCAACCCGGTTGTTAAGGCGGCATTCACCTTGCCAATGCCCGATTGTGCCAGCACCACTTTAACTTGCTGGATGTGGCCGACAAAAAAATCAATGCCGGCAATGGAGTGGGTTTTGGCATCCGTCATCGCCGCTTTGAAGGCTTCGACTTCTTCTGCCATAGCACCAATAATACCAATCATGCTTAGTTACCTAATGCTTTTAATTTTTCTTCAGACAGTTTCAAGTCTTCGTTGCGATTAACACCAATGCCGGCATCCAGAATGCCTTGAGCAATTTTTTGTGCATCTTCTAACGAGTGCATGGTACAAGTGCCGCATTGGTAAATATTCAGTTCCGGAATGTCTTCCATGCGCTCAACTTTCAGTACGTCTTGCATAGCGGCAGTCCAAGCCTTGCCAACAGTGGCTTCGTCGGGGCGGCCAATTAAGCTCATGTAAAAACCGGTGCGACAGCCCATGGGCGAAATGTCGATGATTTCCACACCATTGCCGTTCAGATGATCGCGCATAAAGCCAGCAAACAAATGTTCTAGCGTGTGAATACCACATTCAGACAAGATGTCGATATTAGGGCGACAAAAACGCAGGTCGTACACGGTAATGGCATCACCATGTGGGCTGGTCATTGACTTAGCCAAGCGCACCGCTGGCGCATTCATAATGGTATGGTCAACGGTAAAACTATCGAGTAAAGGCATGGGTGTGCTCCTGAAAATAAGGGTATGAATGTTAAGATTAAAAAGTGAACCTTTGCTTTAGTGCAAAATACTGTTATTTAATAGACTATTGTACCTTAGGAATCCGTGAAAAAAACAATAGCAGCAGGGCGGAAATTCGTGTAATGGTCTGGCCTAAAACAGTTCATCTTATTCAACTTTTTGGGGATTTATAGGTGACGCATTGGGTCTTGCCGCCCATGAAGAACACGCATAATAACCAAGGTATGTTGAGTAATTCGATAATAAATCCCGTGATCGTTACATAGACTTCGCCTTGTTTCAGCGCGAATGTATGACATATCCTGCCCCATCAAAGGATTAGCAAGTAATAAAGTAAAATGAGATTGAAATTGCGACACGTAACTTTGAGCTTGTTGCTGACCAAATTGTTCCAAACCATAAGCAAAAATTGCACTCAAGTCATCAACAGCGCGTTTGTTAATCTGTAGCTTCATTTCGTTTGAAAACGGGACAAGGCTTGTTGATAAATGTCCTCTAAGCTAAAGTCAGTTGCTTCATCAACACCCGCTTCGTTTAGCATTTCTCGTAACTGTGTCTCTGCTTTTATGCGCTGTTCTTGCGCGATCAAATCACTAATATAAGCGCTCGCAGACTCCCAATGACCGTTTAGACGCTCATATAAATAATCATGGACACGATCACTAATTTCGAGTTGTAATGTGGTCATCTCACATTCCTTGTTCTGTAACTTACTGCTATTGTACGCTATTTTTTGTTTGTTGACCGCTTGACTTTCTCCACCGCCAACAAACTCGTTTGTTGCTGATACAGCTCAAACAAAAAGGCGACGCGTTCACCGTCGCTATTCGCACCTTTGTAACCGTAGGCGGCATCGACGACTTTATCGAGTTTGGCGTGGGCTTTCGCTAAATCGGGTGGCATGGTGCGTGGGTCGTACAGGTCGGCTAAGGAAGCATCGGGAAATTGCGCTCGCGCATCGAGTACCGCTTGGGCAGCTTGTTCGATGGCGGTGATTGCCCTCACCCTAGCCCTCTCCCCAAGGGAGAGGGAACTGACCGCATTACCTTGACTTTGCGCAGTTAGGGCTTCATCCACCGCATCACTCCCTCTCCCGCTGGGAGAGGGTTGGGGTGAGGGAATTTCAGGCCAAGGGAAGGTGTTGTAAGAAAGTTTTACAGAATATTGATAATCACTTTTTATTCTGCCTGATGTTGCTCTCATCCAAGCATTATGAGTGGCACTCGTAAGAACACCAAAATGATATAGCGTAGCATTCGGGACTGTATTTAAATGATTGCCTGCCCCCTATGTCAGAATAGTTGTCGCTTTCTTTATCTCTGACAATTGGAGCGGACT
>CAZBQD010000082.1:0-3002 GCA_964493995.1 uncultured Francisella sp.
ATTGATGATGCACTTCGGGATGCGGTGAATATTTAGAGTAGATAGTGGCCGATCTATGCCCCCAGAAGCATTAATTCGCTAATACTTCTGGAACAAATCATTAAGCAGGTTGATTTTCGGATTTATATTGTCTTGCTTTAAGCGAAAAATCTACCTTTTCAACCTCTGTTCCATTGAAGATAACCATGTATTGCCCCATGGCTTTCTTGCGTCTAATCTCTCTTGATACGGCTTTTTCCATCACCGCTTGCGCATCAAAGCTTCTAGAATTGAGCTTCTTAACTGTAAAGTTCATCTTGATGCAACCTTATTTTGAAAAATTGGAAACAAAATTGGATGCTGTTCGTATACATCACCCTGATATGCCTTAAAAATGGTTTGAGGTATTTCTTGATCATTTAGAATACATTCTACATAATCGACCTCAGTTATGAAACGTCCCATCAAGTTTCTTAAGCTTTTGCCATATCTTCGTTGAATATCATCAACTGGTATATCGTGACCTCCATGAGCCACTCTTTCGGCTACACGATTGATTGAAACGCTGACATCTCGCACAAACAAGTAGTAAAGATTAACTACCCACCCTTGGCTGCGCCAATTTCTTATCCTGTGTAAGTAGGACACGCCAGACAAGGTTGTTTCAAAAGCAAAGCTATCTGTTCCCTCGGACAAAATATCCAGCGTTGTTAACATCAACCTACCCGCATTAAAGTCCTTATGTAAGCCCAATTTAGTACGAGAAATTTCTTTTGCTATTTCATCTGCATTAACAAAATGGCTTATGAAGCCCTCGTCAATTAACCCATAAGAAAAAGTTGTTTTTCCAGCTCCGTTTGGACCGGCAATAATGTAAATTTCTTTAGATGTGCCTGAATCGTTAGTCATGATCATTACTGCGCAAATTTGGTGAAAAAACTTTTCTTAATCATATCATGCTAAGTGAGTCGAATGAACCTATTAGATGTTGTTAACCCCTAGAGTTAATAACTTTAGTATCTTTGTTACTCGGCATCTCAAATCCTAAGAAACCCAACATCATGGAATTAAACGAAATCTAGATACCAGCTCTACATTACGCTGACCAGTGCAATTGACCTAGCATCCGAGACTCATCCCACTGCACTGTGAGTGATAAACAAGCTGCGAAAGGTAACTTAATGCGCAACGCTGACTCAATCGGCATGTCCAGCAAGGCCGCAAGGATAAAGCGAATCACTCCCGCATGTGCCACCACCAGTATGCGCTCGGCGTCACACTGACGGAAATCTTGCAACCAACTGGCAACACGCGCTTCAATCTGGCTAAAAGGTTCGGCATCGTTAGGTAACTGACTTTGCGGTGATTGGGCATATCGCCACAAGTCGGTAGAACCAGCCAATACCGTCTCCTTTGCCAAGCCTTCCCACGACCCCATGCCCATTTCGATTAAACGTGGTTCAACAAGGCAAGGCAACTGTTGTGCTTGGGCATATTGCTCGGCAAAGGCACGACAACGCTGTAATGGCGAGGTGTAAACACAATCGACAACCAAGTTCTGTACTGCGGCTTCAAGTTGTTGCCAACCATGCTCTGTCAACGGATCATCTGTCTGACCACGAATACGTCCGTCACCACCCTCAGGTTCGCCGTGACGCAATAACCATAACTTTTTACTCTGCAACATGCGGGTGTCTCTTAATAGCCAGTGTGGAATCTGGGATGATTTAAAATATGGCATTACCTGAGCTCATAAACCGCTGCACGAACAGCGCACCTATTCTTGTCATTTCTTTTCAAATATTAGCCGCAATCTCACAATGTTCTGCTCAAGACTCTGACAAAAATGCGCTAAATAGCGTGCATTAACATCTGTTTTTCGTAATTCATGCAGACTCGCATCTACTTTGTCGATCATTCTGAGTATTCTGGACTTCAATTGCGTGATAGACACATTACAATCCACGGCCATATCGTTAAAGTCTGTTTCAGTGAGTGTATCGGCATCGAATTGATCGCCAATAGCCATGGCAAAGCTCTGTTCAAATCCGGGAAACAAGCCAATATTCACTAAGTCGTAGAAAGGTGCCAGTGATAAACCATTCTTGCCAACAAAAAAGCTAATGTTCTTACCATGAGCATCGAAGTTGGCAATGATGAGGTTGAACGCCATCCAATCAAGGATATCCAGCTTGGTTTTGGCCGGGTTTTTACATTGATTCGCTAGACTAAACAAATGAGCAAAGGATACGCCGTCGCGAACATGCTGCACATCTCGCCCGCTACCCAAATTACGTTCGTATTTAAATGATGGCGGCAAGCCTAGTGCCTGACAGGCATCGATCAGGTGTTTTTTCAGCACTCGCTCATGGCCTTGTTGTTTACGATCAAAGCGTTCAACCAATAGGGCTTGGTGCTCGCCTATATTCACAATTGAGGCCTTAGCGACGTTAATGCCACAGGCTTTCGCTAAGGTGAGGCAAAGCCATTCATTCTCAACCAAATGGGTGTCTTGGTGTTTTTCGAACTTGAGAATATGGGTGGAGCATAGGCTTCCATCACCAAACCCCATTTCTCCCTGTTCGTTAAAAAGCACGTTCAGCTTATCTTGAACTCCCGCTAGCGATAGACGTACCTTGCCCGACCAGACAACGAGGGTAAAAGCATCTCGATGACTTAAGCGAGTGTGCAGTTCAGGCAAATTCAGCGGCGTAAATATCGCTTGCTTGACCTGATTTTCCCTTCCGCCAATCGTTAATGCACCTGCGGTTTCTTGACCGATTGCCCTAACCAGTGCAAACAGATTACTTCTAGAAACACCCAAATAAGTCACTAGCTCTTCGAAGGCTTGTCCTTCGGGTAATAGGTTTCTGAAAAAAGAAGCAACAGCCGAACCTGTTATGACCGCCTCAGTTAGGGGCAAGGTGGGACTAATCGCATAACCCCGTTGTAACCATGCTTTATTGTAGGGGCCGTCTCAGAAAACGGAAAAAATCGTACGCTAAGCCGGTTGCAGCGGTCGT
>CAZBQD010000083.1:0-2784 GCA_964493995.1 uncultured Francisella sp.
TGGTTGGCTAACCTAAGGCCATTACAGCCAGTTAGGAAGCTTCCATGCGATACATTAAAACCTTTGCCCAAATTCGCCTAACCGACTTAGCCCTGGTGGGCGGTAAAAACGCCTCACTGGGTGAAATGTTCAGTGAATTAGTGCCACAAGGATTACGTATTCCAAATGGCTTTGCCATCACGGCCGACGGCTATTGGGCTTACCTTGCCTATAATGACTTGACTGACAAAATTCAAGCCCTACTCACAACGCTAGATCCAAAAAATTTGACGCAACTACAACAAGTAGGACAAACCATCCGTAATTGGATTATCAATGGTCAAATGCCGCCAGAGCTTAAAGCTGAAATCACACAAGCTTATCAGGCACTGGAAACGGAATATCGCCCGATGATTGAGGTTGCCATTCGCTCTTCAGCCACCGCAGAAGACTTGCCTGGCGCCTCTTTTGCCGGTCAGCAAGAAACCTATTTGAATATTGCCGGTGACCGTCACATTATCCACACCACCAAGCGCGTGTTTGCCAGTTTGTTTACCAACCGGGCCATCTCTTACCGAGCCGATAAAGGCTTTGCGCATGACAAGGTAGCGCTATCCGTCACCGTACAAAAAATGGTACGTGCCGACAAAGGGGTTTCGGGTGTGATGTTTACGCTCGATACCGAGTCTGGCTTTAACGACGTGGTGTTAATTAACGCTGCTTACGGCTTGGGTGAAAACGTGGTACAAGGTGCGGTGAATCCCGACGAATATCTGGTTCACAAGCCCACCCTCCTAGCTGGACACGCACCCATTCTCAAACGTCAACTGGGCGACAAAGCGTTGCGCATGGTCTATACCGACGATGCCATTGCCGGTAATTCGACCAAAAATATTAAGGTGATGCGCAAAGAACGCCAAACCTTTGCCCTGACGGATGACGAAGTCTTATCACTAGCGCGTCAATCGTTGATTATTGAGCAGCATTACAGCCAGCATCATGGTCGCCACATGCCGATGGACATTGAATGGGCCAAAGACGGCATTGACGGTGAGCTTTACATTTTACAAGCTCGCCCTGAAACCGTGCATGCCGAAAAAATCACCGCCGCGATGAGTGAACGCTACCAATTAGGCGATACCAATGGGGCAGAAATACTGGCAACAGGACGCAGTATTGGCGCCAAAATCGCTACCGGACGCGCCAAAGTGATTGAGTCTGCCGCCCAAATCGACCGCATCCAGCCCGGTGACGTACTGGTCACGGATATGACCGATCCCGACTGGGAACCAATCATGAAAATTGCCAGCGCCATTGTCACCAATCGGGGCGGACGCACCTGTCACGCCGCCATCATTGCGCGTGAGCTGGGTATTCCAGCCATTGTTGGCACACAACATGGCACGCTGAGTATTCATGATGATGAACTGGTCACGGTTTCTTGTGCGCAAGGCGAAAGTGGTGTTGTTTACAAAGGCGAAATTCCTTTTAGCATCAATAAAGAAAACTTCCCAGACAGCATCGACACACATACCAAACTAATGGTTAACGTCGCCAATCCTGAACTGGCGTTTATTCACGCCAGCATGCCGGTAGCGGGTGTTGGTTTGGCGCGTTTGGAATTCATTATCAACCATGCCATTCGCATTCACCCTCGCGCCTTGCTCGAGTACGACACGCTGAGCAAGAAACTGCAAAAGCAAATCGATGATATTATCGCCGGCTATGCCAGCCCACGCGATTTCTTTATCGAACGGCTAGCCGAAGGTGTGGGGGCGATTGCCGCTGCTTTCTATCCGCGTCAAGTCATCGTGCGTCTGTCCGATTTCAAGTCGAACGAATACGCCGCCCTCATCGGTGGTGCGCTATTTGAACCTCATGAAGAAAACCCGATGATTGGCTTGCGAGGAGCAGCACGTTATTTTGACCCACGTTTCCGCGAATCTTTTGCGCTTGAATGTGCCGCCTTGAAAAAAGTACGTGAGCAAATGGGATTACACAATGTATCGTTGATGATCCCCTTTGTGCGCACTGTTCCCGAAGCGCAGTTAACACTCGGTTTAATGGAACGCTACGGCTTAGTGCGCGGCGAAAACGACCTTAAGGTTTACCTAATGTGTGAAATACCCGC
Source organism: uncultured Francisella sp. (assembly GCA_964493995.1). Taxonomy (GTDB): domain Bacteria; phylum Pseudomonadota; class Gammaproteobacteria; order Thiomicrospirales; family Thiomicrospiraceae. The sequence continues at coordinate 2,111 of CAZBQD010000083.1, forward strand.
CAACGCTATTTTAGCCGATCAGTTCCTACCGCTGTTCGATGGCTTCTCGATTGGCTCTAATGATTTAACACAACTGAGCTTGGGTGTGGATCGTGACTCTGGCTTACTGACGGGTTACGACGAACGCAATCCAGCTGTTACCGCACTGATGGATATGGCCATTGATGCCTGCCACCGTCACGGCAAGTATGTCGGCATCTGTGGGCAAGCACCGAGCGACTTCCCTGAAATAACACAGCATTTAGTGGAAAAAGGCATTACCAGCTTATCACTCAATCCAGATAGCGTCGCCAAGATGCTTAACGTGGTGCAGGAGACAGAAGCGAAATTGGTGAAGTAAGTTTGTTGATTGCTCAATTCATAACGGCTAATACCATCTAAGTACGCAGCCGGATTATTTGTTTTGTCGTTTTACTCAATGCTGCCATCACAGCAACGGTTATGCTAGGAAAAAAGAAAAAGGGGCTATTTGCCCCTTTTTTACTTGAATCACTAAGATTACTCTGGAATCGTCAATCTATCCCACGCTTGTTGATAGCTCACTTCATAACTGCCATTAGCGTCTAGGTCAGCAGACATGGTCACTAGTCCGTCGGCATTGCTGCTGGTTTTTAGGCTTTGGCTGTTCCATTGCGTTGTATATTCTCCCGTGCGTGGGGCTGTGTAAACACCAC
>CAZBQD010000084.1:0-2702 GCA_964493995.1 uncultured Francisella sp.
CCCAACCCTCTTGGTTTTTTACTCATCGCTCACCACCTTAAAATCGACGACGCGACAACTCTTGCGCCAGCGCTAAATAAGCCGCCGCACCCGTTGAGTTAGCATCAAATTCAAAAATAGATTGGCCAAAGCTCGGTGCTTCGGCTAGGCGCACATTACGCGGAATAACACTGGCCAGCACTTGCGGTCCGAAGTGGGTGAGCAATTCATTGGCCACGTCTTGCGCCAGCTTATTGCGCTTGTCGTACATAGTGCGCAACAAACCCGCAATCGCCAACTGGGGATTGACCGTCTGACGCACACTGTCTACGGTTCCCAACAAAGCCGCTAAGCCTTCCAGCGCATAGTATTCGCACTGCACCGGCACCAGAATCCCATGCGCCGCCGTGAGCGCATTAAGCGTTAATAAGTTCAAGCTGGGCGGACAATCCATCAGCACCCAATCATACTGGGTTTCAATCCCTGTTAGTGCTTGCTTTAGCACGCTTTCACGATGCGGCATGGCCATCATCGCCACTTCCGCCGACACTAGGTCGCCGTTACTGGGTAAAACATCGACCGGGGCAGTTGGCGAGCGCATAATCGACTGCGCCAAGCTCGCTTGACCTTGCAATAATTCCGTTAAGGAATGTTCGACATCATCTTTGGCAATGCCCAAACCCGTGGTGGCATTGCCTTGCGGATCCATATCAATCAACAGCACACGCTTGCCCAGCATGCCTAATGCAGCAGCCAGATTGACCGTAGTGGTGGTTTTACCCACCCCTCCTTTTTGATTAGAAACAGCAATAATCGGCATTTACATACTTTCCTGAGATAAAGGCCAGCAGCGCACTAACCAGCGCTCAGCGTCCAGTTGTGGCACACTTAGCTGGATGGTTTCAGCCTGAATCTGCTGCGGCATAGCATCGATTTCCGCTTGTGGATAAACGCCTTTCATCAGCCACCAACTGCCAGAATCGACCCGTAAATGATCAGTAAAACCAATGAAGTCGCTAATTTCGGTCACGGCGCGGGCGATAACTCCATCATAATCCGCTTGATGTTGTTCAGCACGACTGTGCACCACACTAACTCTATCACCCAGCTGCAGTCCTAACACCGCTTGCGTTAAAAAGCGCGTTTTTTTGCCGTTACTGTCTAATAAGGTCCAAGTTCGATTCGGATCAGCAATCGCCAAAATCAGACCCGGAATACCACCGCCACTACCGACGTCGATCCAACGCCCACTAGAAGGCAAGTGTGATTGTACCGATAACGCATCGAATACATGTTTAACCAGCATTTCTTCAGGATCACGAATAGCCGTGAGGTTGTAGGCCGCGTTCCACTTATGCAACAAAGCGACATACTGCAACAACTGCGTTTGCTGCTGCTCCGACAGCGACAAGCCTAACTGCTGTAAACCACACGCTAATTGAGACGATAAAACATCGAACGACATGGATCTATCCATAAACCAAACCGCTCATAATAGCATTTTTGTGTTAATTAAAACAGACTGGACCGATGACTTAGCCTTTGCCATCATGCCGCGCGCTTCTTCAGATGCACGAGCAATAACGACAAAGCCGCTGGTGTGACGCCCTGCACACGCCCCGCCTGACCAATGGTATTGGGACGAAATTCTTTCAATTTTTGTTTCACTTCATTCGACAAGCCTTCAATGGCATCGTAATCGAGCGATTCGGGCAATAAGGTCTCTTCGTTACGCTTCACCTTGTCGATTTCATCCTGCATACGGCTCAGATAACCGGCATATTTAACATCAATTTCAACCTGTTCAATAACCGCTTCATCGGTTAGCGCCTCGCCAAAACCGGTTAAAGTCGCCAAACTGTTATAGGTGACTTCGGGACGACGCAACAGGGTTTCCAAATTTTGCTCTTTACTCATGGTTGTGCCGAAAATGCGCTCACTTTCTTCGACCGATAAACGCGCTGGTGAAATCCAGGTATCGCGCAGGCGCTGCGACTCTTGTTCAATCTGTTCTTGTTTTTGGCTGAAACTGGTCCAACGTGCTTCATCAACCAGTCCCAATTCACGCGCAATCGGCGTTAGGCGACGGTCAGCATTGTCTTCTCGCAGCAGCAAACGATATTCAGCGCGCGAGGTAAACATACGGTAGGGTTCAGTTAAGCCCATGGTATGCAGATCATCGACCAACACCCCCAAATAGGCTTGGTCACGACGCGGAAACCACACCTCTTTTTCCTGTGCGCGACAGGCGGCATTAATACCCGCTAATAACCCCTGCGCTGCCGCTTCTTCATAGCCAGTCGTACCGTTAATTTGTCCGGCAAAATATAAGCCCGCAATTTGATGTGTCTCCAATGTCGGTTTAAGCGCACGCGGGTCGAAATAATCATACTCAATAGCATAGGCTGGGCGCGTTAACACGGCCTTTTCTAAGCCTTTCATGGTATGAATCATTTGAAGTTGTGCTTCAAAGGGCAAGCTAGTTGAAATACCGTTCGGATAGAGTTCGTGCGTAGTGAGCCCTTCGGGTTCAATAAAAATTTGATGCTGTGACTTATCGGCAAAGCGGGTAATTTTGTCTTCAATCGAAGGGCAATAGCGCGGCCCCACGCCTTCGATCACCCCTTGATACATGGGCGACTGATTGAGGTACTGACGAATCACCTCATGCGTGCGCTCATTGGTGTGCGTGATGTAACAAGGCACTTGGCGCGGATGCATGG
>CAZBQD010000085.1:0-2668 GCA_964493995.1 uncultured Francisella sp.
GGAGAATCAACCACCCAGTCAGCGCCCCACGTATGAGGATTGTCATCGCTACTGATATAGCCATAACTGGCAGCAATGGATGTCATACCGGCCGCTTTAGCCGCAGCCACATCTCGGTGATGGTCGCCGATATAAAGGCAGTGCTCAGGAGGCGTTTGGCAGTGTTCAGCAGCCAATAACAAGGGTTCGGGGTGAGGTTTGGCAACTTTAAGCGTATCGCCGCCGACAATGGCATGAGCGGCATAGGGAAAGTCGAGGCGCTGCATAATCTCGCGGGTTAAAGATTCGGGCTTGTTGGAAACCACGCCCCAAGGAATCTGTTTGCTAGCCAGTTGTGCCAGTAGTTTTTCTAAACCGGGATAAAGCTGAGTGTGCCAGACAATATGTTGCTGATAATAATTTACCAAACGACCACGCAAAGCTAGTAGCCTGGGTTCATCATCAATATCGGGAAAGGCTTGTTGAATAATGGCTAGCGCACCATTAGAAACCTGGGCGCGAACCTGAGATAGGGATAGCGATGGTCGCTGTTCATCGGCTAAGAGTCGATTCAGTGCCAGCGTAAAGTCGAGTGCAGTATCGCAGAGCGTACCGTCAAGATCAAATAACACCGCTTGGTAGTGAGAAAGGGACATAATTGTTTATTTATTTTATGGTTGAAGTGTTTTTTGATTGATCGTTGGCTCATTCATTTTTTTGAAAAGCCATTAAGTAATTGATGTCGGCCGGCAATGCCAAATGTGTGCTGCGCTTAAACGGATTGTAGTGTAAGCCTGTTAAGGTTATCGCCTGAAAGCCAAGCGGTTCAAGCCAAGCAACCAGCTGGTGGGGAGGGATAAACTTATCCGCATCGTGAGTGCCTTTAGGAATGAGGTTTAACACCATTTCAGCTGCCCAAACCGCCAAGGCTTTCGCTTTGAAAGTTTGATTGATGGTCGAGGCAAATAACCAGCCTTGAGGAGCAAGGCAATGTGATGCTGCTGCCAGAATGGCGGCTGGGTCGGGAACATGCTCTAATAGCTCCATGCAAACAACGACATCAAATTGAGCGGGATGGGCTTGTGCAAAATCTTCAGCGCTCACACACTGATAATCAATGGCGAGCGATGAATCTTTGGCATGTTGCTGAGCCACTTGAATCAACTCGTCGGCTAGATCAATGCCAGTGACTTGCGCTCCTGCTTTAGCCAAGGCTTCACTGAAAATGCCTGCACCACAACCGACATCTAACACTCGTAAGCCCGCTAAGGACTGATGCTTCTGCACAAAAGATAAGCGCGCAGGATTGATGTCGTGCAGGGTTTTCAGTGGGCCATTCTTGTCCCACCAGTGAGCGGCCAGTTGGTTGAAGTGGTTTAGCTCAGCTTTATCTTGATTATGGTTAGTCATTATTGAGTTTGCCATGTTCCATTAGCTTGACGACAGGCTTTGCCTTTTACCGTTTCTTTTTTGCCGTCAATTACAGCAGTCGTTGTAAAGTCACGACAAGGCTGATTGTTTTCTTGATAGGTTTTGGTGGGTGTTACCGTGTATTGATTGCCGTTATCGGGATTTTTCCAACTAACCGGTTGATTCGTTTTAGCGGTTTCTAAGGTATTAGATGTTTTACGACGATCTTCTTCATCCATTTGTTTACCTAAATAACTGCCCAACCAGGCACCGCCTAGTGCACCACCAATCGTAAGTAGGGTATTACCTCCCGATACCTGAGAAGCAACAACGCCACCGACAACCGCACCACCTACTTGGCCAATGTTTTCTTTGGTCGGATTGCAGGCCATTAATAATGAACTTGTGATAACCAGCGAAAGTGTCAACTTGAATGGCGACATAATGATGCTCCTTCGATTGAGATTTGCGTTGTGCTTTTTGCATGATGCTTATAACAGCGGATGTCTGTCATCTGCTCGCTAATCGGGTTATAATAGCGCGATTATACGTTAGATTGGACAATAACTTCCATGTCAGAAATTGCTAAAGAGATTATATCGGTTTCCCTAGAAGGGGAGATGAAGCAATCCTATTTAGATTATGCCATGAGCGTCATCGTTGGGCGAGCCTTGCCCGATGTGCGTGATGGTCTCAAACCCGTGCATCGTCGTGTGCTTTATGCCATGTCTGAATTGGGCAATGACTGGAACAAAGCTTATAAAAAATCCGCTCGTGTCGTCGGTGATGTGATTGGTAAATACCATCCACACGGCGATATCGCTGTTTACGATACCATTGTTCGTATGGCGCAAGATTTCTCCATGCGTTATGTGTTGGTGGATGGTCAGGGTAACTTTGGTTCGGTAGATGGTGACTCACCAGCCGCCATGCGTTACACCGAAGTGCGTATGGCACGCTTAGCGCATGAACTACTCGCCGATTTGGAAAAAGATACCGTTGATTTTTCTCCGAACTACGATGGTTCTGAACATGAGCCAGTGGTGTTCCCGTCACGTATCCCGAACCTGTTGATTAACGGCCAAACAGGTATTGCCGTGGGTATGGCAACGAATATTCCACCGCATAACTTAACCGAGGTGGTGAATGCCACCATTGCCTTATTGGATCGTCCGTCATTGACTGTTGCGGAACTGATGCAACATGTGCCTGCACCCGATTTCCCAACAGCAGGCATTATTTATGGTGTCGGTGGGCTGCGTGATGCCTATGAAACAGG
>CAZBQD010000086.1:0-2572 GCA_964493995.1 uncultured Francisella sp.
GCTCGATACGGTGATGTTGTGCTACTGCCGTAGCATGGCTACCAAAATGAGTTTGTAATAATGCTTGCTCGGCTTGGGTTAAGTGAGCGCGATGAATAATGAGCTTAGCCATGTCAGCTTCCCGAGTAAAGTGAATTGTCACCTATTTTAACTGTTTTTGGGCAAGCGCTCTATGCGTGTGCGCGATAAATAATCGGTAAGGCTTTGCTGCATGGGCAATAAGTAGCCTAACCAGCCTAGGTTAAGCATACATAAATTAAGGATGGCAGCGCCTAAACGTCTCCAACAATCTGGCCAGCTTAACGAAGTGTTGTTGACACCAACCACTTTAATGCGCCATGCGCGCATACCAATGGTTTGCCCAGCGCGTCGCCAACTGATAAGATAATAAGCACTGATTATCATAAACCAGTTGAATTGAAAGAGCCTTAGGGTTAGGGGTTTTTCGTGAAAGGCTTCGCCAAAACCGGCGGTGTAGCCAGCGGCCAACACCATGCTCAGTGCGGCTAAGATGAGCAAATCGTAAATAAAAGCGGCGTTAATCCAAAAAAACAGTTTCATGGCATGACTCAGTTGATTAAGTGAAGGTCCATTGTAGCCGAGATAGAGAAAAAATATGAACATCCCCTTTGGTAGCTTAAATGAGACTTTTTTCTGGTTGACCTGGTTGTTGGCCATGCCACTGTTGGTGCTGAGTTTATGGCGCGCGCCTTGGCATAAGGTGCTGAACGACTGGAAAGCGCAGGCAGTGTTTGCTGGTGCTGTGTTATTGGTATTGGGGTTATGGAGCGTGAAAGCTTCTATTGGCCCAGGGCTGAGCTTTCATTTTTTAGGTGCGACCCTGTTGACGCTGATGTTCGGTTGGCAGTTTTCTTTAATTGCCTTGGCGTTGGTATTGTCTTTGGTGACTTATACCGGCGGTGCAGGTTGGGATGCCTTTGCCGCTAACTGGCTGACACTGGCGGTCGTGCCTGTGTTCGTTACTTGGTGGTCGCTGCTGGCGGCCTATCGTTGGTTGCCGCGTAACTTTTTTGTTTATGTGTTCTTGAATGCCTTTTTAGTCGCTGGATTGTCGATGCTGGTGAGCATTTTAGTGCTGAGCCTAGTGCTGGTGTGGGGCGATGTGGTGAGTTGGTCTAAATTGTCTTTTCAGTTTTTGCCCTTATTACCCATGATGATGGGACCAGAAGCCTTTGTGAATGGCTTCTTAATGACCATTTTGGTGATGAATAAGGTGGAGTGGGTGAGTACTTTTACGGATGAGCAGTATTTGCACGGCAAATAAAAAACCGCACCAACTGGCGCATGGCGTTGTTACTGCGATTCTCGAACGTCGTCATGTACTCTTTGTACACTCCTTGTTCTGCGAGTCTAGCGCCTAGCCCTGCACCAGTTGGCGCGGTTTTTGGTTCAGCTTATGTTATTGATACCGACCGCACTGACAGATGAATTTTTCATGACTGAAATGAATTAATCCTTGAAAAGGTCATAAATAATCTTTATAGTAAGAGATGACATCTTTAATCACTAAGGAGTGACGATCATGGGAAAACGTATTTTCCTTTTCTTACTAACTAACATTCTTGTTGTCGCTGTGGCGATGATTGTGTTGAACTTGTTGGGTGTAGGCAACCTACGTGATGGTCAAGGTGGCATGAATTTGGCCAACCTCGCGGTCTTTGCCTTGGTTTGGGGCTTTGTTGGCTCTTTCATTTCGTTAGCCATGTCGAAATGGATGGCGAAAAAATCCGTTGGTGCGGTGGTTATCGAAAACCCAAGCACGCCAACTGAGCGTTGGTTGGTGGAAACGGTTAAACGCCAAGCGCAAAAAGCGGGCATTGGTATGCCAGAAGTGGCGATGTACGAAAGTGCAGAACCTAACGCTTTTGCTACGGGTATGAGTAAAAACAATGCCTTGGTTGCGGTTTCAACAGGTTTGTTGCAACAAATGACGCAAGACGAAGTTGAAGCGGTGCTGGGTCACGAAGTAGCGCATATCGCTAATGGCGACATGGTGACTATGGCCTTGTTGCAAGGCGTACTCAATGCCTTCGTGATTTTCTTTGCGAAGATTATTGCTAACGTTGCCAGCAACATTTTCAATAGCAATAACAACGAAGGAGAGGAAGGCGGTTTCGACTGGGTATTCTTGGTTGTCGATATCGTCATGAACATTTTGTTGGGTATTCTGGCCAGCATGGTTACGGCTTGGTTTAGTCGTCAGCGTGAGTTCCGTGCCGATGAAGGTGGTGCTTATTTGTCTAGTCCACAAAAAATGGCTTCTGCTTTGCGTCGCTTGTCGATGATGCAACCGGGTCATTTGCCAGATCAAATGGCGGCTTTTGGTATCAGTAGTGCCGGTACCTTGTCGATGTTGTTTGCAACGCATCCGCCATTAGAAGAGCGTATTGCAGCCTTGGAAGCTAAGCATAACTTTGCTTTAGTTTGATTTGGCATGCTTTAATCCAGCGTTTTGCTGAAAGAGAAAATCCGCCTTAGGGCGGATTTTTTTATTTGCTTAATGTTGAAACAGGATTTATTTGATTGGTCAATTTTGTTCAGATTGGGTAGA
>CAZBQD010000087.1:0-2563 GCA_964493995.1 uncultured Francisella sp.
GCGATGCCTTGACCTATCTTCACGGCAATTATGGCATTATTTTCCCTCAGGTCGAAGCAGTGCTTGCCGACAAAGGTGTCGGGGAGGCTTTTTCGGTTACGGTTGAGCCAGAAGATGCCTTTGGTTTATATCAAATCGATTTAATGAAAATTGAACCGCGTCATATTTTTCCCGAAGACTTGGCAGAAGGCATGATGTTTGAAGGCATCGCAGAGGGGCGTGAAGGGGCGATTGTTTATCGCGTGACGGACGTGGGCGAAGAACAGGTGATTGTCGATGGTAATCATCCGTTAGCTGGGGTAACTTTGGTGTTCGGCGGCGAAGTGATGGCGATTCGAGCCGCGACGGAATCTGAAATCGCGCATCAACACGTACATGATTAAGGAAAGTAAATGAAAGTATTAGTGACCGGGGCTGCGGGTTTTATTGGCTCGCATGTGTCGCATATTTTGCTCGATCGCGGCGATACCGTGGTCGGCTTAGATAATCTGAATGATTATTATGACGTGAATTTGAAGCTGGCACGCCTAGCTCGTTTAGAGGCGAAACCGAATTTCAGCATCGCCAAAATTGACTTGGCCGACCGAGCTGCGATGGAAGCTTTGTTTGCCAAAGAGCAGTTCGACAAAGTCGTTCACCTTGCGGCACAAGCAGGTGTGCGTTATTCGATTGAAAATCCGCATGTGTATGTGGACAGTAACATTACTGGCTTTTTGCATGTTTTAGAAGGCTGTCGTCACCATAACGTGCAGCACTTGGTTTATGCCAGTACCAGTTCTATTTATGGTGCCAACGAGGCGATGCCTTTCTCTGAACATAACAGCGCTAATCATCCCTTAACGCTGTATGCGGCAACGAAAAAAGCCAACGAGTTAATGGCGCACAGCTATTCCAATATTTTCGGTATGCCAACCACGGGTTTGCGCTTCTTTACCGTTTATGGTCCTTGGGGACGCCCTGATATGGCGCTGTTCTTATTTGCCAAGAACATTATCGAAGGCAAACCGATTAATGTGTTCAATCACGGCAATCATACGCGTGATTTCACCTTTGTGGACGACATTGCCAACGGTGTTGTGGCAGCAATGGATCATAATGCGCAACCGAATCCGCACTGGGATGGCATGAACCCCGATCCAGCGACCAGCAAAGTGCCTTGGCGCGTTTACAACATTGGTAATAATCAGCCAGTGAAATTGATGCGCTATATTGAAGTGCTAGAAGATTGCTTGGGCAAAAAAGCAGAGCTGAATTTATTGCCACTGCAGCCGGGTGATGTGCCGGATACCTACGCCAGTGTTGATAATTTAGTCAAAGATGTCGGTTACAAACCTGCCACGCCAGTAGAAGAAGGTGTGCGTCGCTTTGTCGAATGGTATCGCAGTTACTATCAACATCAACAGTGAGGTTATTCCTAATGCAGCGTTTTCAAACTTGGTTAGATTTGGGCGATCGTTTCGTGACGGCGCTACGTCTGTTTTTTATTGCATTAATGGCGCTGCTATTAGTGGTCGCTATGGCTTCCTTGGCGACCAAGTTGGTGACAGCCGTATGGATGGAAGGTGCTTTAGCCTTTGAAACCTTGCAGATGTTATTTAACGATGCGCTGTTCGTGCTCATTATCTTGGCTGTGGTGCGTACTCTATTTATCAATGACAGCTTTACCTATGCGCTGACTTTCTTGGAAGTGGGTTTTGTGGTATTGCTACGCAAGTTGATTTTATTGGAAACTACTCCAGAAGAAGCCTGGGTATTGTTAGTGTTAGGGGTAGTTTCGGCATTGTTCTTTGGTCTGATTGTCTACACCCACTATCTCAAACATGACATAGTGCCAGTAGAAAAGGAACAGCAACCCTAGACGAGTTCAATCGATTATATTTATTAATGAACAACATAAGGATTAGGTTCATGACGACGACCAGTCAATTGATGCAACGTTTTGCGCTAGAAAATCACCTTTGCTTTGTTGAGCAAGGTGAATTACAAATTGCTGAATTAAGCTCTGATGCGGGTAAGGTTCGAGTCGCTTTGCAAGGCGCTCAGGTGCTGGAATGGACGCCAACGGGTGAGTCAACGCCTGTTATTTGGGTGAGTGATGCCGCTGTTTATCAAACCGGTAAAGGCGTGCGCGGTGGCGTTCCTGTCTGTTGGCCTTGGTTTGGAGCGGGAGAGGTTGGCAAGCCAGCGCATGGTTTTGTGCGCACCAAGTTATGGTCGGTGGCGGCCACGGGCGTGAATGAAACCGGTCCTTGGCTACGCCTTACCACCAGTGACGATGAAGCCTCGCGTGCCTTGTGGCATCATGCTTTTAACTTGTCGTTGACAGTAACTTTGGGTCAGTCGTTGCACATTGCCTTAACAACCGATAACACGGGTTCAAGTGAGTTTAGCATCAGCGAAGCCTTGCACACTTATTTTGCCATTGGTGATGTTGATAAAGTAGGTGTAACGGGTTTAGACCACACACACTATCTGGATAAGGTACTGGATATGTCGCGTCATCAGCAGGTGGGCGATGTGACCATTGCTGGTGAGGTAGATCGTATCTACGTTGATACCACGG
>CAZBQD010000088.1:0-2217 GCA_964493995.1 uncultured Francisella sp.
AAAGCTTTTAGATAAAAACCAGATTCCTTGTACGAAAAAGGGTTGACACTCCAACACGTTAATTCAAAACCTAAATCAATTGCTTTGGTTAAAAGAACTAAACGGATTGCTACAAACCTAGGTGTTATTCGCAAACTTGAGGCTTACTATAATTCATTAAAAATCATGGAAAAACATCTTAATGAACAGCATCTTGAAGGTTATGTTTTAGTTGAGGTTAATACTAGTGCAAGACAGGTCAGGAGTAGCTTTTTCACAGACTCATCTCTCGCCAATAAAGCTTATACTGACGCTGAAACGGCTTATATCGGCAAGGATGATATGGTAGTTGCCCTAGTGTCCACAACCTCTATCGGAGGAATTAAAGATGCATACCCAAATTTTTTTGCGGACTCCACAGAGTTTCTGAAATATTTTATGATCGTCATGGAACATGGTCAGCAAGAATCATTCGACGAAAAGTTCTTGCTGTTTTTACGCCAAATGAAAAGCCGAATGTTTGGCTAGTTTCTTGCTCAACACTTTTAATGGTAAAGATGTTGCAAATATCGACCACAAAATAGCTTACCGAACCAAATAGTTGCAATTAACGCCCACAAAAACATCGAAAACAGGGATAATTAGTTGCAATTAGCAAAAGAAATCACAGTTAGTTTAAAGATAGGCGAGGTTAGAGAGTGTGTGAAAACGAGAGGAGCGCTGTCTAGAAAATGCAACAACGCTCGGGGTCGTTGTCACACCGTCTCTTCAGCCCCTTTTCGTTAATGCGCCCCCGCACAGGTTGGACTTTCAGGTATTTCATAACCCCGTTCTTGCCATTCACTGGGCGTGTAGGTGTGAATACCCAAGGCATGTACGATTCCACTGGTGACAGGTGCAACCGCTTGCTGTACTTGGCGATGACGCGCGACAAGGTTTAACCCGTTGAAAGCCTCGCTCACCAGTGTTATCTTGAAATGAGAATTACCACCCTTGCCACTGCTATGCAAATGGCTTTCATTATCCACTTCGATAAAATCGGGCGCTAAGGCTTCATTTAAACGTTGCGTAATCGCTTGTTCTAAAGACATCTATTTTACTCCGCTACACTTTGTACGATATCATCGAGTAAGCGATGAATGGGTTGATAAACTTTCAGCTTAGGGGGAATTCGGTAACTGACAAAGACTTTATTTGGCTCCGCAGCTAAGGTGTAAACCGAGATACCATAGGGACAAAGCGCAATGTTATGCACATTATCGCGCATCATCGCTTGCGATAAATCGGCTTTACAGAATAGAACCGTTTCACCGCCCGTGGCGTAAATGCCCTGCTTGTAACCTAAGTCGGTAGTGGTACGGTCAATCATATCTTTAACGTGCGAAACCGCACTGATGACCATGCCCCGCTCTTCAATCGCGGCTGTCAGATCTTCGCGCACCTGCTCATAGGTTTTGCCCGGCAAGGTATAAACCAGCGCTTCGCTGATTTTCTGTGGCTTAACGGGAGCAGCCCAAGCCGCCGAGGAAAGAGCTAAGGCAGACAAGGGAATTGACCATAAGGCTTTCATGATGGTGATCCTATTTCATATTTCAACGACAAGCATTTTAACATGACCCTTTTCATTCCGTATAATAAGCCTAATTTACGCGCAAGAATAAGGAAAGTTTATGAGTAGCACTATCCAAATTACTGTAGAAGGCTTAGGCAGCCTAACCTGGCAAGGTCAAAGCAGTCTACTAGAAGCGTTAGAAGAAGCCGGTGTCGATGTTAATTACAGTTGTCGTGCGGGGATTTGCGCGGCTTGTCGAGCCACACTGGTTAGCGGTCAAGTCGATTGGCGCAATCAACCCATCTTGGCACTGGCAGAAACCGATATTTTAACCTGCTCTGTTGTGCCTGTTAGTGATATTGTCATTCGACTGCCGCAATAAAAAACCCTGCCGCCGTGACAGGGTTGATCCAAGTGAGAATAATCCTAGCCTATTTGCCTTTTTTTGCTGGTAAGTCGGCGTAATAGGCGGCGAGCGCTTTAATTTCCGCATCAGTCAAGTTACTAGCAATCATGCGCATCATGCCGTAACTATCACTGGCACGCGTTGCTTGTTTATAGGCCTGCATGGTGCGTTCAAAATGCAGCACTTCTTGCCCAGCTAGAGCAGGCGTTTCATTAATACCGCCCTCGCCTTTCACACCGTGACAACTGGCACATGGCGTAATCAGACGCTTAGCATCGCC
>CAZBQD010000089.1:0-2110 GCA_964493995.1 uncultured Francisella sp.
AACAGTACCGCTTTAATGACCTCTCGTGCCAGCTTGCCGCGTTTGCATCAAAAAACGAGTAAAGCCTATGAAGACTTTTTAGGCTTGTGCGCGCACGAATATTTTCATGTCTGGCTGGTAAAACGCATCAAACCCGAAGGGTTGATACATCCAAAGCTAGACGATGCCGTCATCACGCCGTTACTTTGGATTTTCGAGGGTTTTACGAGCCTATATGATGATTGGATGCTGTTACGCAGCGAACGCATCAAGCCTGCAGAACTCCTAACACGCTGGAGCGATAGCCTAACCCGAACCCTAACGACCGTTGGGGCAGCTCAGCAATCTTTAGCCGATGCTAGTCGTGAAGCCTGGATTAAGTTTTATCAACCCAATGAAAATTCCGCCAACAGTCAAGTCAGCTACTACACACGCGGCATGGCAACGAGTCTGCTACTTTTAGCCGAATTGCATCAACAGGGTGTCCATTTAGATGTCTTGCTCCATCGCTGGTGGCAAGATTGGCAACATAATCCTAAGCAAACACTCAACCCCATTAAACTAAAAGATGATTTAACGTCGCTTTGTCCTCATGTCAATTGGGCGCTGTGGCTTGCACAACACGTCGAGCAACCTAATCCGCAATTAGCCGCACAACTGGCTTTGGCTTTACCGACCATCGGATTGGTGTTATCTGCCAAGTTACAACCATCCTTAGGCATCAAACTTGCAGAAGAACAAGGCACACTCGTCGTTAAACAAGTTACCCTTGATTCGCCCGCACAGTCAGCTGGCTGGCAAGTCGGTGATGAGTTGATTGCCTTATCCGATTGGCGTGTACGCAATAACACACAAGTCGAGCAACAACTCGCCAGCTGGCAAGCCAACCCCAACTCGCCCGCTTTGTCTGTGGTTTTAGCACGAAAAGGCTACCTGATAACCACCCACATTCAACCTGCCCTGATGGCGACGGCTTATGATCTCGCCGCCATTAATGAATCCTCACTAACTTGGCTTACGCCCTAAAAAAACCGTAACAGGAAAACAACAACATGACATTACAGAATTTTGATTGGCACGACTTCCTTACCAACTACTGGCAAAAGAAACCCATAGTCATTAAAAATGCCTTGTCAGCCGATGCGCTAACCTTCTTAACACCGGAAGATTTAGCCGGACTCGCCATGGAAGAAGATGTCGAAAGCCGCATTGTGATTGAAAAAGACGGTCAAACTCCTTGGGAACTCAAGCGCGGCCCATTTATTGAAGATGACTTTACCAGTACGCCTGCCACCCATTGGACACTGTTAGTTCAGGGTGTCAATCACTGGTTACCCGAAGCCGCCGAGCTCTTATCGGCCTTTGATGCTATTCCACGCTGGCGACTAGACGATGTTATGGTTTCTTACGCGCCCACTGAAGGTGGAGTTGGCCCCCACTATGACCATTATGATGTCTTCCTCATTCAAGGCAAAGGTATCCGTGAATGGCGCCTGACCACGCAATATTGTACTTTGGATAATTACCTGCCCAATATGCCCTTGCGCTTAATGGACAAGTTCCCCGTAGAAGAAACCCACTTTTTAGAAGCTGGCGATATGCTTTATCTGCCGGCTAAAGTCGGACACTGGGGCATTAGCCGATCAGACGACTGTATGACTTGGTCAGTGGGTTATCGTTCTTTAGCAGCACGCGAAATGTTGGAACACTTCGCCGACTTTGCCGCCCGTGAATCAATCCCCGCACAATGGTTCAAAGATCCTAGCTGGCACAATATTCACCATCCAAGCGATATTAGTCACGAAGCAACACAACAAGCTCGCGCAACACTGGCCGCTCTATTGGCTGATGATGCCACCTTCCACCGTTGGTTTGGTCAATTTGTCACTGAACCGCAAGGTCATCAAGGTTCATTGCTCAGCTTACCTCCTGAACGCAACCTACCGATTGATCGTTTCACTCGTCGCATTAAACAAGGTGAAGGTTTATCCGCCGACCTGATGAGCCGTTGGGCACAAGACACCACGCAAACACCGCGCTTATTGCACATTAATGGCGAAA
The DNA here is from genome assembly GCA_964493995.1 of uncultured Francisella sp. Taxonomy (GTDB): domain Bacteria; phylum Pseudomonadota; class Gammaproteobacteria; order Thiomicrospirales; family Thiomicrospiraceae. The sequence goes on from CAZBQD010000089.1 coordinate 2,041, forward strand.
CCACCTGCATTGAAGCAGAAGTCGATCAAGCTTTGCTCGATACACTTTGCTCGAGTTATGACCATAGTGC
>CAZBQD010000090.1:0-1948 GCA_964493995.1 uncultured Francisella sp.
GTTAACAGACCCGCTAAACCAACAGCGGCATAGCCAGAAAATTCATTTAAGCCATTGACCAATCCTTTTTGATGGCTGTGCGCTAAATCGAGTTTGCTGTGGAGCGCCATCGACCATGCCAAGCCCTGATTAAAGCCAAGCAATACCGTTGCTGCTACCACCCACCACCAGTTGTGTGCGGCGAAAAGCAATAAGGGAATCGGTAAAGCAACTAACCATCCCCAGAGTAATATCTGCTTACGACCATAGCGATCGCTGAGCTTACCAGCAAAGAGGTTCATGATCGCTTTAACCAAGCCGAACACGACGACAAAGGTAGTGAGTAGGAAGAACTGATCGTTACCTAAACCAAACTCACTTTCAGCTAAGCCGGGAAGTACGGTACGAGTCATACCGATGGTTAGCCCCACCAAAAAAACCATCAGCAGTTGTAAACCAAACTGCCCACGGTTATGACGAATGCCGTGCGCAATCATGCGCTTTGACCAATATTAAAGTGGTAGAAGTCTTTAATGCCTTCAGGAACAGCGAGCGCAATCGAGGTGACATTATCAATAAACTGATCTTTATTGCGGATGAGGCTAGGGTTATGGCGTTTTTCAAAGCCAATAGTAGAAGCCGGTTTTGCACTGATGCCACCACCACAGACACTACCCGCCATGGCGCCCGCATAAATTTCTAAATGATCGGGCAAGGACAATAAGCGACCATAAATTGAATCGTATAACTTACCTGCCATTTCACGCTCACGACCGTGCAAGTCAGGGCGTCCAACGGCACCTGGAAAAAGGGTGTGACCTGTTAAGACAAACCAAGGCTCGTGGCAACGGCTGTTGTCCGTCACTAATAAGGAAATATCGTCCTCGGTATGCCCTGGTGTGTGAATGATTTCGACGCCGACATTGCCAGCGGTTAGGTGTTGTCCGTGCGATAAGGCATGATAGGCAAACTCGGTTTTCGCACTTTCATGCAGACAGTATTTCGCGCCTGTTTTTTCTGCCAGTTCACGACCACCTGAATAGTGATCGGCGTGTAAGTGGGTGTCGATAACATAAAGAATGTTAACGCCTCTTTCTTCAGCCATTTGTAGAAAAGTATCGACATCTTCAGGTAAGACATCGACAGCGACGGCAGCACTTTTACCCGCACAACCGAACAAATAAGACAGAGAAGAGAAAGAGGTACGATGTTGAATGAAAAACATGATGAGACCTTCTGTTAAGTTGATGCATTCATTAAAGCATTGTTTTGAATGTTGGTCAATAACAATTTAATAATTATTTGAATGTTTTATTGGCTATTGGTTGGGTGAGCTTCTTTCATCATCCAGAGATGATAAGTGATGAAGGGTTTGTGTCTTGGGTGTAAAATGTAACCATTGTGAGCTTCGAAAGATCTTGTTATCTGTTGTCATCACACCGACTAGTAGGTCAATAGAGCTAAAAATGCGAGTAAACCATCATCGTTAGTACCCAACACACCATTCTATCTACCTCAGCGGCACTCTTTGCGGTCAAGGGGTTTGATGCCCTGACGATGCGTGATATTGCCTCTGCTTGCGGCATTAAAGCGCCATCGCTGTACAATCATTTTGCCGACAAAAAAGCCTTATACAAGGCAATTTTAGGGTTTGTTTTTGAAGCACATAGTCATCAGTTAATGGCCTGTTTGCAGCAACCATACCCCGCTGAACAGCGTTTGCAGGCTTTTATTGAGCTGTTATGCCTGCAGTTATCCGAAGATTTCGTTTTTCGACAATTGTTTCTACGAGAAGTGATTGCCCAAGATATTGAGCGCACTCAGTTTTTAGCGGAAGAGGTGATGGCGGCGAGCTGTCATGCGTTACATGATGTTTTTCTAGACATTAACCCTCTGTGTGATCCTCATTTTTTAACTATAGTGGACCCCAGTTTTTGAACAAATTACCGATCTGATTTAAGATGGTAAC